>QWPW01000022.1 GCA_003671025.1 Planctomycetota bacterium
GCCCGTGCTCCGCCGCAAAAATGAATATGCCGAAGACCCGCAGCGTGACCTGCGAAATCTTCGGCAATTCATTGTTTTCCCCGCGTTTCCCCCGCGTTTTCCCCGCGTCTTCTCAATGGGCAATACTGGATTCGAACCAGCGACCCCACGCGTGTGATGCGTGTGCTCTAACCAGCTGAGCTAATCGCCCGACGCGCGCCATGCTACCACAACAGCGCGCGCGACATGCAGGCATCGCGGCGTTTGGGCGGTTAGGGTGCGCGCGCGGCCGAGCGAGCGTGTGCGCGCGCGGCGACCATTGCATTCCACCGAACCGACTCTCATCGCACTATGAAATCCTTGTTGAACTGTCTTGCGGCGCTGCTGTTCTGTTTGATCTCCGTGAATCACGCGTGCGCGCAAAACGATTGGACTGGTCGATGGCAGACGCATTGGAGCGAGGGCGGCGGGCAGATCACGCTTGAGCAACAGGGCGATCAAGTCGCGGGAAACTATCCGCTCTACGGAGTGCGTCTTGAAGCTACCGCGGACGGTCGTTCGCTCAGTGGCAAGTGGAGCGAAGGCGATGAGCCGGCTGCGGCGCGCGGCGAGTTCATCATCACGCGGAGCCAAGACGGGCGCACGTTCGTCGGTCGCTTCAGCACGCGTGGTTGGTGGACGGGCGAGCGCATCGGGCAGAGCGAAACTCTCGCCGCGATTAGTTTGCGTTCCCCGCGTGACGCCTTCGTTGGATTCATCGTCGCGTGCAACCGCGCGCAGGCGGGCCTCGAAGATGCGTGGGGAATTGCAGCGGACGCGGTTGAGTTTGCTCCCGCAGCCGAGCCGCCTACTGATTCGACTGACAACCCACTGAGTCAATCGCAACGCTTGCTGCGTGTCGCGGAGTTGTTCGCGCTGATTGATCTCACCACCATTCGCGCGTGGGACATTCCGAACACTCTCGCGACCGACTCCTATGTGTTGCGCTTGACGCAATCGGGCTCCGATGCGTCGCTTGAACTGACGCTGCATAAGAACGCGCAGGGCGACTGGCGCATCGTCGAACCAACGGCACAGCAACTCGCGGATGCCGAGAAATCACTGCGTGCGCGTGACAACGGCAAGGTCCGCACTGGTAACGACTACGCGCGTTTGCAGAATCCTCGCGCCACCATGCGCGCGTTCCTTGAGGGGATGACGCACTGGAATGAAGACAACGGCGCGCTGGCGCGTTCCACCATGGATCTCAGCGTGTTTTCCGAGATCATTCGCCAGACCGACAGCGAACTAAGCGCGTTGTTTGTGCGTCACGCGCTCGACAACATTGGATTGATTGGGCTGCAATCAATTTCTGATGACGGCGCGGATCACACGCCGTATGTGCACTTTGTAGATGGTGTGGGCAGCATCGTGATTGCTCCTGCCTCGAGTGCAGCCGATGCGCCGTGGCAGTTCACCGCCGACACGGTGATCAACGCGCCTTTGCTCTATCGCGCGAGCACCGGTCTTCCCAATCCAGAGTTCACACCGCCGGGATCTGTCGCAGAAACTGCGTACTTCAAGCTTCGCGGCCTTTTCGTGGACTACGCGCCATACCTCCTCTGGGGCGCCGGGCACGCCGAAGCGTGGCAGATCATTCTCGCGTTGAGCGCGCTTGGGTTGTCGATCATTCTCGCGCGCTTCGTCTCGGGACTTGTCTGCCGACTTCTCTCGCGCGTCGATCCTGGGGATGAGCGCACGAAGGACCAGCCGCGGTGGTTTCGCTTCGCGCTCACGATGTTGCTCGCCGTGAGCGTGATGGCGCAGATTCCGCAAGTCCTAGGAATTCCCGCGAATTTGCGCCAACACACGATCCCCGTGATCGGCAGCGTGCTGTGCATCGCGGGCGTCTTCGTCGCGTGGAGAATGCTCTCGTTGCTCGGCGTGTTCTTGGCGGGACGCGCAGCGCGCACCGCAGCGCGCACCGACGACATTCTGCTCACGTTCACTATCGCAGTGCTGCGATTGGGAATCGTGCTCGCAGGATTCTTGGCGATTGCGACCGTGCTCTCGATCTCCGCGACCAACATCCTCGCCGGTCTTGGAATCGGCGGCCTCGCGTTTGCCTTTGCCTCGCGCGAGACGCTCTCGAATGTTTTTGGCGCGGGCATTCTCATCACCGATCGCCCATTTCGCAGCGGCGATTGGATCGAAACCGGCGACGTTGAGGGAAGCGTTGAGGAAGTGGGCATTCGCTCGACGCGCGTGCGCACCGTGGCCGACAGCGTCGTCGTCGTGCCCAACGGAAAACTCGCCGACTCGACCATCAACAATCTTGGCACGCGACGGCATCGCCTGCTCAATCTCACGGTGTTCGTGACTGAGGGCGGGACGCCGGAGCGGCTGCAGTCGTTCATCGAAGCAGTGCGCACGCGCATCGAGTCTGACCCCGCGTTCGCGCGGGAAGAAGCCAAAGTGGGCGTCATAGGTTTGAGCGCCACCGCAATCGAGATCCAGTTGAGCGCGTACATGAATCTTCCGTCGGATCGTGCAGAGAGCGATACCCGTCACGCACTGTTGACCGACTTGATGCGCGCCGCGGAATTGTCGGGGCTCACGCTCGGCAAAGGCATGCAGCGCGGGATCTACTGACTGCGCGATGGTGGAGAGGGCAACAGGTCGACGAAACAGCAATCAGCGTCTCGCAGAGGAAACCGTAATGACAACTCGCAGCACCAACACAACGACTTCCACACCCACCCAAATGCAGATCAACGCACGCTCGCTTTTCTCACGATCGACAGAATCGATCAACACATCAAGGCTCGGTGCCCGCCGCTTATTCGTAGGCGCGTTGCTGGTGACGACCCTCGCGGTTGGCGGTTGCGGTGTCGCCAATCAGGCGATTCGCTCGGATTTCACCGACTTCAACGGGATCATCCAGTTCAATCAGTCGCAGCAAATGCTGCTCAATCTGGTGCGCCTTCACTACCGCGAGCCGCCGATGTTTCTTCAAGCAGGATCGCTGACGGCATCATATTCCAGCACGGCGGGCGGAGGCGCGAGCTTTGGATTCGAAGAGGGCAGTGCTTCCACCTACGGACTCGACCTGGACTACGAGTTCGCGTCGAAGCCAACAATTTCCTACACCCCCATCGAAGGCAAGGCCTACGTCACGCAGTTCATGACCGAGGTTTCTTTCGAGACCTTCTGTCTGCTCGTGCGTGCAGGTTGGCCCGTCACCAAACTGTGCGAGTTGCTCGTCGAGCGAGTGACCATTGATCCGGCAGCGCCGATGCGAAACCATTCCAGCTCACCGAGTTACGCGAGCTTCACCGCGATGGTTGCGAAACTTCAAGCCGCGCAAGACACCGGACAACTCAGCGTGGTGAACTCCAACGGCGCATTGGCGGTCATGGCGGGAACCGACTTGATTCATGTAGATAGCTTTCAACTGCGCTCGTTGGCCGACGCGATGTTCGTCGCCTCCAAGAACATCGAGACGCCGATTGCGCATCAAGGCCGAGCTAAGAACGGTCAATCCAACGGCCAAATAAACATTCAAGTGTCGCGCGACGCGCCGCGCGACGCGGTGGTTTGGGTGCAGTACAGCGGTCACTACTTCAGCATCGACAACACGGACATTCCGTCGAAAGACACACTGGCGTTGCTCATGCAATTGTTCCGTATCCAAGCGGCACCGAGTACGGGCGCGCCGTTGCTCACGATTCCCGCGCGGTGAACACGCGCGCGTCGCATCGAGACCGTCATCTCTAGAGGGAATGCCCAAATATGGCACGAATCCACGAACACCAGGGCAAACAACTTCTCGCGGCGGTTGGCATCAAAGTGCCTCGAGGTGGAGTTGCTCACAGCGCGGAACAGGCGAGTGCGGTGGCGACATCGCTCGGCGGCGAAGTGGTCGTCAAGATTCAAGCGTGGACTACGGGACGCAAGGCGATGGGCGGCGTGGCGTTTGCGAATTCGCCTGCCGATGTCGCGCGTGAAACTGAACGCATGCTGGTCATGCGCGTGGGCAACTTTCCGGTTGAGTCGGTGCTGGTCGAAGAGAAGCTCAAGTTTGTGCGCGAGCTGTTTGTCTCACTGAGCATTGATGACCGAGCGCGTGCGCCAGTGATTTTGCTCGCTTCCGCAGGAGGCTCAGGCATTGAAGAACGCGCGCATGAAGTTGCGCGCATTCCTTGCAGCGTTTCGAGTGGGCCTAACGACGCGGCGCTCGCGAGCGCGGTGATGTCGCTGGAACTTTCAGCAGCGCAAAGCAAAAACGTCATCGTTGCGATCAACACCGTCTTCGCGTTGGCCAAGGCGCGCGATGCGCGCAGCATCGAAATCAATCCGTTGGTGATTCTTGCGGACGACTCAGTGGTTGCCGCCGATTGCCGCATCACCATCGACGACTACGCGGTGTGGCGTCACGCGGATCTTGGAATCGAAATCGCGCGCGAGTTCGATCATCCGCCCACCGCACTCGAACGCATCGCCTACGACATCGAGCAAGCGGACCATCGCGGTACCTTCTATTTCGCACAACTCGCGGTGGAACGCGCCGCAGGAACACGCGGTCTCGCAGGCTTTCACGGCGCTGGTGGTGGCGGCAGCATGATGAGCATGGACGCGCTCACTGCGGAGAATTTCACCGTCGCGAACTTCACCGATACCAGTGGAAATCCCTCGGCAGCGAAGGTGTATCGCGCGAGTCGCGTGATCCTGAGTCAGCCAGGATTGATCGGGTATTTCGGCTCTGGTTCTGGTGTTGCCAATCAAGAACAGTTCTGGTCGGCCTACGGATTAGCCAAAGCGTTTTGGGAACTCGACATTGATATTCCCGTGGTGATTCGCCTCGGTGGAAACGGCGAAGAGCGCGCGGTGGCGATTCTGCACGACGCTGCGCGTGACTTGCGCGCCGTTGTCGAGGGTTACCTCAAGACCGATTCGCCCGCGAAGATTGCGCGACGCTTTGGCGAACTGTGCGACAGCGCCGATGCGTGTTGGACTCCGCGTGCGCCGCGACGGCCGTCGTATGTCGGCGACGCGAACGCGATCAGCTTTCCCATCACGGGAGGACGCGTGTGGATCGATCGCGCGCAATGGAAATCAAATGGTGCCAAGATCGTTGCGCAGTCGAGTGGTCTGTTGCGCGATGACCAAAGTGCGCCAGCGCTCGCGGTTGACGCGGACAAGTTCGCGAGCAAGGACAGCGAGTTGATCGCGTGCGAAGTGGAGTGCCGCATGCTCGGCCTCGATGGATTCTTCGTCGAGCTTGATGTGATGGGTCTTGATGCGGCGATCGAAACACGTTGCGTCGCAGGAGGAATCGCGTGAGCATTCTTATTGATCGCGATCAACGCGTGTGCGTGCAAGGCATCACTGGCCGTGAAGGACAAGCGCGCACGCAACTCATGCTCGACTACGGAACCAATGTGGTTGCGGGCGTGACTCCAGGGCGCGGCGGAGCGGAAGTGCTAGGAATCCCCGTGTTTGACAGCGTTTCTGCGGCGGTGGCCACCACTGGAGCCATCGATGTGTCGGTGCTCTTCGTGCCCGCCAAGATGGTGCGCGAGGCCGCGATCGAAGCGATTGATGCGGGCGTGAAGTTGGTTGTGCTCGTGGCTGATCGCGTTCCTGTTTGGGATGCGATGGCGATCGCGGAACGCGCCGCTGCGCGCGGAGCCGAGTTTCTTGGACCGAACACACTCGGCGTGCTCAGCCCCGGTCGCGCCGTTGCAGGCATGCTCGGAGGTCGCGCCGAAAGCGCGCGGCAATGGTTCAAGCCTCCGCTTCCAACGGGCGTTGGCATCGTCTCGCGTTCGGGTGGCATGAGTAGTTCGACGGGCTACTACCTCGGTCAAGCGGGCGTGCGCATCAGCACCATCGTGCATGTTGGCGGCGACGCAGTGCTCGGCATTCGCATTCCTGAAGCCGCGCTGCGTTTCGAAAATGACGCGCACACCGAAGCGATTGTGGTCTTCGGTGAGATCGGTTCATCGCAAGAAGAAGAACTCGCCGAGCTCATGCGCGCGGGGCGCGTGACCAAGCCAGTCATCGCATATATCGGCGGAAAGGCCGCAAAAGAAGGCACTCGCTTCAGTCACGCGGGCGCGATCATCGAAGGTGGCCGCGGAACGCATGCAGGCAAAGTGCAAGCGTTGCGCGACGCGGGCGCGACGGTGGTCGATTCGTTTGGCGATCTCGCAGCGGCGACAGTGGAGCGACTCAAGCGCGCGGGTGGAAGCAGTCTTATGTCGCAAGCAGAGCGCGATGCGGTGTGGACCACCGCGGTCACGCGCATCGCACCCAACAGTGTGCGCGTGCGCGGTCACGACATTTCCAACTTGATGGGTGATGTGTCATTTGGTGCGGCGGTCTATCTCATTCTCAGCGGCGCGCTTCCTGATCAACGCATCGGTCGTTTGATGGATGCGATTCTGGTGGCGAGCATCGATCACGGCGCGACTCCGCCTTCATGTCTCGCCGCGCGCACCGTCGCTTCGACTGGTGCTTCACTGAGCGCGAGTGTTGCCGCGGGCATCATGTCGATCAATCGTCATCACGGCGGGGCGATCGAAGATTGCGCGCGACAACTGGCACGCATCATCGCGCGCGCCAAGAGTGAAGCGACTTCACTCGAGCACGCGGCCAACGCGACAATGGTCGAATTCAAGGCGCGCGGAGAGCGTTTTAGTGGCTTCGGCCATCGCATCCACACCAAGGATCCGCGCACGCCGCGCTTGTTTGAACTCGCCGCAGAAGCAGGCGTCGATGGTGCACACATGGCCGCCGCGCGCGCATTGCAAGATGCGTTCGCCGCAACAGGCAAACCACTTCCGATCAATGTCGATGGAGCCATCGGCGCAATCCTCGCCGATGTGGGACTCGATCCCGCGCTGTTCAACGGCATCTTCATGATCGCGCGTACGCCAGGATTGGTCGCGCATGTCGTGGAAGAACAGACTCGCGAAAAACCGATGCGTCGCATCGATCCAGTCAAGCACGCATACGACGGTCCCGTCGTGTCGTGAGTTGTGCTCATTCACATTGATCACAGTTCCTGTTCATCCTTCGTTCTCCTCAGCCTCAATCGACCATGATTTACACCACCAAGCAGATCGCGGAAATCTTTCCCAACCTCATGGACATCAAAGACGCCTCGCTGCGCGACAAAGTGTCGGCGGTGTGGAACGAAGCGATCAACACCGGTTGCGGTGGCAAGGGTTGGACGGTGGCGGAATTGCGCGCGGTGAAATTCACGCTGCTCGCGGGCGACATCGAGATGACCTTTGTTGAGCATCTCAACAGCTGCTCACGTCAATGCATTGCCATCGCCGATGTGCTGGAATCAGCCTTTTCCTGCACGATTCCTATCAACCGCGACTACTTGATCGCCGGCGCGTTGCTCGCGGATTGCGGTAAGCCGCTCGAGTTCGACAAGGACGCCGCGGGCAACGTCATCAAGGGTTCGTTCGGCGAAGCGCTGCGCCATCCCTTCAGCGGAGTGGCCATGGCCTACAAGCACGGCGTGCCCGCCGAAGTGATGCACATCATCGCGACCCATAGTCACGAGGGCGACAAAGTCGAGCGCAGCATCGAGTCGATCATCTTCCATCACGCAGACTTCGTCGACTTCGATATCGCGAAGTGGCTGGGCAAACGCGCCAAGCCTGCGAAGTGAATGCGCGTGTGATCAATCTGTTGTCATTGGTGTCTATCAACTCGCGAGCCCGCAAGAGAATCAGATCATGAGCCAACTTCCACACCTTCCTCGCCTCACGCTTGTCGAGAAGATCGCCGCACGTTGGACTGACGGCTTGCCTGCGGGGGCAGTGGTGCGTCAAGGCGAGTTCGTGATGATTCGCCCCAAGCATGTGATGACGCACGACAACACTGGTGCGGTGATTCCGAAATTCAAGTCCATCGGCGCGACGCGCATTCACGATCCGCATCAAGCGGTGTTCGCGATTGATCACGACATTCAAAACGTCACTGCGGAAAACCTGGGGAAATACGCCAAAATCCGCGCGTTTGCGCAGGAGCAGGGCGTTGACTTCTATCCCGCGGGCACTGGCATCTCGCATCAGGTGATGGTGGAGCAGGGCTACGTCGTCCCCGGAGCGATGGTGGTCGGCAGTGACTCGCACTCAAACTTGTACGGCGCGCTTTGTGCGCTGGGAACTCCAGTCGTGCGCACCGATGCCGCGGGAATCTGGGCGACGGGCACAACGTGGTGGCAAGTTCCCGCGGTCGCGCGTGTGACGCTCACGGGCAAACTCGCGCCGGGCGTCGTGGGTAAAGATGTCATCGTCGCGCTGTGTGGTTTGTTCTCGCACGACGAAGTGCTCAATCATGCGGTGGAGTTTGTCGGCGAAGGTGTCGCGAGTCTCACCATCTCGAGTCGCATGTCGATCTCCAACATGACTACCGAGTGGGGCGCGCTCGCTGGAGTGTTTCCCTTCGATGAAGTGCTGCGCGAGTATCTCGATTCGCGCGCGGATGTCTTCGCGCAAGCGACGAGTCACGACGCACTTCCTGGCGAGCGACGCGAGGGATCGCTCGGTCGATACTCGCGGGATGATGTCGCGCGCTGGTGGTCAACACGCGACGCGATTGCGGCCGACAGTGGTGCGCACTACGCCGTCGAACTCACGCTTGATTTGAGTTCCATCGTGCCGCATGTGTCTGGTCCCAACGAAGTGAAGGCGATGTCGAGTTTGCCCGAAATCGAGGCAAAACACGTGGTAATTCACAAGGCATGGCTCATGTCCTGCGTGAACGCACGCGTGGAAGATCTTGCCGCTGCCGCTGAAGTTGTGCGCGGAAAAAAGGTTGCTGTCGGCGTTGAGTTCTTCGTCGCGCCCGCAAGCAGTGAAGTGCGCGCAGAGGCAGAGCGACTCGGACATTGGCAGTTGCTCATCGATTGCGGCGCCACCGTGTTGCCTGCAGGTTGCGGCACCTGCATCGGACTTGGTGCGGGATTGATCAAGAAGGGCGAGGTGGGAATCTCGTCGACCAATCGCAACTTCGAAGGACGCATGGGTGATCGCGAAGGACTGGTGTATCTCGGCTCACCAGCGGTGGTCGCGGCCAGCGCCATCGCCGGTTACATCTGCGCCCCAACGGCATTCGCGGCGATCACGCCGCGCATCAGCATCACGCGCACTGCGAGTGCGCCGCGTGCAGCGAGCGTCGCCACCATCATCGCGGGATTCCCTCAGGCGTTGCAAGGACGCGCGTTGTTCATGGATCGCGACAACATGAACACTGACGGAATCTTCGCGGGCAAGCACACCTACAACGACAAGCTCACTGCGAGCGAGATGGCCGCGGTGGTGTTTGAAAACTACGACGCGACGTTCCGTGATCAAGCGCATGCGGGCGACATCGTGATCGGCGGCTACAACTTCGGCACGGGTTCGAGTCGCGAGCAGGCGGCGACGGCGCTCAAGTATTTTGGCATTCCCTGCGTGATTGCAGGGAGTTTCAGCGAGACTTACAAGCGCAACGCTTTTAATAACGGCGTGCTTTGTTTTGAAGCGCCCGAGTTTGTTGATGCGCTGCGCCTCGACGCACGCACCCGCCCCGCGGTCAAAACGGTTGACATGGGCGCGCTGTCTATCGACTTCGCAGCGGGGCGATTGGGGTGGAATCACCGCGAATTCCCCTTCATTCCGCTTTCTCCCGTCGCGCAGGAACTCATCGTGGCCGGAGGCGCAGAGGTTGTCATTCAACGCAGACTCGCGGCGAACGTAGCCGGCTGCGTGAAGGCGTGAGCTGATTCTTTCAACGCGAAGTGCGCGCATCAAGTTAGACTTGGAAACGCGCGCAGCGCAGCACTTGCCGCTGCGCGCATCTGCGAACTCAGTTCTTTCGACATCTCGTCAACACCAAAGGAACGCAACAATGGCCAAGCACCAAATCGCGTGGATGCCCGGAGATGGAATCGGCAACGATGTAATGGAAGCGACACGCATCGTGCTCGATGCGATGAAGCTCGACGCCGATTACTTGCACTGCGACATCGGTTGGGATTTCTGGTGCAAAGAAGGCAATCCGTTGCCCGATCGCACCATTGAGATTCTCAAGAAGACGCACTGCGGCCTCTTCGGCGCGATCACCAGCAAGCCACAAGACGATGCGTTGGAAGAGCTCGATCCATCACTGCGCTCGAAGGGCTTGGTGTATTTCTCGCCCATCGTGAAGCTGCGCCAGATGTTCAATCTGCACACCAACGTTCGCCCATGCAAGAGTTACGCGGGCAATCCGCTCAACTACCGCGGCACCCGTTTGGCCAATCCCACCAGCGCCGACATCATGTGCGACATCGTGGTTTTCCGCGAAAACACCGAGGGTTCTTACGGCGGCGTTGAGTTTGGACCGTTGCCAGAATCGGTGTACGACGCGCTCTGTCTCAATCCCAAGATGAAGCCGTGGAAAGACAAGGGCCTCGAGAATGTCGCGCTGTCGACACGCATTGTGAGCAAGCAAGGTTGCACCAACATCGTGCGCGGCGCGTTTGAGTTCGCCAAGAAGCACGGTCGCAAGCGCGTGACATTGGTCGAGAAGCCCAATGTTCTGCGCACCACTGGCGGCATGATGACGCGCATCTTCCGCGACGTGGCCAAGGAGTATCCGGGCATCTGGGCCGATGAAGCAAACATCGACGCCATCTGCATGTGGATGTTCAAGAATCCACAGGAGTACTCGGTCATCGTCGCCGAGAATATGTTCGGCGACATCGTGAGTGATCTCTGCGCGGGACTCGTGGGCGGACTTGGCTTCGCCCCGAGTGCAAACATTGGTGACAAGTACGCGGTGTTTGAGCCAACCCACGGCAGCGCGCCGAAGTACGCGGGTCAATACAAAGTGAACCCACATGCGATGCTCATGACGGCACGCATGATGCTCGAGTGGCTGGGCGAGAAAGATCGCGCCGCCGCACTCGAGAACGCCATCGCACGCGTGATCGCCGAAGGCAAGGTCAAGACCTACGACATGGGCGGTAAGGATTCCACCCTCGATGTGGGTCGTGCTGTCGCTGCGTATGTCACGAGCGGCTCGCTGCAATCGGCGTGATCCACTCACATGAATGCTGGTCATTGCGACGTGGTGTTGGTCGCTTCTGTGATTTTTCCCTTGTTTTCTAGCGTTTCTACGCACTTCGAGATGGAGCATTTTCTATGTCCGCCACTGCGCACGCGACCAAGCCCAACGTCAAACTTCTTTCCCGCACGTTGGCCGAGTGGGCATGCAACCTCACGCCCGAGTCGCTTTCGCCCGAAGCGATTGATGCGTGCAAGCGATTCTGGTTTGACTCGATCGGTTGCGCGCTCGGAGGTAGCGGTCAAGAAGACGCGCACATTCTCTTGGCGCACTATCGACAGATGAATGGTCACGGCGATCAAGGCCACGGTCCGTGCACGTCGTTTGTCACGGGGTTCAAGACCAACGCTGTGGACGCGGCGTTTCTCAACGACCACATGATTCGTGCGATGGATTACAACGACATCTACTGGAAGGCGGATCCATGCCATCCCAGCGACATCATTGCGGGACCGTTGGCCTTGGCGGAGATGCTGGGACTTTCGGGAATGGATCTCTTACTCGGCACCGCGATCGCCTATGAAGTCGAGATGCGCTTGTGCGAGTTTGGCGTGCCTGGCATCCGTGAGTATGGATGGCATCACGCAACACTCACCGCGTTCGCGGCGCCCATTGCGGCGGGGCGCATGCTCGGTTTGACCGTCGAACAGATGGTCAACGCCATCGGCATCAGCGCCTCGCGCACGTTCTCTCCTGGCGCAGTCACCGCCGGAAAACTCACCAACATGAAGAACACGGTTGATCCGTGGGCAACGCGCATGGGTGTCGAGAGTGCGCTGTTGGCGCAACGGGGCTACTCGGGTCCCGAGCACATCTTCGACGGGAAAGAAGGGCTTTTCGCGGTGTTTTCCCATGTGCAGTACAAGGGCGAGAAGGCGCGCTTCGACACCGAGATGTTGCTGCATGAGTTGCCCACGTCGTCGAAGTGTCACTGGCGCATTCTTGATTGCGGCATGAAGAGCTTCCCTATCGAAGCGCTTTCGCACGCGCCGCTCACCGCGATGTTCAAGGCGATGGACAAGGCAAAGGCCGCGGGAAACGTGACGGCCAACGATGTCACCGAAATCAAAGTCGAAGTGATTGCGCGCGCCGCCGACATCTTGGGTGACCCACACAAGTATCGCCCCGATAGCAAAGAGACTGCCGATCACTCGCTGCCCTATTGCATGGCCGCAGGATTGGTCGACGGCATGGTGACGCCGTTGCAATTCAAGGAAGAGCGCGTCATGGATAAGGCGCTCATTCCCATCATGGACATGGTGAAGGTTGTGCCCAACGATGAGTTTGAAAGTCTCTTTCCGAAGTTCCAGCCGAGCCGCGTGACGCTCACGTTCAAAGATGGTTCGCAACACGTTGCGCGTGTGGATGTGCCCAAGGGCGATCCGCGTGATCCGATGACCGTGGAGGAGATCGCGGTCAAGTTCCACGCGCTGGGCGACGGCGTCCTTGGTCGCGCGCGTTGCGAGGCGCTGCGCGCGGAAATCATGGCGTTGGATAGCGCCCCCAATGTGCAGAAGCTGATGGCACTCACGGTGCGCAAGACGACGTGAGTGAGCGCGCGCTCATGCGCTGATGTCAAACTCTATACCGTGCGCGCATGCTGAAACTGTGCATGAACGCCGCTGTTTTCGTTGGTGTTGTCGCCGCTGCTGCAACGGCCGCGCCTCCCGTACCGCCCGCGCCGCCCGCGCCATCCGCGCCGCCCGCGCCATCCATCGTCCGCGTGTACTTGCTCGCGGGCCAATCGAACATGGAAGGTCATGGCGTCGTCGATCTCGATGACGCGCGCGACTACAACGGCGGTCGCGGCAACCTCGCGCAGTTCGTCGACGCGCCCGCCAATCGCACGCGTTGGAGTGATTTGCGCAATGCCGATGGTTCATGGTCGAAACGCGATGACGTGTTCGTCTCGTATCTCACTGAACAAGGCACGCAGAAAGCAGGCGCGCTCTCGGTGGGCTACGCGGTGTATGACGACGCGCATCACTTTGGTCCGGAGCTTGGCATCGGTCGCGCACTCGGTGCGAGGTTCGACGAGCCTGTGCTTCTCATCAAGACCGCGTGGGGTGGCAAGAGTTTGGCCAAGGACTTTCGTCCACCGAGCGCGGGTGGCGAAACTGGTCGCTACTACACGCAGATGCTGAGTGAATTTCGTGCGGCGCTCGCCGCGATTCCACAAGCGTTTCCTGAGTTGGCCGATCGAACTCCGCGCGTAGAAGGCTTCATTTGGTTTCAGGGTTGGAACGATGGGTGCGAAGACAAGGCCGCGGCCGAGTACCAAGAAAATCTTGTGCATCTCATCAGCGATGTTCGCGCGGAGTTGCATGACCCGACGCTTCCGTTTGTCGTCGGCGAAACGGGCAACATCGAAAACATGGTCTTGCGTGAGGCGCAGAAAAACGGATGCGCGCGTCGTGAAGTTGCCACGGGAACGCGCTTCGTCGCAACCCGACAATTCCTGCGAAAACCCGAGGATTCGCCCAACTCTGGGCATGGTCATCACTGGTTTGGCAACGGCGAGAGCTACCTGCTCATCGGCGATGCGCTCGGCTGCGCGATGGTCGAGTTGGTGCAAGCACGCGCGAAAGTTGTCGCGCCGAGCGAATCAAAACCAATAGCGCCCGCAGCGTCGGCTGCGAGCGCACCCAAGTCATCCGCGCCAGCAACGACGCGATCAATCACGACATCGTGAAACTGCGTCACCGACGAACGAGCACAGCGACGAATCGATAGAACAACGCGCCGCGCATCCACAACACGCGCAAGCCAGCACGCTGTGCGAGGAGTTCGATGTCGGCGGGCGTGAATCCAGCTTCGACGCTCACGCGCGCATCGTGCTTGGTTGAGCGCATTGCGAACATGGTGGCGACGCGCACTGCGGCTGTTGGTATCGCGCCGCGTTTGAGGTCGTTCCAAATCACCGCGTGACGCGCGACGCCAGCCATCGCGCGCAGTGCCGCAATCACCGCTTCATCGGGGAAATGGTGCAGCGTGAGCGATGCATGCACCACGTCAAACGAGTGCGCGGCAAACTGCTGCTCCAGCGCAAAGATGTCGCCCGTTTCGAAATGCAGGTTGGGAATGGCAGGCGCATTGGCGCGCGCGGCCTCAATCATCTCTGCGCGTCGATCAACGGCGACCACACGAATGTGCTCGGGGTGACTGAGCGCCAACGCGCGCGCGATGTCGCCGCTCCCTGTGCCCACATCAAGGAGCGAGAGTGAATCGACGCGCGTGTGCGACTTCACAAAGTCCAGCGCACTTTGCGAAAGCCGTGAACCTCTCAGCGCACGATTGATCACGCGCAGATAGTCCAACTCGCGCGTCAACTCCACACCTGCGCATGTGGATTGATCGAGGTATTCGTCGGAGAGCAGCCGACCGGTCAGCGATTGCGCGACGCGCCGATAGGGCGAAAAAAAACCGCGCGAGATGTCGGCGCGGCTGGGATCGTGAGTTGTGGGCGTTTCGCCTTGCGCTTGCATGCATCCTTCACGCTTGTGCGAGGCCACTTCCAAGTTCAAGCACGTGCGCCGCGAATTCAGGTGGTGCGAACTCAGGTGGTGCGAAGTCAGGTGGTGCGAAGTCAGGTGGTGCGCTGACGCTCGCCGCTGGCCGAACCAGTGCTCTCAGGGGTTCCGAGCACCTGCTCGTTCGGGAGTTGCGCGCGCTTCTTCGCCGCAGGCTCCACGTCGTCGTCGGCGTCGTCCTTCAGGCCCTTCTTGAATTCCTTGATGCCTTGGCCGATCGACTTGCCCACTTCGGGCAATCGACGACCGAACAACAACAGGCCGATGACGAGAATGACGATCCACTCAGTTCCGCCGGGAAGGCCAAACGCGAGAGTGGAAAAAAGCGAAGTCGTGGTCATGAAGAGCTCCTTGTACGCCTCACTATACCGCTGCACTCAAATCGTTGATGCGAGCAACTGCTGACCTCGAGATGAATTGAGTTGCTCGTCGAATTTTCGCGTCGACATACGCCGCTCAAAGCACTGCGTCCAAGTCCTAGATCTTGCCGATACTCTGCACAACATGCAGGATCGCATCACCCTTCGTCGCACGCTTCGCGCTGCCACCACCGTCGCTTTCGCGCTGATCACTCTGGCAGGATGCCGGACGCAGCAAGAAATTCCTGAAGATCCGTTCTTGCCGACGGACGGCCCCGCGCTCGTGCGATTGGGGCCTGATGACCCGAAGCCGGACGTTGCCGCCGCCTTCGGACGTAAAACGTTTTACCTCGATCGCTCGACCAACGAGAGCATCGGTTGGTTCCAGAAGCCATCGAGCCAGCAGTGGTTCCCCTTCAAGAACCAAGGCACCGCCGAAGAGGTGTGCACGCATGAACAAGCAGCCGCGAGTGTGTTGGCTTTTAAAGAATTGATGACGAATTCCGCCGATGCCGCGGCCTTCACCACCAAGTTCTTTGAGATGTTCGATGTGTGGCAGTCGGTGGGTTACAACAAAGAGCGCTCAGTGCTCTTCACCGGCTACTTCTCGCCAACGTTCAATGCCAATCGTTCGCCTGATGATCGCTTCAAGTACCCGCTGTACAACCGTCCTGCAGATTTGGTCACCGATCCCACGACGGGGCAACCGCTCGGGCGCAAACTCGCCGATGGTTCGACGCAACCGTGGCCTCCGCGCGCCGAGATCGAATCGAGCGGCATGCTCAAAGGCACCGAGTTGGTGTATCTCGAGAGTCCGCTTGATGTGTACATCGTGCAAGTGAACGGCAGCGCGAAGTTGATCATGCCCGACAACTCGGTGATGTACATCGGCTACGCGGGAAAGACGGATCGCCCCTATTTCGGCTTAGGAAAGTCGATGCTCGAGGCGAAGCTGATTCCCAAGAATCAACTTTCGCTCTCCTCGATTCGTCGCTATTACAAGTTGCATCCCGCCGAAGTTGATGTGCTCATCAACAAGAATGAGTCTTATGTGTTCTTCACCGAGTACGCCAACGATCGTTGGCCCGCAGGCTCACTGGGCACGCGTGTGAATGAAGACGCGTCGATCGCCACTGACAAGTCGATCTTCCCGCGTGGCGGATTGGTGATGGTCGACACGCGCGCCAACACCTTCACCCGCGGCTTGGTGGAGTACAAGAACTTCATGTTTGATCAAGACACTGGCGGAGCCATTCGCGCCGCGGGTCGTGCCGATCTGTACATGGGAACAGGACAGGCCGCAGAGCTTCTCGCGGGCGGACAATATGCCAACGGATTGATGTATTACTTCTTCTTGAAACCAGAGTTCGTCGCGCAGTATCCGCTGCCCGTGCCCACTCCGCGCGCGCCCAAGCCGAAGAGCTGACGTGACCGCTTGGGTAGTCGGTGGCAATTAACTCAACAACTGAATCACGACGCGCGTCATGCAAACGCGCGTCGTGTTCATTTTGTCGGCGCGCCCGCATCGTCTGCCTTCTGCTTCCATCCCCAGCCACGTTCGCGTCGCGCGGGGTCTGTAGGTTGCCACCGAGGATCACGCTCATACGCGCTCCACGCCTGGCTGGAGTAGTTCCTTTGCGCGTCCACCGTCATGGTGGCAAACGACGCGGGAAACGCGCGGCTTCGGCGGAGTGGGCGCGTGCCATCGGCGGCGGCTTCGACTCTGAAGTTCGCCTCATCATGAAGCGACCACACCTCGCCCACCACAGCGCCGGCAAGCAGTGCGGCGATGAGAATCCACGCCATCCGTTTCAACGGTCGCGCCGCGAGTTCCCAGGGAGCGGGCGCGGCTGTGTCTCGTCCACACTCGCTGCAAATCGTGCTGGATTCGTGGGCATATCCGCAGTGTGGACAGTGGCCAAGTCGTGCGCGCCTCAGTGCGGGAAGATGCACGCAGAGGATCTCGCCCAGATCGGCCAAGGGCGCGAGCCACCACAAGAACACCGAGGTTGCGGCGGTCGCCATCAATGTCTGCACCATCATGAGAATCGACGGACCCATGCCGCCGATGAGCGCGCGTGCGACGCAGTAGCTCGCACCGAGAAACGCAAACGCGATGAGAAACAGCGCGGAAAAAACCAACGCATGCACGCTCGCGGGCGCTCTTGCATCGTCGATCGAGGCGCGTTCACTACTCATGATCACGACGATAGCGGCGCGCCTTGAAACTGAGCAGAGGCCTATCCCTACACTGCGGACTTATGGTTGCCGATGCCGCGCGTTCACACAATCCTCCGCATGCAATCGACCTCGTCGATGTCACCAAGATGTACGCGGGCAAAGTGCACGCACTCCAAGGAGTGTCGATGCAAGTTCGGCGCGGAGAGATCTTTGGACTGCTCGGACCCAACGGCGCGGGCAAGTCGACGTTGGTGAAGATCATGGCCACCATCGTGCGTCCGACGACTGCGTCGGGCACGATTCTCGGCGCGCCGATTGGTCACCATCCCACGCTGGCGCGCGTGGGCTACCTACCAGAACACCATCGTTTTCCTCAGTATTTGACGGGTCGGCAGTGCGTAGAGTTTTTCGGCGCCATGTGTTTGATGCGCCGTCACGCGCGTCGCGCTCGCGCGGCTGAGATGCTCGATGTGGTGGGCATGGGCGCGTGGGGTGACCGACGCGTCTCGACGTATTCGAAAGGGATGCAACAACGCACCGGTCTCGCCGCCGCGTTGGTAAACGATCCCGAGTTGGTGATTCTTGATGAACCGACCGACGGCGTCGATCCCGTGGGTCGTCACGAGATTCGCGATGTGCTGCTCGCCATGCGCGACCAAGGACGCACCGTGTTTCTCAACAGTCACCTCTTAGGCGAAGTCGAATTGGTGTGTGACCGCGTGGCCATCATGCTCAAGGGCAAAGTGGAGCGACAGGGCTCGCTCGCTGAACTCACGCATGAGAGTCGGCGCTGGAAGATCGTCTTCGACGGCGCGGCACCGACTTGGATTTCCGAGTTCGGCGAACCTTCGCGCACCACGGCGGATCGATCGTGCGTCGAGTTCAAGTCAGACGACATTGCGCGCGTGCAGAGTTTGATTGATCGCTTGCGCGCTGAGCATCATGCGATTGTCGGAGTGACCGAGACGCGTGAATCACTCGAGGATTTGTTCATGCGACTGGTGCGCGATGTGGATGGACGCAGCAGCGCAGTCGGCGCGTCGAACGTGAACTCAGCGATGCGCGCCACGACGGGAGCAACGCGATGAACGCACCTTCGCCTCACGCGCAAAACGCGCAAAACCCGTCGGTTTCAGCAGTTTCCACCACCTCGACGCACCCGTGCTATCGCGCGCATCTCACGCCGACTGATTACGTCGTGCAAACATGGGCGCTCTTCGGCTCGGCCTATCAAGAGCTCAACGCACGCAAACTTTTTTGGGTGGCACTCGCGCTCAACGCGCTCATCATCGGCGCCGTCGCGGCGATCGGCATTGACGACAGCGGCATTTCGATTCTCGGTTACGAGTTGGGAATCCCCGGCGTCACTGCCAAGTTGTTTCCCGATGGACAGCTATACAAACAAATCTTCTCCACGCTGGGAGTCGGCATTTGGTTGGCATGGCTCTCGACCATTCTTGCGCTGCTCTCCACCGCATCGATGTTTCCTGATCTGGCTACCGGCGGCGTGGACACCATGCTCTCGAAGCCGGTGGGACGCGGGCGTTTGTTCGTCACCAAATTCGCCACTGGACTTCTCTTTACTGCGTTGCAGGTAGCGGTGTTCGCGGTGCTGGCGTTCCTCGTGCTCGGCATTCGCGGTGGAGTGTGGGAAGTGGGCATGTTCGTGGTCATCCCGCTCATGGTGGTGTTCTTCAGTTACTTGTTTGCCGTGCAAGCAGTGGTGGGAATGATCACGCGTTCACCGATTGCGTCGGTGATTGTCACGCTGTTGTTTTGGATCGTGATCTTTCTGGTGCACTCGGGTGAACAGTTCACGTTGCTGGGCATGACCGCATCGCGCTTGGAGATCGAGGCGCTCGAGCGCAAGATCGAAACGCTACAGACCGAAGACGCCAAGAGCGGAGTGATCCTGGCGGTGGAGGCGGAGAAGCCGCAACAGGCCAACTGGAAACTCGCGCATGACTTGTTTTACGCCGCGAAAACCATCATTCCCAAATCTACAGAGACCATAGGGCTCACCAGTCGCGCGCTCTCGTTGGCGGCAAACATGCCCACTAATGACGAGGTTGAGGGCGAAGGCGAGGACGCATCTGCGCGGCAACAGCGAGGATTCTTCCGATCACGATCAGTGAGCGATCGCAAGTTGCGTCAGGCAATTCAAACTGAAATGGATTCGCGCAGCGTGTGGTGGGTGGTGGGAACGAGTTTCGCATTCGAGAGCGTGCTGTTGAGTTTTGGCATTTGGTATTTCAAGCGTCGAGACTTTTGAGCACCGAGCAAGCCACTCATGAGCGAGCGCGAATCCGTCTTCTTCTACACCTTCCACAAGTGCGCGAGCAGTCTCTTCGCGGACTTTGTGCTGCCACGTGTTGATGGACTGACGAGCGTCAATTACGCGGCGCAGATCTTTCGCGGCGAGATTGACGAGCGCAACGCGCGCGAGCGCATCATGTTTCATCCGAGTGGGCAGGTCTACGGTCCACTGCGACTCTCTGCGAATCCCACGTCGCGCGTGCGCGCGTTGCTCATCGATCACTGCGCGACTGAAGATTTCGTGCGCGAGCGCATCGCGGTGTTCTTGGTGCGCGATCCCCGTGACATCTTGGTGTCGGCGTATTACTCATTTGGATTCACGCACCCGTGGAGTCCCGACCCCGTCATTCGTGCTCAGCAAGAGATTCGTCGCGCTGCGATTTCAGCGCAAACCATCGACGAGTACGCAAGCGCCAACGCTCCGCTTCTGGCGCAACAATTCGCCTTGGCAGTGCGATTGCGCCACGCGTGTTCGCGCAGTGTGTTGCTGCGTTACGAGGACATGATTCACGATTGGCCTGTGTTCGAAGAGGCGTTGCAGAGGCACTTGCGGTTGGCGCCATCCGCGTTTCGTGGCGGCACTCGCATTCGCCAGTGGCTGCGGGCGTTGCAGAGGCACTTGCGGTTGGCACCATCCGCGTTGATGGAAATGCGCGCGCGCATCACGCCGCGCCAAACAGAAGACACATCTGCGCACCAACGTTCGGGCGCCACGGGAAGTCACGCGCGCAAGCTCACGCCCGAAACGGTGCAGGTGCTCGACGGCATCTTCGAAGGCGCGTTGTCCGACTTGGGATACCCATGCGGAGTCAAAGCGTGAAGTGGCTCTCGAACATTCTGGCACTGCGGCGACAGCCACCAGTATTCGTGTTTCAAGCAGGAAAGGTCGGCTCGAGCGCTGTGCGTTCCACGATCGTTGCATCGAGCGCTGAGCTTTGCAGTGGACGGCTCGGCGGGGGCATCGTTGAGCAGGCGCACGCCCACGCACACTTCACGCCCGAGGCACGACTCGCACTCGCGACGTGTCGGCGATGGCGTTTGCCGCACTTTGTGATTTGCCCTATTCGCGATCCTGTGTCACGGAATGTCTCCGCGTTCTTCGAAAACTTCGAACGAAACACGGGGCTTGCGTGGCAATCAGAGAACTGGACGACCGAGCGGTTGCTTGAGCTCTTCGAGCACCACGACCGTCACAACCTTCATCTCCCCATGCGCGACTGCATCGAGTGGTTCGATCGTCACATGCAACCCACGTTTGACTTCGATGCGTTGGCGCAACCGTTTGATGTTGCGCGTCGTTGGCAGATCTATCGCGCAGGCGCGGCGCGGATTCTGATCTATCGCGTTGATCTTGATCGAGCGGCGCAGTTGCAACTCATCGCGACGCTTCTGCAGCGTCCGCTGAGCGCATGGGTGCGTCAGAACGAAGCGCAAGACAAGGCGTATGCCCAGAGTTACGCCACGTTTTGTCGCGACGCAGTTTTGCCGGTGGAATACATCAATCGCATCAACGCGTCGCGCATGGCGCAGCATTTCTGGAGCGCCGAGGAACTCGCGCAACACGCAGCGAAGTGGTCAGCGAATCGCGCCACGACCAGCGCGTGACTTTCGAGTGTCGAACTATTGCGCGCGTTGAATCATCGAGCGCGTCGCGTCAACGACCGAGTTGAGCGCCGCGATCACGCGCTGCGCGCAACGCTTCGCCCATCAACGCATCGATTCCAGCAGGACGCGTGGCGACATCGTCGAGACAGATCATGCCCGCGGCAGTGGTGCCGCCTTTGCTGGTCACCTTTGCGCGCAAAACTTCGGGCTCTTCGCGCGTGTCGTCGAGCAACGTTGCCGAACCGATCAGCGTTTCACGGGCAAGAATGCGCGCAGTTTCGGGCGAAAGTCCAATCTCTTCGGCCGCATGTGTCCACGCTTCGAGAAAGCGAAACAGGAACGCGGGGCCGGATCCGCTCACTGCAGTGACCGCATCAAACTGCGCTTCCGCAACGCGCACAGTGCGGCCAACCGCTTGAAAGAGTTGCTCGGCGCGCAGGAAATCCGCTTCCGAAATGGCGGCGTCTGAAGCGATCGCGGTGATGCCGCGTCGAACGGCGGCCGGCATGTTGGGCATCGCGCGCACAACGCGTGCCTTGCCGCCGAGCGCCGCGCGAATCGCATCCGTACCCACGCCCGCCATGACCGAAATCACCAGCGGCCCGTCAGCGCCAACCGTGCCAATACTCGCGGCAACCGTGGCGAAATTCTGTGGCTTGACCGCGAGCACAAAGATCTCGCTCTCTGCGAGCCTGCTCGTCGACGTCACGCGCAGACCCATCTCCAACGCGAGATCCACGCGCGCGACATCGGGTTCGCACACGCCAATTTCACTCGGCGCATCGATGCCCGCAGAGATCGCGCCGCGCGCAATCGCGTGTCCGACATTGCCAAATCCAACGATGACCAAGCGTGGTTGCATGTCGCGCAACGTAGCGAGTCGGGATCATCGCGGCGCATTGATGACGGCGCAAAGTGCTCGACGCACGCGACGCTTTCGGATCGCGGCGCTCATCCGATACACTCGCTCGATATGCCTCGCCCCGGTTACAGCCCGCTCTACCAACTCGACTTTGAGAATCCTGTGCTCGAAATCGAACGGCAGATCGATGCGATCGAGGAGCGCGCAGACGCTGAGCTCTACACCGATGAGCTCGCGCAACTCAACGAAACGCGCACCAGTTTGTTGACCAAGGTTTACGCGAATCTCACACCGTGGCAGACCGTGCGCATCGCGCGTCATCCGCTGCGTCCGCAGACCATCGACTACACATCCTTGATTTGCCGCGATTTTTGCGAGTTGCACGGCGATCGTTGCTTCGGCGATGACCCCGCGATCATCTCGGGCTTCGCGCGCATCGGCTCGATGAAGTGCATGTTCATCGGGCATCACAAGGGCAAGACCGTCGCCGAAAAAGTTTCCGCACACTTCGGCTGCGCTCATCCCGAGGGCTATCGCAAGGCGATGCTCAAGATGAAACTCGCGGCGAAACTCGGCCTTCCCATCGTGACCCTGATTGATACGCCAGGCGCGTATCCCGGCATTGGCAGCGAGCAGCGCGGACAAGCGCAAGCGATCGCCGTCAACTTGATGGAGATGAGTCGACTGCGCACGCCCATCGTTTCGGTGGTCATCGGTGAAGGCGGCTCGGGCGGCGCGTTGGGAATTGCGGTTGCCGATCGCGTGGCCATGCTCGAACACGCGTGGTACTCGGTGATTTCGCCTGAAGGCTGCGCGGCGATTCTGTGGAAAGAGTCGAACGAGCAAACAAACAATCGCGCCGCCGAATGTCTTGCGCTCACGGCGCGGCGCAATCTCGAAAACGGCTTGGTTGACGACGTGATTGCGGAACCGCTCGGCGGCGCGCATCGCGATCCGCGCAAGGCCGCCGATCGATTGCAGACGTGGATCGTTGACCGACTGCGCGATCTTTCGCGCGTCAATCCCGAGACGTTGGTGCGCCAGCGATTTGAGAAGTTTCGCCGCATGGGTTCGTTCCATGACGAGCTCGCGGTGACGGTCAGCCAAGCGGCTCACTGAGCCACACGCGCCGCGGCAATCCTGCTCGCAAACATCGGTTGATGTCGACAGTTCGTTGCGCGGGCGCACGCTCTAGACCGAGTGTTTCTCCCATGTTTCGCGGCATTTTCGCGCAGTTTCAGAAGTCGGGATCGCTTTGACGCATGGCGGCGAGCCTGTTACTCTGCCGCCCCCTGCAGTGGGTGCGGACGACTGTCGTCCCGCGCGCTTCAGGGAGAGAGAGACACTTCTTGGCCACGAAGAAAGCACAGTCGAAGGGCGGCGCCGCGCCTGCCCTCAAGGCCAAATCGGCATCCGCCCCAGTTGCAAAGACTGTGGCGAAACCCGTCGCGAAAGCGGCAGCCACGAAGGCCTCAGCCAAACCTGCGCCCGCTGCGGCGAGCAAGTCCGCGAGCAAGCCCGCGAGCAAGTCACCCTCAAGCCTCATTGCGAAGTCGGGGACCAAACGGCCCGCCGCTGCTGCTTCGAGTAAGAGCTCTGCAACGAAGCCCGCGCCCGCGAAACCTACGTCCACCAAGTCTGCGTCAGGAAAGCCGGACGCAAAGAAGTCCGCTGGAAAAAAGGTCGAGGCTAAAAAGCCTGCCGCGACCAAGCCCGCACTCGCGGCGAAAACTTCTTCTGCAAAGGGTGCTGCGACCAAGCCTGCGGCAACAAAAGTGTCGCCCGCGGCAGTGAAATCCGCGGCCGCGCCGGCGAAGTCATCGCCCGCAGCGCCTGCAGCGAAAACTTCAAAGACGAAGGCATTGACGATCAAGCCTGCATCGGGAAAGGCCGCGATTGCGAAGCCTGTTGATGCCAAGAGCGCCATCGGCGCCAAGGGCGCGAAGGCCGCCAAGGGTGATCCCAAGGGCGCGAAAGCCAAGCAAGATCCATCCGAAACGCCCAACGTTCCGAAGAAGGGGCCGATTGATCTCGCGCAACACAAGTCGGTCGCTGCGGTCGCCGCGGCGATGCTCAATGCGCGCAATGACGGAACCGATTTCATCATGATCAACGGTCGTCGCGTGCGCGCGATTTCGACCAAGGGCATCACGCCGGCGAAGAAGTCAAAGGCTGCCTCTGCGGCGATTGTCGTTCCGCCCACGGATCTTCAGATCAAGTTGATCAAGACCAAGCTCTCGAAGAAAGAACTCGAGGAGTACCGCAATCTGCTGTTGGCCAAGCGACGACAGTTGTTCGCGATGCTCAACGGCATGGAGCAAGAAGCGCTTCGTTCGCCAGGTGGCCAACTTTCCAACATGCCGGTGCACATGGCTGACATGGGCTCCGATGTGTACGAGCAAGATTTCACGCTGGGAATGGCCGAAGCAGAGCGCAAGATCTTGGTTGAGATCGACGCCGCGCTGCAGCGCATCGAAGACAAAACGTTTGGCGTGTGCCAGATGTCGGGCAAGCCGATTTCCAAAGCGCGTCTCGATGCAAAGCCGTGGGCCAATTACACGATCGAAGCCGAGCGCATCATTGAATCCAACGGAACTCGCTGACGAAGCTGTGTAAGGATGCGCTCGCTGTGATGGATCCCGCGTCTTTGAACTCGTCGCCTGCGCACCCTGTGTCGGTTGATACTGCGACGACGATGTCGCGCGATGTCACGCGCGAGGGATCGCTGCTTGATCGTGGCAATCTTCCATCGTGGCGCTCGCCGTTGGCGTGGTGCACGTTGCTCGGAGTCTTTGCCACAGGCCTCGCAATCGACCTCCTGAGTAAGAGCTGGGCGTTTGAGACCATCGCGGGATATCCCGTCGAGCTTGATCGTCAACGCATCCTCGATGACCCATCGTTTTTTGTGCCGCATCATGCGCGCTCTGCGGCGCTGCCGTGGGATTTGCTCGACTTCCGTTTGGTGCTCAATCACGGCGCGGTGTTTGGCATCGGCCAACAACGGCGCGGCTTGTTCATCGGCTTCACCTTGCTGGCCACGACCGCAGCGATCGTATTGTTCGCGCGAGGAACACGCGCGCGCATGCACATGATGCACGTCGCCGTGGGCATGATTCTCGCGGGCGGATTGGGCAATCTCTTTGATCGCATCTACTACGGCGCGGTGCGTGACTTTCTGCACATGCTGCCCGAGTGGCAATTGCCTATGGGTTGGCACTGGCCGGGCAATGGCAACGGCGACGTCTTTCCTTGGGTGTTCAACATTGCTGATGTAATGCTGCTCGCGGGAATGGCGCTGTTTGTCTTGAGCAGTTGGATCGAAGATCGTCGCGCGCGTCGCGGCGGCGAAGTCTCGATGACCACTGCAGCGTGAATGACCAACGCCCGCGATGGCCACCCGCGTTTACGCGCCCGATGACTCCATCAGTTGCAGCGCCGCTTCGAGTGTCATCACACACGACGCATCGATGAGTTCGGGCACATCGCCTAATCGTCGCGCGAGTTGCTCGGTGAATGGACCAACCGCGGTGCGACGCAACGATGCACAGTGACCGCCCGTTCCCAACGCGACGCCGAGATCGCGCGCAAGACTGCGCACGTAAAACCCTTTACCCGTGCGCATCGCGATGCGCGCGATCGGCCACTCGTACTCGAGTAACGCGATCTCATGCACGCGCACGGTGCGCGCGGGAAGCTCTTGTGGTTGATCATCACGCGCGAGTTGGTAGGCGCGTTTGCCTTGCACATGAATCGCGCTAAACGACGGGGGACGCTGCTGAATATCGCCGTGAAACAAGCGCAACGCATTGGTGACGTCGTCGCGCGTGGGCGGGCGAGCGACTTCAACTTCGCGTCGCTCGCCTTCGCGATCATCGGTAGCGGTAAACGCGGAGAGATCGACTTCGGTCTCGTACTTTTTTTCGGTAGCCATCAGTCGATCGATCGACTTGGTCGCACGTCCAAACGCGACGACCAACACGCCCGTGGCCAAAGGATCAAGTGTGCCCGCGTGACCAGCCTTGGCTCGACCGGCGCGACGGCGCGCGATCTCAACGACGCGCATCGAACTCATGCCCAGTTCCTTGTCGACGATGAAGATGCCCGTGAGATCGCTTTCGATACGCATGCATGGAGTATGCAGATTTCTCGCGCGCCGTGAGGCATGAGTCATCGTGCATCGAGAATCACCGACGATGCTTGAGAGTACGATCGCCTTCATGGTTGGAACTTCAAACTTGGTGGGAATCACCTTCGGCGTAGCGCTCGGCGGAGTCGCCGCGTTTCTCGTGACCAGTTTGCTGCTGCGCGCGAGGACCGCGACTGCGACGGCGCTCGCTGAAGCGACGCGTCGCGAACTCGACATCGCGCGGACAGAGTTGCAAAGCGGACGAGTGGAGTTGTCCGCCGCGTTGCAAGAAGTCGCGAGCACGAAGGCGTCGCTGGCCGCAGCGAGCGCAGCAACTGAGCAAGCGCGCACTCAAGCATCTACCGAGCGCGCGCGCGCCGATCAAGAGTCAAGCGCCCGCGCTCTGCTCGCGCAAGAACTTCGCGCGGTCGAAACGCGCATCCATGAGCGCGGCGATGCGATGGAGAAGCAACTGGCGGAGCGCGAGCGTTCCATCGAAGAGCTGCGTCGCACGGTGGATCAATCGAAAGCCTCGCTCATCGAAGCGTTCAAAGCCACGGGCAGCGATGTGCTCAAGATGAGCGAAGACCGCTTGGTGCAACGCGCGCAGGAACAATTCGAGGGGCAGAGCAAACTCTCGCAGCAAGATCTTGAGTCGCGACAGAAAGCGATTGACGCCACTCTGATTCCGCTCAAAGAACAGTTGGTCAAGCACGAAGAACTGATGAAGACGCTGGGCGAACGGCGCGAAGGCGACGCGAAGATGTTGGGCGAGCAGCTCAATCAGATCGCGGATTTGCAACAGCGAGCGTCGAGCGCGGCGCAGCTGTTGACCAGCGCGATGCGTGACAATCGCCAACGCGGGCAGTGGGGTGAAGTCGCGTTGCGCACCGTGGTCGAGATGGCAGGCTTGACCGCGGGAGTGCATTTCACGGAGCAGCAGAGCATCGAGGGCGAGGAAGGTCGCTTGCGTCCCGACATGATCGTGCGGCTGCCGAGTGATCGATTTATCGCGATCGACTCGAAGGTGCCGTTGAGCGCGTATCTGAACTCAATTGATCCAGCAATCAGCGATCAGGCGCGGCGGGAGTTACGCGACCAGCATGCAAGCGCGCTGAGCAATCACATTCGCTCGCTGCACGCGCGCGGTTATGCCGCGGCGGTTGAAGGCGAAGTGGAGTTCACCGTGCTGTTCATCCCGATCGAGAGTGCGTTCACCGCGGCATTTGAAACGGATCCCGCGATGCACAGCGAAGCGATGAAGCGCAAAGTGATTGTCGCAACACCGAGCACACTGCTTGCGCTGTTGCGCACGGTGGCGATGCATTGGAGCAACGCCAAACTTGCTGAAAACGCCGCGCAGATTGGCGATGAAGCGAAAGAACTGGTCAAGCGCGTGGGCATCTTCGTGAAGCACCTCAACATGGTTGGCGACAAGCTCGGCGCGGCGAGCACGGCGTACAACGCAGCGCTCAGCTCGTTCGAGAAGCGTTTGATTCAGCAGGTCAACAAAGTCGCAGAACTCACGACGGTTGATGAAGTGGAGCTGGGCGAGGCGATTGTTGAAATGCCGCGACGCCTCGCATTGCCTGAATCAGCGGAGAGCAGCGAATAATCTTCCATGATCACTGGTGATCAATGTTGATCAATGTTGATCACTCGTGACCAATCGGCCGCACATGCACGGTCTCGCCGTGCAACAACGCGGGGCATGTTGCGGCGATGTGCTCTGCTTGCGCTGCGTCCTTCACCTCGACGATGAAGAAGCCCGTGAGGCTCGGCGCGTTGGGGTCGAGCGGATCAGCGTCGGCTTCACCAGTAGCGTCGAGTGTGATTTGCACTCCACCGCGACCCATCGGCGCGCCATCTTTGAAGTGACCCGACGCGCGCAGATCCTTGATCCACGCCATGTACTTCTCCATGAGCGCGTCTTGTTCCGCTTTGGGCAAGCGATTCCATGCGTCACCGGTTTCGTACATGAGAATCGCAAATTGCTGCAGGGTTGATTCCGTGGCGGAGGTTGTGGACTTGGTCGTGGGTGCGACGCTTGCCGTCGGCGTGGTCGACGCGCATGCGCAAAGGAGCAACGCCAACGACGAGAGCGAAAGACATCGAACACGAAACCGCAGTGATTGAGTGAGATGAGTGTTCATCGAATGTTCTGTAGATGAGTGCGACTTACGCGAGGGGAGTCGTGGAGGAAGAACGCCGCGGAACCAACAGCGGTTTGATGATCAGCAGAATCGCGACGGTGATAGCGCACGCAAGGATCGCGTTGCTCCCGCCGTCGATCACGCTCGCAACGATGCTCCAACCCGCGAGCGCGAGATAGAGCAGCGGAGTGAACGGATAGAGCGGAACGCGAAACGGGCGTGGCGCGTCGGGCATGGTGCGGCGCAACACAATCACGGCAGCGATCGAGAGCGATGAGAACACATTCACCAGCACCACCAACAGTTCCAAGATGTCGTTGAGCGAGCCGAGAAACAGCGCAAGCAAGCTGGCCACCACGGTCAAGATCAACGCGGCAACGGGTACGCCGTCGCTGCGACGCACGCCGAGCGCTGCGGGAATCTCTCGCGCGCGCGCCATCGACTCGAGAATGCGCGCGGAGGTGATGGTGCCGGACACGATGGTGGAGAAGAACAACAGCGCGATGACTGCAGTCATGGCACTGCCGAGCGTTTCGCCAAAGAGAAGTTTGGCCGCGACGGCGCCGATGGCATCGAGTCCACCATCGTCATTGCCCGTCATCGCTGCAGGATCGATCACGCGCAGATACACGAGATTGACGCCGATATAGAGGACAAACACCAACGCGATCGCACCGATGATTGCGCGGGGGACGTTTCGACCAGGATGTTTGATGTCGCCGGCGATGTCAGCGCCCGTTGACCAGCCGAGATACGCGAAGCTCACGACCAGCGTGGCACTCGCAATCGCCGCAGAGAAAAGTCCCGGCGCATCTTGCGTAACTGGTGCGGTGAGTCGCGTGCTCACTGGCCACAACAATCCAGCAATCACGAACGCGGCGACAAACACAACTTTTACCATCGACAGCGCCGTGTTGAATGCGTAGCCCGCGCGCAGTCCAGGCAATTGCGAAACAAACGCAATCACGATCGCCGTCGCGGCGATGGCGTGTTGCGGAAGATCCGCGTCGAAGAGGTTGTCGATGTATTGCGCCATCAACAACGCGACCACGGCGAGCGAGAGAAAATATCCAGAGAGGATCGTGACCATGGCCACGAGGTAGCCCACGGTGGCACCGAAGGCGCGACGCGCAAACTCAACGCTGCCGCCCGAACAAGGGATCATCGCGCCGAGCTCGGCCAGCGATAAACCGCCGCAAAGTGCGAGAATTCCCCCGAGAATCCACGGTGCCATGAAGTTCGTCGGTGTGCCTAGTGAGGCGCCGAATTGTCCTGAGAGCGAGAAGATTCCGCTGCCCACCATCGACGCAACCACGATGCCCATGGCACCGATAGGGCCGACCACACGAAAGCGATCGTTCTCGCGCGGAGCCTCAGTCATGCGCGCAACCTGCATGATGGTTCGAGCGCGCGCACTTCATCGACCATTGGCGTGAGGTCGCGCAGCAGTCCATCACCGACGTCGTAAATCCATCCATGCACTCTGATCTCGCCCGCACGACCAGATTGCAACACGGGCGATTCTCGAACGTGCACCACTTGCACCGCGACATTGAGTTCACACAAGCGGCGCGATTGCGCATCGGGAGTTGTTTCCAACTCGATCTGATCCTTATAGAACTTCGCGATGTCGCGCACATGGCGAATCCAATGATCGACCACGCGACCTTCACTCGGTGCCAGCGCGGCAGAGACGCCGCCGCAGCCGTAGTGACCGCACACGATGATCTCCTTCACTCGCAGCACGTTGACCGCGAAGTCCAACACCGCGAGACAGTTGAGATCACTGTGCACCACCAGGTTGGCCACGTTGCGATGAACGAAGACTTCGCCCGGCGGAAGTCCAATGATTTCGTTGGCGGGAACTCGACTATCGGCGCAGCCAATCCATAAATACTGCGGGCGTTGCTGCGCGGCGAGCGCTTGGAAAAATCCCGGGTGCGCTTGTTCCATGCGCGTGGCCCACGCGCGATTGTTGGCCAAGAGATGATCAAGTTCTGGCATCGGAGCCATCGTACGCGCTCTTCGCATTGATGCCGTACCTTGTGGTGATGCCCTCCTCATGCTCAGTCATTCCAGTGCACGCCTTGGCGCGCCTCGCACGACTCGAGATAGAAATTCCTTCATGGGGTTTCGCCGACACGGGGACGCGCTTTGGCAAGTTCTTGCAAGACGCGGCGGCATTGACGATTCACGACAAGCTCGATGATGCAGCGCAGGTGCATCGACTCACTGGTGCGTGTCCGCGCATGGCGGTTCATGCGTTGTGGGATAGCACGCCTGGTGGTGCGAGCGAGTTGGTTGCCGCCGCGCGCGCACGCGGACTGCGCATTGGCAGCGTGAATCCAAATTTGTTCGAGAGCCAGTGCTATCGATTTGGTTCGGTGACCAACGAAGATCCATCGGTGCGTCGCGCCGCGATCACGCATCTCTTGCATTCGGTCGAGCTCGCGCAAGCGGTGGACTCGCGCACGTTGGTGGTGTGGCTTGCCGACGGAACCAACTATCCCGGACAGGGGCACATCGCACGGCGCAAGCGTTGGTGCATGGAAGCGCTGCGTGAAGTGCATGACGCGATGCCCTCGTCGATGCAAATGCTCATCGAATACAAGCCGTTCGAGCCAGCGTTCTATCACACCGATATTGCCGACTGGGGCATGGCGCAGACCTTCGCCAAGCATGCGGGGCCACGCGCGAAAGTGCTCATCGACATGGGCCATCATTTGCCGGGGCAGAACGTGGAACACATCGTCGCGTTCCTGGCCGATGAGGGAATGCTGGGCGGATTTCACTTCAACGATTCGCATTACGCCGACGACGATCTCACTACTGGATCGATCGATCCTTATCGCGTTTTCCGCATTTTTGTAGCCATTTGCGAAGCGGAGCATGCGCTCGGCCGCGACCTCCCCATCGAGTACATGATCGATCAATCGCACAACCTCAAGCCCAAGATCGAGGCGATGATTCAGACCGTGGTCACCGTGCAAGAGTTGTTCGCCAAGGCGTTGCTGGTGGATTTGGCAGCACTCGATGCCGCGCGCAGCAAGCATGATGTCGTCGCCGCAGAGGAATTTTTGAAGCACGCGTTTGCCACCGATGTGCGCGGAGCACTCTGTGATTGGCGCGCCGCACGTGGCTTGCCTGCCCAACCATTGGTCGCGCATCGCACGAGCAACTACGAGGCGCGTGCGGCGAGCGATCGCTTGCCGCGCAAGAGTTCATCGGGCGGTTCCTACGCATGAGTCGCGCGGCACGCCGGCATATTGCGATCGACCTCGGTGCATCGAGCGGGCGCGTCATGGAAGTGAAAGTAGGGGAGTCGACGCTCGCGGTGCGCGAGCTTCATCGCTTCGCCAACGCGCCGATTTGGCGCAGTGATGTGGGTAGCGACGGCGGTCGTTGGTGTTGGGCCATCGAGAGTTTGTGGACATCGATCATCGACGGACTGCGGGTGGCTGCGCGCGATGGCGCGGTTGATTCGATTGCGGTGGATGCGTGGGGCGTCGACTACGGACTCATCGACGAAGCGGGTCGCTTGGTGCAGCCAGTGGCGGCGTATCGCGACGCGCGCACGCAAGCTTCCTTCATCGATCTGCGCAATCGCATCGGTGACACGAACATCTATCGCGCGACGGGCATCGCCTTTCAACCGTTCAACACGCTCTACCAACTTGCCGCGGATGCGAGTGATCCTGCGCGTCCGCTCGAGCGCGCGCGTCACGTGTTGATGATTCCCGATCTCATCGCGTATTGGTTGTGTGGCGCCGTGCACAGTGAGCGCACCAACGCGAGCACGACGCAGATGTTGGACACGCACACGCGCGAGTGGAGTGCGCAACTGTGCGACGGTGCAGGGATTCCGCAGCGCATTTTGCCTGAGTTGGTTGATGCGGGACAAGCGGTTGGGTTAGGAACATTGCGTGCTGGTGTCGCGCGTGAAACCGGACTTTCGTCGAGCACGCCCGTGTTCGCGACGGCCACGCATGACACGGCTTCGGCGGTGATCGCGGCTCCGATTGATCCTGCGCGCGATCTGTTTGTCTCGAGTGGAACGTGGTCGTTGGTCGGCGCAGAGTTGCCCCATGCGATCATCGATGACGCGGCGCGCGCAGCCAACATGACGAACGAACTGGGCGCGTTTTCTACGGTGCGATTTCTGCGCAACGTCGCGGGCATGTGGTTGGTGCAGCAATGCGAGAGCGTCTTCGCGCGCGAGGGCCGAGCGCGTTCATGGAGCGAACTCTCTGCGCTTGCGGCGACTGCTCCCGCGTTGGCGAGTGTGATTGATCCCAACGATCCCGCGCTCTTCGAATTGGGCGACATGCCTGCGCGTATTCGCGCGTTGTGTGCTGCGCGCGGAGAACGCGTTCCTGAGAGTGATGGTGAAATCATCCGCTGCGCACTTGACAGCGTTGCTCTCGCAACGGCTCGTGCGGCACATGATGCGGCGCGCATCGCATCACATGACGCGCGCGGGCTGGTCATCGTTGGTGGCGGAAGCGCGAACGCGTTGCTCAATCAACTCATCGCAGATGCTTCAGGACTTGCAGTGGAGTGCGGCCCCATCGAATGCACCGCCATCGGTAACGCACTTATGCAACACGCGGCGATGGAAGGACTCACCTCGGCCGCTCCGTTGCGTTCGCTCATTCGCAACACCACAGAGATGCCGCGCTTCGAACCGCGCGTCGTTGCATCCAAACAGATGCGCGAAGCAGCCGCACGCGTTTATGCCTAACTTGCTCGCTCGCACTCCTTTGCACGCCTTGCTTGAAACTCTCAATGACCACCGCCACTCCCCAATCCGCTATTCCCGCCGCGAATCCTGCCTTTGTGACTCGCACGTGGAAGGACGAGGACGCGGCCAAACTCGATCCCGTGGCGCTGCTGGTGTATCGATCGAATCGTCTTGGTGATGATCAACGGGTCACCAACACCGGCGGCGGAAACACGTCGAGCAAAGTCGAAGAGCGCGACGCACTCACGGGCAAGTTCGAACGCGTGCTGTGGGTGAAAGGTTCGGGCGGAGATTTGCGCACCGCGGGCCGTGAGTTTTTCTCATCGCTCTCCATGGCGAAACTCGAGCAACTGAAGTCGGTGTACGCCGCGCGCGCTGAACGCGGAATCAAGTCGCAGGCCGAGGACGACATGGTCGACCTCTATCGTCACTGCACATGGAATCTCAATCCACGCGCGACTTCGATCGACACTCCGCTGCACGCGTTTGTTCCGCGGGCCCATGTTGATCACACGCATCCCAACGCGCTCATCAGCATTGCCGCCTGCGTGCGCGGCGAAGAGGTCATGCGCGAGGTGTACGGCAACACTCTGCGTTGGCTTCCGTGGATGCGTCCTGGATTCGAACTTGGATTGGCGCTCGAGAAACTTTGTCACACGCATCCCGATGCGGACGGCGCCATCATGGGTCAGCACGGACTCATCAATTGGTCGGACGATCCGCGCGCGTGTTACGACTTGTCGCTCTCGCTGATTTCGCGCGCATCGGAATATCTCGCAGCCCACGATCGCGGCGCGAATACCTTCGGCGGACAACGCATCGCCCCCGCGAGTGAAGACACGCGGCGAGCACTGCTGGTGAAGTTCCTCCCGTTCTTGCGCGGAAAAGTCTCATCGCGACGACGCATGATCGCCACAGTGCAGTACGACGACGCGATGCTGCGCTTTGTGTCGAGCAATGACGCCGCGCGTCTCGCCGAGTTGGGCACGTCATGCCCCGATCATTTTCTGCGCACCAAGATCAAGCCACTGTTTCTTGATTTCGATCCGCATCGCGAAACCTTCGCGCAGCTCTGCGCCAAGACCGAAGCGGCGCTCGCGCAGTACGTCACGGACTACGCGGCGTATCACCAGACTTGTCGACACCCAGACAGTCCTGCGATGCGCGCGCCTGAGCCAACGGTCATCTTGATTCCTGGAATCGGCATGATTGCGTGGGGCTCGTCCAAGAGTGAATCGCGCACCACCGCTGAGTTCTATCGATGTGCCGTTGAAGTCATGCGTGGCGCGGAATCAATCGGCGGCTATCGCGCACTCCCGCGACAAGAGGCATTTGACATCGAGTACTGGCGTTTGGAAGAAGCGAAACTTCAGCGCATGCCGAAGCCCAAGCCATTGGCCGGGCATGTCAGCGTCATCGTCGGTGCGGGCAGTGGCATCGGTCGCGTGACTGCCGCAGCGTTTGCGGCAGATGATGCGTGCATCGCTTGCGTTGATCTCGATGCATCGAGCGCGCAAGCAACCGCGCAAGATCTCGAGCGATCACTCGGCAGCGGCATCGGTGTTGCCGGCAGTGGAATTTCTTCGTGTGGACCAGCGATCGCGCTCGCGTGCGATGCGACGGATCGCGCCGCAGTGCGCAAGACTTTCGACGACATCGTGCTCGCATACGGAGGCATCGATGAGTTGGTGGTGACCGCGGGAATGTTCCCAACCCCCGGCGCCGACGGAGTCACCAGTGATCACGATTTCATGCGCGCGATGCAAGTCAACGTCCTCGCGCCTGCAGTGCTCGTCGAAGAAGCGGCCAACATCATGGTCGCGCAGAAACTCGCGTGTTCTGCAGTGGTGACGACGAGCGTCAACGCGGTGGTTTCCAAGAGGGGCTCGAGCGCCTACGACGCATCGAAAGCGGCGGCGAATCATTTGGTGCGTTCACTCGCAGTGACGTTCGCGCCGCATGTTCGCGTGAATGCAGTCGCGCCCGCGACGGTGATCGAAGGCAGCACGATGTTCCCGCGCGCGCGCGTCATCGCGAGCTTGACCAAGTATTCGATTCCGTTCGAAGCGTCGATGAGCGACGCGCAACTGGTTGAGTGTCTCGGTCGCTTCTATGCGGAGCGCACGCTGCTCAAGACCACGATCACGCCGCGCGATCAATCGACGGCGATTCGTTTTCTTGCCGGCCCCGAGAGTTCGCGCACGACTGGTCAAGTGCTTCATGTTGACGGCGGTCTCGCCGATGCCTTTGTGCGCTAGTCGTTCATCAAGTTTTTTGTCACACGCCATAAGAGGTCATCATGAAGCGAGTCTGCTTTCTACTGCAAGTGCGCGCCGATCGACTGGTTGAATATCGCGAGAGCCACAAGGCGGTGTGGCCAGAGATGTTGGCTGCGCTTTCGCGTCACGGTTGGACCAACTACTCAATCTTCTTGCGCGACGACGGCTTGCTCATCGGCTACTGCGAGACTCCCGACTTTGCGCGCGCGCTCTCGGGCATGCAGAGCGAAGAGATCAACGCGCGTTGGCAGAAGACCATGGTTCCCTACTTCGAGTCGCTCACGGGCAAGTCTGCGGACACTTCGATTTTGCCGTTGGAAGAAGTGTTTCATCTCGATTGATCAAGTCGTGCTTTGAATCGAGGAAACTGGGATTAGTCTCAGTACATGAAGTCGATTCACGCCGATGTCGCTGCACTGTTCGCTGTGGTTTTGTGGTCGAGCGCAGCAGTGGTGACTGCGGGTCCGCCCGCGCAAGTCAATGTTTCGGCTGCGGGCGCGAACATTCCCGGCGACGCCGCGAACGAACCGTCGCTCGCAGTTGACCCCACCAACCCGCGTCGCATGGTCATCGGTTGGCGACAGTTTGATTCGATCGCCTCGAACTTTCGCGAAGCGGGATACGCGTCAAGCAGCGACGGTGGACGCACGTGGATCAATGGTGGCCCGCACACCAACGGTATTTTTCGCAGCGACCCCGTGCTCGATGCGCGCGCGGATGGCACGATCATCTATCACAGCTTGCGCGGAAACTTCGAGTGCGATTCGTTTCTCTCCGCAGACGCTGGTGCGACCTGGACTGCGCCGACCTTTGCGTTTGGCGGAGACAAAGCGTGGATCACCACTGATCGAACCACCGGTGTTGGACGCGACAACATCTATGCATGTTGGTCAACCGCGGCAGGCACCTACGCGACGACACCATTCTGTCGCTCCATTGACGGCGGACTCTCGTGGCAACAACCAATCGCGATGCCAACACCTGTGCGGTGGGGAACACTTTCAGTTGCGCCAGAAGGTGATCTCTATCTCGTGGGTATCCAATCGAGTCCGTTCAATCTTGGCGTGTTCTATTGCGTCAAGAGCGTGACTGCGAAGAACAAATCGACAACGCCAACGTTCGTGAGTGCAGTCGCATTGAATCTCGGTGGTCCGCTGCGCTACTCAACTGGGCCAAATCCCGCGGGATTACTGGGGCAAATCTCTATCGAAGCGGCCGCGGCGGGCGCGGTGTACGTGCTGTCATCGATTGATCCACCTGCGGGAAAACTCGCCGACGATCCGCTCGATGTCCACTTCATTCGTTCGCTCGATGGAGGCGCAACATGGAGCGCACCGATTCGCGTCAACGCCGATGCGCCCAACGCAAACTCATGGAACTGGATGGGCACCATGAGTCTCGCGCCCAACGGGCGACTCGACGCGATCTATCTCTCGACGCACGAATCGGGCCAAGTGAACATTTCGCGTCTGTACTTCACGCAGTCGTTTGATGGAGGCGCGTCGTGGAGTACTCCCATCGCGCTGACCCAAGCCTTTGATTCGTTCGTCGGTTGGCCGCAGCAGAATAAGATGGGCGACTACTTTCACATGCGTAGTGATGCGCTCGGAGCCAATCTCGCGTTTTGCATGACGGCCAACGGCGAGCAAGACGTGTGGTTCGTGCGCATCGGTCCGCGCGACTGTGATGGCGATGGCATCGCAGACTCGTGCGGTTCGAGCAACGCTGACTTCAACAACGACGGTGATGTTGATGCGGTGGATCTCGCGCACCTGCTCAACAACTGGGGCAGCGATGACGGCGATCTCACGGGCGATGCGTTGACCGATGCGGCTGATCTTGCGAGCCTGCTCTCGCAGTGGCAATGATCGAAATCACGCGTGCGAAAGCATCGCGGGCAACGGCACATCGAGTGCATCGGCGAGTGAGCGCACCACCAGATGTTCATCGGGCGTGATGTCGCCGTCGTGACTGACCGCCATCGCGCACGCTTCGAGCAGTCGCGCGCGATCCGCGAAATTCAGCTGCGCCAGCGCACGCGCGTCTTCGCTGAGCGCATCGAGGGTGATGGTGTTGCGCGCGGGCATCGCTGGAGCTTCCGCGCCAAATACGCTGTACGCACGACGAAATGCGGTAAGCGCGGAGTCTTCGCCGTGACTAGTAGACGCGGCCGTTGCGAGGACTCGCCGTGCTTCCTCATGCAATTGCGCCAGCGTTTTGTTGGCCTTCGCGGGCGTGTTGATGAAGCGGCGTTCCACGTTGCGCTCAAGACTCTTCAACAACGACCAATCGCGCAGATCAGTGCTGCCGTCGCTGCGTACTGCTTGCGCGAGCAATGCGCGAAAGGTTCGATAGCGATCGACTCCGAGTTCAAAGAGCATCGGCGCCGCGAGATCAATCAGCGCCATTTGCAGATCCGAGCGCAGCTGCATGACCGCGACGGCGATGCGGCTGTACTCCTCGTAGGCTTCACCATCATGCGTGGCCACGATGAGGTCACACGCTTCATGCGCACCGTTGCGACGTGTGACGGCGTAACAGAGCGCACGCGCGCCAATGCTGTCGTGCGTGGCATCGCGCAACATCGGAGGAAGTCCGTCACGCCACTGACGAGCTTGCTTCAACGCATCGGCATCGAGTGTGCCCGCGTTGGCGATGGCGCGAGATGGCTGCCCAGCGCCGCGCGAGGTCGCATCGACTGAATCTCCGGCAAATCCTGCGACGGGCAGCGCGCTTCCCCTGTGCAGAGACGGTTGCCGAGTCTGCTGCGTTGATGCTTGCGCCGATGTCGCGCGCGCGGCGGTGCTCGCGGCTTTAGTCTCACGCGCACCGAGCGCATTCGCGCCCATGGCCACGATGCGTTGGATGCGCTCGTTGATGGGCGGATGAGTGGCGAACAGAGTGTCGAGCGAAGAGCAAAAGAAGAAGTGATTGAGCTCACTCGCGGCGGGCGACTCGATGCGCGCGGAGTGATCGCGAATCTTGGCCAGCGCGCCACCGATTCCATCGGCGTTGCGTGTGTATTGCACCGCCGCAGAGTCGGCGAGAAATTCCCTTTGACGGCTGATTGCGGCTTGAATCATGCGGCCAAACAACATGCCCAATGATCCGATGGCCCACACCAGAAGCCCGAGCACGATCACTGCGAGTCCCAGCGCGGGGCCAGGATTTTTCTTGCCGCCACTAGAGCGCGCCAGCGTCGGACCGATGAAACGAAACATGACGTAGCCGATCATGCCGATGGCCATGATTCCCGCGATCACCGCCGTAGTGCGCGCGTTGATGCGCGTGTCACCGTGAAAGATGTGGCTGTACTCGTGCGCGATCACGCCCTGCAGTTCATCGCGCGAGAGCAACTTGACGCATCCCGTGGTCACGCCGATGACCGATCGCGATGGGTCTGGTCCCGCAGCAAATGCGTTGATCGAGGGCGAATCAATGAGATACACGGGTGGGACAGGGACGCCGCTGGCAATCGACATCTCTTCGACGATGTTGAGCAGTTCGCGATGCTGTGCCACGCGGGTTCCCGGAGAAATGTGCACGCCGCCGAGCATCTCCGCGATCTTGCTTCCACCTTGCGACAACTGCGCGAGTTTGACCAGAGTTGCGATGCCCACGATCAATCCGACAATCACGATGACCATCACGAAGAGTTCCCAGCTGCCAAACGCTTCTGCCCATTGCGGCGATTCGCCGCGATTGGTTTTCGCATTGCCTAACGCAAAGGCGACCACAGTTGCCGCGACCGCCCACAGCGAGAGCATGGTCGCGCTCATGCCGAAGATGAACAGCATCACCAAGCGCCCAGTTTGTTTGCGCGCGCGATCTTGAGCCTCGAAGAAATCAGTTGTCATCGTGGGTTTCCTCAACTGCTCCGACAGTGTCGTGAGCGAACGCAAGCGGAGGCCCGAGCCCCGCCGTCACATCACCGCGCGCGACTACAGCTTCACGCTAGGCAGCGCGCGTTCGCTGGTTTCGGCTTCAAACAAGCCCATCGGTGCGATGGCGAACGTCTTGGCCACGATGCTCGCGGGAAAGACAACGATGGACTCGTTGAGTCGCATCACGCTGTCGTTGAATGCTTGTCGCGCGAACGCGATGCGATTCTCGGTGCTCACCAATTCCTCTTGCAACTGGAGAGCGTTCTGGTTGGCCTTGAGTTCGGGGTATCGCTCGACGAGTCCAATGAGTCGATGCAGTGCGCCATCAAGCACGCCCGATGCGTTGGCTAGCGACGTCATCGATGCGATGCTCAACGCGCCACCTTCGGCGCTCAGGGTGCTCAGCGCTCCAGCGGCGCGCGTGCGTGCGGCGATCACGGCTTCGAGTGTGCCACGCTCATGCGCCATGTAGCCCTTCACCGCTTCAACGAGATTAGGAATCAAATCGTGACGGCGCTTGAGCTGCACATCGATCTGACTAAACGCGTTGCGCGCGCGGACCTGCTTGGTGCGCAGACCGTTGTACACCGCGATGCCCCACAACAACGGAGCGCACACCACGGCGCAGCATCCAAGGCTGCCCACGATGAACATGCCGTCTGCCGCAAGAATCAAGGGGATTTCTTCCATGGGCGTAAAGTGTAGCGCGACGAGTGGTGTGACTGACCGCACGAGCGATCACTCAAACGGAAGCGGAGACAACTCAACGGCGGGCATGCGTTTCTGAAAATTGCGTACCGCCCATTCATCGGTGAAGAAGATCACGCGCCGCTCTTCTTGATCGACACCATGCGTCGAATCGGAGAGGAGGTCAGGCAACCACTCGCTCGTCGCATCGGGTTTGCGCCACCAGCGCATGATGTTCCAACGTGCCATTTCGAGGCGCGATTCAGCGGAATACTCCGACTTGAGTCGGTACTGCACCACTTCAAATTGCAGCGGTCCCACCGCCGCGAGAATCGGCGTCTTCACTTGTCCCGTGCCGATGTGCATCTGACGGACCACGCCCTCTTTGAGCAGTTGATCGACGCCGAGGCGATACTTTTTAGAGTTGCCCGGTGTTGGGTTATGCAAGTACGCGAACACTTCAGGCGTGAAGCTAGGGATCTCGTTGAACTCGACGGTGCGATCTTCGGCCAGGGTGTCGCCGATGTGCAAGATGTCGTGACCGATGATTCCAATCACGTCGCCCGCGCGACCTTCTTCCACGGTCTCGCGTTGTTGTCCGAAGAGTTTCTGCGCGCCCGAGAGTCGAATGCGCTTGCCACTCTGAACATGCACCACCGACATCTCGCGGGTGAATTCGCCCGAGACGATGCGCACAAACGCAATGCGATCGCGATGCTTGGGATCCATGTTCGCTTGGATCTTGAACACGAATCCGCTGAAGCCCGGATCTTGCGGACTGATGAGGCGCTCGCCCGCGAGTCGCGGTCCTGGATCTGCGGAGTGTTTCAAGAAACCATCGAGCAACAGCTGCACGCCAAAGTTGTTGGCGGCACTGCCGAAGTACACAGGTGTCACTTGTCCCGCGAGAACTCGCGAGCGTTCAAAGCTCTCGCCTGCGCCTTGCAACATTTCGATTTCGTCGCGCGCGCGTGCGAGCACATCGGAATCGATCAACTGCGAAATCTTGGGATCGTCAAGACCGACGACATCGACGGGCGCTTCGTGCGCGCCGCGCCGTGTGCGTTCAAACAAGTGAAATTGCTGGGAAAGACGGTCATACACGCCGCGGAACTCGTGTCCGTTTCCCACTGGCCAATTCACGGGAAACGCGCCGATTCCAAGCACTGATTCCAATTCATCGAGCAACGCAATCGGATCTTTGGTGGGCCGATCGCACTTGTTCATGAAGGTGAAGATGGGAACGCCGCGACGGCGACACACTTCAAACAGCTTGCGCGTTTGTGGTTCGATTCCTTTACCGGCATCGATGACCATGACCGCGGCGTCAACTGCAGTGAGCACGCGATAGGTGTCTTCGGAAAAGTCTTTGTGGCCAGGCGTGTCCAACAGGTTGACGCGATAGCCGTCGTAATCAAACTGCAACACCGTCGACGAAATCGAAATGCCGCGTTGACGCTCGAGTTCCATCCAATCGGAAGCGGTCGAACGCTGGTCTTTGCGCGCGGTGACCGAACCCGCGAGCGCGACCGCTCCGCCGTAGAGCAGGAACTTTTCCGTGAGCGTGGTCTTACCCGCGTCGGGGTGCGAGATGATCGCAAAGGTGCGTCGAGGAAGATGAGCGGACGAGAAGTCGTTCATGGCAGATTCACAGGGGAAGCGGCCCATTGTGGCAGAATCGTTGGTCTTTCGTTCGTTGTGCGGTGTGACGCGACTCGGCGCTCATTGCGCGCGGCGATCTCGCGTCGAGCGAGCCGGCACGGATGGCGGCGCTATTCTTCATTCGTGCAACACCCACCCATTCACGCCAATCCTGGTGACCACGCCGAACGCATCTCAGCTCGCGAAGCCGATTGGCGCGCGGGCGCGGTCGTGTATCAAGTCATGGTCGATCGCTTCGCGCCGAGCGCAGACTTTGCGGCGAAGCGCGCGCATTACTCACACCCTCGACGCATGCGCGATTGGCATGAAACGCCCGCAAAAGGCCACTTTATCCCCGAGGCCGGCGTGTGGAGCCACGAGATTGATTTTTGGGGCGGCGATCTTGCAAGCGTGCGCGCCAAGCTCGATCACGTGCAAGCGATTGGCGCGAATGTGCTGTATCTGAATCCGATTCATCTCGCGTACACCAACCATAAATACGACGCAGCGGACTACCTTGAGATCAGTCCTGACTACGGCACGCGCGCGGACTTGCGCATGCTCATCGATGAAGTTCACGCGCGCGGCATGCGAATCGTGCTCGATGGCGTGTTCAATCATGTCGGACGACGCCATCGTTTCTTCGAAGAGGCGATGCGCGATGTGAACAGCCCGTATCGCTCGTGGTTTTTCATCGGCAGTCAATATCCCAACGGCTATCGCGGCTGGGCCGATGTTGCGAATCTGCCCGATCTCCATGTCGAGCGCGATGAAGTGCGCGGTCACTTGTGGCTTGATCCAGGCAGCGCAGTGCGTTCGTATCTGCGTGATGGCATCGATGGTTGGCGACTCGATGTTGCGAGCGACATCGGTCCGCACTTTCTTCGCGAGCTTTCGCGCAGCGCTCACGGCGAGAAGCCTGGTTCATGCGTGATCGGTGAAATCTGGAACGCGCCCGCAGGTTGGGATCGTTCGCTTGATGGCATTCTCAACATGAATGCGCGCATGATTGTGCTCGACTATTGCAGCGGTCGCGCCGATGGTCCGACCACTGCTGATCGTTTGCGCGACATGGTTGATGATGCGGGCATCGAGTTCATCTTGCGCTGCTGGACCACACTCGAAAACCATGACACCGAGCGTCTCGCGCATCTTGTGCCCGACGCAGGCATTCGTCGCGTTGCGCACACGTTGCAAGCGGTGTTGCCTGGTTGTCCCAATCTCTACTACGGTCAAGAAATCGGCGCGCCCGGCGGCGCTGATCCTGAGAATCGCGCACCGATGCGCTGGGACCTCGTGCACGATGGCTTCCCTGAGTGGGAGTTCATGCGCGGCATATATGACGCGCGTCGCCACCTGCGCGCGCTTGCAAAGGGCGATGTGGTGTTCTTGCGCACCAAGAAGCTGTTGGCGTTCTTGCGCACGACCGATCGTGCGCTTGAGACATGCCTCATCGTCGTGAACATGGAATCAACCGAGGTCGAAGAAACCATCTCGGTGCGCGACGGTCGCATCATGGCGGGCACAACCTTCAAGGATGCGATGGAGTTCGATCGCGGCGATGCCTCGCACTTCCATGTCCAGATGGGATTCGCAACGATCAAGATGGCTGCGCACAGCGCGCGAATTTTCCGAGTCGTGCCACCAACAGCAGGACAGCATTCGCCCTACAAGCGCATGGTGTGAGTACAGGAGATAGCCACGCGGCGTGGACGAGCCGCGCGACGTGGCCGAGCCGCGCGGCGTGGACGAGCCGCGCGGCGTGGGCAGAGGTACTTTTCCAACTGATCACGCGGCAGAGCGCCTGCTCGAGCTGCGTTCTACGACATACTGCGCAGTTCCATGTCCGCATCGACTCCGACTTCGCTTCTTGAACTCACGACAAGCCACGACGGCGCGCATCGTGCCGTGATGTCCGAACTCTCGCGCACGCAAGGCTTGCTGCGCTTGGCTCCTTGTTGGGTACCGCGCTCGTTCCTGCAGCCAGGTTTGCGCATCAAGCTTCATCCCGATGACACATACGCGTATGGCTTGCATCGTGGCGGCATTGATGAACGATGGTTCTCCTCGACCACTGAAGCGGCCAACGACAATCGCACCATCGATGAAGGATTGTCCTACGTGGTGATTGGCCGCGAGCGCTTCACGCTCAAACAAGCAGTGGCTGAATGCGGCGCGGCGCTCATCGGTGCACGCATCTGGTCGAAGTACGGGAAATGGCCTGTTTACGCGAAGTTTTTCGACAACATGGGCCCGATCCCGCACCACATGCATCAAGACGACGCGCAGGCCGCGTTGGTGGGGCGCGAGGGCAAACCCGAGGCGTACTACTTCCCGCCGCAACACAACAACGTGGGCAACAACTTTCCCTTCACCTTCATGGGACTCGTCCCGGGAACGACCAAGGCAGAGCTGCGCCGTTGCCTGGAGAATTGGAACCGCGGGGACAACGGAATTCTTGACATCTCGCAGGCATATCGACTTAAAGTCGGTACCGGTTGGATCATGGAGCCGCGTGTACTCCACGCGCCAGGATCGCTGTGCACCTATGAACCGCAGTGGGGCTCCGATGTCTTTGCCATGTATCAGTCGCTGGTCGAAGGTCGCATGGTGCCGTGGGAGCTTCTGGTCAAAGACATGCCGCGCGAGAAGCATCAAGACCTTGACTTCATCGTCGAACAATTGGACTGGGAGAAAAACGTCGATCCCAACTTCAAGGCCAATCGCTATCTCGAACCTCGCGTGGCCAGCGAAGGGGATGGCTTCGTTGATCGCTGGGTGATTTACGGCGCGATGAATGGGTTTGAGTACTTCAGCGCCAAAGAAATCACCGTCGCACCAGGCGCGTCGTGCACTGTGCGCGACAACGGAGCCTTCGGACTGACTTGTGTGCAAGGACGAGGCACGATCAACGAGCAACCTCTCTCGAGCCCCAAGTTGATTCGCTTTCACGAACTCACCGAAGACGAATACTTCTGCACCGAAGATGGTGCGCGCGCTGGCGTGCGCTTCGTCAACACCTCGACCACTGAACCTCTGGTCTGTCTGCGCTACTTCGGTCCTGAAGTGGGCGCGCCCAGCATTCGATAAATCTCGTTCGACCCTTGTTTTCTGCGGAGAATCACCATGAAATTGCACAACGCTATGTGGCCGGGCCTCGTGGGCAAAGAGCCAGGAACCGATCACCCTCCCATCTCGCTCGATCGCATGCTTGAGCTCACCGCCAATGCAAAGGTCGATGGAAAGAAGTTCGACGGCGTCGACATCTTTCTCTTTCATCCGCACACTGATCCCGATGCGAGTGAGAGCGACTTGCGCAAGATGGCGGACAAGATCGCGGCCAAAGGGCTTGCAGTCGGTTCCATCGTTGCGCCCGTGTGGCCAGGCACTGTGGGCGATAGTGCGATGGGTTCCATCGAGCAGCGCGCAAAGTTCATCGATGCCATTCGCAAGTCATGTCGCGTCGCGCGGATTCTCAATGAGCATGGCGTGCGCAAGTACGGCGTGATTCGCATCGACTCCGCGACGGGCACCAAAGCTGCTGCGAAGAACGCCAAGGGCGCGATCAAGCAGATCGCCGCAACGTTTCGTGAAGCAGGCATGGTTGCTGCGGGCCACGGTGAACGTCTCGCCGCAGAAGGTGAAGTCTGTTGGGCGGGCATGCATTCTTGGAAGTCGATGCTCGCCGTGCTCGAAGCGGTGGACATGCCGGGAACTGTGGGTTTTCAAGCGGATCTCGCGCACACGTATCTGTATCTCCTCGGCGTGAACGCGCCCAAGGATGCACTGCTCGCGAAGAAACACACGCCCAAGCAGTTCGATAAGGCCTACGACAAACTGGTCAGCGCGCTACGACCTTGGACGATTGATTTCCACGTCGCGCAAAACGACGGCACGGTCCACGGCACGGGCACGCATGAGAAGACTGGCCGTCACTGCGCGGCCGATGACCCTAAGGGCAAGCTTGATATCGCGGCGTGTTCGAAGGTTTGGCTTGAGGGTGCGAGTGCGCGTGGCATGCGTCACATCTGTTGGGATGGCTGCATGTTCCCCAACGAAGTGCTCGAACGACAAGAGACTTGGAACACTGTTCTTCGCACCATGATCTCGGTGCGTGACGCGATCACACCGACGACCCCGACCACTGCCGGCGCCTGAAAGCAGAGAACACACGATGCCCAAGACCACCACTGTGCGCAAGAAATCTAAGTCAATTGCGTCGTCCGCGAAGAAGCCGATCGCAGCCATCACCACCACCGAGCCATCGCCACGCGCGACGCGCGAACTGCGCATCGGACTCGTGGGCTACGGATTCATGGGACGCGCGCACGCGAACGCGATTCATCAGGTCGCGCACTTCTTCAACAAGGGAACCGCGGGCAATGATCGTCGTCGTCCCGTGTTGCAAGCAGTGTGCGGCCGCGACGAGGCGAAGCTTCGCGAGTTCGCCGCGACATGGGATGCGCGCAGCGTCGAGACTGATTGGCGCAAACTGGTCGCGCGCGAAGACATCGACGCAGTGGACATTTGCACGCCCAATGATTCGCACATGGAGATTGCCTTGGCTTGCATCAAGCATGGCAAGATGATTCTTTGTGAGAAGCCACTCGCGCTTAACGGCAAACAAGGCGAGGCGATGGTCAAGGCGGTGGAGAAGGCGAAGTTGCCCAACCTCGTTTGGTACAACTATCGATTCTTGCCCGCGGTGACGCTCGCGAAAAACATTGTTGACGCGGGTGAGTTGGGCAAAGTCTTCCACTACCGAGCCAATTTCCTGCAGGATTGGACGATTTCTGCGGATCTCCCGCAGGGCGGCACGGGGCTGTGGCGACTCGACGCGAAGGTCGCGGGCTCTGGTGTCACCGGTGATTTGCTGGCGCATTGCATCGACACCGCGCGTTGGATCAACGGTGACATCGTGGCGGTGAGCGCGATGGCCGAGACGTTTATCAAAGAGCGCGTGCACACCGCGACGGGCAAGAAGCAAGCGGTGAAGATCGACGACGCGTGCGCGTTTCTCGCACGCTTCGCGAACGGATCGCTCGCGGTGTTTGAATCAACGCGCTACGCCCGCGGTCACAAGGCGCTCTACACCTTCGAGATCAACGGCGAGCACAAGTCGCTCGCGTGGGATCTGCACGACCTCAATCGATTGAGCTACTTCGATCATGCAGTGTCGGGCGACCGTCGTGGTTGGAGCAGCATTCATTGCACCGATGGCGATCATCCTTACGCGGGCAACTGGTGGGTGCCTGGACTTGGTCTCGGCTACGAGCATTCGTTCGTGCACGGCTTGCATGAGTTCCTCGTGTCGTTGGAGCAGCCGAACGCGACGCGTCGCTTTGCCGATTTCCGCCACGCATTAGGAACGCAATACGTCTGCGATGCAGTGCTCGAAGCAGCGCGCACTCAGAAGTGGGTCAAGGTCAAGCGCAGTTGAGTGTTCGCGTCAAGACGCATCAACTATTCACATCAACAAGAAGCGCGGACACATCGTCCGCGCTTCTTGCGTTGCCCATTTGTCGCAGCAGTTCCGCTGCGTGCGCTGCTCACTTCGCGGTCATGCTGCGCGCGACCGCCTCGGCGATCTTGATGCCATCGACCGCAGCGGACAGGATTCCGCCCGCGTAGCCCGCGCCTTCACCGCTGGGATACAAGCCGTGCGTGTTGAGGCTTTCGCAATCGTCATCATCTCGCGTGATGCGCAGTGGCGATGAGGTGCGGCTTTCGACAGCGGTCAAGATCGCGTCCTTGAAATCAAAACCTTTGATCTCGCGCGCGAAGGCAGGCAGCGCTTCGCGAATCGCCGCGATGGCATATTCGGGGAGCGCCGTGCTGAGGTCGCACAGATGCACGCCTGGCGTATACGACGGTTGCACCGTGCCGAATTCTGTCGACGCGCGGCCGGCGAGGAAGTCGCCCACCAATTGTCCCGGCGCGCGATAGGTACCGCCGCCGAGCGTATATGCGCGTGATTCCCAAAATCGTTGAAATTCTATGCCAGCCAACGGGCCGCCAGGAAAGTCGACCTCAGGGGTGATGCCGACCACGATGCCTGCGTTGGCGTTGCGTTCGTTGCGTGAATATTGACTCATGCCGTTGGTCACGACTCGCCCAACTTCAGAGGCCGCCGCGACCACCGTGCCGCCGGGGCACATGCAGAAGCTGTACACCGAGCGGCCATTCTTGGCGTGATGGACGAGTTTGTAATCGGCAGCGCCGAGCAGGGGATTGTCGGCGTTTTTGCCAAATCGAGCGCGATTGATCAGCGCCTGTGGATGCTCGATGCGGAACCCGATCGAGAATGGTTTCGCTTCGAGAAACACTCCGCGCGCGTGGAGCATGGCGAAGGTGTCGCGCGCGCTATGACCGACCGCGAGGACGACATGATTGGTTGCGATGCGCTCACCGCTGGCGAGCACCACTGCCTGCACGCGCCCGCTGCGCGCGTGAGAATCGTCAACATTTCGCTCGATTTCGAGATCATCCACACGGCTGCCAAAGCGAATCTCGCCGCCGAGGGCAATGATGGTGGCGCGCATGCGCTCGACCATGCCCACGAGGCGAAAGGTCCCGATGTGCGGCTTGCTTACGTAGAGGATCTCTTCGGGCGCGCCTGCCGCGACAAACTCCTCGAGCACTTTGCGCCCGAGATGGCGTGGGTCTTTGATCTGGCTGTACAGCTTGCCGTCGGAAAACGTGCCTGCGCCGCCCTCGCCGAATTGCGTGTTGGACTCGGTGTCGAGCACGCCGTCCTTCCACATGCGAAACGTGTCTTTGGTTCGCTCGCGCACAGCCTTGCCGCGCTCCAGAATCACCGGACGAAAACCAGATTGCGCCAGGATCAAACCAGCAAACAAACCTGCTGGCCCAAGGCCGATCACCACAGGACGCGAACTCTGCTTCTTCGACGCGCGCGCGACAAAGTGATAGCTCGTGTCCGGCGTCTCGCTCACTCGCGAGTCCTTCTGCAGTCGATTGAGCACCTTGTCTTGGTGCAGCACTTCGGCGTCGATGGTGTAGATGTAGAGAATCGAGTGCGCCTTGCGAGCATCAATCGCGCGACGCGCCACTTCAGTGCGGATCAAGTGCTCGGAGGGAATGCCCAACCGAGCGAGAATCGCTAGGCGCAGCGCGTCAGTGGCGTGATCAAGCGGAAGTCGGAGTTCGGTCAGGCGCAGCATGTGAACGCGCCAATGTAACTCGACCATCACGCGCGCGATGTCGAGCGACGCCGCGGCGGCACGACGCGCAAGTCTGGAGCAGGCGTCGGCCGAGCGCGCTCTTCACCGAGGCAAACATCGCGGCGCGACCGGTGATCACCAAACTAATTCTGCTCGCATGCAAAGCTGGTCTCGCGGCGTACGCGACGCATCGATTGCTTCCGCGACTGACACCAGAAGGCATCGGCGCATTTGCCGTGCACGCATGGAGTGTCACCGCGCGGTCGATCCTCATGCTCATCGTCGGCGTGGGCATCCGCATGGGCGGACTGTTTTGATGATTCGTCCGCGGCGTCAGGTCACGGGTTGAGCGCACCGCAGCGAGAGCGCGCGGTGGTTGATTGATGTCGAGCCATGCGCCATGCGCTTCACACCCGCAAGTTCTCGACGATGGTCGCGAACACGAACCGCCGCAAAAATTATTGAGATTCGTCGGACACCGCGAAAGCGATGACGCATTCCACGTGCTCAGTACCAGCGCGACTGTCGTGCGCGTTGGCTGCAGGGCGTTGAGTCACCCTCATCGAGTTGATTGCCTTCACCCAAGGAAATGCACCCATGCTTCTCACGCCCTCACTCGCTCCGATCACTCTCTCCGCGGTCTCGCGCAGTCGCGCGACGCGATCACTAGTTGCGGCTCGGTACGCTGTTGCGCTGATGTTGGCAGGGCTCTCCGCGACGTTCGCTTGCGCCGTCGATACGGTCGTCTGCTGGGGATACAACGCCTACGGCCAGGGCAACGTCCCCGCGAACCTAGGGATTGTGTCGTCCGTCGCTGCGGGTGACCGCCACACGGTTGCGCTTCGAAGTAATGGCACCCTCGCGTGCTGGGGAGACAATTCGCTCGGTCAATGCACGGTGCCCGCTGGGATGGGGGTGGTCACTGCTGTTGACGCCGGCCCCGATTTCACCGTCGCGCTGCGATCGGACGGGCTGGTTTCGTGCTGGGGAGACAACGAAGCGGGTCAGTGCTACGCGCCAGGCCTGTCAAACGTCATCGCTATCGCTGTAGGATGGAGGAGTTCGATCGCGTTGCGCTCAAACGGAACCGTTTACCGCTGGGGTCAACTTTATTTTAGCTCACTCGATGTGCCCCTCGATCTCGGTTTTGTAACCAAGATTGGAGCGGGTAGCTCGTTCTTCATGGCCATTGACTCCACTCAGACCGTCCGTTGTTGGGGCTTCAACTCTTACGGGCAGCTAAACGTCCCGCCTGGACTAGCTCCATCCCAAGCGGTCGCGGGGGGAGATGCCCATTCTGTAGCGCTCGGAACCGACGGCGCTGTTCGCTGCTGGGGAGGGAACGACAATGGCCAGTGCAACGTTCCTGCTGGTCTGGGTGGTGTGACGGCGATTGCCGCTGCCGGGTTAAACACCATTGCGTTGGAAGTGGGTGGCCAGGTCGTCTGCTGGGGATGGAACGAACTTGGCCAGACCGATGTCCCTGCTGGTCTCGCGGCACGGGTGATTGCCGCCTCAAGCTTCTCGGCGGTTGCCTTAGGCACCGCCGATGGCGATGAGTGTCACAACGCGCTCGACGCAAGCATCGGTGCAAACTCTGTCAATGTAGAGTCAATGACACCTTCTCTCTTTTCACCAGGTAGTACGGACTGCGCGGCATTGGGATGGAACGCGACACAGAAGGATGCATGGTTCGTCTATGACGCGCCCACGGTCGGCTTTCTCTCGCTTGATTTCTGTGCGTCCACCTACGACACGTCGGTTGTTCTCTACATCGGCTCCTGCGGAGGGCTCATCCCGATTGCGTGTGATGACGATAGTTGCCCACAGGCGGGATACCGCTCGCGGATCAGCAGCCAAATGGTCGCACCTGGCGAGGTCTACATTCGCATTGGCGGCTACCTCGGCGCGGCGGCTACTGCCAGTTTCAACCTTTCATTTGCGCAGGGTGACGAGTGCGCCACCGCGACTCCTGCAGTCGCGGGCACCAACATCGCGAACACAGGGTTCCTAACTTCTTCAGCCAATCAACCAGCGGATGAAGAATGCACCTACCTCGATTGGGGCAATTCGAGGGACGCTTGGTTTGTCTTCGACGCGCCCATCGGCGGATTTCTCACGACGAGCTTCTGCAACTCGAACTACGACACTTCAGTTGTGTTCTATCAGGGCGCGTGCGGTTCACTCAATCGGATTGCCTGCGATGACGACTCGTGCGGAGAGAGTATGCACTACGCGTCGTCGCTCTCAGTGATGGTCGAAGAGGGTCCGGTCTACATTCGAATTGGCGGGTACTTGGGTGCGAGCGGGCTCGCTGAATTCGAACTCGATTTCGAGCCGAATCTCCAAGGTGACCATTGCGTGGACGCGATCGTGCTGAGCCCTGGCATGCAATCGGTGAACACCGCACTGATGACGCCGTCGCCGAACGCTCCCGCGGATCAGGAGTGTCTCGAGCTCAACTGGAACAATTCGAAAGATGCATGGTTTGAATATCACAACGCAAGCCCAGCCTACTTGTCGCTCGATTTCTGCGATTCAAACTATGACACCTCGGTCGTGCTCTATTCGGGATCATCATGTGCTGACCTGACCCGAATCGGCTGCGGTGACGATGAGTGCGGCGCCGCTTCTAACTATCGCACGCACATCGTGGATCAGTACATCGATGGGCCTATCACTTATATTCGCATCGGTGGCTATGAGGGTGCGACGGGCACCGCGAACTTCACCTGGTCGGTCAAAAATCCTGGCGACGAGTGCTCCACCGCACGACCTGTCCTGCCAGGCGTGAACAGCGTGTTCGTGCAGAATTTCACGGCATCGAACGATCCAATTGGGACTGCCGACTGCACCACTCTTGGATGGAACTTCGGACAGAAGGACGTGTGGTACGTCTACACCGCGCCGAGCGCGGGCTTCATCTCCGCTGACTTCTGCGATTCGGACTACGACACCTCCGTCGTGCTCTATCAAGGTGTGTGCGGCGCACTCACCACAATCGGCTGCGGCGATGATGAATGTTCGCCGAAGGGGCCGGGCTTTCAATCGAGGATCATCAATCAAGCGGTCGCCGCGGGACCTGTGTACATCCGCATCGGCGGTTGGCACGGCGCGGTTGGTGAAGCAGAATTCACGGTGTTCTTCGGCGCACCGTGCCTAGGAGATCTCGACAACAACGGCGTCGTGGGCGCGCCCGATCTCGCGAGACTGCTCTCTGGCTGGGGCGGCTCAGGTTCGGCAGATCTTGACGGCAACGGCGACGTTGGCGCGCCGGATCTAGCAATCATGCTCTCTGCTTGGGGACCGTGTTCCTGATGAAGTCGGGTTCTCACCGCAACGTCATCGCGTCGACCAACGCGTCGAGTTCTGCAAGCGTGAAACGTACGCTCAGGATTGACGGTTGCTCGCCCGCGTTCCATGTGCCGTAGGTGGTCGCAACGAGCGTGCCGTCGGCGAGCGTCTCGAGCCCGGGGTACGCGCAATCCCACTCCGACAGATTGTCTTTGAGGCGGACCACGTATGAAGTCCGCGCGTCGTTTCGCGCAGTCGTCGCAACAGGCTCGGAGCGCGCGATCTCGTCCCACGTTCCCACCCACGCGACCCAGTCGCCATTCCATTCATGCCCTCTGAGCATGCAGCGGAAGGACACGACCAGCCGCCCGTCATTCGCATAGGTGGCGATGTGTCGATCACCGGTCAGGCAACTCGGTAGCTCGCGCGGCGCGGACCATGTCGCGGCTTTGTCATCGCTGAACATGACGTGCGCGTTCTTGACTCGCCGGTTCTCGCGCAGAAGCAGCGCGAGCGTCTTCCCGTCAGGCGAGGCGACGACGCCCGGCTCGCACAGATGGATGTCCGAGCCGCGCCAAATCGCGCGAGGCGCGGACCATGTTGCGCCTCGATTCGCACTATCGGTTTGGTAGAGCGTGAACCTTCCAGTGGCCTTACCGTCGCGCGCGATGAATCGCCCGTCGTCGTGGAAAAACGCCGCGAACTTCCCATCGCCCAAATCAGCAAGCCCTCCCATTGCAACGATTCCACCGAAGTCGCCGATGGCTTCGAGTTCGCTCCACGTCGCGCCGCTGTCTTGCGAACGCGCGGCGCGGATGGGATAGAGCCCGGAGAAAAGAATGAGCGACTCGCCGCGCTCAGTACGTCCCACGCGAAAGATCGTCGGTGTCTCCAAACTCGTCGCCCACGATGCGGGCACGCTCAGGCGGGGGGACCACGTCTTGCCGCCATCGTCGCTGCGCTTGAGGATGATTGAACCGCGACCGTGTCCCATGGGATACGCGGCGAGAATGGTCTTGCCATCATCAAGCAGCACCGTTGACACATGACCGAGGTACACGCCCAGTTCTTTGTCCACCACAGTCTGCCGCGCGGAGTCTTGGTCAAGGTCGAGATGGATTGCCTGGCGCAGCGTGATCGAACGCACGTTGACCACCGCTTCGCCAGTTTTCGTCAACGCTCGCAACACAACGCGATGATTGCCTGCAGAGAGCGTCAGCCTGCCGAGTTCAATCGAGTGGTACTCCTGCCAACCACCTGTTGCGGGAACTTTGAAGTCGACTGTCGCGGATCCCTCGTCGATGTCGAGGCGAACCTCCGAACCCGCCGCCGCATCGGCGCACGCGATGTTGGCAGTCACGATGTACGTACCACTCTCGCTAGGCTTAATGCCGATGGGCCACGCAGCGGTCGCAGCCGTGTCCATCCAGTAGCCGAGGTTGTAGCGCACATCTTCAATGGCACCAATTTGTTCGATGCGTAGCGACGGTCCCACAAGCGTGGCGTCATGCGGCGTGAGTTGAATCGCGCCGTTGCCATCGGTGAACACTTCCAACGGCATCGCTTCGATCGGCCCATCGAAATCGAGTCGAACCACTGTGCATGCGACATGGATCATACGCGTTGGGACACGCACTTCGAGAGTGGAATCTTCGCTCTCGCCGCGGGAAAACGTGAGTTCTCCTTCGCCACCGAGCATCCGCGCCGCTTTGACTTTTCCGCGGATGGGGACGAGTAGTCGACCATCGTGCGGCCAGTCAAACACCATGAGGTAGAGCGCATCTGCCTTGCGCGTCGCGCGCCCCCACGCGAGTCTTGCGAAGGGGCTCGCTGTTGTTCCGTAGATCGCCTCGCCGTTCACACGCATCCACGCACCGACATCTCGCAGCACTTCTTGTGCGCGCTGCGGAACATGACCGCTCGCATCGGGCCCGACGTTGAGCAATAGATTTCCGCCCTTGGACACGACGTCGCAAAGAAGACGAATCACCGTCGCGCTGTCCTTCCAATTCGCATCGTGCGCGCTGAAACCGTAACTCTCATTCAGCGTGTGGTTGACTTCCCAATCCATCCCAGGGAGACCAGTGGGCGGAACATATTTCTCGGGAGTTCCGTAGTCGCCGTTGCGATTCTCAAGCCCAAGATAAAGGCGATTGTTCACCACGATTGCCGGTTGCTTGATCCGTAAGTCGGACATCAGATTCGCCGCGCCCCACGCAGCACCTTGATGCGTCGCGTCGGAGTAGTCGAACCAAATCGTGCTCAGCGGACCGTAGTTTTCGAGGAGTTCGTTGACGTGCGCGCGAACGTAGGCGACGTAGTTGTCGTGTTGGCGCGGACGCGCGTCTGGGGGATAGGCGGGCAGCGCCATCTCGTACGCATCGGGATGTTGCCAGTCGAGCAGCGAGTAGTAGAAGCCCGCGCGCAGTCCGTGCTCACGCATCGCATCGGCGAACTCGCGCGCGACATCGCGTCCCGAAGGCGAGATGTTGGTCGCGCCCGTCACGTGATTCTCAAGCGAGTACGGCTGCTTCGAATTGAAGAGCGTGAAGCCATCGTGATGCTTCGCCGTCATCACCGCATAACCCATGCCCGCATCCTTCGCGAGCGCAGCCCACTCCTGAGCGAAACCCGCAACAGGAAGGAAGAGCGGTTTCATTTGTCGCGCGTATTCAGCACACGAAACAGCAGCCCAATGCTGAATCCACTCCGCGTAATGCTGCTCGTACACCTTGCCATTCCACTTGCCACCCGCCGGCGAGTACAGCCCAAAGTGAATGAACATTCCAAAGCGCGCATCACGCCACCACGCCATGCGCGCATCACGGCTCGCAACCCAACGCGCGAGTTCATCGGATTCGGGATTCGCTGCGACTGCGGTTTGCTGCGGCGCATCGCCATCAACGCCCAACCGCGGGACGAACTCATCCGCCGTCGCCGAAGAAACCACTAGCAACATGACGACTGCCGATGAGAGCGAAGTGTGCATTCTGAAGACAGTACAGCGAAGTGCGCGGTGGCGAACCCGTGATGCTGTCGCGATGAGATCGACGCATCAATTCAGCGCGCCGCGGTCGCTATTGGGAGCTCTACACCAATCAGTTCGCCGCGGATAAAGCCCGCGAGCTGCTGCACCTCAAAGATGAAGCGAAGCAAGAAACGATTACGTCACTTATCGGTGAAGATGATGATTAACACATGGCCTGGGCACCGGCCGCGCGCAGCACATGACCGAAGCCTTGGAATATCATGTTCAAGGACGAGCTATCGAGTGGGATCGGCATCGCGTCGCGGTGGCGAGTGTCGACGAGCGTGCTGCGGAGCGCACCTTGATCTTCGATCATGTCCAGTCTGAAGCCAAGAAATAGTGGGCACGCGCCTAAGCCCTCTCGCACCTTCTCGCGGCGGGACATTAGGATTCCCTATGAGCGCTAATAAACTCACCCTGTTCATGATGTTTCTCGGCGGGTGTCTATTCGGCTGCGCCCAGCAGCTCGCCTCTGCGCAATCCCCGCCGCCAACGACGAAGAGTCCGTCAACGACCGCGGCGAAGACGCCGCTCAGTCCCTTCATTCGACGCATCTTTGAAGACCGCAGCGGCCGTCTCTGGTTTGGGACCAACGGCGACGGCGTCGGTTGCTACAACGGCAAAATAGTGGAGTTCTTCCGCGAAAAGGAAGGATTCCCCGGCGAAGCGGTGCGTGCCATCGTTCAGGACAAGCATGACGCCATGTGGTTCGGTACGGACCGCGGATTGATCAAGTATGACGGCGCCCAGTTCACCACGTACACAACCGAAAACGGTCTCGCGCACAACGACATCTGGAGCATCATCATCGACCGCGATGGACTGCTTTGGATCGGCACGTTCGGCGGCGTGAGTCGGTTCGATGGGAAGACGTTCACCGCGTTCCCTCTGCCCGCGGTTGAACCGAATCTGGATGTCGGCGTCACGAGCCAGCGCATGGTGACGTGCATCATGCAAGACAAGGGGGGGCGCATGTGGTTCGGCACCCCCGGCGGAGCGTTCGTGTGCGACGGCAAGTCATCCACAAACATCTCGGAAGCGGACGGCCTCTGCGATAATTCGGTGAACGACATATTGGAAGACCGTCAGGGACGGATCTGGTTTGCGACCCATCACAACGGTATCTGTTATCGCGTCGGAGATAAGTTCACACAAATCACCGCGAAGGACGGCGTGAACGGCACGGAAGCCTGGGATCTGTACGAAGATCCCGCCGGCAACATCTGGTTCCCGATCGAGAACTCGGGCGTGTACCGCTACAACGGCAAGACCTTCACAAACTTCGCGGAAGCCCAGGGCCTGACTACCAACGCGATTCAGTGCACGTACCAGGATCGAACGGGACGATTCTGGCTCGGGGGTTGGCAAGGGCTATTCCGATTCGACGGCGACACCATCATCAGCGTTGACAAGGACGGGCCATGGGAAGTCACGAAGCCGCGCTGACATGCCCGCCTCAACCCGTTTCAGCTTCCGGTACGGCTTTCCGTGGCTGCACCCACGAGGACACACTCGATGGCAAGGCAGCGATTAAGCACGGAGCAGATCATTCAAAACCCGCGCGGGTGAGCCGCAGGCGAACACGCTGTTGCGCGGTCCACCGCCAAACTCAGCCCGATTCAAAAAACACAGAAACACGGGGCAAAGCCTCACGTTTCTGTGTTTCTAAAATCGGGCTGGCGGGATTTATCATCCGAGGAAGCGCAGCGACCGAGGATCCAAACCCGCGCGGGTGAGCCGCAGGCGAACACGCTGTTCGGCGGTCCG
>QWPW01000023.1:0-34538 GCA_003671025.1 Planctomycetota bacterium
ATAAGTCTTGTAGTTCATCGTGTAGTCCATTTCAAAACACCACCATCACAACCGACACGCGCCCCAGTTCACCATCAAGAATGCGCGATCCGCAGACAGGACAACCGAAAGTGCCTCTCCCGTCGCCAGCCCAGTGATGATGCCGACGGAGCCGTCGGTGCGGCCGACCTTGGCTTGCTGCTTAGCGCATGGGGCTGACGACGCCTCGCAATGCACTGCAGCAAACGGTAATGCATCGCTGGTTCGCTGAACAGCTCGCGTCCGATTCTCATCGAGACTCGGAGCGCGTGACTCTCACAATTCACACTTGCCCCAACTGTTGAGTAGTAGTGCGACATCGCTCGCGCCGACGTTGCCGTCTTCGTCGAGGTCCGCGGGCTCTCCCGCGGGCACCGCTCCCCAGCGATTGAGGAGCAGCGAGAAGTCGAAGCCGTTGATGAGTCCGTCGCGGTTGATGTCGGCGATGCAGAGTTCGCATGTGTTAGGAATGCCGTCGTCGTCGTCGTCGGGCTGGCACGCATCGGGCACGCTGTTGAGGTCGCAATCGGCGGCTCCTCGTGCAAGTTCGACGGCGTCGGGAATGCCATCACCGTTGCAATCCTGCGAGAAATCAGCGCCTGCGACCACGCCGCGGGGAGCGCTCGTGCCCGGTGCGTCGGGTGCGCCTGGGGCACCGATGGCGAGTTGACCATCGCGCAGCGCGACGCACGCGCCGAGGAGATCTTGTGGGTGTCGATCTATTAGTACGGCGTCGACGACGACGTTCCAAACTAACTTAGTGCGAATGTAATAGCTCACGAGGCCAGAGAGTGGAGCTAAGTCGGAGCCCGCGCCGGGTGCGCCGATGGCGAGTCGATCGCCGTCGAGTGCGACGTCCCAACCGAAGTTTCCACCCATGATTGGTTCGAGCGGCTCGATCACAACTCTTGCTTGCCACAGGTTGTCGGAGAGTTCATAGAGCTCAACGCGTCCGCTGGTCTCTGCGCCTGAGTTCGCGCCGTAGACGCCAATGGCGAGACGCGTGCCGTCGATGGAGAGCGATTGACCGAAGTACTCGCGCGCGACGGCCTGCGTGGGCCGCAGTGTTTGCTTGAGAATCCATGCGCTCGCGACGTATCGATAGAGGTACACCGCTCCACCATCGATGATCACGGCATCGTCATAGGGATCGCCCACGGCGAGCCAGTCACCGGCGAGCGCCACGGATTCGCCAAAGCGATTGCTGGCGCCGGGGGTGGGAATTGCGATGGTCAACGCATGGGTCCACGCTGAATTCGCCTGCGTGAAGATGCTCACCGAGCCACCGCCGCTGTGCAGTGGTGCGCCTATGACAAGCGTGTCCTGCTCCAGCGCGAGCGCTGAACCAAAGCGCGCACCCGCGCTGGTCACGGGCGGAAGCAGTCGCTGTGCATGCGCCCAGTTCGTTTGGTTGTTACGAAACATCCACACCGCGCCGCTGTCGACTCCCATGGCATCGTGACGAGTCGCGCCCGCAGCAAACCAAGTGTTGTCGCCTGCGACCGCCTCACCTAATTGATCACCGGGTTGAAGTCCAACTGCAGTGGGTCGTTGGATGAACTCCCAACCTTCGCTGGTGAGATTGAAGATGTCGACGGCGCCCGCGTTGGAGCCTTGCGCATCCGCGCCGCGCACGCCGACGCAGAGTGTGGACGCGTTGGCAAACGCGACATCGCTTCCGTACGCGTCATAGTTTGCAGCGTCGGGTGAGACGATGCTCCCCACCACCGAAAAATCGTCGGCAACAGCGAGCGACACGCTCGTCAACGCAGTGAGGATGGAGATTGCACGAATCATCTCGAGCTCCGTTGTGTGCTTGGAGATATGCGCGCTTAGAGACAAGTGCCCCAGCCATCCAACACAAGAACGAGGTCTGCGCTGTTCACTTCGCCGTCACCGTTGAGATCGGCTTCGCCAGGATTCGAATCGCCCCACGCGATGAAGATCTCGAGCAAGTCATCGACGTTGACCGCGCCGTTGTGATCGACATCGCCTTGACACTGACAGTTGTCGGGAATGCCGTCGCTGTCGGTGTCCGTCGCAGTGCCGAGGCGAATCTCGCACGCATCGGGAACGCCGTCGCCATCGCAATCCACGCTAAGGTCTCCCCCGCTGCAACTGTCTGGCACTCCGTTGAGGTCGCAGTCGCGCACTGTGCCAAGCGCGATGTCGATCGCATCGTGCACTTGGTTCTCATTGCAGTCGATGAGCGCGGGATCGGGGATGGGGAGCGCGTACGCCCACCATTCGTTGTCGTCGTCGTCCATACCGTTGTCGCCGAGAAGATTGATGAGCGCAGTCGGCTTCACTGCAGCCTTGGTGGTGAGCTGCATAATCAGCACGCGAAGGTCAGCGCCCGCGAGACTGGCCTCGGTGCCGGGTAGCACCGAGATCGCACCGTTGTTGGTAGACACACTCGCGTCCGTCGCCGCGTTGAAACTCGCAAACGGAAAGTCCTGCGTGATGATCAGATCGACGTTGTTGCGGCACTCTTCGCCGATTGTGAAGAAACTGTCGTAGAGCAGCGATGCGTCGCTCGCTTCGTTTGTGTCGCAAGGAATGTCCTCAACGGTGTTGCCGCCGGTGGCGCTTTGATAGAAGCCGGAGGCGCTGGAGATCAGCAATGGGTATTCGGCGTTGCCATAAATGCTCGTGACGCTGGCGTTGGCTGCCAACTTGCCGCTGAACGTCGCGTACACGCGCCATGTCACGGCCGTCGTGGGCAGACCCGAGATCATGTCCGTGATGGGACGGATCTCGGTGACGAGGCCGGCGAAATTCATCTGCGCCTGGCAGATGTCGTCGGGCATGCCATCGTTGTTGATGTCGTTATTGACGAGGTCTTCGTCGTCGATGGGGTTGCCGTTGCAGTCGATGGCTGCTAGTGGGCAGGTGTTGGGAAAGCCGTCTCCGTCATCGTCGGCGCAGAGCGAGGTGTAGCAGTTGGGTTCGGTGACGAGGACTTGGCCTGCGATCGCATTGGGTTCGTTGATGCAGAAGGCGCAGGCGCCGATGCGGAGGAGTGAGGCAGAACCTTCGAGCCACAGCGCGCCGCCGTCTACCGCTGAGTTGAGGGAGAACGTGGAGTCGGTGATGGTGCGCTGCATGTTGGCGGCGTTTTGCCGCGACCAGATTGCACCGCCGTTACCTCCAACCGCGTTGCCGATGAATCGACAGTCGTCGATGAGAAGTGTGCCGATGGATCCCCACTCGTTCATGCTGATTGCACCACCAGAACCGTTCGTAGAATTTCCTGTGAAGACGCAGGTATCAAGAGAGAGCTCTCCTGAGCTGCCCATCCGAATAGCGCCGCCGTTATTGCGCGCAACGTTGTTCGTAAAGTCACATCCGACAAAGGAAGCGCTGCCGGTTTCGTTGCCCGCGATCCCGATCGCAACCGCACCACCTAGACCGTTACAGTTCGCCACATTTGCCGAAAAGTTGCAATTCAAGAACGCAAGATTCGACGCGACACCAAAAATACACACGCCGCCGCCCTGGTCCAATGGACCCCACCAGTCGCAGTTGTCCACGACGTTCGCAGTGAAGTCCGTGCTTGTCACGCTTGCTCGCGAATCTTGGGCGCAGATGCCACCACCGTCTTCGCCGGGCCAAAATCCATTGTTCGCCGTAAACGTGCAGTTCGAGATCGATGTCGTGTCGTTGAACAGATAGGCGCCGCTTCCCCGCTGAGAGTGATTGGTAGTGAACGAACAGCCTGAAAGGATTGGCGCGCCATTAGCAACATGCAGCCCACCGCCTGAAATGTCTGCTCGGTTCTCATTGAACACGCAGTCGATCACGGCGGAGGAACTGTCTGACAGGCGCAACCCACCGCCAGCAGCGGGTCCGCTGAGCGCAAAGTTACTTTCGAACAGACAATTCAAAATCGTTGGCGACGCGCCCGCCGCATACATCCCGGCTCCGATCGCTGCTCTCCCACGCTGAATCTTGAAACCGTCAATCCGAGTCGCCGCGCCTTCATTTGTGTACGCAACCACGCAGCGCCGTAAGTCTTGACCGTCAATGATCGTCGTGCTCGCCCCCGATTCCGATCGCACGGTGATCGCCTTTCCACGAAAATCAACCACCGCCGCCGTCCCCGTTGCCGTGTACGTCCCCGGCTTCACTAGGACGATGTCGCCGTCCACCGCAGCATTGATCGCCGCCTGAATCGTCGAGTAATCCGCGGGTCCGTTGTCGTCGACAGTAATCGTCGCGCTCCACGCCGACGGCGCGACGGACAACGACAACATCACGGCAACAGCAGCACGTCGAAAAAACGCATGGGAAGCCATCTCAAACTCCTGCGCGAAGCGCGGAAAGCAGCGGAAACACTCAATCACCCGATTGTCGAAACTGAACTCAAACGCGGGGACTCTTAGGGAGCACCGAAAGTGACTGTCACATCGCCATGCGCGAACCCGCCGCCGTGCCGTAAAGAATCAACAAAACACTTTGTAGATTTACCCTCGGCAGGTACCGTGCGTGGATGCCAGACGAAGCTCTCACCGCCCTGCTCAACCGATCGCTCGCGGGCGATGCTGTTGCTGCAGATCGTGCGTGGGCCGCGGTTTACGATGAGATCCGCTCCATTGCGGGCGTGGCGCTCTCGCGTGAAGGAACCACCGAACTTCCCTCATACGACATTCATCCCACCGTGCTGGTAAATGAAATTTTTCTTCGCATCGGTCGCAGCCCGCCGCTTGCGTGGGACAGTCGACGCCACTTTTTCGGCGCGGTGCACCAAGCGTGCGATCAAGTGCTCATCGATCACGCGCGCGCGCGCAACACCCACAAGCGCGGCAATGGTCGCGCGCCCGTGCCGCTGACTTTCGTCGCCCACGATCTCTCCAAAAATGACACCGCGCGCAATGCCCTTGAATTTGGCCTTCCCGTCGCGCTTGAGCGTCTGGCACACGACTATCCCAGAGCCGCCGAAGCAGCGCGCATGCGTTACATGGAAGGCAGCAGCAGCGCCTCCATCGCCGCGATCATGTCCGTGAGCGAATCGACCGTCGAGAAAGACATGGCCTTTGCGCGCGCGTGGCTCAAACGCGAACTCGACCGCGATCTGTAAACTCGCCATCGCGCTCCCTTACATGAATCTATGAAATAGTAGAACTTCGCGTGAGAGGTATGGAGGCTTTCGTCCTACATCACGCATGACTCAACGATGACGGTCAATAGTCCGCAACCTCTTGGGTCGATGAGCGAACGCGTGCAAGAGGCGTTCGCGCAGGCAGTCGAATTGGATGGACTGCCGCGCAGTGCGTTTCTCACTCGACTGCGCGAAGAGGACGCGGCGTTGGCGAAGGAAGTCGAATCGCTTGTGCGCTTCCATGGCGCTGGCAATGGCGAGGGGCGCGACCGCGCACTCGACCAGGTGCTCGATCAACTGCTCGACGGCGGGCACACACACCTCGGTTTGGAGCGCGATCGGCATCCCACCCTCTCACTTCCGCCCTCACTCTTGGGCGAAGTGGTCGGAGGCTGCAAGCTCGAGCGCATCATCGGCGCAGGCGGAATGAGCGCCGTGTATTCGGCGTGGCAAGGATTTCCCCCCCGACGCGTCGCGGTCAAGATTGTGCGTCGTGAACGTCTCAGCGCTGCAGCGCGACGACGGCTGCGCGTTGAAGCCGAAGCGTTGGCGCGGCTCGAGCATCCCAACATCGCGCGCGTGTACGCGGCGGGGTCGCAGCTGATCGGCTCGCGCGAATCCGATCCCGATTCGCCGTACATCGTGATGGAACTGGTTGAAGGCGCGATGACCATCACGCGCTGGGCCGACGAAAAACAACTCAACGCCAGGGCACGCATCGCGCTGATGTCCACGATTTGCGATGCCGTTGAACATGCGCATCGCGCTGGTGTCATTCATCGCGACATCAAACCGGGCAATGTGATCGTTGGAATCGACGGCACGCCCAAGGTGATCGACTTCGGTATCGCTTCGGTGGCGGACTCCACCGTCACCGCGGCCACCGAAGGACCGATGGGCACGCTCGCATATATGAGCCCTGAACAAGCGCGCGGAAGCACGATCGACACGCGCAGCGATGTGTGGGGTCTCGGCGCACTGCTCTACGACTTGCTCGCGGATCGACCTCCGTTTGACATGCGCGACCGTTCGCTCGCGCAACATCTCGATCGACTGTTGCATGATCCGCCCACGCATATCACTCACGCAGCGAGTGAGGCTCGGGGCGCATCGTTCGTCATCACACTTCCAGCTGCCACCGATGCGGTGTTGCGCAAAGCGCTCGCGACCGATCCCGATCGACGCTATCGCGGCGCTGGCGAACTCGGAGACGAACTGCGTCGACTCATTCGCGGCGAAACGTTGTTGGCGCGGCCCGATTCCGAGTGGGACTCATTGGCGCGTGTCACTCGTCGCCATCGCCGATCGCTGATTGCGGCGACGGGCATTGCACTGACTGTCGTGTGCGCGCTCGTGGTCTCGCTGATCTTGCTCAATAGTGAACGCACCGCGTTGGCGCACGCCAATTGGAGCGCGTATCTCGCGTCCATCAGCGCCGCCAGTGGAATGCTCGACCGCGGCGATGCCAGTGCCGCGCACAAAAATCTCTCCGCCGCGCCCGAGTTTCATCGCGATTGGGAATGGAACTTTCTCGAGCAGCGATGTGATCAAACTTCGTGGCAATTGCAATTGCCGCGCAGTCAACAGGTGTATGGATTGGACTACGCCGCGGATGGGCGCACGCTTTTCGTCGCAGCGAGCGGTCACGCGTTGGCACTCGACGCGCAAACGCATCAAGAACGTTGGCGGGTGAAGAGCGGCTCGACCGACCCGTGGTGGCGCGTGCGCGCGGTTGCCGATCGGGGCGCGGTGTTCCTGCGACTCGTCATCGGACTTGAACGCGTCGATGGCAATGGTGCGGTGCTCGCATGGGTCGAGGACCCCAACATCAATGACATGGACGTCAACGCTGCAGGTGATCGTCTGTTCACCAACTCCCCCAGCGGCGCAGTTGAACGCGATGTGAACACACTCGCACTACTGCGAACGATCGTGGCCGTGCCTGCGCTCACTGCATTTCCGCGCGAGATGTGTGTTGCGCCTGATGGGTCACGCATCGTCACTGGCGATATGGGCGGGTCTGTCACTTTGTTTGACAGTGAGAACGGCGTGGTCGCGTGGTCATGGAAAACCCCAGGGATTCCCGTGGAAATTCGCGGTGTTGCGTTCTCCAGTGACGGCACGCGCGTCGTCGCGTGCGGCGGACCGCATCTCGTGGTCTTCGATGCCGCAACTGGCGCGGTGCTTTGGCATCTCGCGCAGAGTGGTCACTTGTATTGCTCGCCGAGTTTCACCGTCGATGCGAATGAAGTGCTCGTTGCCACATGGAGCGAGACCGTGGAACGCTACGACGCGAGCAACGGCGCGCTTATCGCCAGCATCAGCGGAGCCCATAGTCAAGTGTGGACCGTAGTTCCTTCGCCTGACGGAACCTCGATCGCCGCGGGTTGCTTTGGTGCGCGCGTGCAAGTGTTCGCGTCGAACGCATCGACGGACATTCCTGCGCTTGTGCTCGACGGCTCTGCGATAGTCAGCGTGGCCACGAGCGCGCAGAAATCGAGCGCATCCTTGTATGCCGCGACGGCCAACGGCGCGCTCTTCGCAATTGATCGCGCGACACTCGCGGTGCAACGCATCAGTGTTGATCTACATGTGAACGATGTCGCCGTCGCTGCAGATGACACCGTGGCAGTAGCGCACGATGGTGGCGTGGTGTGGCTCACTGGTGATGGCTCAGTCTCGCGCAGCGCCACGACGTCCGCGCGCGTGCATCGCGTTGGATTCGTCAGTCAAGACAAACTCACGGCCGCAATTTGCGCGGATGGATGCGAAGTGTTCTTCGACAGTGCCAGCACGAAGGAGAAGTGGATGGTGGGTGATCGCAAGAAAGGTTGCTCAATCGCGTGCGACACGCAGGATTCAAACGTCGTCTATATCCCTGGTGGACATGGTGGCGTGTCGGTGTTGCTCAACTCCACGAGTGGCTTGCAGGCGCATCCGAAGCACATGTCACCCGAGTTCCCCATCACCGCGGCACTCTCGCCTGACCGAAAAACCCTTGCAATTGGCTGCGTGATGAGCGAAGGCGAAGTGAGCCTGCTCGACGCGCGCACGTTCAAACCACGCGCGAATCTGCCCAATCACCGAGGAAATGTGCATGCGGTGGCGTGGAGCAACGATGGCCAACGAATCGCCAGCGCTGCGGGCGACGACACGGTGCGCATTTGGCATGTCGCGCGTGAGTGCGAGATTCTCACCGCGTGGCGTGGGCCGTGTACTGATCTCGCGTTTGATGCGAACGACGCGCTGTGGCTCGCGTGTGCGGATGGTCGACTGCGCGTCTTGCGTGCCAACGATCGTTGAGACGATCACTCCGCGCGGTACGTCGCCACCAACGCCAACGCTGCCGCGACAGGATCGGAATTCGCCTCGATCGCGCGCGACATCGTGCGCACAATCGCGCTGCCGATGATGGCGCCATCAGCGTGCTCGCCGACTGCCGCGATGTGTTGCGCGGTGGAGATGCCAAATCCTGCCGCGATTGGCGCGTCGGTGATGCGTCGCAGTGCTTGCACGCGCTCCGCGATTTCTGGTGCGTCGCTGCGTTCGCCTGTGACCCCCGCGCGTGCGAGCAGATAGATGAAGCCTGTCGAGATTCGTGCGACTGTTTCTAAGCGTGATGCGGGAGTGGTCGGCGCGACGAGCGCGCAATACGCCGCACCAGCATTGTGTGCTTGTTGTGACAACTGCTCGGCGTCGAACGGATCCGCATCAGGAATGATGAAGCCCGCGAAGCCCGCGTCGACGGCTCGCGCGATGAACGCATCGCGTCCCATGCGATTCACGATTGAGATCGACACCATCGCCAACAGCGGCAAAACACTGCCATCACGCGATTTCGCCTGCGCGCGCTTGACCATGTCAAACACCGAGTCCGGCGTGACGCCCGCGACCAACGCGCTGTGCATCGACTCGGCGATGACCGGTCCATCGGAGATGGGATCGCTGAAGGGAAATCCAACTTCGACGAGATCAGCGCCAGCATCGGCCAGTCCTTGCAACAAGCGTTCGCTCGCGGCAAGTGAGGGATAGCCCGCGGTAATGAAGGGCAGAATGGCGCAGCGCTTCTGTGCCTTCGAGAGTGCGAACGCATTGCGAATTGAAGACGCGCCTTGATTGTGCTGCTCACGCATCGAGGCAAGATACGAGATTCGTTCCCCATTGATGTTGAAGACGAATCGTTGTTACGCGTCAGCGTCTTGCAACGCGTCTCAGACAATCGTGGGCATAGGCATTGCGAACCCGAGTGCAGACAGCTTGGTCAACGCGTGTATCGCCACTCGCTGCGCAACATCATCGGCGTGGTCGTCGTCACACGGAGGCATTAGCCCAGCCGCGGTCGAGCGGTAGCGATCCGCAAGCGCCCAACTCTTGGTCGACGCATCCTCGGCGTGGCGAGGAATGGTGTGCAAATGAAGATGCGGCACCGCTTCATTGAAGCTGATCGTGTAGGTGCGCTCGCACTTGGTGACGGCGCGCACTGATTCGGCGAGCGCGGACATGATCGCGCCAAGTTCGCGTTGCTCGATCACCGTCATCACGTCGAGACCGCTGCGATGTGCCTTGGTCGCGAGCATCATCCATCCCGCGATCGGAACCGGATCGACGTGACGCATCACAATCCAGCGCTCACTCGCGAGAAAGACGCGTTGCGCTGGCGGACAAAATGGACATCCCGCAGAATCGCTCCGAGCACTCATATTTTGAATCCTTCCGGCCCGCCGTCTTTGATGTATTTGCGGTGAATTGCCGCAGTGAGATCGACTTCGCAGATGTTGGCCAGCGTCGCGAGCCATGCCATCACATCAGCGAACTCTTCCTCAAGATTGGCGCGATCGAGTTTGCCTCGTTCGCGATTGGCCAACGCGTGCGCGAGTTCGCCGACCTCTTCGATGAACCACAAGTACGTCCCAGGCGCGCCGCGTGCGTTGTCGGTCGCGAAGTATTTCTCGCGAATGAGTTTCTGAAAATCCTCGATCGTCATCTTGGTTTGCATCATGAATCTCTTGTGGGCGGCCATCCACTGCGGTGAACGCGGGTTCTAAAAAAAGAACCCGAGGCAGTTCGGGGTTGAGTGAAGAACGCCCCAATTTGCGGCGCAACACTGGGAAATCTCAAAGCGTCCACGGCGGGGCTCGAACCTGCAACCTTTGCCTTCGGAGGGCAACGCTCTATCCAATTGAGCTACGCGGACAGTCGTCATCGAGTGTAACAACCGAGCGCAGTACACTTCGTTGGCCAATGTCCACCGCTGCGCGTTCCGCTGATTCTTCTTTCGCCACGCACGAGCAACCTGTTCGAGCAATCCCCATCGCGGGCCTGACATTTTTCTGTTCACTGGGAACGGGCGTGCTGTGGAACGCGATCTACTTCATCGCGCAAAGCTCATACGGCTTTACGCAAACCGACAGTCTGCTCTTAGCGTTCGTGAACGGACTGCTCTACACGGTGGTCGCGATGTCCGCGGGACGCACGGTGCGATTTCTCGAGCGGCGCATGAACCCGCGTGCGGCACTGGGCATGGTTCTGCTCACGCAGGCAATCATGGCACCGCTGGTGTTGATCTTTCCCCACGTCGTGACACTTTGGATTTGCGCGGTGTTGATGACCAGCCTCGGCGCGTTGCAGTGGCCGATCGTGCAGCATTACTTGGTGTCGGGCCGTCACGGCGGCGAAATGCGCAACGCCATCGGATGGTGGAATGTGTCGTGGATGGCGGCCTCCGCGATGGGACTCGCCGCTGCGGGGCCACTGCAAACATTCGATCTCATGAAGTGGGCGATCCCCGCGCTGTTGCCCGTCAATCTCATCGCGCTGTGCTTTTTGCTGCGTTTTCCTGCGCATCCGATGAAGCACGATGCCGATGCGCATGCGCATCACGTCCCGCGTTCTTATCACTCGCTGCTTGCGTGCGCGCGCGTGTTGCATCCAATTGCGTATCTCGTCATCGGCGCGCTCGCTCCGATTCTCCCCTACTTGTTCAGCAGCCTCGGCACCGACGCATCACTGCAAGCTCCCATCGGTGCCACGTGGCATGTCACTCGGTTGCTTGCCGTCATCGTCTTGTGGCGCACTGCGTTTTGGCATGGCCGCGGCGCGAGTTTAATGGTTGCGGGCGTGTTGCTTTCGCTCGGCTTCGCACTGGCAGTTGCCGCGCCCAACGAGACGTTGCTGATCATCGGACTCACAGCGCTGGGCATCGGACAAGGCACGATCTATTACAGCGCGATCTATTACGGGCTCGCCATCGGAGCCGCTGAAGTCGACGCCGGCGGCATTCATGAAGCGTTGGTGGGCGCGGGCTATTTCGTTGGACCGTTGCTGGGACTGCTCGCATTGAGCGCCGGCGCAGGAACACCCGTGTTCATCGGCCTCGTGCTTGGCGCGGTGTCGGTGGGATTCGTCGTTTCAATCGCCCGCGGGCGCGCGGTGGCGCGTCAACCTAGTTCGTGAGCGAGTGCCGCCGCGAGTGACGCGTGTGTGAAACAGAATCCATCGCGTTGCAGCACACGCGGACGAACAAACGCCCCGTCGAGCAAGAGTCGCTGTCCCATCTCACCGAAGATGATGCGCACGATCACCGCAGGCAGCGGCGCGAAGGATGGGCGATGCAGGGCATGACCTAAGGCGCGCGCAAACTCGCGTTGACTACACGCCGTGGGCGCGACCACGTTGACCGCGCCCGCCAACGATTCATGGCGCGCAGCAAAGAGCACCGCCCCCAAGACATCATCGAGCGAAACCCAACTAAACCCCTGCTTTCCGTTGCCAATCGGTCCACCAAGACCACAGCGAAATGGCAACAACATTTCCTTGAGCGCGCCACCAGACGCGCTGAGCACCACGCCAAATCTCAGATGCACCGTGCGCACGCCTGCGACGCGCGCGGCCTGCGCGGCGTCCTCCCATGCTAAGACCACCTCCGCGAGAAAGCCTTCGCCGACGCCAGACATTTCGTCGACTGGTTCGCTGTCGCGCGGACCGTAAAATCCAATCGCGCTCGCGCACAGAAACGCAATCGGCGGGCGCGAACATCGCGCGATCGCACGCGCCATCAACGCGGTGCCATGGGTGCGACTCTCGAGAATGCGTTGCTTGCGCTCCTTGGTCCAGCGCGACGAGGCAATGGACTCGCCCGCCAAATGCACGACCACATCGATGTCACGCAAATCCTCAGGGTCGAGTCCCTGCTGCAGGTCGGACGGATTCCACTGCCGCTCTGATGGGTTCCGCGCTGGGTGACGGACGAAGCTCACCACCTCATGTCCGCCATGACCCAAGAACGAAACCAAGCGCGCGCCCACGAGCCCGCTCGCCCCCGTCACCGCAAAACGCAGTGATTTCACGCCAAAACGCGCTTCGATTTGCGCGTGCGTTGTGCGCGCGGTGGCTTCGTCGCGCTGCCCACGTGCAGTCGGCGGCGCAGATGTGTCAGGAGCAGAAGGGTCGGCACTCGCGGGATTCATGCGCGCAAGTGTCGCACATGCGGAGGCTGAGTGTGATTGATGAACCATGCGAACGGCCCGCCCATGAGCGTCTCGAGTGTGCGAAGTTCATCAAGCAAGTCGCCCGAATCGACAACGGCTTCGCGTGTCATCATTAGAATCATTGGAGGTACGCATACTTCTCTGCGCACGACAGAATCGTGCCGTGATCACGCGACAACTCGACCACCACTTGCCGATGAACTCACCATGACTACGACCGACCCCGCACCGCAAAGTGTGCGCACGCCGCGCGATCTTGTTGGACTGGCATTGCTTCATGGCGGAGTCGCCGCGTGGGTCGGCTACGGCGTGGTGGTGAAGGCCGTCGAGTTCAATCCGCAACTGCTGCCGCCGCCGATCTTGCAGAGTTTGTTGTGGTTCGCGCGATCCACCTCGGTCGACGCATCGGCGTTTATCGAATGGTCGTTTCGCGCGATTCTCGGCGTGGAAGTCTTCATCGTGCTCGCGGTGCTCTGTTCGATTCGCTACGCGCGCGTCATTGCCATCGCAACGCTCTCCTTCTTCTGTTTGGTGCTGCTCATCGCGATGAGCATGGCTGGAATGAAGGATGGCTTGAGTGCCGCGCTCACCGGGAGTTGCGGCTGCTTCGGCGAAAAAGGATTTCCCGCGAGCGTGATGTTGTTGATTGACGGCGTTCTGCTCGCCAACGCGATCTTCCTCGCGCCGCGCCCTCGTCGCGGCGGAACCACCGCGCTCTATGCGGCGATGGTCATCGGCGCGATTGCAATCTTCGCCATCCCCGAGCGCCATGTTGCGACTCCAGTGCCAGTTGATTCCGCGGTCAGCGATCCAACCGCGACCGACGCGCAGATTCCCGCGAGCAACGCGATCACTGGCCCATGGCCCGCGGTGCCTGCAACGTGGGAGAAGAACTATTTCCCTAAGTGGAAAGAGTGGATCGGCAAGCCATTTCGCGAGCAGAAACTTGCGTTGGCCATCGATCGACCAATGCCTGTTGATCTTGAGCAAGGCGATTGGCTGATCACGTTTTCGCGTTGGGATTGCGATCACTGCCAAGAGATGTATCGCGCGCACTTCGCGAAACCGCGCGCAGAAAAGATCATGAAAGTCAGCATTCCTGATACGACAGGACGACCGCTGCCGATGCCGTGCGTTGGCTGCGTCGACAAATTGCTCTTCCGCGTGAAAGCCGGCGAAACTGGGCGCTCACCCAACTACCTCATTCAGACGCCGATCATTGTGCGTCTTAAAGATGGCATCGTCACTGCGGTGTGCACCGATGTCGACAACGTGCAGGAGCTCAACGCGATTCTCAACGAGACGATCGTCGAACCAGCGCCGCCCATCGCAACAAACATTCCCCCAACCAACACTGCCAAGAGTTGGCCTGGGCCTCCCGCGCAACTTGACGCGTTCTACATCGCGGAGTTTGCGGGGACCGAGGGCAAACCGTTCTCTGACAATTCGTTCGCACGCTTGATTGCAGGCACTATTCCTGCGGACTTTCTCACGGGTCGTTGGATTGTGATCTTCTTTCGCGAAGACTGTGAGCACTGCCACGAGTTGCTTTCAACCTATTTCACGGGCAAGCTCTCGGTGCGCACGATGACCATCGCGATTCCTGATGCTGACCCCAACAACATCAATCAAAATCCCTGCGATGCCTGCGCAAAGTTGAGCATGATCAAAGGACCGAACTATGTCATCGGCACACCAGTGGTGCTCGCGATCAACGATGGCGTGGTCGAATGCGTCATCGAAGATGCGGAAGACATGGCGGCGCTTGAAGCATGTATGAAGCTCACCGCGCCGTGACCTGCGATGGACAAACTTCTTTGCGCGATTTCTCTTGAGTCTTCACTGATGAAATTTTTTCTCCAACCTCGCGTTGCGTCCTTCATCATCGCGCTGGCATTCGCGCTGATGGCTTCGCTCCAACTCTGGCTTGGTGCCGAAAGCACGCCCGCGCCGATTCACACGGTTTTACAAGGGGTTTTTGCCATGCCCGACCTCATCGCGGCGCGACTGATCATCGCCGCCGAGTTTGGCATCGCGGCCGCCGTGTTGTGTGCCGGCGTGCGTCCGTTGAATGTCGCTGCGACAACAGTGAGTGCGTTTGTCGCACTCGCGTGCGTCTCACGCGCGTTGCGTGAGGGCGGCCTCCCGTTGAGCGCACTCGCGTTGATCAGTTCTCTCGCGCTTCTGGCACTGGCTGTGCACGCCGCGCCACGCCTACGAGCTGTGACGGCGCGCCGAGGAATGTCATCCGCGTGGACCGCACTGGGTGCGCTTGCCGCGGCGACGATTGGAATGCGCGTGGCTGCGAGCACTTCGTTTCGCGCACCGATCACTGACGAGGCCGCGAGCAGCAAAGTCAGCGTCTCGGTGATCGATCTCGACATGAAGCCGTTCATCGGGCGTCATTACAACGACACCAGTCTCGCGAGCTATCTCCCCGACCTCGGACCGCTCGTGAGTGAAGGAACTGCCTTCGTCGTCTTCTATCACCCGAACTGCCAGACGTGTCACGGATTGTTTGATGACTACTTCGCGGTGCCGCGCGTAGAAACAGTCGTCGCAGTGGAGATCCCGCCCGCAACAGGATCGATCTCTGCAAGTCACGAAGAGCTCGGCGCGATCCATTGCCCACAATGCAGCATGCTCATGCTTCCGCCGGGACCTGCGTGGGGAGTTGCCTCACCCATGGTGGTGAAGTTTGAGAACGGCATCATCACTTGCTCGTCCGATCGTTACGGAGGCGATTGCCTCAACCCTGCGCAGTGATGTGATCGGCTGTGACTTCGCGCGCGTTGATGATCAAACACACGGCACCACTGCAGTCGAATGATTTCGGCGCGCGTTGAGGGTCACGCAAGACACGCAGCGCCGCAGCGAGCGTTGGTCGCGCGATATCTCCGCCCGCCGCGTGCACCAATCGACGCAGCACCGTTGCATGCAACGCGTGAGGAGCCTCGTCCATTGTTGCTCGTGTGATGGAAGTGACGCCCACTGGTGCGATGTGCGCCGCGAGCGTGTCGCGCAACTCGAGCAGTTGCTCCGCTTCATCGGACAGGACAGCAGCACCCAACGCAATCTGCTCGACGAGACGCGCCAAGCCAGGATCGCTGCGCAACGCACCGCGTTCATGCGAGGCGTTGGAGGGATCCTCGTGCCACTCGATTTCGATGGCGCGGAGGAACGCACGCAACTCTTCGCGGCGCGTGTTCAGCATCGGTCGCGCCACTCGTAAATCATCGGCGAATTCGCGCATCGGAAGAAGAGTCGCGAATGACTCGAGTGCTTTGGCGCGCACCAGTGCCAGCAGCACTCCTTCCGCACGATCATCCGCGTGATGTGCTTGCACGGCGATGGCGCTGCCAACGCGCGCGCAAATTCGCGCCGCAACACCCAGTCGCGCTTCACGCGCGCACTCCAACATGTTGCCCGTGCGCGGCAATACCACTGACTCGCTGTGTACATCGCGGATACCGAGATGATGGGCAAGTGCAACCACGAACGCGCACTCCGCGACAGCTTCGCTGCGCAATCCGTGATTGATCGTGAGCACCGAAATCGACGCGAGCGTCGGATCGGTACGCTCACGCAACGCTGCGATGAGCAACATCATCGCCACCGAATCCGCACCACCACTGACCATCAACAGCAGCGCATCGCCGCTGGAAACACCCGATTGTTCGAGCCCGTGTGCGACCAGCGGCGCGAGCGCATGACGCGAACTGCGCAACAACAATTCTTCACGCGTCAGCCAAGATGGATTCGTCGCACATGTTGTGTCTGTCGAGCAGGCAACCATGGCTATGGGTTCGCGTACGCCACTCATGGGCGAGCGGCTTCCACACTTGCCGCGGGCTTGTGCGCACCTTTGACCGCGACGGATTCACTCGCGCTCCGTGTGCCGTGGGCGTGATCAGAGCCCGCGTCAATCTCAATCGTCGCACGCACCGAGTTGTCGGTGGGAAGTTCGTACATGAAGCGCACACGACCAAGTCGCTCGAACGTTGCGGCGAGCGCGTCGAGTCCGCTGCCGACGCGATCGTTCGCGGCATTGCTGGCTAACGGACGCCAACGACGCAACAACGATGCGGCGCGCGGACCGTCGCAAAACCCTAAGCCCGCGCAGGCGGAATGCGCAGGAAAACCAACGCGCGATGCGTGGCTCACGGTGACGGTCTGCGCAGCTGCGCCGTTGCTTGATCCACCACCAACGATTGCGTGGGTCTGCGCGTTTGCTTCTGTAGCACACGACGATTGCGTCAAGCAGTGCATCACTTGCGCGAGCCACTGTGGGTCACTCGCGTACACCTGCCAACCGCCGCACTCGGTGGCGACGGTGTTCCAACAGAGCACGCTTTTGCCTAAACGAAAGGGCTTTCCGAGATACCGGTCGAGCATCGGACCAAGTGCCGCACACTCGCGTCGTTGCGTTGCGTGGTCGGCTTCATCGCCGATGGCAAGCGTCTCGCGTCGCCGCTTCGATTGCATTTCAGCGGACTCGTCGGCGTGGAGATGATTCGCGGGCTCGATGCTGCGCGCGATTCCGCAACACACTCCACGCATGTATCCATCTTGATCGAGCAAGCCTTGCTCGGCATCATCAACGCGCCATGCAAACGCGATCGAAGGTGCTGCATGCATTTCGCGCGCGCCGATGGCGAGCAGTCGATCGCCGGAAAGATTGGCGCGCATTGCGGGTGATGCGGTGAGTTCAGGAACAACCGCAGTCCAAAACGAATCCGCAGAATTCGGTTTGCCGTCCGCTGGATTCATCACCACGAAGAGCGCGCTGTCCTCGAACGCGCGCAGCAACTTGCTGTCCATGCTGATCGCAGGAGTTGCGGCCCCTAACGGCGAAGACTCGTACTCGCCGTGTACTTGCGCCAGAATCTTTCCTGAGCCGAGATCGAGCTTTGGTGCGTTGGCGGCTCTCGAACTGTTTTCCGCTACCGCCTCGATGCTGAGCGCCACCGTGGTTGCGCCACCAATAGGCGCGGAGTGACGCATGAAGATGCGCATCGGCGCATCGGAACCCAACAACTCTTGCAACAGTGGTTCGCCCAAGAGCGAGTTCGCTGGTTCTTCACGCATCGCGCGCGTCGACGCGAGGTCGAGTGCGTTGTCGCCGGCAATTCCCAGCGGCGCCATCAACAGCCAGCCACCGACACGACGCAATGAAAGTTTCTCCGTGGGCGCGACGAAGCATCCCGGCGAAACCAAGCGCGCGTTGAACATCCGCAACACGCGCTCGCAGCGATCATCGTTCGATTGAAACGCCAGCACCCAAACGCTTGCATCGGTGATGCGCGCGGGTGCGGATGGGTTCAACAATGGCTCCGCGGAAACGTCTTCCAAGAAGAAGGCGATGCGGCCAGTGAAGAGTTCATGCGCCACTGCATCGGCGGCGGTTCCCGCACGTCGCGCGAGGAGATCGAATGTCGCAAGCGCTTTCGAACCGGCAAGCACTTCGAGCACGGGACGCATGGCCGCGCCTTGTTCGCCGCGCAAAAAGTGTGCGGGCGCGCGCGCGTCGATCGCGAAAGTCGCGCCGCGCGGAGCCAATGCAAACGCCGCGTTGTCCGCGTAAGCAGACTGCGTCCTAGCGGTGGTGACGAGTACGAATCCAAGCGCAAGCGCGAGTGCGCGCGAACATGAATGAATGAGCGCGGCGCGACAGTGCATGATGAGCACTCAGGATTTCTTGAAGGGCGCATTGGCGCTGGCGTCGGCGGGAAGCTCACCCATCGGCTTCGCTTGGGGCGCCTCTGCCGCGAAGGGAACCGCTGAGAACGGAACCGCGATGGAACGAATCGCTTCGAACCCATCGTTCATCGCTGCGGTGCGCTCACGCAAACCACTCTCCACGATGGTCACTGCGGCGTCGTCGGCGGCGATGATTCCCGTCTGCGGAAGCGCGTCGCGCAAGAGCGGCATCGCGCCGATCACGACGACGGCAATCAAGGCAGCAATGCCGATGGGCAGCACGCGCCGAGGGAACTCAAGCAGAATGCGATCCGCAAGTCGCTGCGCCCGCTCATGCTCGAGCGGAGAATCATGTGCCACACGCGCCTCGCCACGCAGCGCGAGCAATGCACGCACGAGCAATCGCTGCGCCCTGTCTGAGAAAGCACTGTTTGAAAAAGCACTGTTTGAAAAAGCGCGACGGGTGTCATCGCGCGAATCATCGCGAAACGGATCTTCCGAACCCGAGCCGAAGCCGTTCATCGAAAGACCTCAAGCGGACACGCGAAGCCGCTCATCTCAATCGCCTCAAGCATGCGCCGACGCGCGCGGAAGAGATGACTCTTGACCGTGCCCTCAGGCATGCGCAGTTCTTCAGAGATGCGCTGCACCGGCCAACCTTGCTGATGGAAGAGCAGCACGATTTCTCGTTGCGGCGAAACCAACGCATCAAGTGCGATGGTGAGCATCGCTTGCACGCGTTGTCCGCGTTCGATTTCGACGGTCTCCGTGAACGGCGTCGCAGAAGTTCCCGCGCGCCACTGCACCAGTTCGCTGTCGGCAGTGGGCCGCATCTTCTGCTGATGATTGACCAACAAGCGCTTGCCGATAGTGAAGAGCCACGTGGAAAAACGAAACCGCTCGTCGAAACGGTCCAACGAGCGGATCACGCGCACAAAGGCTTCTTGACTGAGGTCTTCGGCGAGGTCGGACTTTCCGCACAGCCGAAACAAAAAAGCCTCCAACGGACGCTGGTAGGCTTTGATCAACTCTGAAATCGCGTCACGATCGCCGCGTTGTGCGCGTTTGATGGTGAGGCGTTCGGTCTTGACATCAAGCATGGGAGACTCGGTCAGTTCTTGCTGATGGATCTCGCAGGTCGTCACAAGTCAGGCGTGCGAGAAGGTTGATTTGCGGAGGCGGTAGCGAGTGTACGGCGCGCGGTTGCGATCGTTCCTGCCAATTGTCCAATTACGCGCGAGGGCAAGCCGAAGTTCAACGCTGCTCGAGTCCGAGTATGACTGAGATCTCGACCAGAACTTGCACTGTGTTCTGCCATCGCGAACTGGCGCGTGCGCGCGTGAGACGCGGTGCCTCACGCGGGAATTCCGCTGCTTTTTCGCTGAAATCAGCCCGATCACGCGCAGGTCCAAACAATTCGGCGCGCGGCGAGAGTTCGCCGCGCGCCGTTGCTGGATGGAACTAGGGTCTTGACCCGACGCGATGAGCGGCTGCTCCGTGAGCATGACGCTGAGTCACGCCGCCCGATTGCGCCCCACTACCCGCGCGATCGGCCCGTTGGCCAACGTGCGCAGCGACTGCAACATGTCAAAGGGCGTGTCAGCAGAAAAGTCGGCGCGAATCTCTTCCGCGAGGCCAGGAGCCCGCGCGAACACGCCGCCGCCCACGCCGATTTGCATCCCGATCACCGGTGTTTGCGTTCGAGAGGCGTCGATGAATCTGCGCAGGCGCGGCGCATCGGAACCACAACCCGCGAAGCTCACTACAAACGAGGGCTGCCGCACGCCCACTTCCGCAAAGAGATCGTCGGACTCAACGCCTCCGCCGAGAAACACGACATCAAAGCCATCGGCCTCCGCCAAGCCCGCGAATATTTCGGCGGCGAGTTCTTCGACGGCCGCGCGCCCGCTGGTGACGACCACGCAGCGACAACGCGATGGAGATTTCGGTAACGCGCACTCGAGTCGCTGCACCAATTGTGTGAGCAACACCGTCGCGCAATGTTCATGCACGGATGAGAGTTGATCGCGCCGCGAAAGTGTTTCGATGAGCGCGCACGCAGGCCAAATCAAGTTGCGCAACGCGTGCAGAGTTTCGTTTCCAGACTCGAGATACTCGCGCAGGATGTCACGACAGGCGACGCGGTCCCCCGCGGTGAGGCGGTCGAAGAATCGCTCGAACCATCGCTCAGTGCTCGCGCTCTTGCGCGTTGTGCTTGCGCCGTTGTCCTTGAGGACGTGGCCTTCTCCGCGAAAAACTGTGTGGTGGTTGCGCGGGGAGTTCCTGTTGGAATCGCCGCCCATATCGTCGTCCATCCGTCGGTCCATGTCGCCGAAATCCTTGGCTTGAGGCATTACCGTGCTCCAGCTTGCGAACGCAATCGAAGTATCCCATCGCCCTGCGTTCGAGTTGGTGTGTGGCCGGATCCTCCGACCGAGTGGGTGCGGCTCAATCCCTTGAGCCACGAGGACAAGCGATCGTCTTCGAGCAAATTTCGACGAGCGTTCTGTTGCGCAAAAAATTGCGCGATCGTCGCGCAGAATCGGCGCGCGGTTCCGATACGCACTCGCGCGCTTTATCGATCAGCCGTGCACACGCGCGCAACTCACTACGCACGTACCAAAGGTCAAGGCGCGTTGTTGCACCGACGCGAAGCCTGCACTGAGCATGGCGCTCTTCAGCGAGTCACGATTGAGAAACGTCTCCACCGATCGCGGGAGATAGCGATACGCGCCGGACGTGTCGCCAGCAATGAGCGACGCGCTCCACGGCATGACGCGATGGGTGTAGAAGCGGTTGAGCGCGCGAATAACGGAGTTGCGCGGCTCATCAAACTCGAGCACCACCAACCGTCCGTTTAGACGCAAGACACGGCGAAACTCAGCCAATGCCGCGCGAGGATCGCCGACGTTGCGCAGGCCAAACGCGATCGAGAGCACGTCGACCGACGCATCGGCAAGCGCAAGCGCCGTGGCATCGCCCCACTCGTACGTTGGGACCGCGGCCTGCTTGCGCGTTGGCTTGGCGATCTTCACCGCTTGCACGCGCGCACTTTTGGCGCGCGCAATGTCCAACATCTGCGGAGTGAAATCCAAACCGCGCACCGACTTCGCGCCCGCGTCGGCGAAGAGTTGGGTGAGATCGCCGGTTCCGCACGCGACATCGACGACATCATCGTGCGCGGTGACCTCTGCCATCGCGACGGCCGCGCGACGCCAGCGTTGATCAAGTCCAAACGAATGCAGTCGATTGTTGAGGTCGTACGCCTTGGCGATCGCGGCGAACATCGCCTGCACCTTCTCGGCTTTGTCGCCGCGACGATGAGGATCAGTGGCGAGTTCTTCGCGTTGCCAAACAGCCTTCGACATAGGGCGGAGAGTATAGAAGCCGAGCACCTTCGATTGGCCCGTCTCGGATACATTCCGTGGAGCGATGATCGTGGACCTCGACATGCGAACTTGGGCCCGTAACGACGACCTCGGCGACGAGCTCGCCGCGGCAGTTCGTCGTTCGGGCTCGACACGTTGGGTCGCACCTGATGGATCGCCCGAAGCGCTTGAATCCGCCATGAGTTCCATCGACGCCGCGCTGTTGCTCGGCTTTCGCAGCGAGCTGATTCGCGGAGCCGTGAACGAAGCATTTTTGCGGCCGATCATCGATCGAAGCGGCGGCAGACTTTTTCTTGCGCGCGCGATCGACCCACTCTCAAGCAATGCGTGCGCCGAGATCGACTCCGCGCGCAGCGAAGGAATCGCCGCGCTGTGGATGGATCCTGCATTGCAAGGATTCAATCCCACTCACTCACGCGCGATGCGCGCCTTCGATCGCGCCGAAGCGAATCAGCTGCCGGTGATGCTTGGATGGAGCGGTCCGCAACCCGCGTCCTCGCGCATGGAGTTTGCGCGTCCCTATTTGCTCGACGAAGTCGCGCGCCAGTTTCCTCGGCTTTCGCTGGTGATCGCGGGTTTCGGCGCGCCCTTCACGCAAGAGACCATGGCACTCATCGCCAAGCACGATCGCGTCTTCACCACCACCGCGGGCGTTGCCGCTCGACCTTGGGAATTGCTGAACGTTCTGCAGATGGCGCGCGATCTCGATGTCGACCGCAAAATCTTTTTCGCCTCCGGGTTTCCCTTCGATACGCCCGCGCGCGCCATCGAGGCGATCCTCGCGGTGAACAGTTGGATTCAATCCACGCCGTTGCCACACATTGCGCGCTCCGTGCTGCGTGCCATTGTCGAACGCGATGCCATCAGTTTGCTTGGACTGGGCATCGCACCGATGCATCAATCACGCGACAGCGCGCGCATCTTGGCCGACAACGTGCTCACCGATGCCCGCCCGCGACTTACCGAAGAAACGATATGACGACGCGACTCACTCACCGTTTCTCACGCGCCACAATGCCTTTGCTCACCGCGCTCGCATTGCTGGGAGTGATGCCGCTGACGGGTTGCCGTAACACGGATGCAATCGGGTCGATGGAAGTGATTGCGATGGGCTCGCAGCCGTTGTTGTTCGCACCAGCGTTTTCCAATGCCGCATACATCACGCGCGAAGCTGAAGACAGTTTCTGGTTTTCCGATGTGCCGTTAGAAACGCTGCTCGAACACGACGCAACGGCCCCGCTGCAGAACGGCGTCTTTCTCCATGTACAACTGGTGTGGATTCCGCTCGCAGGATCAACCCCCGTCGACGCCACCGCGACCAACTTGGTGACGAGATTGATCGTGGTTTCCGCTGGCGAGGTCGGGCTCTACGGCGGCGCGGGGTTTGCTCGGTTGAAGGGCGAACGAAAGAGTGGCCCGTTGCAACTCGATGTCGAAGGCGGAACACTCACGCTGCTCGAGAAAACCGCAGGATTCACCGATCTCCTCAGCCCTGCGGGATTTAGCGCGACGTTGCAAGCGCCTTGCGACAACGACAATGCCACACGATGGCGACGCGCGCTATCACAGTTTGTCACCAACGCGTTTGGAAAGTCGATGTGGGTCGATGCGCGCGAGATTTCACGCGACTCGATCGCGCTTAGCGCGCGCTGAGGATTTGCGTCAACGTCGCTTCGAGCTCAGGCGCCACGCCGTGACGCGCCGCGTGCACTGGCAATCGAAACACCAGATCTCCCTGCGCACGTTTGATGCGCAGCGCCACTGACTCGAGATCAAATCCGTCGGGCCATCCTTCACCCCCGTACGCATCGTCGCCGATGAGTGGAAATCCAAGCGATGCGAGCATCACGCGAATCTGATGGAAGCGTCCAGTGTCCAGACGAATGAGCGCGTGTGCCTCACGCGACGAATCATGCGTTGGATCATGCGTCGGATCATGCGTCGGATCACGCGTCGCCGCAACCCCGAGCACGGTGAGCCGCGAGGGATCTCCACCAGAACGCACGACGCGTGCGAGTTTGCCCTCGCGTTTGAGATAGGCGCGATGCTCACCGACAAGAGTGTGCGCATCAACGTCGCGCGCTCGCAAGGGAATGCGCGCGAAGTACCACTTCTCCCAAGCGCCTTGACGAATCTCTTCGCAGTGATGCGCGACGACGGCGCGATCGCGCGCAATCATCATCACGCCGCGCGTAGGGCGATCGAGCCGATGCGGAAGTTGGCAGTCATCCCAGTGCAACGCCGCGCGAGCACGTTGCAGCAATGAATCGCCACGGTCACCCGCAGCGCGTTCACACGAAAGGCCCGCGGGTTTGAATACCGCCGCTTCGTCTGCAGTTTGCGAAATGATTTCGAGTGCGCTTGCACGCATCGAGTTCACGCGGTGATGAACCCTTCGCGGACGGCGTAAAGCGCCAATTCAACCCGATCATGGATGTCGAGTTTTTCCATCACGCTGGTGACATGCTTGTCCACGGTCTTGACTGAGATGCCCAGCATTTCCGCGATTTGTTTCTTGGCGTAACCCTTGCCTACATAGCGAAGCACTTCGATTTCGCGCTCAGAGATTGCCGTACCGCGCGTGCCTGTGATCTTGCGCTTGCGAATCGCAGAGGTGTCGCCGCGCACGCGCTCCGCTGCGCGTGGCGAAAAGTATTGTTCGCCGCGCGCGATGGCGCGAATCGCGCCGGGGATCGCATCGGGATCATCGCTCTTCACGATGAAACCAAGCGCGCCCACCTTCAGCGCTTGCTCGATCGCGCGATCGGAATCAGTCGCGGTCAAAAACATAATCGCGGTGTGTGGGCGCAATTGCAGGATGTGGCTCGCGGCGTGAAAGGCGTCTACTCCAGGCATGTCGACGTCGAGCACGACCACCGAGGGCGAATGCTTGTGTGCAAGTTCCACGGCATCAGCCCCATTCGAAGCTTCGCACACCACGCGTAAATCGTCGGTCGCGTTGAGCACCGAGACCAGTGCAGAGCGAATGAGCGCATGATCATCAACAACGAGAACAGTGGTCGGACGAGCGGTGGCCATTCGCGAAGAATACGGGAATCGTCGCAAAATGGCAGTGGTTTTGCGTTGAGTCACTTGAATTGTGATCGGCGGCTCCATGGCTGTATGTCGAGGCCAAGAGTCCACACATCAGTGCCAACATCCCCTGAAGATGTTGCGAGTCATTTGCGCTTTAGTTGTCTTGGGGGGAGTTGGGGTGGCCGCCTTATTGCGACCGCTTCAATGCTCAGTATTCTTTTGAAAGTGAGTTTGGCCGACGAGCACACGTACCCGCTCCCCCACGTTTGCTGCTGATTCATTCAAGAGCACATGCAAGGAACCAAGGCAATGAATTCAATCGAGTCTGAGGAATCCCCCGTTCACGCGACCCAAATCCGAGCAGCCCTCGTACTCGACCTCTTTGACCTCTACTACGAACGTGTGTTTGCGTTCCTGCGCAAGTCGACGACCCCCGACGCGGCCGAAGACCTCGCCCAAGAGACCTTCGTTCGACTCCTGCAACACCCCGATCTTGAGAGTTTGACGCTTTCGATCAGCTACCTGCTCAAGATTGCCCACAACCTACTCCGCCGCCGCTACGCACGCGCCTCCCGACTGCGCGAGTTGCTCGAAGAACGCGCGCACAACGAACCCGAGCTCTCCGGAGGCGTCGCCAAGGCCAGCAAGTACGCCGCGGGCGACCTCGGCTCTCACAGTGCGGGCGAGGTGTTAGAAACGGCGCTGGGGCTGCTCAGCCGCGACGAGGAAGACGCGATTCGGCTCATCGTCTGCGAAGGCAAAAGTTACCAACACGCGGCCCAATCGCTCGGGGTTTCCGTCTCAACGATCAACAATTGGAAGCACCGCGGGATCATCAAGCTCCGTCGATTGCTCGGTGAGTCCGATGCCGTCGACGCGGGCGCGGACGAAGTGGCGGCGAGAGAAGCCCACCTTGCGGATGGCATCGACGCGCAGCGATCACGCTTCATCCCTGTGCGCGTGTGTGAGATCGACCTCACCGTCGAGGTTCCTACCAAGAAGCCCAAAAGCGACAGGCCAACGCGACGAGTCGGTTGAACCAACTCCACCCGCGCCACCCACGCACAACTTCAGTCATTCAAAACCGCTGCACACGACAATTCGTGAGCAGCGTTTTTTTGTGCCACCCTCAGAAGACGCTGAGCACGCCGAGCACGCCAGCTCCCACCAGCAATGACGCAATCAAGGTCCACACCATGAGTCTCTCCCATCGCTTAATGATGCCTCGACGCGTTGGATGATGGCGACTGGTCTCACCGTCGAGCCACGTGAAGCACTTGGGACAGACATCGGCTGCGTCGAAAATCTCTGCGCCGCACTCGGGGCAATACGCTGTTTGCGAAGCGAAACGATCGCGATCAAGCGCGTCGTGTGCATCCGAGTCATCGGCGCTGGGCGCGTCAAACCCATCGTCGCGATTGCGATCGTCTTCAAACTCGTCGTCGGTTGGATGGTGTCGTGCCATGGAAGAAGTTCGCTCGCTAGCGTATCGGCTTCCATGCCACCACTCCAAAGCTCAATGATTGCGCTCGGCACTCCCTGTCCGGCATTTGAACTCGTCGACCCGCGCGGATTTCGTATGTCCAACCGCGATGCGCACGGGCGCCCGCTGTTGGTGATGTTCTGGTGCAACCACTGTCCGTTCGTGAAGCACATCGCGGACGAGGTCGCGCAACTTTGTCGCGAGAAACTGGCGCAAGGTCTGAGCATCGCGGCCATCAGTTCCAATGATCCGCGCACCCATCCTCAGGATGGTCCCGAGCTCATGATCCGCGAAGCGTGCCAGCGCGGGTACGTGTTCCCGTATCTGTTTGATGAGTCGCAAGAGGTCGCGCGCGCCTTCGATGCGCAGTGCACGCCCGATTTGTTTCTGTTCGACGCTGCGCATCGGTTGGCCTATCGCGGGCAGCTTGATGACAGCCGACCATCCAACGGAATTCCCGTCACGGGACGGGATCTGCGTGCAGCAATCGACGCTGTGTTGAGTGGGCGCGAACCGTCGCCAGCGCAGTACCCATCGGTGGGATGCTCGATCAAATGGCGCGCGCGCGACGGCTAAGTCGCGGCGGTGATTCGCCTCAAGCGCAGCGCGGCGAGCCACGATGTGCGAAGCAAACATGAACGGGCGCTATCAACGAACAACCCTCGCATAAGGCGAGGGTTGTTCGTATTTTCGAGCGAGGCGGACGGGAATCGAACCCGCAACCACCGGCGTGACAAGCCGGTACTCTAACCAATTGAGCTACCACCCCAACAGTCATTGGTCTTCACCGATGACGGACGGAAAGAGTAGCAAATCCACAGCGTGAGTCAAGCGCATCAGGCACGCGGACGCAGTCCCAAATGATGCCGCTCAGACATCCGACCAACGGAAGCCAATCGCTGATGAAACTTCCAGCGGTACGCGCAAACTCATCGCGCCGCGCATGACTTCGCCGAGCAACTGCGCGACTGCGGCGGCTTCCGCGGCGGGTGCTTCGACCAACAATTCATCGTGGATCTGCAACAGCAAACGCGCTTGAGGAAACTGTGCGCACAGTGCCGCATCCAATCGCACCATTGCGATCTTGATGAGGTCCGCCGCTGATCCTTGCACCACGGTGTTCACCGCGATTCGTTCGCCAAACGCGCGCTCGCCAGGATTGCGCGATTGAATCTGCGGAATCGGACGCCATCGATTCAGCAGCGTCGTTGCGTGACCGCGGGCCTTCGCGTCCTCGACGGCGCTGCGCAAAAACGCATCAATTCCCGCGAAGCGCGCGCGATAGCTCTTCATGATTTGTTTGGCGCGCTCGATGGTGTAGGTCGGACCGAGTCGACGCGCGAGCCCTCCCGCGGAGATGCCGTACACGATGCCGAAGTTCACCATCTTCGCGGCAGAACGTTGCCCATCGTTCACCTCGGCGGCGTCAACCTCAAACACCTGCGCAGCGACGGCTCGGTGAATGTCTTCGCCGCGCGCGAACGCGTCGCACAAACCAGGGTCGCCCGAGAGATGCGCCAAGATGCGCAGCTCAATCTGCGAGTAGTCCGCGCTCACCAGCAGCATGCCTTCGCTGGCGGTAAACGCTTTGCGAATGGCCGCGCCGATTTCGGTGCGAATGGGAATGTTTTGCAGATTGGGATCACTCGACGAGAGCCGTCCCGTCGCCGTTCCCGTTTGATGAAACGAACAATGAATGCGCCCCGTCTCTGGTCGCACTGCGGCATCAAGCGCCACGAGATACGTGCCCACCAGTTTGGAAAACTGGCGGTACTCCAAAATCTGATTGGGCAACTCTGATGTGCACGCGGGATCTTCGGCGAGCTTCTCGAGAACTTCGCTGTCGGTGCTGATGCCGTGCGTCGTGCGCTTGATCACGCGCAGACCAAGTCCAGGCGGCTCAGCGTCAATCGCGTTGAACAACACTTGCGAGAGTTGCTTCGGACTATCGGGATTGAACGGCCAGGGCGCACTGGCGGCGATGGACTCGCGCACCGCTGCGAGGCGCACCTCGAGCGCCCGCCTTTGCATTCCCAGTTCGATGCGATCGACGCAAATGCCCGTGCGTTCCATACGCGAAAGCACGGGAATCAGCGGGATTTCCACATCGCGATACACCGCGCGTTGATCGCGCTCATCAACCACCCGCTCGAGCATGGTGGCCAATGCGAAGGCGATCTCTGCATCTTCGGCTGCGTAGGGCGCGGCGATGGACAACGGTGCTTCGTGAAACAAACGAGGCAACGCACCCTTCGATCCCGCGAGCTTGGGACCGAGCACCGCTTCCAGTGGAATCGGCCGCACGCCCAAGATGTGTTCGCTGGTGGCATCGAGTCCGTGCGAAGGACGCGTGGGATCGACAAGCCAACTAGCGATCATCGAATCGCCCACGATGCCGCGCAGACACACATCGTGATTGAGCAGCACTGCGTAGTCGTACTTGAGATTGTGTCCCGTCTTGCCGACTGATTCGTCTTGCAGCAACGGACGCAGCAGTGCCAACGCGGCATCGGTGGTGAGATGTGTCGCAGGTTCGGGCGATCGCATGGGAACGTAGAAGCCTTCGCCTTCGCGCAATGCAATGGAGCAACCTGCGAGGCGCGCGATGGGCAACACCAGCGAATCAGTTTCGCAGTCAAACGAAAACCGACCCGCGGCGCGACACGACATGATGAGCGTGGCGAGTTCTGACTCGGTGCGAATGATGGTGGTGTCGAGCACTCTTCCGCTTGCGATCGGCTCAGCGGCGGTCTGCGCGCCTTCGAACAGCGTTCCCAGCGCGCTCGGGTCTTCGATGGTGTGCGCTGCCTTGGTCGCGTCAAAGGCAAGCAACGCTCCAAAGAGAGAACCCGCATCAACATCGCGCGCGGAAGCGGCTTTGGATTTGCGCGGCGCTCTCTGGGCACTCGAGATACTCGCCGTCGACGCAATCACTTCGGTCGAAGTGTCCCGCGTAGCACCGCCGAAGATTTCGCTGGCCTCGCTGCGCAAGCGATGAAAGCCCAACACGCGCAACATCTCGAGCAACGCAGGAAGATCACAACGCGTGGGATCGAAACGTCCATCAGCGAAGTCAAACGCGAAATCACAATCGGTGATCAGCGTCACCAAGCGACGCGACAACGCGACGATGTCGCGGCTCGCAGCAAGAGTCTCGCCCTTCTTGCCTTTGATCGCGCTCAGATGCTCGTAGATCCCTTCGATCGAACCGTATTCCGCCAACAACAGCGCCGCCGTCTTAGGGCCGATGCCCGGCACACCAGGAACGTTGTCCGATGTGTCTCCCATCAACGCGAGCAAGTCGATCACTTGATCGGGTCGCACGCCTTTGCCTTCGAAGAGTTGCTCCAAACCGATGTCCGCATTCTTGTGCGGATCAAACAACGTGGTCTGCGCGTCGACGAGTTGACCGAGATCTTTGTCGCGACTCACCATGCGAACGCGCGGACTCCCACCATCGCGACGAAGCCGATGCACCAGTGTCGCAATGACATCGTCGGCTTCAACTCCAGCGATGGCTAGCACCGGAATTCCCATCAAGCGCAGCGCTTCGAGACAACGCAGCACTTGCGGATGAAAGTCGTCAGGCGCGGGCGAGCGATTCGCTTTGTACTGCGGGTAGATCTCGGATCGAAAAGTTTCTTTATCCCCTGCGGCGTCGATCACCACGATGAGGCCTGTCGGTTTTTGGCTGCGAATGTAGGAAAACAGCGTCGAGATGAAGCCGAACACAAGGTTGGTTGGCTCACCAGTGACGGGACTGGAGAGGCCGCCGCGAATCGCGAAGTACGCACGAAAGAATTGTGCGTGGCCATCGATGATGGCGATGTGCGCGCCGATGGGCGCGGTTGTGATCGAGACGGTGGGTGAAGTGATGGCCCCCGCCGTCGAGCTCAACTCTTGTGTCTGCTCACCACCATCGTTCATGACGACACCACCGCGTGCAACTCGCGCAGACGCGCTTCCACCGCAGGCGTCAGCGCGCAACCGCGCCGAGACATCATCGCGCGCGCCGTTTGCGTGAATTTCTCGAAGCGAAACGTTCGCGGTGCATCATTGCTGTCCACTTGCCATGCGAAACGCATGACGCATGTTTGCGGTGGTCGCGAAAGCGCAATCATCGCGCCAGTCCCGATGGTGGTTCCAGTCATGAGCCGCGTGCCAATCGCAAGCTTCGCGTGGTCCGCAATCACGCTGCCCCAGAATTGTCGACCAGTAGCGAGCAATCCGCCTTCTGGTTCGAGGCGCACGATGACGTCGCCGTAGGTGTTGAGCAGATTCGAATTGTCGCTGCCGGCGCCGATGTTCACCCACTCGCCGATGAAGCTGTCACCGAGATGTCCGTCGTGTGATTTGTTGGAGTAACTCTGGAAGATCGTTCCACCCACTTCGCCACCAACGCGGCAATGCGGACCGATGACCGTGTTTGCTTTGATGAGCGCACGCTCGGAAATCACCGTGCCTTCGAGTACTGCGCAAGGACCAACGAGCACGCTCAGCGGTCGAATCACCACATTCGCGCCGATGATGACCGGTCCCTTCGACGAATCGATGACGCAGAGCGGTCCCACTGTGGCGGTGCGATCGATGCGAATGGGATGCTTGCCAAACGACTGCCCTTCGTGAGGCGAGAGAGCGCGCGCGGGCGCTTGACTCAGTCGCGCACTCGACGCATAGAGCGCCAGATCTTCTTGCAGCGTTGTGCCAATGCGCGCGGTGATGTCCCACGGTGCGTTGGCTAATGCCGCTTCGACAACAGCAGTGCGCGTGCTGCTTTCGCTCAGACTTGGCGCTGCGCGCAACGCATCGATGGTCTGCACATTCTCAATCGTGCAACGCGCGGCGAGCAACGTGCCTTGCGCGTTGCGTTTGATGTCTCCGTGATTCATGCCCTCGAGGATGTCGAGCGAGAGCAAACGACCGTTGACCACCATTGCGTCGCGCGCGGGCGCAACGTCGGTGCGCGCGCCACTCTCGCGTGTGATCGCGCTGAGTTCATCGCGCACCAACAGCGCAGAGGCCGTCATGTTCAGTTTGGCTTCGATGCGCTCGAGCATCGTGCCCAGTCCAACGCGCAGACTAAATGCGGCGCGTACGTCTACCAGCGGACCGAACGCTCCAAGACCATCATCGAAGACATAGAGCGAGTGTGCCGCGTCGGCTGAAGTCATGCGCGCACTGTACCGATCGATCATTGTCGAGCGTCCGCGCGCAAGGACGTGATTGGTTGAAGTAACCGTTCAGCGGCTCATGCGCGCAGGACCCGCGGTGAGTTTTGTGGAGACCACGAAACCCCACAAAGGTCTGGTTTTTTCGAGGCACCAGAGCACCGGCAACGCGACAACTCCATCGAGCAGCGCGCCGATGAAACGGATCCACACTTCGCTCCCGCCCGAGCCAGGCCACCACGGCGCGTCGCTTCCAGTGACCCATGCGCGCAGCAACCACGCGGCGATGAACACGATTCCAGCGAGCAGTGAAAACGCGAATGTCGCAGCGCTTCCCGCCAACGGATTGCGTCGGTAGAGCAAGCTGCGCAACTGAAGCACAGCCAACGCGCCCAGTGCAAATCCCAGCACTCGCGGACCAGGAACAACGACGAGCATTCCATCAGCGCCAACCAGCGGCGCCAACAAATCCGCGGCGAGCCCGGCCAACATCGCAGCGCGCAATGCGCAACGACGCGCCGTCGAGAGCAACGCAAACACCACGACTGCGGGCAACACTTGCGGATGCGCGCCCGCAATTTCGAGAACGCTGCCCACACTCGAATCAAACGAGAGCGCGAGCAACACCGCGACGATGTACGCGGACCAATTCATCGAGGCGAGCTGCGTTCTTCGTTTGCCTCAGACTGAGGCGTGATGGCAACGATGACTGATGCCGCATCAGCGAGACTCGAGATTCTGCGCACTTCGATGCGGCGTGCCAGTGGAACTTGTTCGATGGGCTCGACGCGCACCACGATTCCTACGCGCGTTCCCAGCGCGACGCGCGGATAGCGTTCGTCGGCCAAACGTGCGATGAGTCCTTCACGCAACTCCACGGTTGAGGCGACTTCTGCAGTCCAGTTTCCGTTGGGCAACGGTTTGAGAACGGCACCAGGAAAACCTTGCACGTTTGCCTGCGCATCACTGCCCTCGGCGGGATACAGCCGCACGCCGATGCCGGAAAGTTTCGACGCGGGAATCACCGCACACGAATACGCGCCCACATCGTTGGCCACGATTCCCGCAAAGATGTCGCCATCGACAAACACCGGCGCGCCCGCACGCACGCCGTGACGCTCGCCCGCGTTGAGTCGCACCGTGGCATCAGCGCGCGTGGGATCGCTCGCGATGACCGACGCTTCCGCAAGACGAACGCCTTCGGTTCCCGCGCGTGTACTCACTGCTTGCAGCGCCGCCATCGAGCGTTCGAGTCGTTCGCGTTCGAGCCGCGATTGCTCGTACAGCGTGCGGTACTGCGCGAGTTCACTCTCAAGACGAATGACTTCGGGCGCGCGCGCATCAAACGATTCGCGCGGCGGACGAATGCGGTCGCGCAGATACATGCCCGCGTGCGTGAGCGGTGCCAGTGGCACGGAGAGAAGTCGCGCCGCGGGATTGGTCCACGGTGTCAGCACGCGCGCGGGAAGCAAGAGCAGCAGCAACGCGAGCACCGCGAGCGTTGCATCGAGTCTTCGCCCTGAGAGTCGTGTCGCAAGAAACTGGAGGACGCGCGAGAGTTCCATGGAGTGCATCTCGTCGCCATCAACGCTCAAGACTCACCGCTGACCACTGCTCGCGTTCGCTGTGCGCAACATTCATCGACTCAAACTCTCAGCGCACGTTCACCGCACGTTCAGCGCATGACTGTTGAACACGTCAACCGTCGTCAACATCGGTCTCCATCGTCGCCTTCCAGTCCTCAAGATTCTCGAGGTAGATCGCGGTGCCACGCGCAACGCACGTGAGTGGATCGTCGGCGAGACGAACAGCGAGACCAGTACGCTCTTCGATGACGCGACCGAGTCCGCGCAGCATTGCGCCGCCGCCGGCCATGAGGATTCCGTTGTCGACGAGATCTGCGCTCAATTCGGCTTCAGCGTTTTCCAAGGTGCGCAGCACCGCGTCGACAATCTTGCCCACGGGCGCGAGCAAGCACTCGCGGATTTCGTCGCTGGTCACCACCGTCTTGCGCGGAAGGCCTGACACCGTGTCACGGCCACGCACATCCATGGTGAGTTCTTTTTCCAACGGAGCAGCACTGCCCACTTCGATCTTGATGCGCTCGGCGGTTTGCTCACCAATGGTGAGGCCGTGCGCCTTTTTCATGTGACTCATGATCGCTTCGTCGAACTCATCACCGGCGACGCGCAGTGACTCGCAGGTCACCATTCCGCCGAGGCTAATGATGGCGACGTCGGTGGTGCCGCCGCCGACATCGACGATCATGCTCGCGGTGGCTTCACCAACGGGAAGTCCCGCGCCCATCGCAGCGGCCATCGGCTCTTCGATGAGATAGACGCGTCGCGCGCCCGCGCGTGTTGCGCTTTGAAACACGGCTTTGCGTTCGACCGCGGTGATGCCCGAAGGAACTGCAATCACCACGCGCGGCGCGAACAAGCGACTGCGCCCGGTGACCTTGCGAATGAAGTACGCGAGCATCGCCTCGGTCACTTCGAAATCAGAGATGACGCCGTCTTTCATAGGGCGAATGGCGCTGATGGTGCCGGGAGTTTTTCCCAGCATCTCTTTCGCGGCCCATCCCACTGCGGTGCCGTTGAGCAGGACTTTATTCGTGCCTTTACGCACAGCCACCACCGACGGCTCGTTGAGAACGATGCCTTCGCCGCGCACACAAACCAGTGTGTTGCAAGTGCCAAGGTCGATGCCCATATCGACGCTGAACCAGCCGAGGAACTTGTCGATGATCTTGATGGTGACTCCCTCGCGGCACTGCCGCAGCGGTTCTCCTGAATGACGAAATGAAGAGTAACACGAACCCTGCGACGCCGTCGAGTTGGTGATCGTTGGTTGAGTCGAAGGAGCAACTTCATCACCGCGTTCGTTGCACGACCGACTCATCTCAGGTGCGCGGCAGTCTGATCGAGGTCCGACTCTTGGCGAGTTCGCCGCGGTCATCGGTCTCGGCTAGCGATGAGCATTGACGCGATCGAAACGCTCATGAGCGTGATGCGAGTCAATCGATGCAGACGCCGTGCGCGCACGCGGTGTCTGCAAATGGCCGCGAAAAACACCGTGAAAAACACAGTCGGCGATGGCTGAACGCGCATCGCCGACTGTAAAGCGCAAATGCGCTTCGCCCAATTTTGTGACCAG
>QWPW01000023.1:34548-52266 GCA_003671025.1 Planctomycetota bacterium
CGCCCGGTCAGACCAGCGCCGCCGCCAGTCAAACCAGCGCTGCCGCCAGTCAGATTTTCGTCATGAAGCCGCTCTTGCCGACTGCGCTCGCCTGTGAGCCATTGGCCATGGCCACGATGGCCAGTCCAGCGAGCATGGTGAGCGCGGCGACGATGAGAAGCACCGTGTAGACATTCATGTCTGCGCTGCGAGTGGTAATGCGTGCCATCAGGAACCTCTTCGAAAGACCGTTTCAGCGCAAGGGCTCAGTGCCTCGCGCGCCGGTCTGGAGTGTGCGAATAGAAACGAACCGTCATCAATCAACTGCAGTCAACTCACTCGCCGCTGCGAGCGATGGCGCGCTGGCCAGCCTTGACTTCGCCACGGGTGTTGGCGTCTTCGAGTTCGATCACGCCAACGGCACGATTGAGATCGACTTCAGTGATGCGCAGGTTGCCGATGAAAGCGCTGCCCTCGCCGATGGTCATGACCCAACCGGTCTTCACGCCATCGCGCGAACCCGCGTTGATTTCCGCGAGCGGAACGTTGCCCGAGCGGTAAACATTGATGATGGTCGCTGCGAGATTCTTAGTCGCGACGACGCGCGCCTTGTCGCTCACGGCACCTGCGCGAGCGGTCGAGATCTCGCCGACGCTGGCGACGTACTCGGCGATGGTGGCCAACGCGTTGTCCTTCTCATCGGCGAGACGCTTGACTTCTTCTTGCAGTGCGCGACGCGCGGCGTCAGCGACTTCGAGGCTGCTCTGCGAAGCGTCGAACGCTTCTTGAATATCGACGAGGCGCTTCTCAGCATCCATCGACTTCGTGCGCAACGAGCGAAGCTCGGCGACGAGCGAGTCGGTCAGCGTGCTGTTGGCTTTGCCACTCTGCGCGAGCAACTCAAGGTTGGCCGCAACCGATGCTTGCGCAGCCTTGGAACCGGCGAGCTCTTGCTCAGCCTTGCGCGCGGCGACGGACTTGGTGTCGACTTGCTTCTGCAGGTCGGCGACTTTGCCTTCCATCGCGCGGATGTCGCTCTCAAGTTTCTGCACCGCTGCTTGCGAAGCGCTGCGCTCCGCGGCGAGCGTTGCCTGTGACGTCGCGGCCGAAGCCTCGGCATCCTTGAACTTCTTCTGGAACGACGCTTCGTTGGTCGCGTTCATCGCGACGAGCGGAACGAGAGCGACAGTTAAGAGCGCGACAAGGACGACGAAGATCTTGGTCAGGACATGCACTGCGGAATTCCTTGCTAATCGAGGCTTATCGATCCAGCACTCGGGAAACTCTCGAAGAACGCGTGGCTTCAGCCTGTCGTTCACTGGGAGAGGTTGGTCGCCGCGCCAAAAATTTTTGCGCGAGTCGACCGATCGAGTGCTGTGTGGTTTGAATATTCGGGGGACGGTTTTGAACGGATGCTGGCAGTTTGGCGTTCAGATATTTTCGTACCGCTGCGTCGGTCGAGCTCATATGAGTTGACCCACGCAAAGGTGGAGTTTTGTAACGGCGCGCGCTAGTGATGTCAATGCATCTAAGGCTATGGGTTGCGAACTTTTCGGACCAAAGTTTGCGCGACCACTGATGAGCAACACGTCGAACATGCGTTGAACATCCGTTGATCATGCGTTTGATCATGCGTTTGATCATGGCACTCGCGCAGCAACAGGATGCTCATCGACGAGCATCACTCCGCAGGTTCGAGCGCCGACGCCGCAGCGACCTGAACCGTTGGATCGGTGTCGCGCAAGAACACGCGCGCAAGATCCACCGCTTCGCTAGGCGCAGTTGGCAACGCGAGAATTCCACCGACAAGCGAGGCAACTTGCGCACGAATGCGCGGGTCAGGACTCGCGGCGTACTCGCGTGCGATCGCCACTCCCATCAGCGGATTCGAACCCAAACGCATGAGCGCGCGCGCCGCAGCAAGGCGAATCTCTGGTGAACGCGCGGCGGCTCCGGGCGCGCTGAGAATGCGCTCCAACATCGGACGGGCAACTTGATCATGCAGGCGCCCAATCGCGTCACAGGCGACGACGGTGAGTTCAGCTTGTTCTGGTGGCGCGAAGAGCGCCGCGCGAATCGGCACGATGTCGTCTTCCGCGCCGAGTTTGACCAGCGCTTCTGCTGCAGCGAGATCGACCAAGCGCACGCGAATGGGATTGACGAGTTTCATCCCGTGACCGAGCGACTCGCGAATGAGTGGCACTGCCGAAGGATTGCCCAACTCGCCGAGCACGAGGTATGCGTTGGCGCGGATCTCCGGATCATCGTTGCCGATCATCAGCGCCAACGGCGAGACATCGACTGCGAGGCCGCAGCGAGTCAACGCCAACATCGCGGAAGCTTGCACCGAGAGACTTTCATCGAGCAGCAACGGCTGCACCGACTCAACAAACTTGGCGCGGCCGGTCTGACTCATCGTCTCGCCCACATGCGCGATCGCCATGCACGTGACGAAGCGCACGCCGCGGTTCTCGTCGACTAAACCGCGCACCGCGAACTCTTCGAGCAACGCGGGCGACTTTGACGACGCTTCGATGGCGTGCGCGCGCAACGCGGCCCAGTTGCTGCGGGCGGCACTGCGCAACAACGCTTGTGCCGCTTCGACTTCACTCGCGTCAACGGGCACCGTGAATGTGCCAGGAGTTCCCGCGGTGGTTGAGAGCGTGGGCATTCCGTCGGCGCGTTGATTGGCCGTCGTCGGCGCTGATGGCGCGTTGACTGATTGATCTTTCGAACTGAACTGCGCGCGCGCTTCGCCGGGCGCGACATTTTTCATGCAGCCGCCAGCGATCACGCTGAGCACGATGTTGCACACGATGGTGCACACCATGGTGCAACTGATGCCCGTGCGTGACAAAATTTTCGTTGTCGTCGTTGCGCCGACAACTGCGTGTGATGCAAGAGTTCGATTCATCGATGGCCTCCATGCCTTTCGTGTTTCTCTCGAGAGTGAGCGTTCGTGTCTCACTGCAAAAAGCTGTGATTACCCGAGCATTGCGCGGCGTTTTCGTAGCGCCGCAACGGAGCCTACCACGGTCACGATCAGCGCGCACCAGGCGACGCCGTCACCAACGAGCGCCGACAAGGGCACGATCTGCGCACACATCGGCCTCACGAGCAAAGTTCCATCGCGCGTTGGAGGCAACAGTTCGCGCACTCGTCCTTGAGCATCGATTGACGCGGACATGCCGGTGTTCGCGCAGCGCAATACTGGCGTGGCCAACTCAATCGCGCGCAGTTGCGCGACTTGCACGTGTTGTCGGCGACCCGCAAGCGATTCGGAGAACCAACCGTCGTTGGAGATGTTCACCAACAGTGATACGGCGCGCGTTCCCCCGTCAAAGGCGATGCGACGCGAAGCCCACGGCGCGGTGATTTCGAAGCAAATCGGCACGCCCACCGTGATTTCGCCGCAGGTCGTCTTGAGAACAAACCGCGTCGGCGCGTCGGCGCTGTCGAGATCGAAGGTCATTCCGTCCGCACCGATGGCGAGCAGTTGTTGTTCGAGCCAATCCCAGTTGGAGATGATGGGCATGGTCTCGCCGAAGGGCGTGAGAAAAATCTTGTCAGTGCGCGCGTGTGTTCCGTTGGCGTCGACGAGATACGCGCTGTTGAATTGATGATCCCACGCGAAGCGACCGTTCTCCAATCGCAGCGCGAGATATGCGGGCGAGCCCACGATGAACGGCGCACCGACGCGACGCGCGAGATCGCACATTCCGTCGTAGTAGCGAAATCCTGGGTAGTAACCGCCATCCTTGAGATTTTGCAGCGTGTCCTTTTCGAGGCCAAATCCAGGCAACATCGTTTCGGGCCATACGACTGCGTCGACAGAGCGATGCTGTTCACGCGCGCGCGCCGCACCTTCAAGCGAGAGCGTCGCGAACGAAATGAAGTCGTCGATTTGCGCTTCTGGCTCCCACGAAAGTTTGTTCGACATGGGGAGATTGGTTTGCACCAACAGAAAACTCGGACGCCTCGGCGAGTTCACTTCGCCTGCAATCGTCTGCGCCAGTTCTTCTTGCGCGACGATCAACGCGTGATTTCCGTAGAGCGTCGAAGCAACGACGCAGATGACGGCGAAGATTGCGCCCAACATCCGCCGTCGAGGAAACAAGATGATGTCGGTCGCTGCGCCGCTCACGAGCGCGGCCAACGCGCTGAGCAGCCAACCGCCACCGAGCGCCGCGATTTGCGAACCGCTCTCCCACTCGACGAGCGGATGCGCCGTGAAAAACCACGCGTATCCCGTGCACACAAGGTCGCCGCGCAAGAACTCCATCGCGACCAATGAAACGGGAAGTGTGAGTGCAAACGGAACTCGCACATCGCGCGCTGATCCCGACAACAGACGAAGCACGAGCGCGAGCACCACGGTCCACATCGTCAAATATGCGGCGAGAACAGGCATTCCCAGCGCGGTGACATCCATCATCCAACTTTGATGCGCGAAGTACGCGACGAAGAACGGCGGCGCAACGCAGAGTGCCAATGCGCGCGCTGATGGAGCGTGCCACACCGACGCGCTCAACAAACCGCCCCATACAAACGCGAGCGGCCATCCGGCGACAAATGTTTCGGAGAGCGGGAACGAGAGCGCGAATGCCAGCGCTGAGAGCGTCGCGAACAACGCGGTCAGCCACCACGCGCGTTTGCGTGGAGTTGCGCTCAACCCATCAGCGACCGGCATAGTCGATCACGCGTGCGATTTCCGAACGGAGATCTTTGCGATGCACGATGCGATCGACGAATCCAGACTCGAGCAAGAACTCGGAAGTCTGAAATCCTTCGGGAAGATCTTGGCGAATCGTCTGCTTGATCACGCGCGGACCGGCGAAACCGATGAGCGCTTTCGGTTCGGCGAAAATCAAATCGCCAAGCATCGCAAAGCTCGCAGTCACGCCGCCAGTCGTCGGATCAGCGAGCACCGAAATGTACAACCCACCCGCTTCGTCAAGACGCGCCAACGCCGCGCTGGTCTTGGCCATCTGCATCAGCGAGAAGCCCGACTCATGCATACGCGCGCCGCCCGAGCAGGCAACCGTGACCACAGGCAGATCGTGATCGATGCCACGCTCGATGGCACGCGTGATTTTTTCGCCCACCACCGAACCCATCGATCCGCCGAGAAAGGTGAAGTCCATCACCGCGACAACGACGCGACGGCCTTTGACAAAGCCGAATCCGCTGAGAAGCGCATCGCGCTCGCCCGTCTTCTTGCGCGTGTCAGCGATGCGCTGCGGATAGGGCTTCGAGTCGACGAAGTGCATCGGATCAACCGACACCAATCCCTCATCAAACGGCTCATAGGTCCCAGGATCGAGCAGCTGCTCGACGCGTTGGCGCGCGCTGATGCGCAAATGATGTTGGCACTTGGGGCAGACCCACAAGTTCGACTCGACGGCCTTCTTGAACAGCGTCTCTTCGCAAGAAGGACACTGCATCCATAGGCCTTCAGGAACGCCTTTTTTAGGCGTCTGCGCGAGATCCGTCGGAGTCCATGTCGTTTCTGCCACGCATTGAGTGTACTCCACGGCTCTGTGATTGATCAAGCATGAATCGCGTGTGACTCCGTGCTCCGCGCGGAGACGCTTCGAACTCATCTTTCGAACTCATCTATTGACGTGACGAGTTGACTGACGCGCGTTCGTTCATCCACGAAGTTCGCGAATTGCCGCTGCGTAATCCTTCTGCGCGAAGATCGCGGTCGCGGCGACAAGCAGATCACATCCAGCGGCGATGCATGACTTCGCGCTCTGTGCGTTCACGCCGCCATCCATCTCGACGCGCACATGCGCAGGAGCAGCCGCGCGAATTGCTGCGGTCTTGGGCAACACCGACGCGAGAAACTTCTGTCCCGAGAAACCAGGATGCACGCTCATGATCAGCGCGACATCCATTTCATCGAGATACGGAAGTAACGCTTGTGCAGGCGTATCGGGATTCATGGCCAGTCCTGCGTTGACGCCGAGTGCGCGAATCGCGCGCAGCAGCGGACGCGCGTCATCCACCACTTCGACGTGAAACGTGATGTTGCCCGCGCCCGCCTTTGCAAACGGTTCGATGTATTCGTGCGGATTGCTCACCATCAGATGCACGTCGAGGATCGCGTCGGGCAACGCTGCGTGTAGCGCCGCGCAAATCGCTGGCCCCATCGAAAGATTGGGCACGAAATGGCCATCCATCACATCGACGTGCAACAGATCTCCGCCCGCTTCGAGCGCGCAGACGCAGTCGTCGGCGAGACGCGCGAAATCCGCAGAGAGAATCGACGGCGCGACCAACAGCTGTCGTGCAGACAATGCAGATAAAAGACGACGACCTCCAGAAGAGGCCGTCGTCAAGTTTGGTGAATCAGAAGTCGGTCGCGAGGCAGTCATGGTGTCGCGAAGATACGCGAAACGCTTTGCCGGTTCGCGCCGCGCCTCGACGCGCTTACTTCGTCAATGAGGCTTTGGCCGTCGACGCCTTCTTATAGTTGTCGAGCGCGCGCTTGAAGTCAGCCTTGTCCAACGGATCCGCGGCCATCCACGCTTGAAACTGCAACTCGGCGGCTTCGGTCGCGTTGCCCGAGCGATAGAGCACTTCCGCGCGCAGCGCCAACATCGCTGGTCCTGGCGTTGCGCCCGCTGCCGCATCGGCGGCCTTGAGCGCAAGCGGGAAGTCGCGCGTGGTCACGCGATCATCGGACGCGATCACCGTGGCCAATTCCGCGAGCGTGGTCGGATCATCGGAATACATGGTGAGCACTTGGGCGCCCCACGTTGCCGCGCCGGTCGGATCATTCGCCTCAACCAACATGGTCACGTACTTGCGCACCGCAACATCGCCAAACGCCTTCTTGTCCAGCGCAATCACCGCGTCGAGATGCCTCCACGCGTCGTTGAAATTTTTGAGGCGCACCGCGTCGCGCGCGGCCTTGATCAGCGGCGCGGCTTGCTTGGCGAGTTCGGGGTTGTAGCGACCACTCACGGACGCGGTCACCACGGCATCAAACTGCGGATCGAGCGGATTGCCGATCCAGAGAATCTTGTTGCTGCGCACGATGAACGCGCAGGGAATGCCATCTTGCTTGGCGGCCTTCATCCAATCCTGATTGGTCTTCTTGTCTTTGTCGATGGCCACTGGGTAACCCATGGCCGAACCCTTCTTGGTGAGGAACGGCTTCACCGTCGTGATTGGTTCATCAGAGATCCCGAGGATCACCAAGCCGCGCGAACGAAACTTCTGCGCGAGTTCATTGAGATGCGGAATCGACTTCATGCACGGCGGGCACCACGTTGCCCAGAACTCGACGATGTAGGTCTTGCTCTCATCAGAGAGACCGTTGAATTCGCCTTGGAGGAATTCAACGTTCAAACTTGGCGCAGTGGATCCCACTTTGAGCGCTTGCTCCTGCGCGAGCGCGGGCGAAGTGATGAAAGCGGAGGCCACGAGTGCGAGTGCGATGGCAGGGATGACAAAGAGACGAAGAGTGAAACCAAGCATGAAGAAGCTCCTGTTGAAGTGATGGCGACTATATCCGACCGATGCCCACGCGCAAACCAGTAGTCCTTAGTTCGAGCGGTGCGTGCGGTTGCGTCGACGCTCATCGACTCGTCATCACCTGTTGATATTCCACGTAGGTCTTCGGATTCAACGTGCACCCAATCGCGCAGGCTTGGGGCGCGTGCCCCGTTGCGCCGCGCGAGCATCGATGTGCTGTCGCACACACCCGTATAGTGGACGTCCCTATGACCAAAGCTCGCATCGATCACACCGCGGTTGCGGGCAAGCGTGTCTTCATTCGCGTCGATTTCAATGTTCCGATGAACGGCGCGGCGATCTCCGATGATTCCCGCATTCGCGCGAGTCTGCCCACGATTCGCTCGGTGCTCCACCGCGGCGGTCGGGTGGTGCTCGCGAGTCATATGGGCCGCCCCGAAGGTAATGGCTACGAAGCGGCGTATTCACTCGCCCCCGTTGCGGAGCGTCTCGCGCAACTCTTGGGCAGCGACGCGCCTCACGGCGTGATGTTTCCTTCGATGGATTGCACCGATGACGCCGCGCGCGCTGCGGTCGCGAGCATGCCTGAACACGGGGTAATCCTCTTGGAAAACCTGCGTTTCGCCAAAGGTGAGAAGAAGGGCGACGCAGATTTCGCCGCGCGATTGGCTGACTTGTGCGACCTCTATGTGAACGACGCGTTTGGCACGAGCCACCGCGCCGATGCATCGATGCATGCGCTTCCGATGGCGATGGGAGTTCGCAACGCGCCGCGTGTTGCGGGACTGCTGCTCGGTGCGGAACTCGAATACTTGATTGCGCGCGTTGCCGCGGCAGAGCGACCGTTCCTCGCGATTCTCGGCGGCGCGAAAGTGTCCGACAAGATTCTGGCGATTCGCAATCTCATGTCGAAGGTCGACACCATCATCGTTGGCGGCGCAATGGCGTACACGTTTCTTCGCGCACAAGGAATCAGTACTGGTTCGAGCCGAGTCGAAAGTGATCGCATCGAACTCGCACGCGAGATCCTCGCGGAAGCCGCGGCGAAAGGCTGCGCGTTTCATCTTCCGAGCGACCATGTGTGCGTCGCAAAGTTTGAAGCGGGACTACCCACCACCATCGTGAGTGGAGCGATTCCTGATGGACTCATGGGTCTTGACATCGGTCCCGCGACGCAGAAACACTTCGCCCAAATTGTGCGCCAGAGCAAGACCATCGTGTGGAACGGTCCGCTGGGCGTGTTTGAAATGCCACCGTTTGATGCGGGCACGCGTGCGGTTGGCGCGGCGTGTGTCGAGGCTTCTGCCGCAGGAGCGATCACCATCGCTGGTGGAGGCGACACTGCCGCCGCAGTCGAACAACTGGGCTTTGCCGCAGGTTTTTCCCATATCTCAACGGGCGGCGGCGCGAGCCTCGAAGTACTCGAGGGAAAACATCTCGTCTGTCTCGATGCGCTTGATGACGTTGTCGATCATCTCGCCGCGCATGCGAAGGACTGACGTGAAATCCCCGAACAACTTATGACGACTCATGACAACTCATGACCACTCTTGATTCATCAGCGATGCGCGCGGCCGCCCGTCTTAAAGCACAGGAGTTCGCGCGACGACGCGTGCTGCTCATCCTCGGTCCCACCGCGGGCGGCAAGAGCGGCCTCGCGATGGAACTCGCGCGACGCTTCAACGGCGAGTTGATTTCCGCGGATTCGATGCAGATCTATCGGGGCATGGACATCGGAACTGCGAAGCCCACCGCTGCTGAGCGCAACGAGATTGCGCATCACCTCATCGACCTCGTTGAGGCGAGCGACGATGGCTTCACCGTCGCCCGTTGGTTGGAGTTGGCAGATGAAACGATCACTGCCATTCGTGCGCGCGGCCGCGTCCCCATCGTGGTGGGCGGAACGAATCTCTACAACCGCGCATTCGTCGAAGGACTCGACAGCGCGCCCGTGACCGACCCAGCGTTTCGCGCAACGCTCGACGAAGTGTGCAGTGAGGAACTGCACGCGCGGCTCGCGGTGATTGACCCCGCGAGCGCCGCGCGGCTCCATGTGAACGATCGTCGACGCGTCATCCGCGCGTTGGAAATCGCGGCAATCAGCGGCAAAACCGCGAGTGAGCAGCGCACCAAGTGGAACGACGGCGGACTCACGGCGCGACGTGCCGATTTGTTCACCGTCATACTTGACTGGCCCGTCGAAGTGATCAACCGTCGCATCAACGCTCGCGCGCGCGCGATGTTTGAATCGGGGTTCGTCGAAGAAGTGTCGGCGCTGCTGCGCAACAACGGTGTTGATGACACGGGTGATGTGCCTCTGATGGGAATGCAAGCGCGCGGCGCGGTTGGTTACTCGGAAGTCGCCCACGCGCTCACCCGGCATGGGATCACGTTGCCCGCGCACGCGCGCACGGATGCGCTCGAAGCGACCAAGATTCGTTCGCGACAACTCGCGAAACAACAACGCACGTGGCTGAAACGGTTCCGCAGTTTGACGCCGTCGATCGCGCTCGAATGCAACGACGAGAGCACCATTGCGTCACTGGCTGATGCCTGCGAAGCCGCCCTCGCACGCGCCTAAGCGAGCGTGCTCGCGCGCGCGCGTGGCGTGCCTCACATACGTCGCAAGATAATTTCCGCAGTGCGCTCGACGCGTCCTGAAACTCGATTGCAAGAATGCATTCGTGCGCCGTCGGGCTTGACGCGGAGGGCTCCGTTGCACTATTCCCCTCCCTTGCTCTTCACTCGATCATGCCTTGATCATGTCTTGATGATGGACGCGAAGGCATGCAACCGATAGCGGCAACTCGTCACCTGACCTCTTGACTAGATAGGCTCGACTCCTCATGGCTGCGAAGAAGAAGACCACCACCAAACGCGCAGTTGACGCGCCAAAAGCTGCGCCAAAGGCAGCACCGCGATCACCACGAGCGGCGCGAGTTCCCGCAGCACAACGCGTCGCGGGCACCGGCGGCGCATTGGTCATCGTCGAGAGTCCTGCGAAGGCCAAGACCATCGAGCGCTATCTCGCCGAGCTCGGCACGTTTCATGTCGAGGCGAGCAAAGGACACATTCGCGATCTCCCTGAGCGCGCCGAACGCGCGGCCACGACGCCAAAGCCTCGCGCGAAAAAGGGCGAAGCCAAGATTCCCGCACCGCCCAAGCCGATGGATATTCCCGGCGTGGACATGGAGACGTTTGCCACAACGTATGTGATCACGCCAGACCGTCGCGACACGGTGACCACATTGAAGCGCCTCGCACGCAACGCTTCGGACATCTGGTTCGCGACCGACTTGGACCGCGAGGGTGAAGCGATTTCGTGGCACATCGCCGAAGTGTTGGATGTCGATCCCAACACCGCCAAGCGCGTGGTCTTCAACTCCATCACCAAGAGTGCGATCCAAGAAGCGTTCGCGCATCCGCGTCCTATCAATATGCCGCGCGTGAATGCGCAGAACTCGCGGCGCATTCTCGATCGCATCGTGGGCTACGGAATTTCTCCGCTGCTGTGGCGCTTGATGCGTCAAGGCGGACTCAGCGCGGGACGTGTGCAAACCGTGGCCGCGCGTTTGGTGGTCGAGCGTGAACAAGAGATCCGTGAGTTTGTTCCCGACGAGTCGTGGGAAGTCTTGGTGCGTCTGACCGCGGACCAATCGCAGCGAGGCGCGCTCACGAAAGCGATGAGCGAGTTCTTCGCGCGGCGCGATGTCAACGGCAAGCCGCCGAGTCAGAAGGATCGACTCGCGCTGCTTTCGCGCGCGGGAGCGCTCGAAGCGAAGTTGGTGGAAATCGGCGGAAAACCGCTGGAAATCTCGGCAAAAGCGAAGAGTCCTACCGATCTCTCCAACTCCGTACGCATCGCAGTTGAGGCGGCGGGCCTCGAGGATGTGCGCCTCAGTACGCGAGAAGATCCGCGCGGTCGCGGCGCGGCGAAGTTTGTGCGCACGGTGCAAGGGAACGTTGGCGCAACCGTTTCCTATCGCGTGATCAGCATCGAAACCGTGGCCAAGAGTCGCAAGGCTTTGCCGCCACTCAAGACCAGTTCGCTGCAGATGGCCGCTTCGAGCGAACTCGGTTCGTCCACTCTCGGCACTATGCGCGTGGCGCAGCAGTTGTATGAAGGCGTCGATCTCGCTGGAGGACGCGTGGGTTTGATCACCTACATGCGTACCGACTCGGTTTATGTCGCGCCCGAAGCGCTCCACGCCGCGCGCGAGCACATTGAACGCGCGTACGGCAAACGCTATCTCCCCAAAACACCAAACTTCTTCGGCGCGAGCAAAGACGCACAAGAAGCACACGAAGCGATTCGCCCCACGGATCCCGCGCGCACTCCTGAGTCAGTGCGCAATGCGCTGACCTCTGAGCAGTACAACTTGTATGAACTCATTTGGCGTCGCTTTGTGGCCAGTCAAATGGCGGCCAAAGAGTACGAGCTCACCACGGTGCGCTTTGAACGCAGCGACAAACCGACGGGCGCCATCGTGCGCGCGTCGGGCAGCGTGATCGTGTTCGACGGCTATCTCAAGTTGGTCGAAGATCTCTCGCAAGACGAAGGCGATGATGAAGCGACCTTCCCCAAGCTCGAGCAGAAACAAGTGTTGGCGGCGGTGAGCGTCGATGGCGTGCAGCGTTTTAGTGCACCTCCTGCGCGTTACTCCGAAGCATCATTAGTCAAAGAACTCGAGTCGCGCGGCATCGGCCGACCCAGTACCTATGCGTCGATCATCAACACCGTGCAAGCTCGCGGATATGTCGAACAGAAGTCGCGCCGCTTCTACGCCAGTGCACTCGGCGAGGCTGTGGTTTCGCTTCTCATCGGCGGATTCCCGCTGCTCTTTGACTACGAATACACGCGCAACATGGAAGCGCGATTAGATAAAGTTGAGAACGACGAAGAAGATTGGCGCGCGATTCTGCGCGAAATCAAGACCATGCTCGAAGGCGCGACACTCGATCAGTGCTTTGCGCGCATGCGCGATGTTCCGCTGTGGCGCTGGACCAAATACGCGTGCCCTACCTGCGGTAAGCGCACCAAAGAACGTGTCGGCGGCGGTCGATGGTTTCTCTCCTGCTCGGGCTATCCCGAGTGCGCGTTCGCTTCGCGACTCAACGAGGACGGCGAACCCGTTTCGGATGTCGCGCTCGACATGGTTTGTCCCGTGGACGGTTCAGCGATGGTGTTGCGCGCCGGAAAGTTCGGCAAGTACATCTCGAGCGTCAACTATCCCGAAGTCAAATTCGTGGTGCGGTTGGACAAGAAAGATTACGTGGTGTTGCCCACTGCGCCACCGCTGCAAGACCCGAGCATCGTCTGCTCCAAGTGTGGAAAGATCTGCAACATTCGAAATGGCAAACGCGGGCCGTGGCTTGGTTGCAGCGGATTTCCCAAGTGTCGCGGTCGCGGTGATTGGAAAGGTCTGGGCGAGGCGAAGCAGCAAGAACTCATCGCCGCGATCGCTGCCCACAGCGTGACCAACGCCCCCGCCTCGTTGTATCGGCGCGACGGACGCATCATCGATCACGCCGTGCTCGCTGTTGATCTCATTCTCCCCGAGAGCGTCGTCACGTTGCCTATTCATCCTGATGCCGCGGCAGAACTCGCGGGCGAAGTCGTGACCACAGATGTGGGATTCATCTCGCCGTTTCGTGCGGCGGAGCGCATCGCCAAAACTTTCTTGCGCGAGTTGAAGCATCAAGCGCCAACAGCGGACGCGTGAGTTGACTGCGCGGCGAGTTTGAAATGTCGATCATTCGCCCGCAAAACGCGGGAGATTGATGCGTCTTCGCGCCACCTCCACACGCGCCGTTCATGTCGATGTGTCGGCCCAAGTAGGAGCGTGGTACTCTTGCTCTTCTATGCTCTTGACTACGGACGGCAACGCGAAAGACCTCCACGCATGCACCGAACTTGCGTCGTTGCAAGCTCTCGGCGAAGGTGATGCCGCGCGCGGAATCGAGTCCGTCACCAAGACACTCTTGGACGAAATGGTCGCTCGCCAGTTGGTGCTCGACGAAGTGCGCGCCGACATTCACACGCGGCGCAACGCGGCGCGCATGCATCACGATCGCACCCGTGGCGAGATCACCCAGCAGCGCTCCGATGCGCTTGCAAGCGCCGAGGCCGTGCGAGTGCGCACGCTTGAAAGCGCCGAGGAACGCGCCTCTTCACGCTTCGCGCGCGCCAACGATGAGCGCTCCACCAAACTCGAAGAACTCGAAACCACTCACGCCGCGCACCTCACGGAACTGCAGCTGCAACGCACCGAAGCGTTGGTGATGGCGGAAGCGGTGTATGAAGCGGGCGAAGAAGCAGAGCGTCGGCGCATGAAGGAAATCTTCGACGCACTGAACGAATCGATGCGCGTGGCCAAGGAACTCGAAGCCGCAGCGCGCGCGCACTTGAGGTCCTGTCGCTTGACCGTCCCCAGCGCAGACGGCTCCACCGCCACCATGCCTGAAGGCGTGCAACCGCGCGATGAAATCGAGCTGCGCATTACCGCCGCGCAACACCACCTGAACGCAGTCTTGGGCAACGCTGCGACGAAACTCTTGCAGGGCTCCGCGCCAGTGATCCTTGCTCCCACGCTGATCATCGCGGGCACGGTCGCGGGCGCCGTCGCGAGTTTGCTCACCGCGGATCAGTTACATCCTGCATGGTTTTATCCCGCGATTGGCGGCGGCACTGCGGCAATGTTGGTGGCGATCGTCTTCCTGCTTCTGCGCAGCATCGCCATGCGCGCGCTCACCGCGGTGTGGTCGCCCTTTCAAGATGATCTCGCGGTGTTGCGCGCAATGAAGACGCGTGCCGAAGTGGATTTGCGTGACGCACGCGACGCGAAAATTTTTCTCTATCGCACCGAGCGTGCCGCAGAAGTGCGCGCCACACATCTGAAGTTCGACGGCCCCATCGATGAACTGCCCAAGAGTCTCGCGCGCCGCTCGCTCCGCGCGGACACCGCGGCCAAGAACGAAATCCAGCAATCCAATGATGAACGGATGGCCACGCTGGCACGGGCCGCGCAAGAATTTGCGTCGGTGAGCAGCGCGATCGTTGCAGCTGCAGATCTCGCCGCGAAGGAAGAGGTCGATCGCGCGCACGCACAGACCGAAGCGTTGGCCGCCGAAGAAGAAGCGCGCCTGCACGCGGCGCGCGCGCACTGGTTGCGCTGCGCTGCTGAGTGTCGCGACGCGCTGCAGTTTGCGCAGGACAAAGACGCAGAGCTTCATCCATCGTGGGATGAACTCGACCCTGCCACGGATGGCGTTGCCTCGTGGCGCGCGCCGTGGTTTCGCTTCGGTTCGCTCACGCTTGATCCACGCGCAGTCCCGGGCGGACTTCCCGACGCGCCCGATTTCTTCGTCGAAATGCCCAAGCAGTTCAATGTTCCCGCAGCGTTGGGCTTTCCGCTGCGCGGCAATCTTGTGATTGAGACAACTCCTGAATTGCGCGCTGATGCGATTCGCGCCGTGCAAGCATTGGTCGCGCGATTGGTGATTTCGATTCCGCCGTCGAAAGCGCGCTTCACGTTCATCGACCCCGTTGGCCTCGGCGAGAGCTTCGCCGCGTTCATGCATCTTGGCGACGAGTTTGAACAACTTGTCGGCGAACGCATTTGGACTGACCCGCGCGCGATCGAACAGCGACTCATCGATATTTCGGAGCACATGGAGACGGTGATCCAGAAATATTTGCGCAATGAGTTTGAAGACATCGATGCCTACAACGACGCCGCTGGTGAAATCGCCGAGCCCTATCGCTTCTTAGTTTGCGCCGATTTTCCCGCGAATTTCAGTGAACAAGCCGCGGCGCGTTTGCTTTCGATCCTGCGCGCGGGACAGCGTTGCGGCGTGCATGTCATCTTGTTGCGTGACAGCAAGTCGGCGCTGCCCGATGGCATCGACGCGGATGAACTCGCGGCCAGTTGCATCACCATCGTTCCATGCACGGTTGCCAAAGACGTTGCGGGCAAGAGCGCCGCAACGGTCCCATCCAACAAGCGAGTCGCGGGCACACAGGCGTTTCGATTCAGCGACGGACCGTTCGCATCGCTGCCACTCACGCTCGATACGCCGCTCTCCGACAGCAAACTCGTGCCGTTGCTCGCGCGCATTGGTCGCGTGGCCAAGACTGCCGCGCGTGTCGAAGTTCCCTTTGATGCGATCGCGCCCAAGCCCGACGCCTTCTGGTCACTCTCGAGTGCCGCCAACTTGCGCGTGCCCGTGGGACGCGCTGGCGCCACGCGTTTACAGCAGTTTTTACTGGGTGAAGGCACAAGTCAGCACGCACTCATCGCGGGCAAAACTGGTTCGGGTAAATCGACGTTGTTGCACGCGATCATCACCGGCATCGCGACGTGGTACTCGCCCGATGAAGTTGAACTCTGGTTGGTTGACTTCAAGAAAGGCGTTGAGTTCAAGACCTACGCCGAACACAAACTGCCGCACGCGCGCGCCGTCGCCATTGAGAGCGATCGCGAGTTTGGTCTGAGCATTCTTGAAGGGCTCGACGCCGAGCTCTCTCGTCGCGGAGAGCTCTATCGCGACACGGGCGTGCAAGATCTCGCGAGCTTCCGCCGTGTGCGTCCTGATGTGCGCATGCCGCGCGTGCTGCTGGTGATCGACGAGTTCCAAGAGTTCTTCCTTGATGACGACAAGGTCAGCCAAGGCGCGGCGATGTTTCTCGATCGCCTCGTGCGTCAAGGTCGTGCGTTTGGAATTCACGTGATTCTCGGCTCGCAGACGCTCGGCGGCGCGTACTCACTCGCGCGCAGCACCATGGGACAAATGGGAGTGCGCATCGCGTTGCAATGCAGCGAAGCAGATTCGCAGATGATTCTCTCCGACGAAAACCTGGCGGCGCGATTGCTCTCGCGCCCCGGTGAAGCGATCTACAACGATGCTGGCGGTCGTCTCGAAGGCAACAGTCCGTTCCAAGTGGCGTTCCTTCCCGATGCCAAGCGCGACTCGTGGCTCGAGGCTGTTCGCACCCGTGACACCGAAAAATACGCTTCACTTCCGCGCATCATCTTTGAAGGTGATGCGCGCGCGTCGATGTCGCTTCATCCTGCAATCAAAGGTGGATTCGCGCCTGATCCGCGCGGCGCGGTGCGCGTGTGGCTCGGTGAAGCGGTCGCGATCAAGGATCCCACCTGTGCGCGGTTGGCTCGTGCCTCGGGCGCGAACATCGCAGCGATTAGCCCGCGTGATGATCAAGCACTCTCGACCAGCCTGGCCATGTTGCTCTCGATTGCCGCAGAAAGCCCTGATTCCATCATCGATGTCTTTGACGGCACGCCTGCGGACGCGCCTGAGTACGGCGCGCTCGAAGCGGCCGCGCGGACCCATGGATTGCTCGCAACTGATCGGGTGCGCTTCGTGAACTATCGCGAGATTGATGCGCGCTTGATTGAGGTGGCGCAAGATGTGTCGGAACGCGCCGATGAATCAGGACGCGCGCGACGGTTCTTACTCGTGCATCAACTGCAACGCTATCGCTCACTGCGTCGCAATGAAGACGACTTCTCCTTCAGCGGCAGTGAAGGCCCACCATCGAGCGACAAGTTGCTCGCGGGCATCGTGCGTGAAGGCCCAGTCGCTGGCGTGCATGTGTTGGTGATGTGCGACACGCTCGCATCGTTGCAGCGCGCCTTCGATCGCAACGCGCTGCGCGAGTTCGATTGGAAAGTGCTCTATCAAATCTCGCCTGCCGACTCAAGCACGCTCATTGATTCGCCCGCGGCGAGCCGACTGGGAACCAATCGCGGATTGCTGCAATCAGAAGAGTTGGGGCTACTGGAAAAGTATCGTCCCTATGCAATCTAGATTGTTGGGCGATCTGAGCCGTGACCCATTCGTTGCGCGTGTGAGCAGCGCGCGTGGATGAGTTCACTCGTTCGCTTCACCGAGCACGCCGCCGAGTAAGTGGTCGAGGCGGCGCACGCTCGCGGCGAATTGTCGCGGTATTTTCGGCGCAAAACGGCTGATTTCGATTTCTTCGAGCATGCGCCGAGTCGCGCGACGGATTTCGAGCGTGCGCGTGCGATGACCAACTGCGGCATCAACGCGTGCCTGCAATCGCGCCAGCTCCTCGTGGATGACCGCGTCCTGCGCAGGGCCGTTGAGGAACACCTGTTGCGCGCGTGCACGCAGCATGGCGGTGAGCCGAAGTCGTTGCGCCAATTCATCGCGATCACAGGCGGCGATTTCGCGCACCGTTGCGCGCGGAACGATCATGTTCAGTCGTGCCGC
>QWPW01000024.1 GCA_003671025.1 Planctomycetota bacterium
TTGGGCCGAGGTGGCTCAACGCAACGATTGGAAACTTGCTCGCTTTGACGATCCATTGTTTGGTGGCGCGCGCTTGAACCAATCACAACTCCTCGCACGGAACTCGTCTCATCAACACAGCGAAAAAAACTCTTGAGGACCCAATAGTGGCACCAGTCGACTCTCGCGACAACACTGTGATCGAAATCTCTGTTGTCGCTCCGATGTACAACGAAGAACTCTGCGTCACCGAGTTCGTGCGCCGGACGGTCGCGGCAATGCGTGCCTTAGGGCGACCATTTGAAGTCGTGGCTGTTTCCGACGGATCGACCGATGCGACTGATACGCTTCTTCGTCACGCAGCGCTTGAGTATCCCGAGTTGTGCGCGGTGTTTCTCTCGCGCAATGTCGGTCAATGCAGCGCGCTCTATGCGGGAATCCAAGCGTCGCGTGGACGCGTTGTCGTGGTCACCGACGGAGATCTACAACATCGCCCCGAAGACATTCATCTGTTGGTGACGCGACTCAGCGAGGGATTCGTGTTGGTTTCAGGCGCGCGGATGGGGCGCAGCGAATCGCTGTGGACCAAGCGTATTCCCAGTCGAATTGCCAATTGGCTTCTTCGCCGCATGACCGGATGCGAAGTGCGCGACATGGGGGGATTCAAAGCGCTCGACGGAACCGTCGCGCGATCACTGCGACTTCGGCCGGGCTATCACCGCCTCTTGCCCGCGCTCGTTCACATGCGTGGTGGTGCGACTTCAGAACTCGCCATCGAAGCACAACCCCGATTCGCCGGACAAAGTCATTACGGATTGTCGCGTTCCATCGATGTGATCTTCGACATTCTCATGCTCGGCTTCCAGTCAAGCTTCAAAGCGCGACCGCTCTATCTCTTCGGCCGCATTGGCATCGTCTTACTAATCATCGATGTCGTGGTGATGTCATGGTTGTTGTGGGAGAAGTTTGTCCATGACGTCGACATGGGGACTCGTCCTCCATTTCTTGTCGCGATCATGTTCTTCATCACAGCATTGTTCACCCTTGCGATAGGGTTTGTCCTTGAGTTGCTCAGTGACGCGAACAACGCGATCAACGACACGAAGCCCTACATTGTGCGCGATCAAATTAGTGGTGATCGGTCATCATCAATCTCGCCGAGCGCACAGACGAACACTTGAACCTCTCTTGATAGCCCGAACATGTTGACACTCACACTCGTTGGATGCATCGCCTCAAGCACGATGTCGATGATCGATGACGACATTCAATCGGCGCTCGCCGAAATCGAGAAGTTGCGCACACAGAACGAGCAAATTGTTGCGGCAAATGCGGCACTTGCGGCCAAAGTGGATCAACTCGAACAACGCGTGGTCAACGACGGCGACTGGCTCACTGAGCAGCGCTCCGAGGAGATTCGCGCGATCGTGTCGGATGTGCTCAGCGATAGTTCGACCCGCGATTCGCTCGCCGCTGATGGCGCGGTCGCGGGTTGGGATAAGACCAAAGGCTTCTTTCTCGCGAGCAGTGATGGGAACTACTTGCTCCGCTTCAGAGGCGATGCGCAGCTTCGCTGGGAGTACAACGCACGTGACATTGGCGCGGCATCCGCGGCGAGTGGTTCACCCTCCAACTCGACGGAACCAAAAGAGTGGGGCTTCGAGAATCGCCGTGTGAATATTGTGTTTGAGGGCAATGTGATTGACCCTTCGTGGCAGTACCAAATCTCGCTTGTGGCGGGGCGCTTTGCGGTTGATGGAAACAATGTCGCCCTCAATGACTGCTTCATCGAGAAGGATCTCGGCTCTGGATTCAAACTGCGCGCGGGTCAATTCAAAGGTCCATTTCTGCGCGAAGAAAGTGTGAGTCACACGGCGCAACTGGCCATTGACGCATCACTCATGTCGGAGTTCTTCGGCATCGTTCGCAACCAAGGACTGCAGCTGACGTGGAGCGACGAAAAGTTTCGTGTTCATGCTTTTTACGGTGATGAACTGCGAGCCCGCGGCGTCGATGTGTATTCGCGCAACTCTGACGGCGACCTTGTTCCATTCAACGCCGGCCCCGCGGGCACCGTTCCGACTGCGCAAAACACTACGTTTACCCAGGATCAGAGCGACTATGCGTTTTCTGGTCGCATGGAATGGATGCCTTCGGGCCAGTGGAAGCAGTTCAAGGATTTCTCGAGTTACCGCGGCGAAAGCGTTGGCGTGTTGTTTGGTGTCGGCGCCTACGCGCAGCAACTTGACGCGGTGTCCAACACCGACGGCGCGACGCCCAACACCATGTGGTCTGCTACGGCGGATGTGTCGTTTGAATTTGGTGGCGCGACACTCTTCGCCGCAGGAATCGTGCGCGAAGTCGACTTGCAAGAAGCGCAACCAACTCGTGACGGCGGCAGCGCGGAATCACTGAGTCAATGGGGCACGGTAATTCAGGGAAGTGTGTTTGTGTCCGACGATGTCGAGGTGTACACCCGCTACGAGCTAGGCAACAGCGACACGGATCGGTATCGCGTCTCTGCGAATTCACTCCTCGCTAACGGCGAGGACATTAATCTGCTGACTCTTGGTCTCAACTGGTGGCCCAATGGACCAAGCAATCAGCAAATTAAGATCACCACTGACGTCGGGTACTCGTTCGATCCTCTGATCGACTTCGCTGCGCTAGGCGCGGGCTACTTGGTCGACTACACCGAGGCGGACGGAACCTCCAGTAATGGACAGTGGGTCATCCGCTCACAGTTACAGTTTTTGTTTTGACGTGTCATGGTTGCGCATTGGTCGAAGCGGTCATCAACGTCAACGCTTGCACACGCTCGGCGCAATAGCCCTCATCACACGCGTAGATGATGCGGCCATCCGCAGCGATGACCACGACGTGGGCAAACTGCGCACGCCCCATCCCTGTTTGTGTTGCGAGTCGATCCGCACTTTCACCCGTGAGTGGAAGAATCATCGCGTGCTCTGAGAGCGCGAACTTCTGCGCCAAATCATGTGTGAGCACCGGCGAAAGCAATACGCCAAATGTGCTGGGAATCGCGTGCACCAGCAGAACGCGACACTTCACTCCCAGCTCATCGAGTCCCAGTCGCCATCGATCCGCGTCGAACTGGGCATCGCGTTGGTAGGCGATGAGCAAGATGGTTGGTGCCGAGCTTGGCTTGTTGGCATCACTCAGATCGCGCGGAATATCGATGCGCGTTCCATCCAACGTCGTTCCAGTGATGACCACGATCGGCTCACTGGTGGGATTGCGCGAAGGGATGATGTTGCAACTGGCGAGCATGCATGCGACGAGCAAAGGCACAGTGCGATTCATGGCGTGACTCCTGGAATTGGCTTTGATAGCGCATGCAGCACCAATGAGATTTCATCGGCGTATCCATCGCACACGCCTTCGCTCCGCTCGAAGCGCAAAGTGAGTGTGGCCGCGCGAGACAGCGCAGGTACAGCGCCATTTACAGATCGTTCAATAAACATCGTGACGGCATCACCGCCCGTGGCGGCCGTGCGATCTTCGAGGGTGACGGCGCGAAGCTCTGCGCGACCCACGACGCCGTCATGTTCATCAAGCCACTCCAGTTCGATCCACGCAAGATCACGTTGTTGAGCGAATCCACCGAGCCATCCGCGCAGGTCGAACGAAACATGATCCGCATCAATCTCATGCGCCAACGTCGCGAGGTCGATGCGTTGTTCAATGCGCGATTCACCAGCTTCGCCACCAAACATGAAACTCGCTCCGCGCGAGGGCGCACCAATCGTTTGCGCCGTAGGAAAATCAGCATGCGCGCCATAGGCCAGCGTTGACACCGCACCAATGTCACGCCAACCCGCCACGCCACGATTGCCCGCGGGCTCGGCGGCAGGCGAGGAGAGTTCCGCGTCACCGTTGCACACGAGGTTGCGCTCAAGCATCATCGCGCGCCCCGAATCCGCAGCCAATCCCACTGCGTGCGAATCAAGATCCCACGCGCGCAACTGCTCGATGTTGAGATGTGTGAGCGCCGTGGCAGCGACATCGACTTGGTTGACGGTTCCAACTATTCGTCCCTTCGCGGCGGCGGCGCCAGAGACGATGAAGGGAATCATGCGGTGCTCGACGATGTCGCGTCCATGTGAGAGATCAATCGTTCCACCGTGATCAGTCACAACGATGATCAGCCAATCTTCACTCAGATACGTCGCGCGCGCTTTCACCGCCTCGATGACCCGTGCCACCAACGCGTCGGCACTCTCAATGGCCGCGATGTACCCAGGGACCGCGCGATGAAACCCGAGTGCGTGACCAACTTCATCGACGTTGCCGATGTAATAGAACACCAAGTCGATCAGTGGATCATGCGCGAGGGTCTCAACACACGCGACGGTCTGTGGCTCATCGTTCTTCGTGTCTTGCAGTGAAACTCTGTGGTCGATGGAATCAAGCGCAAGAATGCGTTCTCCAATGGGTCCCCAGTTCGCAAACAGCGCCGTGCGTATCTGAGGACGCGCGCGCTTTGCGAGCGTGAATATCGAGGGATATCGCTGGTAATCCGTGATCAGAAAACGGTTGTCGACCGAGCGATGTTTGTCGGGCCAGACTCCGCACAGCACATTCGACCATCCTGGTCCCGACACCGTTTCCGCGGCGGCGCTTGCCTCAAGTGTGATGCAACCGTTGGCGATGAGCGCGTCGATCGCCGGCGTCTGCGCCGCCATCAACGCATCAGGCCGCAGTCCATCAATGCCAATGATCAGCACCTTCGGCGTCATCGTCGTCGAAGTGGTTGTGGCCGTCTCAACAGCCATCGGTTCGCTCGACTCATCACATCCGACGATTGCAAGCGCACAGAGCAACATCACAGATGTGGAGAGAACACTAAACATGGGCGGAAGCGTACTTCGCGCGCTTCGTGACGGTCTTTACACTCTCACGATGCACGCTCCAAGTTCCCACGATGGTCTTGTCGCCTCACTCATGGTCACGGCGCTGACCGCATCGGTCATGGCGCAGAATGGTGATCGCGCGGGCGAAACACAGCTCAACATTCCGCTCGAGTGGCAAGTGAAGGACGCGCCCATTCGCAGTGCTGCCGAAGAAGCGAAGACCTTCGACATCGTCGATGGTTACGCGATTCAACTCGTCGCCGCAGAGCCGCTGGTTGAGGCGCCGATTGCGTTTGAGTTTGGTCCTGATGGACGCATGTGGGTTGTTGAGATGCGCGGATACATGCGCGATGCCAATGGTGGCGGCGAGTTGGAACCGATCGGGCGCATCAAAGTTCTCACCGATAGCAATGGCGATGGCCAGATGGACAAGGCGCAAGTGTTCCTCGATGGACTGGTGATGCCGCGCGCTCTCGCGCCTTGGCGCGACGGTGTGTTGATCGTTGAGCCTCCGTATCTGTTGTTCTGTCGCGATACCAACGGAGATGGCGTGAGCGATGAGTCGCGCGTCGTCGCCAGCGGATTTGCCGGTAAAGAAAATCCCGAACACGCGGGAAACGGCTTGATTTTCAGCCTCGACAACACATTTACTTGCTCACAACATCCGTTTCGATTTGCGCTCGACGGCGACGCTCTGCGCGCAGAGCGCGTGCCGCCGCATGGACAGTGGGGCGTTGCAGAAGATGCGCAAGGGCGACTTTACTACTCGCCCAACTCAGATCCTCTGTTAGTTGATCTCGTGCCGAAGACCTATGCCGCGCGCAATCCTGCACAGATGAGTTTTGAAGGAAGCCCTTCGCGCGCGCCTTCCGACATGCGCGTCTATCCCTCGCACCTCACGCCTGGAGTTAATCGTGGGTATCAGAGTGGCGTGCTCAAGGATGGCAAGTTGGCCAACTTCACTGGTGCGTGCAGTCCTTACATCCAAGAGGGCGCCGCGATGGGCAGCGATATGCAGGGCTGCGCCTTGGTGTGCGAGGTCGCAGGCAATTTGGTGCATCGCTATCGACTCACGGAGGACGACGGCGCAGTGGTGGCAACTCCCGCAGACGGCGCACGGTCGTTCTGGACTTCAACCGATGAACGCTTTCGTCCCGTGTTTTGTCGCGGTGGACCCGATGGCGCGATCTATGTCGCCGACATGTATCGCGGCATCATCCAGCATCGCGATTTCATGACCACGTTTCTCCGCACTCAAGTTGATGCGCGTGGACTCGCAGCACCGCTTGACGCTGGTCGCATTTGGCGCATCGTGCCGACGAGCTCGGCGCCAGCGGGATCAAGCACTGGAGCACTGTGCACAACTCAAGATCTCAGCAAGCTCGACGTCGCCGCGTTGGCGCAGCAACTTGCGCACGCAGAAAAACCCGTGCGCACCACAGCGCGACGACTCTTCATCGAACGCTATGACAACGAGCGGGACCAGGTTGTGATCGATGCGATGCGGGCGAAGCTGCGCAGCGACATTGCCGTGACCACCACCGCGAACGTGCATCTCATCTTGGAACCACTGTGGACACTGAGCGCGTGTGATGCCGTGGACAACGCATTGCTGATTGCGCTGTTTGCCAGTGATTCGCCCATCATTCGCACGCACACACTGCGCGTCGCCGAGAAAACGCTCGCCAGCCATCAGCTGATCACGTTGCTTGAGCGAGCACTTCTCGACACCAACCCACAAGTGCGCCTGCAAGCAGTGCTCAGCGCAGGAGTACTCGATGCACCACTGCGTTTGGGTATTCTCGAACACGCGCTAGCCAACGACGTTGACTCCAAGATCATGCGTAGCGCGTTGATCTCATCGCTGAGCGGCGCGGAAGAGGACATGCTCGCGAGCATCGTTCAAGGTCACGCACTGACGACAGACTCTGTATCCGCACGCGCGTTCGCGACGGAGTTTTTCGACACGCTTCTCGATGATGACTCGGGTCGACCGCAGAATTCCATGCTCACCAACATGCTGATGACCGCGGCCGCCGTGGCGCAGGATCGTCCATGGCTTGCGGAGACATTGCTCCATCGCATCGCAGCCAAGCAACGACTCAACGCGAAAGAACCAATCCAACTCGTCGCCTCAATGGAGCCAGTCGGTTGGATCGACATGTTGCAGCAGCACGGGAACGCGCTCACACTTGCAACACCGATTGATCGCAATGTGTTCTGGCCTGGCCGCGAGGCTGTTTCCTTTGTCGCTCCCAAAATCGCAAGGAGCGCGCAGATGTCTGTCGCCGAGTTTGGCAAGCGCCTCTTCTCCAACTGCATGAGTTGTCATCAAGCGAATGGTCGCGGGCTTCCGCCGGTGTATCCACCGCTGCGTGGAAGCGACATCGTGCACGGTGATCCAACCACGCTCGTGTGCATCTTGCTGTACGGACTCGAGGGACGCATCGAAGTGGCGGGACAAATCTACAGCCAAGTGATGCCCGCTGCGTCCGTGAAGTCCGATGATGAGATTGCCGCCGTGTTGACCTATGTGCGCAGCGCGTGGGGCAACTCTGCGGAGCCGATTGATTCCGCCTTCGTTGCGAAAGTGCGCGAGGAAACCAAAGGTCGTCAGCGGTCTTTCACCGCGAAAGAACTGGGAATCGAAGCCACGCGCTAACGGTCAATGGAGATGTTCACGACAGACACAACTGGGTGTTGTGGTGCTTCACCTTTGACCGCGGTCGAGTTCGACAAGTTCGATGTGCGACTCCGCGAGCAGCATTCGACTCTTCTCGAAACTCTCTTGCCAATGCTCGTCACCACTGCCACTGCGGTAGGTGACGACACGCACGATGCCTGATTGAATGATGGACAACGTGCAATGGATGCAGGGGCAGAAACTGGTGTAGATCGTCGCGCCTTGTGGCGACACACCGTTGCGCGCGCATTGAATGATCGAGTTCATCTCCGCATGGCAGATGAGTTCGTACTTCGCGGGACGCTCGAGGCGCTCCGGTCGATCTTCGATTCCCCGAGGTAATCCATTGAAGCCTGTGGCAATGATTTGTTGCGCTGGACTCACGATCACCGCGCCCACTCCGCGCGAAGGATCTTTGCTCCACCGCGCAATCGTGTCAGTGAGTTCGAGGAAGCGAAGGTCCCACTTGAGTGATGGCGTCGGGTCATCCATGCGCTGAATGTACACAGTCGCTTAGGCGGGTTGCTCACCAGTTGGAGAGCAAGGTCACGATGTCCGCGGCGTTGACGATGCCGTCTGCATTGAGATCGCTGCGCAACGACGGCTCGCACACGCCCCATTGTGAAAGCTGAATGGTGAGATCCGCAGCGTTGACCACGCCGTCAAAATTGACGTCACCAACGCGCGGTGCGATGGGCAGCGCCGCAGTCACACCACTGGGCGAAATGCGCGCGCGTCCGAGCATTCCCGCGAACTGAGGATTGAGCTCATCGATGGACACACCATTCACATCGATGAGGTCCATGACGCGATTGAAAATGCTTGCGTTGGGCGTCTGTGCGTCAGGCCACTGAGGATTCTGGCTGCGCACCAACGCGACAGTTCCACTCGCAAACGCAGTTGCCATCGAAGTGCCTTGCCAGACCGCGAATCCGCCAGATGGAATCGGGCCGACGACACACTGCGCAAGATCGGGCACACCATTGATGATGCGTGAAACACCAGGCGCCGCGAGATCCATGTCTATCTCAAAATTGGTGAAGCTCGCCTTGTAATCAGTGCTGTCGAGTGCAGTGACTCCGCAAGCGTTGGAATCATTCGCGGGATACTCACGCGGATCTTCCACGTCGAAGTTGCCCGCTGCGGCCACGATGATGATGCCGCGCTGAAGTGCTTCTTGCGCAAGATCCTCAAGCGCGTTGGAGTGATAGGTCTCGCCGAGGCTCATGTTCACCACATGGGCTCCACGATCAATCGACCACGCGAGCGCCTGCGCGACTTGGAAGTTTCCTGCGCGGCCATCGCTGTCAAGAACACGAACCGGCAAGATCATCGCGTCAGGTGCCACGAGGTGAATGAGTCCCGCGATGAAGGTTCCGTGACCGACCTGCTCATCGAAGAAACCATCTCCATCGTTGTCGAGTCCATCGCCGATGTCGGAAAAGCTCGGCGAATTCGCGATGAAACTCGCGCCAAGCGGTGAGATCGAGTTTTCAAACACAGGATGCGTTGCATCGATCCCCGTGTCGATCACCGACACCACGACGCCCGCTCCACGCGAACGCCTATGCGCAGACTTGAGACCGAGCAAAGGAACTGCGTACTGCGAGTCGTATGCATTCGCATTGATGCCGAGGCCAGACAACCACAAACTGTCGGTCTTTCCTTCAGCCGTTTGACCTTCGTAATTCAACTCGGCCCACGTGAGCGTGCCTTGTGTCACCAACGCGCCCAACGCGAGATCAAACTGATGTGTGGTTTGCTTGGGCGCCAATTCGTACGAGAGCAGGTAGATGGGACGATTGGGAATCTGCAGCGCGACCGAGACCGCAGGAAACTGCACGCTCAACGCAGCAATCGTCTGCGCGAGTGCCGCTGGTGTCGATGCGTTCACAATCGCTTGACCAGCCACGATCGGATCAGGAGGCACGACGCTGCCCGCGCGAGCGGTTGAGAGCATTGCATTCGCGAGCACGATGGAAATGAAAAAAGTTGCACGCATCAAAGGGTTCCTAACACCACAAACGGCGCCCACCATGCAGGATGCACCGTGTTTTGCCTCGCGGCAAGCATTGCTTCACGAAGTGCTGCAGATGGTCGCTGCTTGGTCAATAAGCGACGATGAAAATCAGTGGCGATATCGATGGCCACCGCATCGCGCACCGGCCAGAGCGTTGTGACTACACAGCGTGCTCCTGCGGCGAGAAACGCGCGCGCGATACCAGTGAGTTCTTCTCCTGCATCCACCGCGTGTCGCCCTGTCTCACAGCCAGTGAGCACCACAAGATCGGCGTCGAGTTCAAGCTCAAGCAAATCACGCACAGGCATCCACGCGTCCGCGAGTTTGAGTCCAGAGGCCATCGGGAGTGATGCGATGAACCGACCGTGACACGCGAGATGAATACAACGTCTTGCACGCACCGCACCGCGAACAGAAGCGATCGTGGCCTGCGCGCCCTCAAGCACATCGCAGGGCAAGAGTGCTGCAATCTGTTTGATCTCGCGAGAAATCAACGGAGCGTGTTGATCCGCAACTCCGATCACTAACGCGCGGTCAAGAAGCTTTCGCGCCGAAGTTGGGCGAGGGCGACATGCGATGGAGGCGCTCGGCGCCGTATGAATTTCGAAGCGCTCGATGAGGAAGCGCGTGCCATCAAACAAGGCAGCGAACGGAAGCGCATGGAGCGTGCCAAACGGAACGACGACGAGGCGCGAAGCCAACGCCACATCGATTCGACTACGCATGATCGGATCGATGACGACGTCGTACAGCGCACGCGACAGCACTTGAGTTGCACGAGTGTTTCGTGGTGTGGCACCGTCGCGCGCCGTGCTGCGCAACTGAAAGAGGAACTTTTCGATCAGTGGCGCGAGGTCAGAAGTGTGCGCAATCGCACGCACACACGAGAGCGTGCCGTCATGCGCCACAAACGCAAAGAGTTCATCCCCCGCGGAGAAGTACGCGAGCAGGGCATCGCCTGATTCGAGCGCATCCACGATGGATTCAGTATCTAGAGGTTGCGCGAACATCGATTGCACACCGCGCGCGTTCTCGTCGCGGGCGACGAGCAGATCAAGAGACCGCTCATGCTCGCGCATCAACTCAAGCATTTGCGCATGAGTGTGGCGAACACTTTCACGGCGAAGGTCGTTGCTTGGTGAGCCAGGTTCTGGCTGAGTTGGCGCCTCACGAGCGGCGGATGCGTGCAAAGCCGAGAGTCGAGCACGCAGTCGAGCCAACTCACCATCATCGACCGTGGTGGCGCAGGTGCGGTCGATCGAGCGAAGCACGGTGTCAAGCAACACACGACTGCGCGCGCGCTCGACGGTGGCGAAGGCCAGCCCAAGACTCGTCGCATCGCCTCGCGCGAGGAGATCAAGCGCAAGGTTTTCGTAGGGCCGCAAGCATGCCGAGGCGAACGCGCTTCGATGTCGTTGCGCCGCGAGTGTGCCGCGAATGTCTTCTGCGAGTGACACCGCGTGCGTCAATGACTCGATGCAGTGATCGATGCGACCGAGTGCACGTTCGCAATCCGCTTGCGCGACCGCCGCGTCGATTTCGACAATCCGCACACCCAGCGCCTCTGCAGTCGAGCGAGCTGAACGCGCCCGATGAAGCGCGTTCTCTGGATTGTTCATCGCGAGCTGCGCATGTGCCGCGTAAATATCAGCACGGGCAATGTCAAGCTCCGAGTCGCCTTCACGCGCGATTGCCGCGTGGAGCAACGCTTGAGATGGGTTTCCTTCGAAGAGCGCAAGTTCGCACGCGACAAGCGCGGCGGCACGGATGCCGCGTGCGTCGCAACTTTCACGCGCGAGTGTGAGTGCTCGCGCAGCTTCGGGCGTTGCTTCAGCGGCGCGCCCAGCGGCGATCAATGCACGGGCGCGCACGAGGCATCCACGCACAAGTTCCGCATGCAAGCCCTTGGCGCTCGCGGTGGAGAGCGCCGCATCGGTGGCGACGAGTGCGTCGGCATGCGCTCCCAACAACAGCAGTGTCTCTGCCTCTTCAAGAAGCAAGCGCGCGTGATGACCCGGGGCGGTAGCGGAGACCAACGACTGTGCTCGAGCAAACTCGCGCAACGCATCACCGAAGCGACCTTCGCGCGAGAACAGGTCGGCACGATTGCCGATGACCACTGCGTGCGCCAGCGGCAACGGGCGCAGTAGTTCCTCCGCTCGATCAAACGCAGCCGCGGCGAGTGCCAACGAATCAAGTTGCAACAGTGTTTCACCGAGCGTGTTTTCGATGGTGCCACGCGCGGAACTCTCTGACTCCGGGACACCAAGCAACGCGTGATTGAGGCAAGCGATCGCCTCGCGGTGTTCACCGCGCATCTTGTAGACATTGGCCAAATTGAGTTCGGCGCGCGCGGAGAGATCATCGCGCGAGCGAGCCCGCAAGACATCGCGCGCAGATACTCCACGCAGGATGGCGTCATGAGTGCGTCCAAGTTTCGCTAGCGCGTGCATTGACGCGATGCCGCTGCGTGCGTGCTCGATCACATCTTGCGCCAGTGTCGCCGCGTTCATTGCATCGTCGGCGCGCGCGAGCGATTCGTTGAGTCGCCCTTGATATGCCAACGCGGGAACAGTCGCACGCAGCGCGCGCGCGAACTAGGCCAACGCGGGAACAGTCGCACGCAGCGCGCGCGCGAACGCAATCGGTTCATCAAGCGATGTTGCGGTCTCCGCGATCAGGTCACCAAGCAGTAACGCGCGTGCTGGTTCTCCAGCAGCGAGCCGCTCACAGGCATCACCGAGCGCAATCAATGTGGCAAGACAGCCACGAGAGTCCTGACGAACTGACGCCACACGATCTTTCGGCGAGTGAGTTTCAAACGTCGCAAGATCGAGCGAAGCATCCGAGCTCATCGCGACTCTCGCGCGCGGTCCGGAGGAAGTTCACGCGGAGCGAGTGGCAACACAACCGGAGTGAACGCGCTTCCGTTCACGTCGTATGCGGCGAACACGACTTCACGAGCGTCATGCGTGAGCGCAATCGCGAACATCCCGAGCGCGTCCGTGTGCGTCCACTGCGCCGAACAGCCTCGCGCGTCGAGCAACATGATGCGTGCGCGCAGTGGGGTGTCATCGCGCGCAACGAGTTCACCCACGAGCCGCGTGATGCCATCCATCGCTGGCGTGCGTTCACAGCGAATGACAAATCCCGCCGCATCAGCGGAGACCTCGAGCAGATCAGCGCCGCGGTCGTCACGCAATCCGGCGAACGCGGGTGTGCCATCGGGGCGGAGCCAATCAAGCACGATCGCCGCAGCTCGATCGAACAATGTTTCGACAAACGTTGGTAACACCACGCGGTCGCGGTGATCAGCTCGCGCACGCCGCGCGTGTAGTTGCGCACCGAGCGCCTTCGCCGCCACTAATGCGTTTATCGATGGTTCGTTCAGGTTGTCGCCGCGCATCTCGTCCACGATGCGACTGAACATCGCGAGTTGCCCTGCGACGAGCGTGCTTGCGCGCGCAGCGTCGTGCACGCGAGTGATCAACGCTTTGTCGCCATCGCCCGCCGCGACCGCGATGAGATCAACGGTCGTCACGGGGTTGCGGTCGGGTGGAAGATCAGAAGAGTTGGACATGACGGATGTGTCGCGCGAAACAGGTGGCGTGTCGTGACGCCTTCGGAGGAAGCAGAGGGATCTTCAAGGGTCGCAGATACAACAATCTCAAGTCATAGGTCGAATGCGCGATCCAGCGCGCAGACTCACTCGGGGTCGCTCGCATCAAACGGCGCGTCACGGTCCGCAAAGCGCGCTTGCGCCTCGGCCGGCAAGCTTGGGCCGAATCCGAGGCGACGTAATTGGAGTGCAAGTTTTTCAAGGCAGCGTGCGCGAGTTGGACCGATAGATCCGACGCGAATGTCCAATCGTTGCGAGATGAGCGCATAGTTTGGATCGCTTCCTGCACCAAACAACGCCTCGAGCAGCGCGCGACACTTGCCACCGAGTCGCTCGAGGCCGAGTCGAACCAATTGCCGCTCGAGCAACTGTTCAGTTTCCGCACTCTCCGCGTCGCCATGACTGGCGTGTTGATCAACGTGTTCGGTCGCGCGAGGGTCATCGCTGATTCGTGAGTCAAGCGAGTGCATGTTGCGCTCGTCGCGGCGAAGTCGAGCGGTGGCGCGCCAACACGCACGCTTGGTGGTCACTACCAACCAACTCGCAAGTCCATCCTCATCGCGGATTGAATCAATGTGCTCAATTAGCGCTGTAAATACCTGCTGAAAGACATCCTCAGCGTCTCCGTCGCGCATCCGTTGCTTGAGAATCACCGACCAAACGAGACGTCGATAGCGATCAACCAGCGTGTCCCACGCCGCGCTGTCACCAGCGCGACATCGCTCAAAGAGACGAAGATCACCATCATTCGAAGCCATCGCGAGCGCAGTGTACGCAGGCAATCTCCACGGACCAACAGGCAACACACGCGAACCAGACTCATCGGATATCAATGATCAACGATGGCCTCGCTCCCCGACTTCATCATTCTCGGCGCGCAGAAAGCAGGCACGACTTCACTCGCCTCATGGCTGCACGGCCATCCTCAAACATGGATCGCGCCCGAGAAGGAAGTGCACTACTTCGATTTGCAGTACCAGCGCGGTATTGATTGGTATCGCTCACGATTCAGCGCCGCGCCGAACAGCGTGAAGTGTGGCGAAGCAACGCCCTATTACCTGTTTCATCCTGACTGCGCGCAGCGCATGGCTGAGAGTTTGCCGACCACAAAGTTCATTGCGATTTTGCGCGATCCCGTGGAACGCGCGTTTTCGGGCTATTTCCACGCAAAGCGCGCCGCGATGGAGCCGCTCGAATTAGAGGCCGCGCTCGACGCCGAGCCCGCACGCATGGCGAGCGACCATGCGTTGCTGGCACGCGACCCATCGGCATATGCCGAGCATCAGCAGTGGCGTTCGTATCTCTCGCGCGGCCTCTACGCGATGCAGCTGCAACGCTACTTCGCACATTTCCCTCGCGAGCGGATCCATGTCATGTTCTTCGAGGAACTCATCTCGTCTCCTGACGCAGTGCTGAATCAGTTGAGCGCATTTCTCGAAGTGGCTTCGCATCAAACGCCATTGCTCCGCGCCAATGCAGGACGCGACGAGTCCGCGTTGATCAGTCCCGGAATCCGCGATCGCGCGGGCGAGCACTTTCGCGAAGCTAACCAAGAGTTGTCATCGCTCTTGGGGCGAACGTTGCCGTGGTGAGCGTGCAGCCGATGTGGTCAGCGGGGAGCAAGCATGCTCACGCGACGCACACACCGTGTTCGCGATATCTCACAGACTCCAAAGTTTTGCGAGACTCGCCACAATCATGGACATGAGCGATCGCTTGAACGACGACTGTTCCGATCTCGCAGCGCTTGACGCGAACGACCAGGATGCAGGCAGACGGCTCTATGACCGACACGCCGCCGTGATCTTCGCGCTTTGCCGCGAAGAAACTGGCTTGCGCGCTCGGCAAGACGCAGAGGACGCGGTGCAGGAATCATTCCTACGCGCGTTCCGCATGCGAGACCGTTTGACCGATTGCACCGGGTTTCGCCCGTGGCTCTATGCGATCGCTCGGCTCGTGTGCAAAGAGCGCCGCACTTCTCGCGGACGAGAACGCCGCGACATCGCCTACGGACTCGACGCCTCTCGCGAGGCTTCACGTGCAGGAACTCCACGCATGCCTCCACAAATGGCTCAAGAAATGATCGCGAAACAAAGCGATGCCGCACCATCGGCGCCCTTGGAACATCGCGAAAACATGACACGACTGGGATGCGCCATCGACGCGCTACCCGAAGACGTGCGACTCGCCCTCCACATTTTTTACATCGAACAAGACCCCGTGACGGTCGCGAAACGCGTGCTGGGAATTTCCCGCGCGCAGTTCTATCGACTGGTCACGCAAGCACGCGAACTCATTGCAGCGCAACTCAAGCGCGAGGACTTTCAACTATGACCGACTCCAATCACACCAACCACTCTGATGATGGAAAGCCCGTGACGGGCGATCGCCTCGACGGACTGTTGCGCAGTTGGCATGACGAAAACAAAGTCGCGGCGCACGAGAGTCAGGGCGGCGTGCTCCGCGCCGCTGAGCGCGAGGCGTTGCTGGGAACGGCAGACGAATCAAACACTGGTCTGCAGAACATCGTGGCGCGCATCGGCTTCTTGCGTCTCGCTTCGATGGCGGCGCTCTTGGTGTGTGCATTCACGCTCATCGCGTTGTTCATGAAAAACACCGAGAAAAAGGCTTTCGCAGAAGGCGGAATGGTGCAAGTGGCCGAAGGCGGAGCGCTCGACGCGCTCGACGACGACGGCAACACACTTGGTCCGTGCCCACTGCAACACACTGATGTGAAGGTCGAGATCAGCGGACTCTTCGCGCGCACAGTCGTCGAGCAAACCTACGCCAACCCGTATCCGCGCACGATCGAAGCGGTCTACACCTTTCCACTTTCCAATCGCGCCGCTGTTGATCGCATGACCATGATTGTCCGCAGCGGCAGCGGCGAGAAGGTGATCGAAGGCGAAGTGAAAGAACGCGCCTTGGCGCGCGCGATGTACGAAGAAGCACGCGAGTCGGGATACGTCGCGAGTCTGCTCGAGCAAGAGCGGCCCAACATCTTCACGCAATCCGTGGCCAACATCGAGCCCGGCGCCACTGTGAAAGTTCGCATCGCCACCATCGAGTTGGCGACACGCAAGAACGGCTTGGCGACGTATGCCTTCCCCATGGTGGTTGGTCCGCGCTACATCCCCGGCGCACCCGCTTCGATGCCGACGCTTCCCGAAGGTTGGGAAGTTCGTCAGGGTGTAGTGTTGCGCGCGCCGGCTGGAGTTGAGCTCGCGACAGAAGCAGTGTTCTCTGCGACGCGCATGACTGATCTCTTGGAGCGTGCAACACCAGTGCGCGCTGCGAAGAACGAGACCATCGATCAGGTGCTCTCGATGGGCGAGGGAATTTCCTTCACTGCGAATTACGGCAACGGAAGCGCCGAGCGCGGCGTGTATTTTGCGGCGGTTGGAATCGGCCAGTTGAACGGCCGATTTTTCTTTTCCCCATTGGGCAAAGATCAAGGCACGGGTTTTTCGGGTGACACCACCCAAGTCCCCGATGCTTCACGCATCACACCGATGCCCACCAAACCTAGCGAACGCGCGGGCCACGACATCTCGCTCACAGTCACAATCGATAGTGGTGGACCTTCCATCACCGGCATCATCAGTTCCTTGCACGACGTCAACATCGATGAGACATCACGAACGACGCGCGTGATCACACTCAGCGACATGAAGACGATTCCAAATCGCGACTTCATCGTGCACTGGTCTGTGGGACAGAACGACATCGAGCCCGCGTTCTTCGCGCACGTGAATGACTCGGCAGATGCTTCCGTCAAAGGTGGTTACTTCGCGCTGCTCGTCGAACCGCCTACGCGGGTTGCTCCCACCGCGATTCGTCCGCGCGAACTCATCTTCGTGCTCGACGTCTCCGGCTCGATGGATGGTTTCCCCATCGAGAAGTCGAAAGCGTTGGCGCGCAAGGCCATCGCGGCGATGCGCGCGACCGACACCTTTAACTTCATCACCTTTGCCGGCGCGACCAGTGTGTTGTGGAGTGAACCACGCATGGCGAGCGACGAGAATCGCAAGCTCGCGGATGACTTCGTCAACGGCGCGTACGGCGCTGGTGGCACAGAGATGATGACCGCGATCAATGCGGCGCTGATTCAAGATGGTCGCAGCGGACTCGCGCCTGCGAAGTTGCTTGATCTCCCAGCCGATGGTCGTCAGGTGCGCGTGGCTGTGCCTCACAACGCGTTGGTTGCGGCGACGAGTGGTTCTTCGATGGTCATGAATGCAGGCGTGGGCAGCGATGGCGTTGCGCGGGTGATTCCGGTTGACCTCGCCGTTGCGATTCCCGCGAATCCAAAAGGTCTCGCGCTCTTGGTCGATGGCACGTGGGAGACGCGTGACGGAAACCGCATCTTTGCGGCCAAATCAGCGAAGTTTGAAGAGGCTGACGCACGCACGCGATTTGTGTTGTTCTTGACCGACGGCTACATCGGGAATGACCAAGCGGTTGTGCAAGCGGTGCGCGACAACGCGCGCGCGAGTCGAGTGATGAGCTTCGGCATCGGCAACTCAGTGAATCGTTTCTTGCTCGAAGAGATGGCGCGCGCTGGTCGCGGCACCTGTGAAGTGGTGACGCTGAGCGAAGACGCCGATGCTGTGATCGATCGTTTAGTGCGTCACATCGATTCGCCCGTGCTCACCGATATCGAATTGGATATTCCAGATGGACTGGGCATGCGCGCACTGCTTCCTGCGGGCGATCACTTGCCCGACCTCTTCGATCAAGAGCCCATCGTGTTGCTCGGTCGATTTGATCGCGCCAACAGCGGAGTGATCACTGTGCGTGGACGCACCGGCGCGGGCGCGTGGGAGAGAGAAATTCGCGTCGATCTTCCTGCGCAAGAAAGCAAACACGATGTCGTGCCCACACTGTGGGCGCGTGCGCAAGTAGATGAATTGTTGTTGCCCAAGTTGGCAGCGGTGGAGTCAGAGACGCTCGATCTTCCCACCAAGCGCGCAGTGATTCGTCTCGGTGAGTCCTTCCACATTGCGACGCCATACACCAGCTTCATTGCAGTCGAGAAGAGTCGCGTCACCGTCGGTGGCAAGGCGATGTTGGTGAGCGTGCCGGTTGAACTTCCCGATGGAACGAACTGGGCGTGCTTCTTCGGCGAGGGCGTGCGGCCGTATGACGCGATCATCGCGGAGTCGCGTCGCAGTGGCGCGCGTGACATCACGCGAGCAGAGTCCAGCGAAGCGCTGCGCAGTTACGCAGAGTCCTTCGTTGTCGAAGCGGTGAAGTTTGGCGTTGTGGACTTAGACGTTGAGCAAGGTGAAGCAGAGAATCTCGGCGAGACGTTTGAACTCAGCGACTACCGCACGCGGCAACCAATCGTGCAGTCGGGGAGCAACGTTGCAGTCGCGCCAAGTGCGGGCACTTCGACTGCGCTTCCACCAACGAGTTCACCACCACCGATTGCATCAGCCCCACCAGGCGCGTTGGCACCACCCAATGCGGCCAGTGCAAGCGTCAACGAAGCAGGAAAACGCACGCAAACACAAGGACGGCGAGAAGATTCGCAACTGCAGCCACCAGGCCGTGGCGCGCGCCGCGAGACCATTGATTCCGGCAGTGGCATCGCGCTCGGTGGTGGTGGAGGCGGCGGGTTCGCGAAGGGTCCTGCACCAACGCCCCCCGCGAATAGTCCCGCGGGCGTCATCGGAGATTTCTCTACAGCAGCGCGACCAGGTGGCGGCCTCGGTGGAAGCGGTGGGGCGATCGGTCCAGGAGGTGGCGCCAACAATCGCGGCCTCGATCGTGGCAAGATTGGTGAGAGTGCCGAGAAAGCAGCGACATTCTATGGACGCGCTAGTGGTCTCGGCGGCGGCACTTCCGCAGGTGAAACAGGGGGCAAGAAACAGGACGCGAAAGAAGGGTTGGACAAGTCGAAGTTAAGTTCCGGCGACGAAGCACGCGATAGCGCGCGCGAACCATCAGCGCGTCAAGGCGAAACCATCGTCGATCAGTTGGGCACGACGGGCGCGAACGACGGTGCGATTGAAGTCACAGCAGCCTCGACAACCAAACCCGCGCTCACCGCAGGAAATCGTGATCGACTGGTGCGTGTAGTCGAGCGTCGATTGGTGTTGGTCGCACTCGCCGCGCTCATGGGAAATCAAGCGGTTATCCCGAGTTTGATCGAGGAATTTGCACTGCCTGCGCAGGGAAGCGGCGCGACGATTTCGGTGCGCGTGGCCATCAAAGTGACCACGGATGCCAATGGCGCGATCGACGTGAAGTTGCTCGATTCGTTGCGCGCACTCGGCGTCACCATTGATGGCGAAGACGCCTCGCGTGGCCTCGTGGTGGCGAACATGCCGCCGCAAGCAATCATCCGCAGCGCACTTCTTGCGGGAGTTTCCCGCATCGAACCGCTGGCCGGCTCGATCGCCGAATAGGGATGAATCCCCGCAACGCACAGAGGTGCGCGTGACAAGTTCCCCCGCAAGCCCCATAGAAACGAACAGGCGACGCTCACACGTCGCCTGTTCGCATTTTGTCGAGCCCTCCGCGAAATGCGCGGGTTTCCCAGTGATTTACGCCGATATCTCACTATGTCCGCGTTCGGTCCATCCCCGATTCAACCTCTGATGCCCAGCGTGGTGCAGTCGTCACTCATCGCGCAACAAGCGAGCAACGTCAAGGCGCGCGCCAAAAACAAACTGCAAGACGCGGATCCGAAGCGTCCGTTGATTCACGATGAGTTTCGACTCACCGATCCGATGCGCGCAGAAGAAGTGGATTTCAAACCCGACGCCGTTGAAGAGTGGAAGCATCGTCGTCATCACACAGGGCATGTCGATCCACGCTTCGTTGTGGCGAACACGCCGGATGCGCCCGACGAAACAAGTCATCTCGATGTGAAGGGCTGAGCGAAGCGCGCGACGTCAAGTCCGCGACTTTCCACCAACGACACTTCAACAACTCAAGTTACGGCGACGGACGCACGCCAAGCGTGCGATAGATGCGCTTGGTCGCATCACTCTTGTTGAGCGTGTAGAAGTGAATCCCGCGCACATCGAGATCAAGCAGATCGCGGCATTGCTCTGTGGCCCAGTGAATTCCAGCGTTTTCGATGGCCTCGGCGTTGCCCTTGCATCGATCAATCGCCTTGAGCAGCGACGCGGGAAACCGCGTGCCGCCCGCGAGCTCAGCCATGCGCTTGAGTCCGCTCACCGAAGTGATGGGCATGATTCCCGCAATGATCGGCGTGCGAATTCCTGCGAGTTCGCAGCGCGCACGCCAATCATGAAACGCGCTGTTGTCGAAGAAGAGCTGCGTGACGATGTAGTTCGCACCCGCGTCGACTTTCGCTTTGAGATGTTCGATTTGCAACAACGTGTTCGGCGTTTCCGAGTGGCCTTCGGGAAAGCCCGCAACACCGATGCCAAAGCCGCGACCGCCGTTGACGCCAAGGCGCTCACCTTCACGTTTGAGAAAGCGCACCAAATCCGCCGCGTTCGGAAAGTCTCCCGGAGGCAAGAAGCGCGCGCCGGTCGGTGGATCACCGCGCAACGCCAAGATGTTGCTCACACCAGCAACCGCGTATCCCTCGAGAATGATGCGGATGTCATCTTTGGTGTGACCAAAGCACGTGAGATGCGGGACGGCTTCGATGGTGGTTTCGCGGCGCAATCGCGTCACTAATCGATGGGTGTTGTCGCGCGTCGAACCACCCGCGCCATAGGTCACCGACACGAAGCTTGGCGCCAACGGTTCGAACTCGGCGATGGTGCGAAACAATCCATCCCAACCCGCGTCACTCTTGGGCGGGAAGAACTCGAAGCTCAGCGTGAGAGTGTCGCGCGCGAGAATGTCCGCGAGGTGCATGGGGGCGAAGGGTAGCGATGCATGGAGCGGTTGGCGCGAGCGGTTCGTACCATGCAACGCGTGCCCGTTCGCAAGAGCATTCCCCGTCCAACCGCGCGACGATTGAGTTTGTACTTGCGTGAGTTGACCAGTCGACTTGAGCAAGGCGAGCTCACGGTGAACTCCAAAGCGCTCGGACGCACACTGGGATTGACCGATGCGCAAGTGCGTAAAGACCTGGCGATTTTCGGGCAATTCGGCCATCCCGGACGCGGTTACACCATCGCGCAACTCATCGAATCATTGCGACGCATCATGGGTCGCGATCGCAATTGGCGTGTGTGCGTGATCGGCGCGGGAAACATCGGTCGCGCGTTAGCGAGCTACGAACGATTCACCAGTGAGGGCTTCACCATCGCGGCGATCTTCGACAACGACGGTTCGTTGGGAACACGCGAAGTCGGCGGATTGACCGTGCTTCCGATGAGCAAACTCGCAAAGACCATCGCGAGCGAGCGCATTCGCCTGGGCATCATCGCGGTCCCGCGCGAGTCAGCGCAACAGGTCGCCGATGCGTTGGTTGCGGCGGGCGTTGAAGGGATTCTCAACTTCGCGCCGCGACGGATCGAAGTGCGCGAAGGCATCGGCATCGTGAGCGTTGACTTCACAGTCGCGCTGGAGCAACTCACATTTCAGATTGCCACAGGCGAGATAGTTGAGGACGGGAAGCATGCGTTGCCGCATGGCGATGCGTCGACGCAATCGTGATCTTCTCGCGCCGACAAAGAGCGACACGCGCGCGAATCCTCAACCACACGCCAACGCTCGGATCACTCACAACGGGTACAAACACTCCATCGATGCATCTGCGCACGGCCACCATCTTTCCCGCCCTCCTCGTGACTTCGATGCTCGGCTCATGCAGCGCCAAGATTCTTGGTCCCACTGACGGTGACACGTTGCGTGAACAACTCGCGAAGGTCACCACCCAGCGCGATGAAGCGATGCTGCGGGAGAGCGAATTGCAGACACGCCTCGCAACGCTCGAGCGGGAGCGCAACGGCGCGATTGATCCACAAGCGCTCGCCGCGGTGGCGACTCTCGCGCGGGTAGGGATTTCTGGGCTGACGATGGTGCGCGAGACCTCGGCGGACACCGCGACTTTGGCGCTAGTCATCGTTCCCGAAGATGGGCTCGGCCGATTCCTGCAAGCAGCGGGGACACTTCAGGTTTCCGTCGCCGCACTCGCGCCAGGACACGCACCGACCGCCGCGGGAACACTCACGGTGACGCCGCTGGCGCTGCGCGACTGCTATCGCGCGGGGCTGATGGGCACGCATTACACCGTGGAAATCCCACTGAAATGGAGCGGCGACGACGCGCAAACTCGTGGAACCGTGCGCGCGGTTTCGGTGGCGATCGACTTCACCGATGCGCTCTCTGGCCGCAGCTTTCCAGCCGCGGCGACGATTCCACTCTTGCCTCCACGAACTCCGATTGCGCCGAATATTGAGAAGCCGCAGTCGTCTGTGCAAGAGTGAACGCGACATCAACGCGTTAGCATGGGCTCACAACAGTGTCGAAGATGTTGGGTCCTCGAAGAAGATGATGGTCACGATGCACACGCGCGCTTCAAACTCTCACTCATCGTCCGTCGCGCTGCGCGCAACCGTGATGAGTGCACTGCTCTTGCTCGCGAGCGGATGCCAGCGCGAACTCTTCCCGTCAGATCTGCCGCGCACGCAGTTCGAGACCTACGACACCATGCGTCAGCGCTATGTTCCGCTTGAAGAACCCGACGTCTTCGGCACACCACAGCCCGCGTTGCGCGCGCGGCTTTCCCAGCAAAACTAAGCTCTTTCGTACGATGCTCGTGCTGAGCGTGCGCGATCCGTGCGCGATCAATGTGTGACGTGGGGCATCGCACAACTCGCGTGTTCTTGCGTGCGACGCGCACTCAACTTTGACGCGCGAGCGGTTCTCGACCTCGCTCTCCCAACACAACTGATCCGAGTGAACGCACCGATGGACCATGCGTTCGAGTCGTCACTTTTTACAACTTGAGCAATTCCTGCAGACACTCGTGCGTCGTGGTCGATTTCCGATATTGTTCGCACCCCATTGAAGGAACAGCACTTGGCAAGGAAGTCGCCGAAGCACTCGAACAGCGGATCGCACACGAACACCGGCAGCCGGAAGCGTCGTGCCGTGCATCCCAAGCGCACTGGAATTGTGTGGGGAGTCCTTGTCGGCGCGCTCACACTCGCGGGTGGTGCACTCGTCCTTGCTGACGGTTGGCGCGGCATGCCCGCGGTCGCCGTTGCTGGCGTTTCTCAGGCAAATACAGCCATTCCCGTCACTTCGGGCAAGTGGCAAGCGATCGTCATTCATCACTCAGGATCGGCGGCGGGTACGGTCAGTGACCTCGCGCGGCAGCACGCGGCGTGGAACCTTCCTTCGCTGGGCTACCACTTCGTCATCGGCAATGGCAACGGCGAGACCGACGGTTCGGTGAACTACGGACCACGTTGGATCGGGCAGGAATCTGGCGCCCATGTCGCTGATCGCGTCGCCGGCGCAACGCCTGATGCCGCCTGGTTCAACGAACACTCCATCGGCATCTGCCTCATCGGAAACGGTGAGCGTCGTGAGTTCACCGAAGCGCAGATCGCAGCACTGGTTGATCTCGTGAGCAAACTGCAGCGTGAGTGCGGCATTCCTGACAGCAACGTTGTGCTGCACTCAGATCTCGCGGAAGTTGCGAGCCCCGGTCGATGGTTTCCGCGCGCACGATTCGCGATGCACATCAGTGGTTGACGCGTCGCAGCGAATCGACGGCGTCGTTCCAACTAGCGTCGCTCCAACCAGCATCGGTCCAACCGGCATCGTTCCAACCAGCATCGGTCCAACATGGGCGAGTGCACTGGATCGACTGCGCGCATGGCCTGCGCCGCAAGCGTTGCTCTTTGATCTTGACGGCACGCTCGTCGACTCAGTCGAAGATATTTTCGTGTCGACCAACGCGCTCATGAGCGAACTCGCTCTGCCGCCACGTACTCGCGACGAGGTGTCCATCTGGATCGGCAATGGCGCGCGCATGTTGGTCGAGCGCGCGATCGCGGGGCGCTTCGAAGGTTTCGCAGACGACATCAACGCCGCCACGCAGCATGCACGCGCCGATGCCGCGATGGCGCGCTTTCGCGCGATCTATCAAGAGGCATGCGTTCGTCACACCGTTCCGCTGCGAGGCGCGCATGACTGTCTCGCCCATGCACACGCGCGCGGACTCGGCATCGCCATCGTGACCAACAAACCACTGGCGCCAACCCAACGCATCATCGATGCCCTCGGTTGGCGCGCGTTTGTGAGTGCGGTGGTGGCCGGCGATTCGCTGAGCGTGCGCAAGCCCGATCCAGCTCCGCTCGTTGAAGCGCTGCGGCAACTTGATGCCACGCACGCTTGGATGATTGGTGATTCCGCCAACGATGTCGGTGCGGCGCGCGCGGCGGGCATGCCTAGCGTGGTGGTGCGCGGCGGCTACAACCACGGAAACCCCGTGGAATCACTGCATCCCGCGCCTGAGGTGATTCTCGATTCGCTCGAGTCGTTGCCCGCGCTTGTCGACGGGATCACGGTTGCGAGTTCGCAACACCGTGACTGATGGCGTGACTGATGACACGAACTCGTGTTCAGTTCGTGTCGCGCTTACCGCGATCACCCGTCGACGCTTCGCCACTTGCGGGCGTGCTGTTTCTCGATCCGCCACCACCACCACCGCTACGAGGTCCGCGCGGTGGACCCTTCGGCGCAGAGTTCGCGTCGTCGCCTCGCGGTGATTCACTCGGAGTTGCGCTGGTCGATCGCGGCGTTCCATTACTTGCACCAAACGACGGCGGCGTGGCGTTGGTCGCTTCGAACAGACTTGCGTCAAGCTTCGACACCACTTCGAATGCTTTCGGTTCACGCAACAAGACCTGATCGCCCGCACTCACGCCCTTGGTGACTTCGATTTGCAATTCACTCGAGCGGCCGAGTTCAACTTGTTTCTGCTCGAATCCACCCGAGGCCACGACATAGACAAACGCCACTGGCCCCTGGCGAAAAATTGCTTGCACCGGAACGTTGATGGTGTCTTCCACGCGACCCAACAAGATCTCTGCTTTGCAACGCATCGCAGGCTTGAGTCCCAGCGCGGGATCCGCTTCGAGGCCTGATTTCACCGTGTATTCACGACGATTTGGATCACGCCAACCACCCGACGCCGCCAACACACTCACGCTTGTGACCGAACCGATGATCGGTTGATTGGGCATCGCATCGCTAAACACCGTGACACGTTGACCCGATTTGATACGGCCCGACAACGCCTCGCTCACCTTGAGATTGGCCACCATGTTCGAGGTGTCTGGAAGCAAGATCACTAATTCGTTGGGCTTGAGTTCCGTGCCGACTTGCGGTGGCTGCGCATCGCCGCCGCCGCGACCACCGTTGGAACTATCGATGCTGGTGGCGTAGACCACGAGTCCATCGATCGGTGAAGTCAGGGTGGTGTTGACCACCTGCGTCTCGAGACTGAGCAAACGATCCTTCGCACTTTGAAGTTGGAAGCTCGCGCTTTCGAGATCTGCTTTCGCCTTCACCAGTTCGGCGTTGAACTTCTCTTCGACGCGACTGCGTTCAGCGCGCGCTTGTTCGAGATCCGAGTTCTTCTTCGCCTCATCTTGGAAGTACTGGTACTTCTCGTACACCTCTTGGTCGAGAGCGGCTTGCTTGACCTTGGCGTCAGCCTCGATCATGGCAATGCGATCTTTCTCGAATTCATCCTTTGCGATGTAGCCCTTCTCCACCAGCTTGGCGCTCTCTTCGAAGCGTCCGTTGAGTCGATCAAGATTGATGCCCGCAGTCTCCTTGCCCAGTTGCAACTGCTGTCGTTTGTTCACGACTTCGCCGCGCATCCAGCCTTCTAACGCGAGCGCTGCGATCTTGACCGTCACATCAGCCTTGTCGAGTTCGCTCTGCTTTTCGCCTTGCTTGATTGCCAGCGCTTGCTCTGCAGCAACCGCAGCGCTGTTGGCGGTGTTGACTTTGTCCTTGGCGTCCTTGACCTTCTCGGTGATTTCCTCTTGCGCTAACCGCACCACCACTTCGCCCTTGGTGACGCGCGTTCCCTCTAAAACGATTTCAGTGATCACTGCGCGCGTCTCGAGCTTGTTGCGAATCTCCACTTGCTTCTGAGCTGCGAGTTCACCGCTCACAGGAAGCACCATGTCAAACGATGATTTCTCCACCGTGTGCATGTCGCGCGCCGTGAGCGACGATGGTTCCGCGTTGCCGCTGCAACCAAAGGGAAGTGCGGCGAGCGTGATAATGGAACTCGACGCGAGGAGGTGAGAGGAGATGAAGGTGAAGGTGAAGCGGGGCATAGGTTGACTCAGGGCAAGAGTTACGCGAAGCGAGCCAAGATCACGGTGAAGTGTCGATCAAGCCAGGGCCCGTCACTTCTTCATCGCTCATGCCCGGAATAGGAATGAGTTTTCCGTCGCGCGCAACGCGCATTTGTCCAGTGTTGTTGATGTAGCGCAGGATCGCGAGTTGCAAATCCTTCTTGGCGTTGTCGAGCGAGTCTTGTGCGCGACGCAGTGCATCGAGTGCTTCGGTGCGATCACGCGCCGTCGCGCGATCAGGCGCCGCATCAATCGCTGCCTGTCGATTCATCGACGCGGCAACGTTTTTTTCTTGCACCACCATGCTGAACTGCGCACGCTCGATGCCGCGCGCAGATTGGCGAACTCCAACCGCAGCATCGTCACGCGCTTGGAAATATTCACGCTTCACCTGCTCGAGAAGAATTTGCGACTGACGCAACTGAAGATCTTCGTTCACGCGGTCAAGCGGCATGGAGAACACCAACGCCGCGCCGAAATTGTCGTAATCAGGCGAGAAATCCAGGCCTGATTGCGAGCGGTCGGGATTGGTGGGCAGGTTGTTATTCAGGATGAGATCGAAGTCGGCCAACATCGCATTACGCGCGACGTCGACTTTGCGCTCGAAGTCATCGACGAGATCGCGGCGCGTTTGCAAGTCCAAGCGAAAGCGAAAGGCCAACGCAAGCGCTTCGTCGGGATGGACCTGGGGCACAGGAAACTTGAACAACGTCGGTTCGATGGCGATGGGATTTTCCACCGCCATGCCGATGCGCGCCTTGAAGCGATCGAGCGTCAAGCGATACAACTCGCGCTGCGAGCTCAAACGGTCCAGTGCGAAAAGCGTGTTCTGCGTGGCAAGATCAGCTTGAAATTGTTCTGTGCGACCGCTGGTCACCAACGCCTTGGTGCGCTCTTCGACCGCGGCGCTGCGTTCCACTTGGCGCTCACCGTTGGCGATGCCTTGAAGTTGCACCACCAACTGCAAGTAGTCGGCGGAGATGTCGAGATAGAAGTCGCGACGAAACTGCTCGAAGGCGCGCGCGGCGTAGACCAAATTGCGCCGCGCTTGGATGAGGGGCTCCTGCGCGACATCACCGAATCCGCGCAGAAGCGGGATGCTCGCCTCCAACACAATTCTCGCGGATTGGGTGTCGTTCGACTGGAGATACTCATCGAGTTCTTGTGTGGCTGACACAAGGAAGGCTGCGCCGATTTGCCCACCGAAGGGAAGTCGTTGATCAACACCAAGCGCGTTCACGAGACCGACCGCGTTGTTGAAGCGACCGCCTTGACCATCGGTGGAAAAACTCGCGGTGGAAATGTTTGAGGGCAGCGGCGTCCAACGGTGCTCTTCGACGAGCAGTCGAATCGCCACTAAGAGATACGCCTCCTCCGCAGAGAGGTATTCCTCCGCGTTCTCGAGCGAGTACGCGACCGACTCATCGAAGGTGAAGATCACCGAGTTGGGGTCGCCCGCGGCCATCCTTTCGAAGCGCGCCGCGATGCTGGCGGCGTCTTCCTGCGTTGGCGGAATCGCCTCGAATTGCAGCGCGTCGGCGTGAGGGTTGAGAGTGGCGGGGCGGTCCACGTCGTCAGGGAAGTCGGGAAAGTAGGAGCCAGCTTCGTATCGCTTCTCGTCGATTTCTGGGTAAACCGCGCCGCCACCGAGTTGCTCAGCACTCGCGCGCAAAGTTTCGTTGGTCTTGCGATCGAGCGTCTGCAGGCCGCTTTCGCAGCCAAGTAGTGGCAGCAACACAAGTAGCGTCACGGCGCAAGTGCGCGATGGGCGCGCGCTCAAAGACCAACTTCTATGTCGGCTGCTGCAAAAAAAAACGCGAGCGCGCGGAGGGAGAGAGTTGGCGAAGACCACGCGGAAGTCCATAGTTGGCGTTGTACCGCAGTGAGCAGTGCCCCGCTGCACATCGGTTGCATCGATGAGAAGCCAACCGGTGCAATCGATGAAACTGTGCCTATCGGCCACACACCGCGCGACGCTGAGATCCGAAAAATGTCGGCGTGACAACGTGTCGACCTCATTTGCTGCGACACTCACGCTGACGCAAGGTGACTTGACGCGCGCATCGCTCGTTCGTCGTTGCGACTCGACATGCGAACAGTTTCTTACGACTCTCAATCGATCATTGTCCACGGTCAGCGCGTGATGTTGGCGGCCGCGGGATATGACTCGGTGCTCATTGATCCCGCGCGATGGCCGGGTGATCTTGCGGCGTTGCGCGCGATTGGCTTCAACACGATCGCTGTGCGCGTGCCGTGGTTGATGCATGAGCCTTGGCCAGATCACTTTGATTTCACGGGAAGCCGCGACATCGCGCGTCTGGTGCAACTCGCGCGCGACGCGGGACTGATGGTGCTGTTGCGCGCTGGACCAGTGGTTGGCGAAAATTTTTCGCTCGGAGGAATCCCTGCGTGGATGACGGAACTGCCGGGAGTTCGCCTACGCGAAGCGAACGCGGTGTTTCTTGATCGCGTCAATCGATTCTGGATGGAACTCTTCGCGCGCGTGGAATCACGGTGCGCCACCAATGAACGCGGCGGAGCGATTGTTGCCGTGAGTCTCGAGGATGACTGGCGTTGCCTTGACGCTGATCTCGGCGAGGCGTACTTCACCGCGCTCGTGCGTGCGGCGCGCGAGAAAAACATTCGCGTGCCACTGCTCTCGTGCAACAACTGTTGGTTCATGCATAACGCGGTGATCGATTGCTGGCGTCAACAATCGAGCGTCTACACGGCTGGGCTGGAATTGGCGCAGGTGCAAGTCGATGCGCCGCGCGTGCTTTCAATCGCTCCAAATACTTCGGATCACATTGCGTTGGCACGCACGATTGCCGCGGCGGTGGCCGCGCGTGCGAGCTTCATCGTCGAAGATGCCGTCGCCGTCGCGCATGCTCAGTCGACGTATGCACGCGACGCTGCGCAACAGGACGGCGTCGTACTCGATGCACGCGGTTGCTTACACGAGGGCGTGAACGCGCTGCGCCGTGTGTTGGCATTCGCCAACACGATCAGTCCTTCGTTGTCGATGCTTACTCCACAGAGCGCGAGTGCGAGCGATCCCGAGTCTGCGAGTGCTCCCTGTGTTTGCGTGCTTGAAGGAGCGCAGGGCGCGCGCGTGAGCGTGGCGTTCATGCCGAGAGCGCTTACTGCGTCTACTCAAAAACCAGCGAATTCCCGCAGCAAAAAAGGCAAGTCTCCGGTGGTGACGCATATGTGCGCCGACGGATCGTCGTTTGTGACGCCCGTTGTGAGCGTTACAGGCGTGGAGTTCTATGCCAGCGATCTCGTGTTGCGAAGCGATGTGTTTGCTCATGGCATTGCGTTGACTCGTTGCACCGGCTCACTGGTCGCGTTGGTGCAAGCACTACTCGTGATCGCTGGTGAGGCGGGATCAATCATTGACCTCGTCCTCGATGGCAACGCGTCGAAGTTCACTGTTCCTCCAGCGGGCGCCGCCCCTTTGGTGATGAAGATGCGCGCGCTCCATGTCGTCGTCGTAGCGAGCGCCCTCGCAGACACCATCGAATGCGGCACGGACTTCGTCAGGTTTACCGCAGCGAAGGAAACCGTTTTTCAAGTGACGAGTGACGGCCAAGTCACAACGCAGGCGCCGAACACAACGACGCTGATGAGAAACGCGAAACTCCGTGCGATCATCATGAGCGCACCACGCGTGTTGCGACAGACAGCGATGCTCGACGGAAGTGACGCGCGCTTTGCAAGCGTCACCATGGCGAGTTCATTGGCCGCGATGGGAGTGCGCGAAGGATTGGGCTTCTACCGCGCCACATGGAAAGAAGCGCGCAAGAGCAAACCTGTCACGCGAACCCTTGCGTTGGCGCAGTCGCGCGGTGTGATCGCCTTGAGCATCGATGGAGTCGTCGAATCAACCACGGCGCAAACTGCGACGCGCACCGTTGCGCTTCCAGCAGGAATGCACACACTTGTCGCGGCGATCGAAGAGATTCGTCCGCACGGCAGCACGGGGCATGAGCATGCGCGAGCGGGAGTGTTCGGCCCATTGCTTGATCTCGAGCCACTTGTGGGAGTCACTCTCGCGCGCAGCGAAGTTCCCGCGTTCGACGCGACGCAACTGGGCGCGTTCGTTCACGGCTACGACATGCGCGGTGGTGCGGCGACATTGAAGTGGTCGTTCGCGCCGCGCACTGACGCGATCGTGATCGACCTTCCTCTCAATGTGCGCGGGGCGTTGCGATTGAACGGCGAGTTGATTGCGTCCCTTGATGAAGCGGCAACTCCGAGCCAGTTGTTCGTCGATGGCGCGAAGCTTTCGCCTATGCGCGTCGAAGCGACAGCGAAGGGCGAGCAACGAGCCAAGAAGAAAGACGCGAAGCTCGTCGCGGGGCCGAATGAACTACTGCTCGATCTCGAGACAGAGCTTGACGCTGCAACACGTTTGGCCGTCGCGTCGCGTGTGAAGCTGTACGAAGTTCGCGCAGTGATCGACGCGCAGTGGGCCTTCGCGCGCGTGATGCCACCGGCGAGCTGGGTGTTGGCGAAGCCGTATGTCGCCGAGGTTTCATCGCACCCTGCATTGTCGACCGTGCGCGCAAGTGCTTGGTTTCAGCAGACTTTTACGCTTACGCATGCGGAAGCGTTGCACATCAAAGTCACTGAAACGTCGGCGGCGCTGCGCATCTTCGTCAACGGCGAAGCTGTGATGAGCATCGACAGCGGACGCGACAGCACGCATTGGGCGAACATCGCGCAGCACACACTTCGCGCGGGCGAAAACGAACTCGTGGTGTTTGCTGGCGACGGAGTCTTGCCCGTGATCACGTTGCGGTAGCTCGCCGCATGCGCGGTGATTCACAACGCCGACGGATGCCACACAGTCTTGAGCTCGATGAATGGCGTCATCACAAACGGTGAATGCCAAAACGCGTCGTCCTCAAACGCGGGCGCGTCACGGAAGATCTGCACACGCTTGAGGTTCTCCGCACAACCGAGCTCGAGCGCCATCGCGTCTTTCTCCGACAAGAACGCACCGCTGATCGCCGCAATATCGCGATGCGACGCGATCCACGGCGCGAGTTCCGCGCGCACTCCGGTGAGGATGTTCACGATCCCCGCAGGAACATCACTGGTCGCGAGCGCTTCACCGAGCGCCGCGGCGAGCGGCGTGTTGCTCATCGGCGCAATCACAATCACCGCGTTGCCAGCGGCCAATGCAGGAAGCATGAGCGAGAGCATCGACAACAACGGCGTGCGATCAGGAACCACCACCGCCACCGTGCCTGTTGCTTCGGGCATGGTGAACACGAAATATGGCCCAGCGACAGGCTGCTTTCCGCCGAGAACTGCAGCGATTTTGTCGGTCCATCCCGCGAAACACACGGCGCGATCAATCGCGTGATCGACTTCACGCGCAGCGTCGGCACTGCTGCGCCCTTCGATCGATGTGATGAGCGTGATGAACTCGCCGCGACGAGCCTCGAGCATTTCCGCCACGCGATACAAAACTTGCCCGCGGTTGTACGCGGTCGCTGCGGCCCACTTGGGTTGCGCTGCGTTGGCGGCTTCGACCGCGTCGCGCAAGTCTTTGCGACTCGCGTGCGACGCATGGGCGACCACGCGACCCTTCGCATCTTTCACCGCAATAGTGCGACCACTCTCGCTGCGCGGAAACGCTCCATTGATGTAGAGCTTGAGCGTCTTGGCTACTTCAACGCGCGCCACGGTCATCGCTTCGCTCCCTTGTTCTTCGTCGAACGTTTCGCTGTGCTTGCGGACTTCGCGGCAGTTACAGATTTCGCCGACGTGCTGCGCTTGACTGACTTCACAACGCTCGGTGCCTTCGTGCTTGATGCTGCGCCGTGTCCCAGCGACACATACGAAAGTAATCCCTGTCGTCCACCTTCGCGACCAAAGCCAGACTCGCGGTATCCGCCAAACGGCGCGCTGGCATCAAAGCGGTTGAAGGTGTTGAGCCAGACCACGCCTGCCGAAAGTCGGTTGGCCATCTCCAACGCGCGCGCGCCTTTCTCGGTCCACACGCCGGCGCTGAGTCCATAGGTCGTGTTGTTCGCGCGTTGCACCGCTTCGTCAGGAGTGCGAAACGTCATCACCGAAAGCACGGGGCCGAAGATCTCTTCGCGCGCGATCGTGTGCGACGGTTGCACGCCAGTAAACATGCGAGGCGCGCACCAAAATCCTTTCGCGGGTAACGCGCAGGGAACCGTGAAACACTCTGCGCCCTCTGCAGTGCCCGCTTCGATGTAGCGCTCGATGGTTTGCAGTTGCGCGCGCGAGTTGATCGCGCCGACATCCGTGTTCTTGTCGAGCGGATTGCCCACACGCAGCGTTTTCATGCGGTTTTTGAGCCGTTCGATGAAGTCGTCGTGAATGGATTCCTCGACGAACAAACGCGAACCCGCGCAACACACTTCACCTTGGTTGAACCAGATTCCACTGACCACGCCTTCGACCGCTTGATCAAGCGCAGCGTCAGCAAACACGATGTTGGGACTCTTGCCGCCGAGTTCGAGCGTGAGTTTCGTGCCTGTTCCCGCACATGCGCGCGCGATGGCTTTGCCAACTTCGGTCGAACCAGTGAAGGCAATCTTGTCGATGCCCTTCGATGGCCCCTTGCCCGCGCGCGCAACTAACGCGCGACCCGTGAGTGGTCCACCCGTGAGCACGTTGACCACGCCGTTTGGCATGCCGCACTCTTGCAGCACTTCGGCCAAGATTAGCGCGGTCATCGGAGTTGTCTCCGCAGGCTTGAGAATGCACGTGTTGCCGCACGCAAGCGCTGGTGCGAGTTTCCACGCGGCCATCAGCAACGGAAAGTTCCAAGGAATGATTTGCGCGCACACTCCTACCGGTGCTGCGCTCGCGCCCGCGAAGGCGTACGCGAGTTTGTCGCACCAACCAGCGTGATGGAAGAAGTGCTGCACGACGAGCGGAAGATCTTCGTCACGACTCTCGCGAATCGGCTTGCCACAATTCATCGACTCGAGCACAGCCAACTCACGGGAGCGTTCTTGCAAGCGACGCGCCACGCGAAAGAGCAACTTCGCACGCTCGGCGGGTTTCGTCTTACTCCACGCAGGAAGCGCTTTGCGTGCGGCTTCGACGGCACGCGCGACATCCGCTTCTCCGGCATCGGCAACCTGCGCGATGGCTTCTTCGGTCGCGGGATTGATGGTGGCGAAGCTCTTGCCCGAACGTGCGGGCACAAATTCACCGCCGATGAACAGTCCATACGAAGGCGCAAGGAGTGGGCGCACGCTTTCGGGAGCGGGCGCATATTCGAATGGTGCGATAGTCACGAGGCCGAGTTTACTGCGGTGATTCGCGCAGCGGGAGAATCGATTACCAGTGCTCCGCGCGAAAAATCATGCGCACATCGTCACGGTCGCTTCCCTTCGCAGCACCTTTCAGGCCACAATCATCGCATGGCCATTGCTCCAACTCCTGCGTCGACCGCGCCCGCCACGAAGACCGAACGCATTCTGTGCGCGCTCGATATTGGCGGCACGCACGCCAAGGCCAAGTGTCCTCACTGGGAGAGCAAGCGCGAAGTTGATTCAGGCACGGCGTACACGCCGCAGCAACTGGTCATCGATCTCACCGCGATGCTTGCAGGCGAGAAGGTCGACGCGATCACCATCGGACTTCCTGCGCCAATCGCCGAAGGTCGTCCACTTCGCGACCCTGTCAATCTTGGTCCTGGCTGGAAGGACTTCGACTATCGCGCGGCGTTTGGTGTTCCTGTGAAGTTTCTCAATGATGCGGCGATGCAGGCCATCGGCAGTCATCGCGCGGCGGGACTCACCACCGAGAAGATGTTGTTTCTCGGATTGGGCACGGGTCTTGGCGCGTGCATGATCGTTGGACGCGATGTGTTGCCCATGGAGCTCGCGCATCTTCCGTATCGCAAGGGAAAGTCGTTCGAAGACTTTGTCGGCGTGCGCGGCAAGGAGCGCATGGGCACGCGCAAGTGGCGCGGTCATGTCGCAGAGTGCGTGAAGATTCTCTCTGCCGCGCTGCTGCCCGATGTGGTGGTGCTCGGTGGCGGCAACTCAAAGGCGCTCAAGGAACTTCCACCGAAATGCGTTCTCGGCGCCAATTCCAACGCGTTCCTCGGTGGATTCGCAGTGTGGGAGCCTGAATGGTCGAGCGCTGCAACGCAACTGTGAGTGACACGCGATCCGTCACTTGACGAACGCACACACGCAGTCGCGTCAGTTCGCAGCCGCGGTCGGTTGACGATCAAGCGACGCGAGCACACGCGCAACCCACGCGAGTTTCTTGCGTCGATGCGGCTGCGCTTCGAGGCAATCCAGCAACAACATTGCCAACGGCTCAGGGATGCTCGGGTCAATGAGATGCAGTGGACCCGAAGGCCCCACACGATCAGCCGCAACCGTCGCACCAGGATCTTTGCAACTGTTCACCGCTTGTGGCGCGAGATAGAGCAAACCATCACTGCGTCGGCCGAGCAGAATCGAATACATCGTGGCTGCGAAGTTGAAGACATCCGTCTGCTCCGTGAGCGGTTGCAGTTCTGCTTGCTCGGGCGCGATGTATCCCGGTGTTCCTTGGATGCGCTCCTTGGTGAAGCCGATCGGAACCGATTGACCAAGATCGATTACGCGCGTGCGCAGATTGCGCGAGCACAGCAGATTCATCGGCTTCATGTCCGCGTGGACGAAGCCGGTCTCATGCATGTGTTGTAGTGCTGCAGCCACTTGGCGGAAGATGCAAATGCACGCCCACATCAGCGGACGTTGCACTTCGGCCAACGATTGCGCGTCGACGAGTTCGAGCACCAGTGCGACATCACGCGAGTTGCGCAAGAACCATCCATCGTGACGGCAATCAATCACAGTGCGAATCGCTGGATGATGCAGTCGCGATCCGACTTCCCATTCGGCGCGCGCTTGGTTGACCCAGCGATCTTCTTTGTCGCATGTGGAAATCACATGCTTGAGCGCATAGGCGGTCTGCGTCTTGAGATCCTCGACGTGATAGACGCGACTGAACGCGCCGTCGCCGAGAACACTGCGCACGCGATATCCATGCAGGATTTCGCCCACTTTCCACGCGCGCTGTTGCGCAGGAACAAGACTCATCGTTGAGTCCTCACCAAGAGTGCACAACCGCAGATGCGCGAAGATGACCGGGTCGAAACAACAGGACAGGCCAACATGGACAAAGCACCTCGTGGACTCAAGCTGCTGACGAGCAACTCATGGGACGCGACTACTTCGGCCACCGAGGGTGATGGAACGAGTGAGGAGACGCAGCGAGGCTTCGATGCGGCAAATGCCCCGTGAACATTTCGCGCGCCTCCTACAACCGACACGACTATGCGAGATGCGCGCGGGTTTGCGACGAGTGCGGACAACGAACGGCGACCGCGCAGGTCTCCTCCGTCATTCGTGGGATGGTCGATGGCATCGCGGCGTTGGTGCACCGACGCAGCGTGCACAACAAGTGTTTTAACTCGGTGCGGAGCGCATTTCTATTCGATGTGAATCAGCGCGGCGTAGCGCGGGTCATTCTTTAGCGCGGCGTCGCGCGGATCATTCTTTAGCGCGGCGTCGCGCGGATCATTCCCGCCGCAGAGGCACCAGCACTCCGCCGTTCCGCGATGAGTTGCGTGAGCACCTTGAGTACCCATGGCATGCGTTTACGTTTGTGCGGCAGTGGATCGAGGCAATCGAGCAGCAGGATCGAAAGCGCCTCGGGAATCGTGGGGTCAACCAAGTGCAGTGCGCCCGAAGGTCCGATGCGCTCTGGCGGGACGCCTGAAGTCGGCGACGCAGAGTTTGCGGCAGCTTGCGGCGCCAGCAGTTGCTGTCCCGAAGGCTGCACACCTAAGAGAATCGAATACATCGTCGCAGCAAAGTTGAACACATCGGTTTGCGCAGAGAGCAGCTCGCGCTTGGCTTGCTCTGGCGCGATGTAGCCGGGCGTTCCCTGAATGCGCTCTTTGCGCGTATCGATTTTGACCGCTTGACCGAGGTCAATGACCTTGGTGCGGCGATCATCGGTGTACAAAATATTGAGCGGCTTCATGTCCGCGTGGATGAATCCGCGTTCATGCATGTGCACGAGCGCCGACGCAACATCGTGGAAAATCGTGAGGCACTCGGTGATCGGCGGGCGCTGCAAATCTGCGAGCGACTCCGCGTCGATGAGCTCCATGATGAGTCCGACATCACGCGACTTCTTGAGGAACCAGCCCTCGAAGCGACAATCGACGAGCTTGCGAATGGCAGGATGATCGAGCTTGCGACCGATCTCCCACTCCGCGCGGATCTGATCGACCCAGCGATCTTCCTTGTCGTTCTCGGCGATGACGTGCTTGAGTGCGTATGCCGTGTGGGTGTCAGAATCTTCGACCAGATAGACGCGGCTGAACGCACCATCGCCCAACGCCTTTCGCACGCGATAGCCGTGCAGCATTTCACCTGGGTTCACCCGCCGTCGTTGAGCTGGTGCTTCGTTCATGAGGCCACTCTCCGCATCGATGCGGGAGTGCGCGATTGCGGAACACGCAGCAATCGATGGAGGTATGCAAGAACCAAAGGGCTACCAGCCAGCATGAGGATCACACCAAGTTGAATGCTCGACGGGGTGCGATCGACGCAAACATACTTGGATGTTTGCGACGGGACGCGTGTCGAGCGTGCGATGAGTCCGACTCGGCCTCGAAAGATCCGGTTGGTCGCACAGAAATGAAAGTGGCCAAATAAATGCCACGGAATGAGAGCGGCGAAAGATACGCGAAGAACCGTTCGTTGTGCTGCTCCCCCTCAGAAAGATGCACACGGCTGTTCAACGCCAGCAAGCAGAAGATACGACGAACATCCACGAATCTTGCATGGGATTCCCAAACTTTGCGTGTTGGGTTCAGTTGTCTGCGACCGCGAACCAGTGTGCCCGACTGGGGCACGATGCCCATGCGACGTCGACTTCCGCGATGCGCACGCGAAACTCACGCTTCAGCGAAATCGTCGCGTGCGACATAGACGCCGCGCTGCAATCGTGCGATTTGGCGCAGTAAATCGTTGAGTAGCGTTGACGCGCCAAATCGAAACAGGTGGGGATGAAGCCAATCTGGTCCGAGAGTTTCGTTGACCATCACCAACTGGGTAATCGCGGCTTTGGCGCTGCGAATTCCGCCTGCGGGCTTCATTCCAATTCGGACGCCGGTTTCGCGGAACGCGTCGCGAATCGCTTCAAGCATGACGAGCACGACGGGCATGGTTGCCGCAGGCGTGACCTTGCCTGTCGACGTCTTGATGAACACTTCGCCATCGGCAATCGGTCCTGCCGCGAAGGCGGCGCAGATCGCCAAATCGCTCGCATGCCGCACTGCATCGAGGGTTTCGAGCTCGCCCGTCTCCAGAATAATTTTGAGGTGGGCGGCGCCGCACGCTCGACGGACTTGCGTGATTTCGTCGGCGACGCGCGCGTATTCGCCGGCGAGAAACGCGCCGCGACTGATCACCATGTCGATCTCATCCGCGCCTTCGCCCACAGCACGGCGCACATCATCGAGTCGAACTTCCAAGGGAAATTGTCCGCTGGGAAAGCCTGTTGCCACTGACGCAATCTTGACGCTCGAACCCGCGAGCGCCTCGCGCGCCGTGGCGACGAGATTGGGATACACGCAGATCGCGGCGACGCTGGGAATCGGCGCGCATCCGTTGGCGCGGAGCACACGGTCGAGTGCGGGCGCGGGCGCAATCGCCTTCTGACACAGCGATCGCACCTTCTCCGGTGAGTCTTTGCCCTCGAGCGTGGTGAGGTCGGTCATCGAGATCGCAAGACGCAGCGCAAACTCTTTCGACGACGCTTTGATGGAACGTTTGCCGAAACTTTCCGCGCGGCGCGTGGCCATGATCGCATCGACTCCGCGGCGCGGCGGCAGCGCGTAGATCAATGGCATCTCAAGTTGCAGTTCAGTTCCCGAGGGCGTGCGCGCGTTCATGCATCAACCTCCGCGCGCGGCGCGAAACAGCGCAGGCAAACTCGCGCCACCGCGCAACACCAAGCGGCGATCAGTCGGGCTGTCGATGCCGTACACGTAAATCATCTCGCCGCGATTGTCGAGGATGTACAGCGTTTCATAGGGCGCTTCGTCGGGCCCTTGTCCCACCGATGATGTGATCGCGGTGAAGCCGCCGAGTCCCGTGGCCGCAGTCGCCGCGAACGCCGCGGGTTGCAAACGGCCCGCCTCGACAATCGCCAACGCCGTGATGGCGATCGCGCTGGTGGTGAGGATGGTGGCGGGAAGTCGCATGCAGTTGATGTCGCGATTGTGCGGAAAGTGCTATTTATCTAGGGAAATCGTCGCGTGGTGAGTTCAGACTCAGTTGCCACGTGGGCGCATGACATCGCCCATGTCCGCCGCAAGATTTCGATATCCCAATCCTTGCAATTGCTTGGCGCGTGGATCCCACTGCACCGCGATGAGTTCTTGCGTCGTCTCATCGACGACGTACAGCGCGAAGGTTTCTGTTCCAGGAATGCGACCCGTCGCGGCGGTGTAGGTGCCGCGTGTTCGGCCAGCCTGTGCGCCCGCAGGTGGGGTGAGTTCCACAAACGCCAACAAACACAGCGCGGCACAATTGACCGCGACAAGGATTTGCATGGAGTTCGGTTTGTGCTTCATCAGTGCGTCATCAAAGAGGGGGCGAGATTGCCCCGCGCGATCACAGATCCAAGTGCGAACGCTTCGAAGGCATCAGCGAGACGGCGATGATGATTCCAAAGAGCACAGCGATAACGAGGTAGCCGATGATTGGACTGGTTTGTGGCGTGAAGCCGGGCTCTGGTGGCTTCTCCGCTTGCGCGAGCGCGACGCCTGCGAACAGCAGTGGAGCAGTGAAAACGGAAAGCGTGCGGATGATGCGCATCGCCGCAGGATACGAACTCAGCGCAGTCTGTGCGCGTCGTCGGTTCTGTGAACGCGCGAGTGTGTGAGACCCTCGCGAGACGCTCGGCGCTGCGTGATCGCACTCACGCGCATGTGCGTTTGGACGGCTTGTCTCGGTGCCTATGCATGGTCTGCATAATCACGATGAAGCACGCTGGCGATCTTGAACCACGCATCGCTCGCGCGCAAAACTGCTGATTTCCCCGCGAAATAGCGGTGGTTGCGCAGTGGTCGATGACTGCGCAACAGCTCACTTCACGGTGACAGTCATCGTGTGCGTTTGCGCCGCGGCGGCGCCCTTCTCCCAAGGCCGCGACAATTCGAACACGATTTCGCACGTCCCCGGCGCGACGCAAGCGAAGTTCATCGTTTGCAAGTTGGGCGCGCCGACGCGGCCGCCGTAGTCAATCGACTGCACCGGCGAAGGTGCATTTTCGAGCGAGACCACGGCACCGTCAAAGCGCGTCGCAGTCCACACGTAGCCCGTGCCTGCGTTGAGGGGAAGCTTGACCTCGAACTCGTCGCCCGCTTGAAAGCTGTGCGTGCGCGTCGCTTTTTCGCCCGCCGTAAAAATCACTTGGTTGCGCGGCGTCGAGGAGCATGCGATGAGCGACATTAGTGACGCGGCGGCGACGATTCGAACGAATGCGTGCATGAGATTCTCCTCCAAGGTGTGAACCGATTCTTGCTCAGCCCAGCAAGGAATCAGGGTTTTCCAGCAGTTTCACGACGGTATTGAGGAATCGCGCACCCTCGGCGCCATCGACAACTCGGTGATCGCACGAAAGCGAAAGCGGAAGCACGAGGCCCGCGTAGAACTTTCCATCTTGCGTGCACACGCGCTCTTTCGCGCGTCCCGCCGCGAGAATGGCGACCTCGGGATAGTTGATGATCGGCGTGGCAAACATGCCGCCGTAACTTCCGACGTTGGAGATCGTGAACGTTCCACCAAGCGAATCTTCGCGCGCGATGGTTCGATCCTTGCACTTGCTCGCGAGAGTCTTGGTCGCGTTGGCCAGTTGCACGGGTGACTTCGATCCTGCATCGCGAATGACTGGGACCATGAGGCCCGCATCGGTGTCAACCGCGCAACCGAGATGGATCGCGCTCTTGAGAATGATCTCACTCTTGGCGTCATCAACGATGGCGTTGAGCGAGGGATGCTTCTTGAGCGCGCGACACACCGCCGCCATGATGAAGGGAAGCATGGACAGCTTTTCGCCCATGATTTTGCTGTATTCGCGACGCTTGGCATCGAGCGCGGTGACATCGGCTTCGTCGACCACTGTGAAGTGGACCGCGGTCTGCACGCTGCGCGTGAGCGCCTCGGCGATCTTGCGCCGCACGCCGCGAAATGCGATGCGCTGGGCAACATCGTTTTGATCGATGTACACCGATCCAGGAGCGATGCTCGTCGTGCGCGCGCTGGCGTTGGCGCCCGCGGCACTCGCACTTGCGCTTACGCTCGGCGGCGCTTCTGTCGTTCCACTTTCCGCAAACGCTGCAACATCACTCGCAGTGATGCGTCCGCCGCGACCACTCGCGGGAACACGTTGAATGTCGATTCCAAACTTGCGCGCGAGACCGCGGACCGCGGGAGTCGCGAGCGCCTTGCCATCGCGCACAGCTTCAACCGCTTCAGGCGTGCGACGCGCGAAGCGATCACTCACCGTGAGCGTGCCTGACATGGTTCCCACCACTGTGCCTTGATCTGCCTCAACACCCGCAGCAACTTGGCTCGAAGTGCACGAATTTCCGCTGTTTGCAGTGGTTTTTGCGCTCACCACTGCCGCCGCGGCCACTGGCTTGAGTGCGCTGTAACGCACCAACACCGAAGCGACTTTGATGATGTCGCCCGCCTTGCCGCACAACTCCGAAACGGTTCCCGCCCACGGCGAAGGCACTTCGACGAGCGCCTTGTCGGTTTGCATTTCGGCGAGCGTCTGCGACTCCTTCACGGTGTCGCCCGCCTTGACCTTCCACTCGATGAGCTCGGCCTCGACGAGGCCTTCGCCCAAGTCAGGCAGGAGGAAGTGACTTCTATCGGAGGGTTGCTTGATTCCAGCCATCGTGCATCCTTCATTGATTGCGGCGTGTGCAGCGATTGCTGCGGCGGCGAGTTGTACCACACCGCATTGCATTCTCGCCGCCCACTCTCGTCGCGCTGAGCGTGCAACAGACGTGGAGCCGCGTGTTCTCTGAGTTATCTCCGCGCGAGCTTCAGACACGCGCCATGGCGCGGGCAACTGAGCAGATGCTCGTTGTACATCCCGACCGCTTGCATGAAGGCGTACACGATGACCGGTCCGCAGAAGGTGAATCCGCGCTTTTTCAGGGTCTTGGTCAACGCAATGCTGCCTTCGCTGAATGCACAAATCTCTTCGCTGCGTTTTAGTTTCACGTCAATCGTTCGATGACCCACCGCGTCCCACAGCAAGTCGCGAAATGCACCGTCGCCTTTCTCCATCACCTCAAGCCACGCGCGCGCATTCTTGATGGCGCCCTCGATCTTCAAACGCGAACGAATGATTCCTTCGTTCTCGAGCAGCTTCGCAACGTCCTTCTCGGTGAAGCGCGCGACCTTGTGCGGATCGAATCCTTTGAACGCCTTGCGAAACGCATCGCGCTTCTTCAACACCGTGATCCACGAGAGACCCGCTTGAAATCCATCGAGCACAAGCTTCTCGTACAGCGCACGATCGTCGAGTTCGGGCACGCCCCACTCCGTGTCGTGATAGGCGACGTACACGGGGTCACTGCCGCACCACGCGCATCGTCGAGCTTGGGATTTCGCGGGCATTGCTGCAGGTTACGCCTTCGTGCTTTGGCTGCGATTGCGTTCATCCATGCTCGCACCTTCGGGAGCAACATCGATCATGCGTCGATCATTCAGCGGTACTGTGAAGTGATGGATGCACACACCGCAGCGAGCACTCACATCGATTGGGAACTTCCATACGACGCGCGTCGGCCAGCGGTGTGTGGCTCGATGGCGGTTGCGACCAGTCAGCCTCTCGCCGCACAAGCGGGTCTTGAAATGTTGCGTCGTGGAGGAACCGCCGCCGATGCCGCGGTGGCGACTGCGGCGGCGATGACCGTGCTTGAACCAACCACCAACGGCATCGGTGGCGATGCATTCGCGTTGGGGATTTTTCAGGGTGAAGTGATTGGACTTAACGCATCAGGATGCGCTCCGAGCGCGCAGTTGCGCAGCGCGTTTGCTGACGAAGTCGCGATGCCGCGTCGAGGTTGGGGACCAGTGACAGTTCCTGGCGCGGTGAGTGGTTGGGTCGCGTTATGGAAGCGTCACGGACGACTTGCGTTTGCAGATTTGTTGCAGCCCGCGATCGCCTACGCGCGTGATGGATTTCTTGTCGCACCGCGCACGGCGCAATTGTGGGCGCGCGCATATCCGCGGCTCGCTGAGTTTGCCGAGTGGAAGCGCGTCTTCGCGCCCAATGGACGCGCGCCGTTTGCTGCGGAGTTGTTTCGTATGCCCGATCACGCGCGCACACTCGAACTCATTGCGCAAAGTGAGGGCGAAGCGTTTTATCGCGGCGCGCTGGCGCAACAGATCGTCGATCACGCAGCGCACTCGGGCGGCTTCATGTCAATGAGTGATCTCGCGAAGCACAACGCGCAGTGGGTGACGCCGCTTGAGTCACCGTTTGGTTCGTCCACCATGTTGCAGATTCCACCCAACGGCCAAGGAATCGCCGCATCGATTGCGCGCGGAATACTCGAGGAATCTGCGGTGAATCCACGCTATTGCGAACTCTCGCCCGACTGCGCCGACTCGATCCATCTCGCCGCCGAAGCGATGAAACTCGCGTTTCGCACGGTGCATCGCGAGGTTGGTGATCCGTCAGCGATGCGCGTGTCGAGCGCAGACATGCTCTCGCGCGAAACACTGCGTGGGTTGGCGAAAGAGATCGATCCCGCCAAAGCGCAGGACTTCAATCATGGTCCACCAAAGTCTGGCGGCACGATTCTGTTGTGCGCTGCGGATCGTGAGGGCAACATGGTGTCGCTCATCCAATCGAACTACGAAGGGTGGGGCAGTGGCATCGTGATTCCCAACACAGGAATCGCCATGCAAAATCGCGGCGCGTGCTTCACGCTCGAGGCCGGTCATGTGAATGAATATGCACCCGATAAGCGGCCGTATCACACGATCATTCCGGGAATGCTCATCAAGCGCACTGCAACTGGCGCGGCGCAACCACACATCGCGTTTGGCGTGATGGGCGGATACATGCAGCCGCAAGGGCAATTGCAAGTCGCTTCACGCATTGAGGATCACTCCGCGAATCCGCAAGCGGCACTCGACGCGCCGCGTTGGCAAGTGAGCGAAGGACTCGCGTTGGCGATGGAGCCAGGCTTCTCGCAAGCGTGCATCGATGAACTCAAACGCCGCGGTCATCGCGTGACAGTGGCCAGCGAAAAGTCGATTACGTTTGGCCGCGGACAATGCATCGAACGCGTTGAAAACGGCTACATCGCGGCAAGCGATATGCGTGGCGATGGGCAAGCGGTGGTCGCATGAACCCGTGCGATTGTTGTGGTGCGTTTGAGCAACGCATGTTGTCACCGCTGTCGAATGTCTCGCCTCGCATGATGCCTGTACAGTGCGCTCGGAGCTCCATATGAACACGACACTCAGCGTTTTCACCACTTCGCTAGCCCTGGCTTGCACACCGTTTCTTGTCGCGTCGCAAAGCGCGCCCGGCAATCAAGTCGGCGGCGATCAAAGCAAGTCTGCGCCACCGACCGCCGCGAAACCGAGTGCGGTCACCGGTCAGTTCATGTCTGACGCGACACCGATCAAGGTGGGCGACAAGATTGCATTGTTCAACGGTAAAGATCTGAGTGGTTGGAAGGGCTTCGTGCCCGACCTCATCAAAGCAGGCAAGGAATCACTGTCGGTGTGGAGTGTGGCCAAAGATGGCACGGACAGCACGCTGCAATGTGCGGGAAATCCCATCGGTTACATCGAAACTGAGGCGCTGTACGACAACTTCGTTCTCGAACTCGATTGGCGCTTTGATGCCGCGAAGGGGCCAGGAAACTCAGGCGTTCTGCTGCGCACAACCGGCGAAGACAAAGTCTGGCCCAAGTCGATGGAAGCGCAACTCGAGTCCAAGAGCGCGGGCGATTTTTGGAACATCGATAATGTGAAAGCAACCGTCGCCGCGAAACGCACTGACGGTCGTCACACCACCAAACTGCGTGAAACAAATGAATATCCACTCGGTCAATGGAACCACTATCGCATCGTGGTCAACCAAGGCACGATCGAATTGTGGGTCAACGGCTTGATGCAGAATGTCGCGACTGATGTCGAAGTCGTGCGCGGCCGCATCGCATTGCAAAGCGAAGGCGCGTACATCGAGTTCAAGAACATCAACCTCTTCCCAATCGTGAAGTGAGATCGAAGAGCGATGAGCGACACACACACTTCTTGTATTACGACGCCGTGCAACGACACGCCGAGCAACGCGGCCGCCACGACCGTTAACGGTGCCGCGTCCACGCTGGGATTGGGGACGCGATTAGCGCACCTCGGACGGCGTCCACATGAGCATCACGGATTCGTAAACACGCCGATTCACCGCGGTTCCACCGTGCTTTTCAAGACGTTCGATGAGCTTGAAGCAGCGTATCGCGTTGACTCGCGCACCGGTCGATTCATCTACGGCCTCATGGGAAATCCCAACTCGCGCGACCTCGAAGTCACGCTGGCGCAACTCGATAGCGGCGTGGGCGCGGTGGCGGTTGGCAGTGGACTCGCGGCGGTGTCGATTCCGATGTTGGCGTTTCTCTCGTGCGGCGATCACTTGTTGATGACCGACTCGTGCTACGGACCGACGCGGCATCTCGCATCGACCATTCTCGCGCGCATGGGCGTCGAGGTCACGTACTACGACCCACGCATCGGCGCCGAGATCGACGCGCTGATTCGCCCCAACACGCGCGTCGTGTTCATGGAGTCGCCTGGCTCGCTCACCTTTGAGATTCAGAATGTGCCTGCGATTGCGCGCGTGTGCCGTGCGCGCGGCGTCACTTCAATCATCGACAACACGTGGGCCACACCGCTGTACTTTCGACCGATCGAACACGGCGTCGATGTGGTGGTTCACGCGCTCACCAAATATCAGAGTGGCAACGGCGACATCTTGCTCGGCGGCATCGTCGCTCGCGATGAAATCTCGTGGAAGCGTGTCAAAGACACCGCCGAAGCGCACGGTCACTACGCGCATCCCGATGATTGCATGCAGTGTTTGCGCGGATTGCGCTCACTCGAAGTGCGCATGGCTCGGCACAGCGCGAGTGCGCTGGAGATTGCCCGTTGGCTTGAGGCGAGACCAGAAGTTGCGCGCGTGCTTCATCCCGCGTTGCCTTCGCATCCCGATCATCAATTGTGGAAGCGCGACTTCACGGGAGCAAGCGGCGTGTTCGGCTGCACGCTCAAACCGCACGCGAGCGGGCGCGCGCATGTGAAGACGTTTCTCGAGAGCCTGCAATTCTTCGGTATGGGATTCTCTTGGGGCGGTTTCGAAAGTCTCGTGGTCGCCAGTGATGTGCGTTCGATGCGCGTGGCCGCGCCGTGGAATGACCCCAATCCGCTGCTGCGCTTTCAGATCGGACTCGAAGAGCCGCGCGATCTCATGGCCGACATGGCGCAAGCGTTCGCGCTGGCCAACGCGGTCGAGCGTTGATGATCGTGTCTTGATCGCGGCGTGCTCACTCGAATGACACTCTCAGCATTCGCGGACCTTTCATCGAGTTTCATTGCGCGTCTCAGCGCGCGCTTCAAGCAATAGCCGAGAAGAGTCGCTTGCTACACTCGCGCCCTTTCCCGTGACGGGCGCCATTTGCGAGTTCTCTATGCCAATTACTACTGCCTTCGAAACCAAGATCGAGCACATCTCGATTCTCGACCAGCACGGAAACTTCGATGAAAAGCTCGGAAAAGGGCTGATCCCCGATGCTGATCTCGTCAAGCTTTACGAGGCGATGGTGGGATGCCGGCATCTCGATGAAGTGGCGTTTCGCATGCAACGCTCCGGCCGCTTGGGCACGTATCCGCAGAACATGGGACAGGAAGCGACCAGCCTCGGCGCGGCGTATGTGTTGCGTCAAGATGATTGGCTGGTCACGTGTTACCGCGAGAACTGCGGACTGTTTTGGCGCGGCGTTCCCAAGGAAGCGATTCTCTTGCATTGGATGGGCGACGAGCGCGGCAACGCGATGCCTCGTCCGCACTTCGCGACTCCGATTGCCGTTCCGCTGGGAACACAGATGTTGCACGCGGCCGGACTCACGCTCGCCGCGCGCTATCGCGGACAAGACAAGATCGCTTGCACCTTCTTCGGCGACGGCGCTTCGAGCGAAGGTGACTTTCACGAGGCGTGCAATTTCGCTTCAAACCTCGAGATCCCTGTGGTTTTCGTGTGCCAGAACAACTTCTGGGCCATCTCGACACCATCCAAGATCAACAGCGCCGCGCCGACATTTGCACAGCGTGGCATTGCCTACGGAATGCCGTGTTTGCAAGTGGATGGCAATGATTTGTTCGCCACCGTGTACGCGACCAAACTCGCGAGCGAATACGCGCGCAAGAACAGCAAGCCATACTTCATCGAGATGGTGACGTATCGCCTCGCCGATCACACCACCGCGGACGATGCCAAGCGATATCGCGATCAAGCGGAAGTCGATATGTGGAAGGCTCGCGATCCGATCACGCGCATCAAGAACTACATGATCGCGCGCAAGATGTGGAGTGAAGCGCAAGACGTTGCGCTGCTCGAGCGCGTGGCGCAAGACAACGCTGATGCTGTGGCGCGAGCTGAAGGCATTGCCGCGCCGCATCGCAACGACTTCTTCAACTCGATGTACAGCGATGTTCCAGCGGATCTTGCGCGGCAACGCGACACGATGCACACGCACTCGCTGGGACAAGATCCCTCGCAATTGCCGCAGGAAGCGCAAGAACGCGCCGCCGAAATGGACTCGCAAACCGAAGCTGCGCACGGTCACTGACCGATACGCGTCGCCCACGGTTTTCGATCACTCAACAATCACGCGCGCAATCACACGCGCAGTCACGTCAGAGCGAACGGCATCAATGCCGATCGATACGCAGCCGACACTTTCGGCCAGTCATAGGAACGAATCATGGCGAATCTCAATCTTGTTCAAGCGATCAACCTCGCGCTCATTCAGGAGATGGAGAAGAACGACTCGATCGTTCTCCTCGGCGAGGACATCGGCGTGAACGGCGGCGTGTTTCGCGTCACCGAGAATTTGCAGAAGCGCTTCGGCGGCGCGCGTGTGTTCGACACTCCACTCGCCGAGAGCGGCATCATCGGTCTCTCCATCGGCATGGCCATGGGTGGATTGCATCCCGTGCCCGAGATTCAATTCGAAGGATTCCTCGGTCCCGCGTATGACCAGATTGTCTCGCACGCCGCGCGCATGCGCACGCGCACCCGTGGCGCGTACACCGTGCCCATGACCATTCGTGTTCCGGTGGGCGGCGGCATTCACGCGCCCGAACTGCACAGCGATTCGCCCGAAGCGATTTACGCGCATACGCCTGGACTCAAGGTGGTCATGCCGAGCTCGCCCTATGACGCGAAGGGACTGCTGGTGTCGTGCTTGCGCGAAGAGGATCCGGTGATTTTCTTTGAGCCAAAGCGCATCTATCGCGCGATTCGCGAAGAGGTTCCCGAAGACGAATACACGCTGCCGCTGGGCAAAGCGCGCGTTGTGTGCGAAGGCACCGATCTCACCATCGTCAGTTGGGGCGCGAGCGTGGTGCAGTGCATGCAGGCGATTGAGCAGAGTGATCGCTCGATTGAGTTGATTGATCTGCGCACCATCTATCCATTCGATGTTGATGCCGTCGCGGCGAGTGTGGCCAAGACAGGTCGCTGCGTCGTTGTGCACGAAGCTCCGCTCACCTGCGGCTTCGGTGCGGAGATCGCGGCGCGCATCATGGAGCGCTGCTTCCTGCAACTCGAAGCGCCCGTGCAACGCGTCGCCGGCTTTGACGCGACGATGCCCTACTACAAATTGGAACTCGACTACTTGCCCGATGCCAAACGCGTGTCGCGCGCGATTCACGATTGCCTCGCGTACTGAGCGCCCCAAGTCTGGATGTGGGTTCGAAATCCCTCAACGCCGCGTGATGATTCGATGCGTCGCGCACAAGTGAATCGCGCCTAAGTTTCTATGGAACGAATAGTTGCGCGGAGGTTTGGCGCCGCGCGCGATTGATGACAGGATCAGCGCCTCGCGCTCGATTTGTGTCACGCCCACCACAGTTTGCCGCGCCCCGTCGAAACCGTCACGCGCGACACGACCAGCGCTTCGCCTGCACTGATGTCAATTACGGAACCTGCTACTTGCTCATTCGTAGCCGCGCGCCACGCTGCGCTTGATGTCCCCCAACGAGTTCGCACAACGTCTGCACTTGGATCTCGCGCAATTCATCGCGCGCACGCGGGGCGTCTTCGAACTTCTCGCGTGGGGCTCGGATGTTTCGCGCAATGCCACCGCGCGGCGGATGGGACACGACCTGCGTTCGTTCGATTTGATGCGGGAGGCACCGAGCATGATGTTGCTCGTCGATCTCGCCCGCGCCTGCGGTTGGAGTGCCAGTGCGATCTTCCGTATCGCGTCGAGTGCATCACCCACACCATGCGCCTCACTCGAAACAGGCCGCACGACGCACGACGCCCGTGACCAACGCCTGGCCGCAATCACGCGCGCCGATCTGCTGGACGATCCACATGCGTTCACGCGGTTGGCAGAAGAAACAGCGAAATTCAGCGGTGCACACACCGATTTTGCCATGTCGTGTTTGCTCCATGCGCGAGCACTCTGTGCCACCGGCCGCGTGGATGAAGCGGCGCGACTCGCCGACCTCGCGAGTCAAATTGGATTCGCGCCGCGCGAGTTGACACTTGCGAACACTCTCCTGGGTTGCGTGCGCGGTGAACACATCTTGGGTGTGCCGTGGCAACGCCCTTCGTTTGCGAGTCCTCACGAGCAGGCGGCGGTGTCGAGTGACTTGACGCGCGCCTTGTCGGCCGTCGCGAGCACCACGCCATCACTCGCAAGCAACGACGCCGTGGCCGCGCGTGAACGATGCCACACGTTGGCCGAGAGTTTGTGCACCTCTCATCCACCAACAAACGCGATTTCTTCCAACTCTTTCTCAACAAAACTTTGTTCGCTCAACCGTGAAGTAAATGACGCAATTCGAGCACTCGAAGTTGCGTCCTGTGGCGTCGCTTCGGCGCGCGCTCACACGCGTCTCGCCTGGTGCTGCTCGATCGCCGCGGTGACCGCGCTGCGGCTGTTGGCGCAACGGCTCGAACCGGAAGCAGAGGCTCAAGTGCTGCGCGTGTTGGTGTTGGCGCAATTCGCGCTAGAAGAACAAGTTGCATTCAATGACCACGACGTTCATTTCATGATTCAACGGCGTCGCGCGCGATTGATTCTGTGCGAGTGGGACGCCCGTGGCATCACCGAGGAACTCGACGGAGCGCTCATCGATGAAGCGGAGGTGAGGGCGCTCTGTGCCTCGGTGGTTTGCTTCCCCAAAGCACTTGAGTCGGTGGTGGTCATACGACTGCTCGATTTTGTGCAATGGGGCGATTTCCGTAGAAATTCAAAATTTGCGCTTGACGCGTTGTCAAGCGACGGTTGGATGTGTGAATTCAAAGGCTTGCATGTGGTGGGTGGCCACAGCAATTCCTAGATTTGGAGGATCTATGTTGACTGAGGATCTCATTGGCGTGGAAGCGGCGCGTGAAGCGGTCGCTCGTGAACGGCTCGAGGAATTGCAGGCGCTGGCCCGCACCTACCGCAACTGGTCGGTGAAGGAACTCGCGCTTGCGCTTGGCAGGCAACCCGGACGGCTCGTACCCGAGAGTGGGATGCCCAAGATTGATCTGGTGGTGGGACTCGCGAAATCACTCGATTGGCCGGTGGAAGCAGTGGTCGATCACCTGATGAAGCCAGGAGACAGTGGCAAGCGCATGACTGCGGGGCGTGAC
>QWPW01000025.1 GCA_003671025.1 Planctomycetota bacterium
GGACGTGCGGCGGAGCAATGGTGACCTCGAGTTTGTCGGCGCCGTTCTCGACCGAGACCTTCGCCTCTTCAGTTCGATTGACTAAGAGTCGCGGCGCCGAGAGCATGGTCGCCTGCTTGCGTTCGACCAGCGCGTTCATCTCGAGTGCATCAGCAAACGCCGTGCGCACAGTCGCCTCATCGGTCGCAGGATCAATCACCATCACGCGCAACGTCCACAACACAGTTGCAGTGGGTAGCGCTTTCTTCAGTTCCGTCACGGAGTCTTGAATATGTTTGTGGATCGCTGGAGTCGTCGAGATTTGTGCGACTGTGCCGACCCATTCCAAGCGCCCGATGTCGCCGCCGTTTTCAACCCATGTTTCGGGCTCGATGGTCTCGAGCAGGTAATTCTCGAGGCGCGTCAACTCGTCTGCTGAATCGTCCGCTGGATCATTCATCGCGGGCAATCGCGCAATGATTCCAGTGAAGTCGTATTGCGCCGTTGCCCGCAGCGTGAGCATTCCGGAGTGGTCAGTGACGACCACGATGCCCGAAGCGACATCGAGTTGATAGAGCTCGTACGCGGGAGAAATCGCACGCAGCACCGCATGCAGTGCCGCGCGCGGAGTCGCGGGTTCGCAGGTGACGCGCAGCCACTCCCATCCACCCGCATCGCCGAGCGCGCGACGATCAATCTCAATGGGAACTTTCGTGGCGCGTCGCAGCTCTTCGACAATTTCCTTTGCGGGGCGATCGACATACGAAGGCACGGTGGCGAACGGTTCATCGAGTCGACGCAAGAGTTTGATGTCCGCTTGCAACGCTGCATCAATCAAGGGCATTGCCGCAGGATCGATCGGCGGGAGCGCGGGTGGCGCGATGATGTTCACCGCAGCGAGTGCAGTGGTCAGTGTCAGCGTCGAAAGCCACATGAAAAATCCTTGTGCCACAAAATGGCTGTTTTACCCGCGGGATTGCAGAGTTTCATGAATCGGCATCACCAAGCACGGAAGCACGCGTTGCTCGGCGAGGAATTCCGCGTGAGCGACCAGCGATGAAAACTCGCTCTTGAGTTCATCGAGCGAACCGAGCGGTCCAAACTTGCGCACGGTCAAGAACACCGAGATGGGATCGCCGCCACGATCGCCCGCCACGGGTAGGCGCGGTTTGGTGCGCACTTCAAACACCACCTGCATTTGTCCCTCTTCGCCCAACGAAAGTGCCAGCGATGGTTGCGCATCGATCACCCGTTCGACGCCGCCATCCATCGAGATGCCATCGGCCAATCCCGCCAGGGGCGAGTTCGCGAGCAGGGCATCAAACACAATTGAATCGTTGTCGTGTTCCGTCTCGAAGTCGAATCCAAACACCACTTCAAGCAGATCGATGTCCAGCGGCGAGATGGAAAGAAAGTACGGCGCAACTTCCAACAACGCTTGATGAAAGTTGTAGCAATCGGCGAGTGAACTAGGATTCACGTGTCCCGCGCGAATCGATGTTTGCCGCAACGCCACCCATTGCCACTCGCGTTGCGACGAATCGCTTTCGAGCGCAAGTTCGCCTTCGTAGCGCTGAAACTTGGACAGTCGCGGGAACGCTCTGCGCACGCGATCGAAAAGATCGAGCACCGTTTCACGGCGCTCGGGAAGATCGAGCTTAAGCCCGAGTCTCATGTTCACATAGAAGTCGCTGCAAAACGCGGAGAAGACAGACATGGCCTGCATTGTGCCGCAAGCCGCGCGAGGTTGCACGATTCATGTTTGATCGATGTCAGAGGTGTCGCGTCTCACCTGCGACGACGACAGTCGACTCGAGCTCCACGCCGAGAATCCAACGGAGAAGCACCGTGGTGTCGCTGAGGTCGCTCACGGCGAGATCCGCGCCCGCACTCATCAGTTGTTCAACCGAATACGGCCCAGTCGCGACGCCGATGGCGCGACAACCATGCGCGGTGGCGCAGTCGATGTCCAGCGGCGTGTCGCCGATGATGGTCACAAATGCGGGATCAAACGCGCGGCCGTGGTGTGCGTGCGCGCGCTCGATTGCCACCGGCGTGAGATGTCGTCGTGAGGCGCCGTCGCAGCCAAACGCGCCGAAGGGAAAGCGATCACAGTCGAATCCTGCCGCGCGCAATTTGATCATCGCGGTCTCTGGGTAGTTTCCCGTGAGCAATCCCGTAGCCACGTCGCGTTGGTGCAGCGCATGGGCTAACTCCGCCGCGCCACTCATGCGGCGCACCCGTTGTGGCGTGAGCGATCGATCAAGTTCATCGCGATATGTCGCGCGAAACTGCGCATGCGCTTCGTCGTGCGCGGGCAGGCCGTGCTCGGTCATCATCTTCGCGAAGAGCAACGCATCGAGCGCGCCCGCAATCTCAAGTCCTCCGAAAGAAAAGCCGCGATCGCCATGAAGCGTGGTGAAGGCGTGCAGCATGGCGGCCACTCCCGCGCCTTCCGAGCGAAGCATCGTGCCATCAATATCAAAGAGAACGAGGTGTCGTGTGGGCATGCAATTCTCACGCGGCGTTCATGCGTTTTCACCGTGTCATTATCGCGTGGTCACGGCATGTGTCGCGCCGCCCGCATTGACTGCCGCAACTGCCGCGACAATCCGCTTCGCTGCATCGGTGAGATCTGTCGCGGTTTGCATCGCAGGAATCTCGCGCTGCGCCTCGGCGAGAATTTGCCGCGCCGCAGCGACGTTCGTTCCCTCAAGACGCACCACCAATGGAACCTTGAATCCCACGGTCTTCGCGCTCGACACAATCGCACGCGCAATCTTGTCGCACTGCATGATGCCGCCGAAGATGTTGACCAAGATTCCTTGCACACTCGGATCGCCGAGGATGATGCGGAACGCTTCGGTCACCGCTTCCTCGCTCGCGCTGCCACCGACATCGAGGAAGTTCGCGGGCTCGCCGCCATGCAACTTGACGATGTCCATCGTCGACATGGCCAATCCTGCGCCGTTAACCAGGCAACCAATGTTGCCCTCTAGCGCGACATAGGAAAGCCCAAACTCGTTGGCGCGAATCTCTGCGGGGTTCTCTTCCGCAGGATCAAACAGAGTGGCAATCTCGGGATGACGAAAGAGTGCGTTGTCATCAAACTGAAACTTGGCATCAAGTGCGAGCACGCGGCCATCGGGATTTTTCGCGTCAGGCGGCGTGACCACCAGCGGATTGATCTCGACGAGGCTCGCATCTTTTTCACGGAAGACTTTGGCGATCTTCATCATGATGTCGACCGCTTGTCCCACTTGTTTGCCCGTGAATCCCAGTTGAAACGCAACTTCTCGCGCCTGAAACGCCTGCAACCCCAACATCGGATGCGTGGGCACTTTGAGAATCGCCGCCGGATTGTTTTCCGCGACCACTTCAATCTCGACGCCACCCTCGGCACTTGCGATGAGCGTGGAGGTTCCGCGCGCACGATCGATAGTGATCGCGAGGTAGTACTCCTTCACGATCTGCTCCGCCGCCGCGATGAGCAACTTGCGCACGACGAGTCCTTCCGGCCCTGACTGGTAGGACACCATCTTGTTCGTGAGCATGAACGTCGCCGCGGATTCGGCATCTTTCAAGTTGGAAACCAACTTGACGAAGCCCGCCTTGCCTCGACCTCCCGCATGCACTTGCGCCTTGATGACGACCTCGGCAATGCCCGCGTCAAACAACTTCTTCGCCTGTGCAACAGCCGTCGCAATGTCCTCGGCAACAGCAAACGCGGGAACGGCGACGCCCGCATCAGCAAGCAACTGACGGGCCTGATACTCGTGGATCTTCATAGGGGCGAGGAGGATATCACGGTCGCTTCAATCGTTGTGGCAGGTGAGCGCCGACACGAATCGTTCGCGGCGCGCCAATGTCCAAGGGACGAGCGTTGTGGACAGCGTCGTGGACAGGCACAAAATTCACGGACGAGCGTCGTGAGCGTCGTGGACAGGCACAATTTTCACTGATGAGCATCGAGGACAGGATCATTTTCACTGAGTCGATCGCGGCCAGGCACAAATTCTGCGCGAGTCGATCGCGGCCAGGCACAAATTCCGCGCTGCAAAACTGTGGTGAATTTCAGAACCGCTCAAAACCACATGTAACTTCATCACATGGCACAGCGACGATCGCACATCGTGGATGCATTCATCTCAGGCGTGTATCACTGCACTTCGCGTTGCGTGCGCAAGGAGTCGCTTCTCCGCGATCCCCTGCGCCGCGCGTGGATTATTGCTCGCCTCGAGTTTCTCGCGCACTTCGCCGCGATTGACGTTGTCTCGTTTTGCGCGATGTCGAACCATCTTCACCTCCTGCTCGTCACTCATCCCGAACTCGTGGCGACGTGGTCAGACTATGAGGTCGCGCGGCGCAAAGTCATACTCCTTGCATGTCTTCGCATGCATTCGAAGTCATTAGATTGCGACGAAGAGACTGCGCTCGAGCGTGAAATTGCCATGATGCTCAGCATCCCCGCGCGCATTCGTGCCGCGCGGCGTGATCTCTCGAGTCTGAGTTTCTTCCACAAACTTCTCAAGGAACCATGCGCGAAAATGTGGAATCGCGAAGACAACGTCACCGGCCACTTTTGGGAGGGTCGATTCAAGTCTCGCAAGGTTCTCGATTGGCCTTCACTTGAAAGGGTCGCCGCGTACATCGAACTGAACGAAGTGCACGCCCGCGTTGCGACCTCAATTCCGACGAGCTTGTGGAGCTCTGGGCAACTCCAATGGGAGCGATTGAGCGATGGGCTGCCGGACGTATGCGCGGACAGCGCGGTGGCGAATGCAAGTGTAGATGCGTCCCAGCGCGTGCTTGAACTTCGGTGGGAGCCGGTGTTTCCTTGTCAATCCGCGGAGGGCGAAGGATTGGTTGCGCACGCGCGGCCGCCCATGTTTCCCACCGAGTGCGCCAACCGAGCGCCGAGTTTGCTCCGCCACATTCATCGCGTGGATCAGGCTGGTCGTCGTCGTCGACCAGACAAGGCTGGTTGGATTTCGAAGTCACAGCCCGACGCGGTGAGTGAAGCGATCGCGCGCGTGCTTCCGAGGCTGTTACGCGGGAGTCGTGCGGTCAAACTTGCTGCGCGATCGATTGCGAGTTGGTGGAGAGAGATGCGTCGGGCAATCGATTCGCAACTCGATCCGATCCCGTTTGACCAATGCGCGTTGAGCATGCTGGATGCCGCGCGAGGGAGTTGCTACGGGAGCAAAGAAGCCGTCGCGCGCGAAGCACTTCGACGCGGGCAACGCCGAATGGTGGCGGTGTGGAGCGGCGTGTAGCAGCGCGGACTGCCTGAAACATCTGAAAACGGTTGGCGACGACGCGGAGCTTGTGCTCTCGCGTGTTTTCAATTGGTGAGGTGTGGAAAACGGGCGCGTGATGCGGCTCCGATTTGCGTGGATGAGGTGCTAGAAGCGGACCGGTTTGTCGAAGCACGCTGGTGCGGATGAGTTTTGTGGATGATTCGTGCGCGAATTGCGTAGTCGCGGCGCGTTGGCGGTCGGTTTCGAACAATGTGCCTGGCCCACGTCCCTCCTACGTGCCTGGCCCAAGTCCCTTCGACCAATGTGCCTGGCCCGAGTCCCGCCCGAGTCCCTTGGCCCGAGTCCCTATGTGCCTGACTCGAGTCCCTTCGATCAAAGTGCCTGTCTTAGATCCTGTCAAGCAGCAGACCGTGCCGAGCTTCGCAGCCAATCAAACATGACGCACGATTCGAACTTCGATCCCGCAGGGTCGAAGTCCGCAATCCAGCACACGCAACGTGCAACGCTGCGGATGCCTTTCATGCTGCTGCAAGGCGCATGAAAGGCATCCTGTATGCAAAAACCTCGACATGCCCTGCGCAGCAGGGCATGTCGAGGTTCGCAGCGGACAGGGAGGGATTCGAACCCTCGGTACAGGGGATTCCCCATACAACGGTTTAGCAAACCGTCCCCTTCGGCCACTCGGGCACCTGTCCTATGGGGGACGGAGACTATACACGACTGCGCGTCTGCTTGGAGTGGTCCATCGATTGGTCGAGTGCACTTGTGTGCCTGTCCGCGAAGCCGCCAACTTGTGTGCATGTCCGCGAAGCCGCCACATGCAGCCGTTACTCTCTGCGCACCTTGTCGCTGTTGCCTGCTTATTTCTTGGGCCCGGAGAGTCCGCTCGCGCGCCGCGTGGGTGGATTTGAAACACGGCCCGAGCAACTGCGCATGGCCGAGGCTGTCGAAGCGAACCTCGCCAACAAGGGACGACTCATGGTCGAAGCGGGCACGGGCGTGGGTAAGAGTTTTGCCTATTTGGTCCCTGCAATTCGCCGCATTCTCGAGCGTCGCGAGCGTGTCGTCGTGTGCACTCACACCATCGCGCTGCAAGAACAGATCTTCGAAAAAGACGTGCCGCTGCTCAAGGCGGTGATACCGGATGAGTTCACCACCGTGCTGTGCAAAGGTCGCGGCAACTACATGTCGTTGCGTCGTCTGCGCATTGCCAGCGAAAAAAAGTCGCGCATCTGTCACAACGAAGAAGAGCAGCACTCGCTCGATCTCGTGGAGGACTGGGCTTACAACACCGACGACGGTTCGCTCGCGACATTGCCGCAACTTCCACGGCGCAGCGTGTGGGAGCACGTCGAAAGTGATGCAGGCAATTGCATGGGTCGACGCTGTCCCACCTACGACAAATGTTTTTACCAATCAGCGCGGCGGCGCATGGAGAACGCGGATCTTTTGATCTGCAATCACGCGCTGTTCTTTAGCGATCTCGCATTGCGCGCGAAGGGCGCGGCGTTCTTGCCTGCGTACGACCACGTGATCTTCGATGAGGCCCATCATCTCGAGAGCGTCGCCAGCGGCCACTTCGGGATTCGCGTGTCCGAATCGCGCGCCAAACATGTGCTGCGCGCGCTGTACAGCAGCGCGACGGGCAAGGGTTCGCTTGCGGGCATTGAAGGCGCGGGCCTTCCTGCGGATGAAGTCGACGGCGCAATTCATGCGGTGCTCGATGCGCAATCAGCGTGCGAATCTTTCTTCGATGGCGTGTGGCGCGTGAGTTCGATCGCGAGCGCTTCGATCAGTAGCAGTGGCCGCGTCTCGGTGCCCGATGCGTTTGTGAATGAACTCTCACCGAAGCTCGGCGATCTCGCGACGCGACTCAAACTCTTGCGCGAGCGTGCGGTCGAAGAGTCGTTGCAGTTTGAACTCGCGAGCGCCGCCCAGCGCGTGACTGATCTCGCCGCAGAACTCGATCTCTTCATCGGGCAAGGTGTGGAAGGCTGCGTGTATTGGGTGGAACGCAACAAGCCGGCATACGGATCGAATCGACCTTCGCTCACACTGTCCTGCGCGACCGTCGACGTTGGACCTGTGTTGCGCGATCGCCTATTTTCTATGCCTATTTCCATCACAATGACCAGTGCAACACTGGCGACTGCGGGAAATGATTTTTCGCATGCGGTGGGCCGACTCGGCTGCGATGGCACGACCACACTCGCGCTGGGAAGTCCCTTTGATTACGCGAGTCAGATGCGCGTGATGGTCGACCGCAGCATGCCTTCGCCGGAAGATCCGTCATCACTACGCGAGTTGGTTCCGCGCATATTGGCGCACATTGATGAAACTGGCGGCGGTGCGTTTGTGCTCTTCACCAGCTTTCGCGCGTTGCGTGAAGTGGCGGAGCGTTGCGCGCCGATTCTTCGCGCGGCGGGTCATCCCGTGTTTATCCACGGCGAAGATGGCGAGCGCAGTCAACTGCTGCGTCAGTTTCGCGAGAGCGAGCGATCCGTGCTCTTCGGCACCTCGAGTTTTTGGGAAGGCGTCGATGTCCGCGGTCGTGCGCTGCGCAATGTCATCATCACCAAACTTCCGTTTGACGTGCCCGATCATCCGCTCATTCAAGCGCGTCACGAACGCATCGAAGCCCTCGGTGGCAATGCGTTCCGCGATGATCAACTTCCGCGCGCGGTGTTGCGCTTCAAGCAGGGCATCGGTCGGCTCATTCGCAGCACCGAAGACTCGGGCCGCATTGTGGTGCTCGATCCTCGGCTCATCACCAAGAGTTATGGCAAGAAATTCTTGGCAGCACTTCCCAGCGGTGTGGTGCCCGAGTTGGTGTGACTACTCCTCGCCGCGCGCTTTCGCATGGCGGCGCGCACTCTCGTGCAGCATGAGCGGCAAGACGACACACGCGACAAACATGCAAGTGATGCTGCCCACGGCCATCACTACTCCCAGCGAGCGCAAGCCGCGATGTTGGGCAAACATCAACGCACCGAAACCAATCGCAGTGGTGAGCGCTGTGAACGCGACCGCGCGAATGGTCGGTCCCATCGCGCGCGGATTGTCATGCCAACGATGCAGGATGTGAATCGCGCTGTCGATGCCGAGTCCGATCAACATGGGGATCGCAAAGAAGTTCGCGAGGTTGAGCGTTTCGCCTAGAAAAGGCATGATTCCGATCAACATGCCCACACCAGCGAGCACGGTCGCCGTCGCGAGAAACGTCGCGCCGACGGTGCGGAAGTCAAGCCACGCGATCGCGGTCACCGCGATGATCGCGAGCAACGACACCAGCACGAATGCGTGGCGCATGTCGCGAATGGATTCGAGTTGCGTCACGGGGACGCCAGTCGCGTTGGGATCCACGGCGCGCACATCGGCAACAAAGTGCGCGAGTCCACTTTCTTCCCATGCGTCTTGGCGCGGAAAGTATTGGACGAGAAACGTTCCACGCGGCGAGATCATGCGCGCGCGCAGTGCGGCAGGAACTGCGTCGGACATCGAACTCTGCGCACCTGCGCGCATATCACGCAGCGCGCTGGCGGCGCGATCCGCACAACTGCGTATTGCAGATTGAGCAACGAGCGTGCGCTCGCCGCCTTGCGACAACGCCGCGGTGTACGCATCGAGTCGCGCGCTCAACGACTGCAAAGGTGTGATGCCCTCCTGCGCGCGAGAATCAAGCTTCGCTGCAGCGAGTGTCAAGCGAAGCAAACGCGCCACTGCCTCTTGCGCTCGAACGCATTGTGCGTGGTCGATGATTGATGGTGTGTCGAGCGGGGGAGTTGCCTGCTCGCCGCGTTCAATCGCTTGCGCAAGTTGTTGTTGCGCAGCCAATCGTTCCGACGAGCTCGGCGCCATCACATCGAATATCGAAGACGTGCGCGCGATCGAATCAGGAAACGTCTTCGCACGCGCGACCAACTCGGCGACGCGAGTTTGATCCGCAGCGGCGGAGGCGGCGAACCACGAAGCGCTCGCGCTGTCCGCAAGAATCCGATGTTCCCACAGCACGCTGCTGAGATTTTCCGCTTGCATGTCGAGCAGATTCGTCGCGATGCGCAATCCGCGCGGAGCCAGCAGCAGCGCCGCGCCCACGATCGTCAAACTCACCCACAGCAATACCCGCGACGACTTGTCGCGTTCATGCAACGACCATGATGTCGTCCAATGGCGCGCTGCGGGCGCGTCCATCGCCGCGTCGAGAGTCGCGGCGTTTGGCGCGTCGCACAAGAGTAAGAGCGCGGGCAGCACCGTGACCATCGCTAGCGCGCACAAGAGCAAACCAACTCCCGCGATGAGCCCGAGCTCGCGCAAGCCGCCGAAATCGCTGGCTAGCGCGAGAAAAAACACAATCGCGCTCGAGAGCGCACCAGTCAAGGTGCCCGGCGCGATGGTGCGCAGCGTGTGGCGCACCGCATCCGCGTGCGTATGACTTCGCCGCAATTCGCCGTAGCGGCTGATCACATGAACTCCGTAGTCAAGACCCGCGCCGACGAGCACGAGCATGAACACAGTGGAGAGCAATGTGAGATGTCCCACCATCAACGTCGCGGCGCCGTAGGTCCACGCTGAGGCAATCGCAAACGCGAGCACTGCCAACAGTGGCCGTCGCACGCCGCGAAAGACAACGATGAACAGCATGGTGATGACAATGAGCGACGCGATACTCGCGCGCGTCATGTCGGCGGTGGATGTTTCCATCTCATCGGCTTGCAGAACGGGTTTACCAGTGAGCCCGATGTCGACGTTGGGAATCTCGCGACTCACACGTGCAACTACCGCGCGAATCGGCGCAAGCGCGGCGGCGTAGGGATCGAGTTGCGTGAAATTTTTTGCAGGCAGCGCTTCGACAAACACCAATCGTCCGCCAGGCGCGCGCAAGAAAATCGGCGTGCGCACGGCACTCAGCGCGTCGAGTTGAGCATTGTCGCGCGGTGCTTCGTGCGACTCGCTGCGCAACGGATCATCAAGTGGCGACGCGAACAGCGTGTCAAGAATCAACACCGCCGCGGCCGCATCGTGTCGTGCTGGAATCGGTTTTGCGAGGAGGTCCAATGCGTTCGCAAGCGCGCGCGCTGCGTTGGGCTGCGCGAGCGCGCTCACGCCATCACGCGCCTCGACCAATGACGTGAGTGCGTCCATGCGCATCGCCCAGGGCGCAAGCCGCCATTGCTCGGTGACGGTGATCTGTCCGCTCACCCGTTGAACGGAATTCGACAACACCAACTCATCGAGCCCGCGTTGAATTGCGTCCGCTGCGCGCTCGGCGTCATTCGCGGCTGATGGCGCATCTGACTTGGGATCAACCGCAATGACCACCGTTTCGAGGTCGCCAAACTCCGCTTGAAACGCGCGATATCCCTGCATGAAGGGACGGCTTTCCGAAATGAGCGAGTTGGTGTCGCCGTCGATGGCGAGGTGCATGGCGCCGAGCCACGCGCCGAGCAAAGCGAACAGAACTCCGACTGCAACGACGGTGCGCGGGCGCGCAGAAATCAGATTGGCGAGGCGCGTGATCCATTGCTCGCGCACACCTGGTGTGAGGGCGGAACCATCAGTGCTTTGAAGTTTCGATGTTGGCTTCAAGAAGTCTCCGCGAGTCGTCCAAGGGCACACGCGCCTTCGCGTGCAAGGGCGGCGAGTGTACGGCGAGCCGTGGTTCGATAAGCGATGCCCACGCTCCGTCCGCGTCGCCGTAATTGGCGACAAATCGCTGAGAGAAGGACGCCCGCCGATCGGACTTGTCCTTGAACAGATCCGTCGGGCACACACACCAAAGGCAGCAAAGTCTGATGTCGCGACTTGCGTGTGCAGAAAGCCAAGTTAGTCTCTGTGAGACCCAGAAAATTTGATTGGGAGTTTCTTGAAGATGAAGAATCGAACACGCCGTGCAACTCGCGACATGATGGTGACCGTTCTCGCTGGCGCGAGCTCGCTCTGCGCCCTCCTCGCCGCATCATCCGCGTTGGCGCAGCACTCCGTGGCGCGCCAATGGAACGACACGCAACTGGATTCAATCAAGAAGGATCTCGTGCGCCCGCCGGTTCAGGCGCGCAACCTGTTCCACGCCTCCATCGCGATGTACGACGCATGGGCGGCGTACGACGCGACGGCCAAGGGCTATTTCTTCCACGAGAAACACTCGGTCAAAGACATCGTCTCGGCGCGCGACGAATCGGTTTCGTATGCCGCGTATCGGTTACTCAAGCATCGATTCGCGCTAAGCCCCAACGTGGTGATCATCAACGGCTACCTCGACGCACGCATGACCGCGCTCGGATACGCGACGACGGTCACCACCACGCTCGGTGATTCGCCCGCGGCGATTGGTAATCGTGTGGCGGCAACCGTCATCGCGCGAGGATTACAAGACAATTCTCACGAGTCGATCAACTACGCGTCGTTCCCCGGAACGTACGTCGACGTCAATCCTCCACTGGTGGTTGCGCTGCCGTTCAACCCCAACGTCGTCAATCCCAATCGCTATCAACCGCTGGCACTGACCTTCTTTGTCGATCAGGGCGGAAACATCATTCCCGGCGGATATCCCGCGAAAATGGCGCCGTTTTGGGGAGGCGTCACACCCTTCGCTCTGCAGCCCTCGGACATGGATGTCGCGCGTCCTGGTGTGTATCTCAATCCCGCCGCGCCGCCGTATCTCAACGGCGTTGGTGATGTGAACTTCCGTTCCGGTCACGAAGATGTCGTGCTCAAGACCAGCATACTTACGCCAGACGATGGCGTAATGATTGACATTTCTCCTGCGGCGATGGGCAACAGCACACTGGGCACCAACGATGGCACAGGCCGTCCACTCAACCCGGCGACAGGCTTGCCCTATCCACCAAACGTCGTCAAGCGCGGCGACTGGGCGCGCTGTCTCGCCGAGTTCTGGGCCGATGGACCAAACTCCACCACGCCTCCTGGACATTGGAATGAGCTGGCCGGTCATGTGAGCGATCATCCCGCGTTTGTGAATCGCATTGGCGGCGTCGGTCCAATTCTGGGCGACCTCGAGTGGGACATCAAGATGTATGTCATGCTCAACGGTGCGATGCATGATGCGGCGATCACCGCCTGGGGCATCAAGGGACACTACGACACGATGCGCCCGATTGGCGCGATTCGTTACCTCGCGCAGAACGGCCAGTGCTCCGACGCGCAGTTGCCTTCTTACAACGCGAACGGTCTGCACCTGCTGCCGGACGTGGTTGAACTCATCACCGCGGCCACGACTGCAGCGGGACAACGCCACGAAGAGTTGAGTGGTTACGAGGGACAAATCGCGGTCAAGAGTTGGCCGGGCTCGCCCGCTGTTCCAGCCACCCAGTACTCGGGCGTGCGTTGGATGCTCGCGGGAAACTGGGTTTCTTATCAGCGCCCATCCTTTGTCACGCCACCGTTTCCGGGATACGTCTCTGGTCACTCGACCTACAGCCGCGCTGCGGCCGAGACACTCACGCGACTCACGGGAAGCGCGTTTTTCCCAGGTGGTTCTGGCGAATATGTGTGCACCCAGAATCAGTTTCTCGTGTTTGAAGATGGACCATCGGCGACATTCACGTTTCAGTGGGCGACGTTTTATGACGCTGCCGACCAGTCGGGACTTTCGCGACTCTTCGGTGGAATCCATCCCGACTTCGATGATTTCGCCGGCCGCTTGCTCGGTTCACAAGTGGGCGCGAAGGCCGAAGCGGTTGCACTCGACTTGTTCACGCCGATCACCCCATGCGCCGCCGACTACAACGGCGATCGCATCGTGGATGCCGCGGATATGACGGCATTGCTCAGCGCGTGGGGAACATCCAGCGAAGCGATTGACCTCAACGGCGATGGTTTGATCGATGCCGCGGATATCACTGGGTTCCTCAGCAGTTGGGGAGTGTGCCCGTAATCGGAATCGGTTGAACGACGCTTAGGTGAGCGCAAGTTCGAACACGACACGACCACCGACAACGGTGTGCGTGGCGCGGCCGCGGACTTTCCAACCATCGAACGGACAGTTGCGACTCTTCGACGCGAAGGTTGCGACGTCAATAGTCCACGCGAGTTTCGGATCAATCACGGTGATGTCCGCGACGCCACCTTCGCGCAGTGAGCCGAGCCCGTGCGCGCTGCTCACGTTGCTGGTGGTTCCACAGCACACGTTGATCGCTTCGAGCGCACACAACGCCGCGGGTGTGCGCGTGAGCAGTTCGATCAAGCGCGGCCACTCGATGACGTCATCATCGATGAGCGCCTTCACGTAGAGCGCCAACGCGCAGTCGAGTCCAATGATTCCAAACGGCGCACTGGCGAAATCGCGGGCTTTTTCGGCGTCTGTGTGCGGCGCGTGATCAGTGGCGAGTACATCGATGGTGCCATCCGCGATGGCTCGCTTGAGCTGCGCGATGTCCGACGCCGTGCGCAGCGGGGGATTCATCTTCGCCAGCGTGTTGTATCCCGCGCATGATTCATCAGTGAGCAACAAGTGATGCGGGCTTACTTCGCCTGACACCGGCAATCCCTCGGCCTGCGCGGCGCGAATGATGTTGGCGCTCTCGCCCGAAGAAAGATGTTGCGCGTGATAGCGCGCGCGCGGAGTGCGATTGAGTCGCACATCGCGTTCGAGCATGATCTCTTCGGCTTCGCGCGGCCAAGGCAGAAGTCCTAAGCGAGTCGCCACTGCGCCTTCGTGCATCACGCCGCCTTCGGAGAGCGCCGCGTCTTGGCAATGTTGCATGAACGGTTTGCCCAGCGACGCGCACACTTCGAGCACACGACGCATCATCGCGGGATTGGCGATGCCATCGCCGTCATCGGAAAAACCAACCGCGCCCGCGGCTGCCATCGAAGCCATGGGCGCGAGTTGTTCACCCTTGCGCCCAACGGTTGCGGCGGCAACGACGAAGACGCGCGCGCTGTGCGCTTCTCGCGCGCATTGATCGACCAGTCGCACCGAGGTCGCGGTGTCGATTGTGGGGTTGGTGTTGGGCATGCAGCAGACGGTGGTGAATCCGCCGGCAACTGCAGACGCGGTGCCCGTTCGAATCGTTTCTTTCGCCTCGCCACCAGGCTCGCGCAGATGAACGTGCGGATCGATCAATCCAGGTGCGATGATCCGTCCACCACAATCGATTGTTCGCGCGCCCGCGGGCGCATCGAGTGAGCGTCCAAGCGCAATGCGTGCGACGCGGCCGTTGGCAACGAGAAGATCGCCTTCGGCATCGATGCCTTGTGCCGCATCGATGATGCGCCCTCTGCGCAAGAGAAGGATGTCGCTCACGGTTGCGCGCCTTCAGGTGACGCAGTCGGCGCATCATTCGTGGAAGCACTCGGCATCATGCTGGTGTCAACCGAAGTCGCGTCTTGCTCTGAGGGAAGTCGCTCGACAACTTTTTCCAATCCTCCCGGGGGCAACATCACTGCGTCGGCGATGAAGATCACACTGGTCTTGGGTGCGACAATCGCGTCGATCTCCGATTGCGGCGCGCCCGCATCCATCGCGAGATGCTGGAGCAACTCAATCGATTGCTCGCGCGTCACCACATGCCCGATCGCATGCGCGGAGCGTCCCGTGCAATTGCGCGGGACGAAAAACGCGTGATCCTTGTTCATCACCAGAATCGTTGCGCCAGATTCTCCCTTGAACTCGAGCCAACATCCCATGGTCGCGCACACCTTTGACACCGTGCCACTCAGCACGACGATTTGCGTGCCTTCTGCGACCGTCGCGGCGCTTTCCACCGTGACTTCGGGATCAATCCCGCGCACGGTTTCCGTCATCGTCCCGTAGGTGATCCATCCGCCATTGACGTCGTATTGCGCGCGAGTTGGCGACTGACAACTCGCGAGCAGCAGAGACGCGAGCGTGAGTGCGAGTGTTGAAACACGAGGATGAGCAAGTCGGTTCAGCATGGGTTTAGGATGATAGAGAATCGCAATTGCCTTGTTTGATAGCGATTGGTGGATGCGTGGCAACTCCGAGTTGGGAGCTTGAGGAGTTGGCTTGCCCGATGCGCGATGAGCAAAAAAGCACAACGCCCAACACAGAGTGATGGGCGTTGTGAGATTTGCAGGTTGACTTCTGCGCGAAACAAACTTCAGTCAAGCGCTTTCAGTCCTGATCAAATTTTGATCAACCGCCGGTGGCTGGGCACTTCGAGGCGCAGGTGCCTTCGGTCTTGACACCGGTGCACTCGGTCTTCGCCGCGCCGACTGCGCCTGGCGCAGACTTCGCTGCAGCAGAGCAGCAGCCGCTCTTGGTGGTGCCGACTGCGCCCGGAGCAGCAGCAGCAGGAGCTGCGGTGCAGGTCGAAGCCTTGGTTGAGCAGCACTCAGACTTTGCAGTTCCGACCGAGCCGGGAGCGGAGGTAGCGGTTGGGGTCGTGCTGCAACCAACGAGGAGGGCAGTGACGGTGAGAGCGGCGAGAGTAGCGATCGTCTTCATAGAAATACTCCAGTGTTCAATTAGGTCCGCGTGCACGGACGACTTTGAGAGATGACCCGCAACACGCGGGAACGAATGACTTGGGTAACCGAATCGTATCGAGCGACACGATCAAGACGATGGGAATCGTCCAACCGTATGGCTAGACTTGATAGGGAACGAGTGTATCGGGCAACCTTGCCTCTCGTTGCCGAACTTTGCGCAACTCCGTGGTTATCAATGCCTCTCAGGCGAACACCCATGCAAGGCGACCACGACTCGACTGACTTGCCGCCACCGACGCCGTCGATGATTCCATCGTCGGAGGCTTCAAATTTTCCTGCACCTGCAGAGAATCATGCAGAAATCCTGCAGGAAACAAGGGTAGAACGACTCTCTCGACTTTCGAAGAAGGCACGCATGTTGCCCGAGGTCGCGGGCGTCTACCTCATGAAAGACGCGCAGGGAACAGTCCTCTACGTGGGCAAGGCGAGCGTGTTGCCCAATCGAGTTTCGAGTTACTTCATTCCTTCGGCAGACCTCGGCGCGCGCAAGCAACCGATGCTCGATGTGGTGATGGACTTCGATTTCATCCCTTGCGAAGGCGAGTGGGAAGCGCTGCTTATGGAAGCGCGATTGGTCAAGGACATCCATCCTCCGTTCAACGCGATGTTGATGGACGACAAGACCTTTCCTTATCTCGCAGTGACGTTGCGCGATGATTTTCCCACGGTGGTCATCACGCGTCGTCCGAGCGAAGAACGCTTTCGCGGCGCGCGCGTGTTCGGTCCATTCGTCGCCAGTGGAAGTTTGCACGAAGCGATGGAGTTGCTGCAACGCGTGTTCAAGTATCGAACATGTGAACTCAAGATCATCGATGGCGATCCGAAGAACCGTCGCTTTCGACCGTGCTTACTTGCCGCCATCGATCAATGCACTGCGCCGTGTGCGGCACGGATTACCAAAGTGCAATACCGAGCGGACATCGATCGCTTCCTGCGCTTTCTCGGATCAAAGCGCAGTGCCATGTTGCGCGAGATGCGTGAAGAGATGGCCTCTGCGAGTGCGCGCATGGAGTTTGAAAACGCCGCGGTGCTGCGCGATCAGATCAAGGCGATTGAAAAACTCGATGATCGCGAGAAGCGCGGCGACGAAGGCGTATTCGATTGGCAACCAGAAGCGACGGGATTCATTCACGATCCTGAAGCGGGCGCGCGAAGTTTGGCGCGCGTGCTCGGTGCTGATGAGCCGATTCGCTGCATGGAAGCCATCGACATCGCCCATCTGCGCGGTGGCGAAACCGTGGCCTCGAAAGTCTGCTTCATCGACGGAAAGCCTTTCAAAGAAGGCTATCGCCGCTATCGCATTACCTCGGTGACCAACGATGATTACAACGCGATGCGCGAAGTGGTGAGTCGACGTTACCGCGACGCGGGCGATGGAAACGAACTCTATCCCGACCTCATTCTCATCGACGGTGGTGCCGGTCAATTACATGCTGCGCTCGAAGCCTTCGCGCAATTGCGCGTGCAACCGCCGCGTGTCATCGCGCTCGCGAAGAAGGAAGAGTTGATCTACACCACATCGCACGCCGAGCCTGTGCGATTGGGTCGCGAGCATCTGGGATTGAAACTCTGTCAAGCGATTCGCGATGAGGCGCATCGCTTCGCGCAGCACTACCACCATCTCTTGCGCGAGAAGAGTTTGTTCGGTGAGACGGCAGCGCAAGGGCGCAAGAAGCGCGTCAAGAAGAAGGTCGAGCAGCAACAGATCGACAAGACAGCAGATGCCTCAGGGGCGCCTCGAGCCACTGCACCCGAACCAGCAGCGGATGATGCGCCCTCGCAAGGCTCAGCATGAGCGCCTCTTCGCACTATCTCGTCGTGCGCGGAGATGACTTGGTGCTGCGCGTGAAGGCCGTGCCCGGCGCCAAGCGTGACGCGATCGCGGGCGCGCTCGGTGATCGCCTCAAGATCCGCGTCGCGGCGCCGCCGGAAGATGGTCAAGCGAACGCGGCGATTCGCGCGCTCCTAGCGCGCGTTCTCGCCACTGATGTCCGCTTCATCGAGCTCGAACACGGAGCTACAAATCCCATCAAAGTGTTCGTCATCCGCAACGCGGCGGCGCGTCACGGGGAAATCGCAGCAGCGCTCGAGACCAAGTGATTGCCCCACGCCGAAGTTCTTTCGCTTCGATCATGCGCGAGGCTCGCTCCACTTGCGTGAGGGCGCGCTCCGTGGTTAGATTCGATTTTCCGATGGGTGGTGGCTGACTAATGTGGCCAACCCTGCTGAAGTGCTCCCGCCTCCTGCGCCGATATCGCGTCACTCGTATGCGTCACCCTTGCCTCAAACTCCTCGCCTTGCTGCTCATCCTGATTCAGGGTGGGCTTTCGATGGCACGGGGTCAAAGTTTTTGCATGCCGATGAGCGATTGCTCGACTCATGAGCAGGCGCGTGCCGCACCGTGTTCGCATCATCACGAAGCGAGCCACGACGAAGCGAGCCACGACGATGCGTCACGCTGCGCGCATGATGAGCCACCGACGACGGCGCATGCGCATGGCGTCATTGATCCCGCGCAACACGATCATCCTGAGTGCGCTTGTCATTTGCATGTCACGCTCCCCGATCACGATCAGCGACCCAATGGCGCATCGAGTCATGTCGCGATCTACGCGGCGTGTTTCATGTCACTCGCTCCCGATTGGGAACTGGCGTCTATGGATGCCGCGTGTGATCGAGCGTCCAAGCCTGGGCCTACCGAGAGTCCGCCGCGTTTGGAACTGCGCGCGCTCGATGTCATCGTGATGTTGGTGTAATCAGAACACACACCTGCGTGGGACACACAGTCTCGTGCGGGTGTCCCGTGTTCGCGGATGGACGATTCATTTCGTTCTTGACGCGACGCATGGTTTGCCTCGATTCCACTCGCGTTTGACAACACTCATGAATCCTCTGTGCGGCGATGTGCTTGCCTTTCCACGATGGTGGTAACGCACCACTTCTCCCGCGCTCGAGTCTGGAGTACACGTTGATGAAAGCATCATGGTGTCCCCGCCTACGCGCTCGCGTTGCGCGGGCAATCGTCTTCTCTGGTGCCGCTTTTTGCGCAGTTTCTTGCCAGTCCTATCGCGCGCAACCGCTTGACTTGGCGGCGCACAACCGCGTGTTTCTCGCGCGCACCGTGGATCCATCTGACCTGAGTCAGTTCGCGCAAACACTTGCGACGGGCGCGCAGGGGGATTCGTTCTTTGTGGCCGACGATGCGATCTCGGCCTACGAAGCTGAGGCGATCGCGATGGTCTTCAACGCGCAGTTGCGCAGCGCGCGCGCTACAGCAGCGGTCATGCGCGCGACTTCGGAAAATTCAGGACTCTGGCAAGACCCGAGTGTTGGCGTCGACCTCACTCGTCTGCTCGACGGATCGAACGATGCGTGGGAAGCGTTCGGCAACATCTCGCTCACGATCCCGCTGTGGGGACGACTCGAGGTCGAGCAGTCGCGTGACGCGCTCGCGTTTGCGGCGCAGATCGCGCGCGTTCACGCAGATGAATGGCGAGTGCGCTTTGAACTTCGTCGCGCGTGGAGCGAGTGGGCTGCGTTGGAGTTGGAAGTCGCCATCATGCGCGGCTTCATTGAAAATCTCGAACGCATCATGGTGGTGGTTGAGGCGATGGAAACGCGCGGCGAGATGGCGCGTGTGGAAGCGCGACTCTTTCCCATGGAGCGCGCGCTCGCGCGGCAACGCTTGACGGAGAGCGAAGGCGCGCAGCAACGAGCAAGGCTTGTCATTCACAGTCTGATGGGACTCCCGCCAGAGGCGCAGTTCCGCGCGGCTCCCGGAAGAATCGATGATTACGCGGCGTTTCTCATGCATTCTGAGTACGCGTTGCGCGACGGCGCAGACCTCGTCAAGTTCCATCCATCGTTGGTAGTCATGGATGCGGACTACCTCTTGGCGGAGCGCTCGCTCGAGCTGGAGATTCGCAAGCAGTACCCCGATCTTGTCATCGGACCTGGATTTGGCACTCAGGATGGCCAGCGACAATTCGTGCTGGGGTTGGGAGTGACGCTGCCGTTCTTGAATGCCAATCGTCAGGCGATCGCAGAGGCGTTTGCCGCGCGTGAACTTGCGCGCATTCGCGCCGAAGCTGCGTTGGAAACACTTCTCGATCAACTTGCGGTCGCACACTCCGAATTGAGCAGCGCGCGTGCAAGCAGAGCGATCGTCGAATTGGAAGTGATTCCGCTCGTCGAAGCGCAGGACGCGGACCTTCGTCGCTTGGCGCAACAGGGCGGTGAAGTGGACGCGTTGCTTCTGCTTGGGAGCCTTCAGCGCCAACAAGATGCGAAGTTGAATCTCATCAACTCCACGCGTTTGGAAGCGTTTGCGTCACTGCACGTTCTCGAAGTCATTGACAGTCCGAGCGTTCCCACGAGCGCAACGATCCCTCCGGAGATTCAGCCATGAAGATCGATACTCACGCGCGATGCGCGACCGTGCTCATGCTTGCCGCGCTATTGAACAGCGTCGTTGGATGTGACAAGAACGATGCCAGCCCGAGCTCGGAAAGTTCGCGCGCTGCCGAAAACGCCGTTGAAACCGCGGTAACACCGAGTAATCGCGTCGACATTCCAGACGCAGTACGACAGAATCTCGGGATCACCTTCGCCAAAGTGATTCCACGCAACGTCGCGCAAACCCTGCGCGTGCCGGGAAACTTTGAGCTCTTGCCCACCGCGCGGCGCGAGTACCGCACGCCATTTGCGGGACGCGTCGAAATCTTGGTGGAGCAATACGCGTCGATTGCTTCGGGGACTCCGCTCTTTCGCGTGGACTCTTCGGAGTGGCGCGATCTGGGCGAGCGCATCGCTGCAACACGTGCGCGCGTCGATTCGATGGAACCTTTGCGCAACGCGCATCGAGCGCATGAAGTCAGTCTTGCCGAACGAGTTGCATTGTGGCAAGAGCGTCTGCAGCAACTGGCGGAGATTCGCCAAGCGGGCGGTGCCAACGCAACTCAGGTGACCGAGGCACGCTCGACACTCAACAGCACGCAAGCGGAACTCGCGGATGTGATGGAACGTGATGCGATGCTTGAAGCCGAGCACCGCGTCGTGGAATCCGAATTGCGTTCACTGCTCGCGCGCCGCGATGCGTTGATGCGCAGCTCTGGAAACACGACTTCGACTGCGGATTCTGGGGGCGAGCTCCGTACACCAGACGCGACTCAACCCGCGAACAATGACGAGTTTTCCGCGGAAAACGCGACGTTTTACCATGTGTGCGCGCGGACGGCCGGAGTCATCGAGTCCATCGCCGTCACCAATGGAACCTTGGTCGAGCCTTCCGAACTTGTGATCACAGTGGTTGATCCACGCAAGATTCGTTTTCGCGCGCGCGGGTTGCAGTCCGACATCACGCGTCTGACCGACGGTCTGCCTGCGCAAGTCACCTCGGCGCAAGTCGGCGAAGCGGGACGTGATGAGTCGATGCATGGCGCGCTCATGTTGGGACTCGCAGCCGATCCGCAAGAACGAACCATCGACTTGCTCTTGCAACCGACGACGCTGGCTGCGTGGGCGCGTGCTGGTGTTGCGGCCTATCTCGAAGTCACGCTTGCAGGTGGTCAAGAAGAACTCGCGGTTCCGTTGCAGGCGATCGCGCGTGACGCGGGGACGCCGATTTTGTTTCGACGCGATCCTCAAGATCCGAATCGCGCGATTCGAATGGAAGCAGATCTCGGAGTCTCCGACGGCCGTTGGGTGGTCATTCGCAGCGGCGTCAAAGAAGGCGACGAAGTGGTGGTCGCGGGCAACTACCAACTCATGCTCGCTACCAGCGGTTCCGCAGCGAAGGGTGGTCACTTCCATTCTGACGGCACCTTCCACGAAGGGAAGGACTGAGCATGCTTTCCAAACTCATTGCGTTTTCCCTGCGAAATGCGGCATTTGTGGTCATTGCGGCGGGCATGCTCTTGCTTTACGCGGGACTCAAAGTCAAAGAAATCCCCGTCGATGTGTTTCCTGAACTCAACGCGCCCACCGTGGTGGTGATGACCGAAGCAGGCGGACTTGCGGCCGACGAAGTGGAGAGCAACGTCACGTTTCCCATCGAGACTGCGGTGAACGGTTTGCCGGGCACGCGTCGCGTGCGTTCGGCGAGCGCGACCAGTCTCTCCATCGTGTGGGTGGAGTTTGATTGGGGCACCGACATCTATCGCGCGCGGCAGTTGGTCTCGGAGCGACTCGGCGCGGTGCGCGAAACGCTTCCACCCAACGCGCATGCGGAACTCACGCCCGTGACCAGCATCACCGGCGAGATCATGTTGATCGCGCTCTCATCTCCGGATGGCTCAGTGAGTCCGTTGGAGTTGCGCTCATTCGCCGAGTTTGATTTGCGCAACAAGTTGCTCGCGGTGTCGGGTGTCGCGCAAGTTGTCGCTCTCGGCGGCGAGTTGCCGCAGTATCAAGTGGATGTCAAGCAAGAATTGCTCGCGCTCTACGGATTGTCGATGCGTGACGTTGTCGATGCTGCGCGCAACGCGCACAGCGTTGCCAGCGCGGGATACCTCCCCAACATTTCGCATCAAGAGATTCCCATTCGTCAGATGGCGCGCGTGAGCAGCGTCGACGACATCAAGCAATCGCTGGTGCGCTTTCATGAAGGCACCGCGGTGACCATCGGCCAAGTGGCCGACGTGCGCCTCGGTGCGGCGCCCATGCGTGGAACTGCTGCAGAAGGCGGGCTTTCCGCAGTTGTGGTGAGCGTGCAAAAGTCTCCGGGAACCAACACCTTGGCGCTCACCGCGCAGATTGATGGAGTTCTCGATGCGGTGGAACGGTCGATGCCGCGCGGAATGGCGCTCAACCGAGAAGCGTTTCGCGCGGAACGATTCATCGAACGCTCGGTGAACAACGTCGTGCGCGTGTTGATCGAGGCGAGCGTCATCGTGGCGGTGATCTTGATTCTGTTCTTGCTCAACGCGCGCGCCACGCTGGTGACGCTTGCGGCGTTGCCACTCTCGCTCGCGGTCGCGTTACTCATGCTGTGGGCGTGGGGGATGTCGATCAACGTGATGACGTTGGGAGGATTGGCGGTGGCGATCGGCGCACTGGTCGATGACGCGATCATCGATGTCGAAAATGTTTTGCGACGACTGCATCAGAACGCGGCCCTAGCGACTGAAACTCGTCGACCGATTGTCGATGTGATCTTGGACGCGAGCAACGAGATTCGTTCCTCGATCGTCTTTGCGACGTTGATCATTTGCGTTGTCTTCATCCCGCTGCTCTTCTTGGAAGGACTCGAGGGACGCTTCTTCGCGCCGCTTGGAGTCGCGTACATCGTGTCGATCTTGGCGTCGCTCGTCGTGGCGCTCACGGTGACGCCCGCGTTGTGCAAGTTGCTCTTTCAAGGACCGTTCTCCAAGTCTGCGCGGGCGGACGTCGCAATGAGTGCGGATGGTCATGATGGATTCTTGGTTCGCGCGCTGAAGAAGATCTATCTCCCTCTGCTGCAATGGAGTGTGCGCGCACGCGGCGTCGTGTTGGGAGGGGCCGCGCTGCTTACGGTGTTGTCGTTGTTGCTGCTCGCGACCTTTGGCACCGCGTTCTTACCTGCGTTCAAAGAGGGCACTTTCACGGTGTTTTTGATGGCTCCGCCGGGAACGTCATTGCCCGAAAGCAATCGACTGGCGCAAGGTGTGGAGCAACAGCTGACACTCATCAAGGGCGTGCACAGCGTCACGCGGCGCACCGGTCGCGCCGAGCGCGACGAACATGCGGAGCCGGTGAGTAGTTCCGAGATTGAAGTCTCGGTCGAGGCGAACGCGGATCAAGATCAGGTGCGTCGCGACATCGACGCGCTCGTCGGAAACATTCCTGGCATCACCACCATGATCGGCCAGCCCATCGAGCATCGTCTCTCGCACATTCTCTCGGGCACGCCTGCGGCCATTGCCATCGGCGTCTACGGCGATGACTTAGGAACGCTGCGCACGCTCGCGAAAGAGATTGAGACGGAGTTGCGTGCGATCCCGGGCACGCGCGATGTCGCAGCCAATCGCGAAGTGCTGGTGACTTCGCTTCCGATTCGCTATCGCGCGCAGGATCTTGCCGCCGCCGGACTGTCGCCCGCAGATGCCGCGGAACAAGTGCAACAAGCGCTCTATGGCGAGAGCGTTGCCGAGATCAATCAAGGCGTGCGTCGTTACGAGATGGTGGTTCGACTCGCAGCGACCGAGCGTGAACGCGTGGAACAGATCATGGACTTGCAGTTGCTCGGCGAGGGCGGTGCGCGCGTGCGCCTGCGTGATGTCGCGGATATCGAGCCCGAACGCACGAGCAATCTCATCACTCGCGAAAGCGCGCAACGCAAAGCAGTGATCTCCACCAACGTTGCCGATGGCTACAACCTCGGTGATCTCGTGGCAGTGGTCCGCGCGCGCGTAAATCCGATTGTCGAACGCGCGGGATACAGCGTGCATTACGGAGGACAGTTCGAAGCGCAGCAATCAGCGAGCCGCACCATTTCAATCATGGGCGTCGGCGCCGCAGTGGTGATGTTTCTGATCTTGCAGCTTTCCACGGGACGCGCGCGCACAGCGCTGTTGGTGATGCTCAACCTGCCGCTCGCGCTCATCGGCGGAATTGCCGCGATTTACCTGTCGGAATCACACTCGCTGCTTGGAAACACTGCGGCGTTGTTCGGTGTGGGCGGCGAGCGCTACATCGCGCCCATTGTTTCCATCGCGAGCATGGTGGGGTTTGTGACGCTGTTTGGAATCGCGGTGCGCAACGGATTGCTGCTCGTCAATCACTTCGATCATCTCGAAACGCACGAGAGCAAATCACCGGCTGAGGCCGTCATTCAGGGTTCCATGGAGCGCTTGATTCCCATTCTCATGACTGCGCTCACCGCGGCGCTTGGACTCATTCCGTTGGCATTCGCGAGCGGAAAGCCAGGCAGTGAGCTGCTCGCGCCACTGGCCATCGTGGTGCTGGGCGGATTGCTTTCTTCGACGGTGTTGAATCTCTTTGTCGTTCCCGCGGGATACGCGTTGGTGTTTGGAATTCGCATTCCTGCGCGCACTGCTCTCGCTCAAATTCCTGCGAATCCACAGTCGGATTCGCACTCGTGATCGGTCCATTTTTCTCATCTCAAACTCAGGAGTCTCTCGCATGAAACTTTTTCACAACGGCATTTCTCTCTGCGCACTGGTCACGCTCGCGGCAATGAACAGTGCGGTCTTGACGGGATGCGACGATTCAGGCAGCGGCAAAGCGCCTGCGGCTGCGACGAAGGACGATCACGATCACGATGCTGATCATGCTGATCATGCAGATCATGATCACGGCACTGCGGCCAAGGACGATCATTCAGATCATGATCACGGCGCTCCGGCCAAGGATGACCATGCCGATCAGGACGACCATGGCCATGGCGCGGTGACTGCGCTCGGCGAGACCAGCGCAGGTGGATTCATGGTGAATGCTTCGCTCGATGGCGCTCTCGCCGCGGGCAAAGAAGCCGCGATTGATGTGGCGATCTCAAGCGCGACGGCGAAGGCTGCCGCGGTGCGTTTCTGGATCGGCGCGGAAGATGGCAAGGGATCGATGAAGGCCAAGGCGGAGTTGGAGAGCGGGATCAACTGGCACACTCACGTCGACGTGCCCAGTCCGCTTGCACCCGACGCCAAACTTTGGGTTGAGATCGAAGCAGAAGGCGGAGCCAAGACTGTGGTGAGTTTCGCGCTGAAGTCCTGATCCATCAGCATTTGGGTGGTCATCCCACGGCTGACTGCGGAATACAAAAAAGACGGCGCACCAAGTTTGGTGCGCCGTCTTGTCTTTGTTGTCTGTGTTGTCTGTGTCGGCGTGATGCGCCCGTCATACACCGCCTCACACCATCACGCGGGACTTGGCATCACACCACCAAGTCCATCATCCGATTGTGATGGGCTCGGCGGAGCAACGCGCGGTCGCGAAGCTTCGGCGTTGATCATCATGTCGGCGATGGTGGGACCGGTGCCGCGCGGAAGAGTTTCGCCGCGCATGAGTCGATCCACTTCATCACGCTGCAGAGTCTCGCGTTGAAGCAGCGCTTCGGCGACGGCGACGATCTTGTCCCAGTTGTTGTCCACCAGCGTGCGTGTCTCGTCGAACGCTTCATCGCTCAGTCGCCGAATCTCGTCATCGATGACGTGATTAGTTTCGGGCGAGTAGTCCTTCGCGGCGAGCATGCTCTGCTGCGAGTCTTCGCCGGAGTAGTTCACGAACCCGAGCTTGGGCGACATTCCCCACTCGAGCACCATCATGCGCGCCATGCGTGTGACCATCTTGATGTCCATGCTCGCGCCGCTGGTGACATCGCTGGTGCGACGTTCTTCGGCGATGCGTCCGCCACAGAGAACGCGCATGGTTGCTTCGCAGAACTTGCGTCCGTAGCCCAATCGATCCTTCTCGGGAAGACTGAAGGTGACGCCGAGCGCGTTGCCGCGCGGAATGATGGTGACCTTGTGCAACGGATCTGCGTGAGGCATCAGCATCTGCACGACAGCGTGTCCCGCCTCGTGGTATGCGGTGGCGATCTTCTCTTGCTCATCGATGCGGCGACTCTTGTTCTCACGACCCCAACGCACCTTGTCGCGCGCTTCTTCGAGATCGCACTGTTCGATGAAGTCCTTGCGCTGCGCTCCGTCCTTGCCTACCGCGAGCGTGGCGATGATGGCCGCTTCGTTGATGAGCGCGGCAAGATCAGCGCCGGAATACATCGGTGTTCCGCGGGCAATGCGCTCGAGGTCAACATCAGGCCCGAGCTTCACGCGCTTGGCGTGAACCGCAAGAATCTGGCGCCGACCAACGATGTCGGGAAGATTGACTGACACCTGACGATCAAAGCGACCAGGTCGCGTCAACGCAGGATCGAGCACATCGGGGCGATTGGTCGAAGCGATGACAATGACCTGCGCGTTCGCATCGAAGCCATCCATCTCCACGAGAATCGCGTTGAGCGTTTGCTCGCGCTCATCGTGACCGCCCGAGGAAAATCCTCCGCCGCGGCGACGACCGACGGCATCGATCTCATCGAGGAAGATGATGCAGGGCGAAGTCTCCTTCGCTTGCTTGAACAAGTCACGCACGCGCGAAGCACCGACGCCGACAAACATTTCTACGAAGTCGGAACCAGAGATCGAATAGAAGGGCACATCCGCTTCGCCCGCAATTGCCTTTGCCAGAAGCGTTTTTCCGCATCCCGGAGGACCCGAGAGCAACACGCCGCGCGGAATGCGTCCACCCAGACGCGAGAACTCGCCAGGGGTCTTGAGGAACTGCACGATCTCGTGCACTTCATCTTTGGCTTCATCGACGCCCGCAACATCGCCGAAGGTGATCTTGACTTGCTCTTTGGTTTGCAGGCGATGACGACTCTTGCCAAAGCTGCCCAGCATTCCACCAGGACCGCCGCCCGCGCCGCGCATCGAGCGCGCGATGAAGATGATCACGCCGATCACCAAGATGTACGGAAGGATGCCGAGGATCACCAACGGCCACTGGGAAGTTTCGACAACGGTGAAGGCGATGCCTTGCTTAGTGAGGTCGTCGATGTAATACGACTGCTGGGGCAGGATGTTGGCGAAGACGGTTTTGTCGGTGATTCCCGCGGTGTTGGGCGTGACCTTGGCGGTGACGCGCGAACTTTCGACGACGACAGAGCTGCGATCAATGCCGCCAGTTGACGCGAGATTCATGAAGTCTTGCCACGGCATCTCGCGCCCTGCTTTGGGCGAAAAGAAAACCGCCGCGAGCAATGCCATCGCGGCGGCGAACATAATCCACGGCACCACTTGTCGACCACCGCGCTGCGAAGGCATCGGTGAAGGTCCATCGGGCCCGCCTCGATTGGGCGACTTGTTTGATGGCGGCGTCGAGTTGGGGCCTTGCGGCGTATTTTGATCGGCCATGAATGCGATGGTGGGCATGCTTTCAGCGCGCGGTTGACGCACCCAAAGCAAAGCACGGCGGAGCAAACGTGAGGCAGCGTGAGGCATGAGTCGGTCCAGCGATGAGAGCAGTGTGTTCTGCATAGAGCTTCGTATCGTTCGCAGCTGGAGCACGCCCAGCGGTCGCACAGTGTCAGGTGTTGTCAACGTGTCGGGTGTTGTCAACTCGCGCGGTTCAGTCGCGCGCAAGTTGGAGATCAGATCGTGGCGGAGTCATCGACAAGTTGCTGTCGAAGCCTCAGCAAGTTCATTTATTTGTAGTTCGTACGCCGCTCCAAGAGGTTCGCGGGGGTGAATGCGATTGTCGTCCTTTGTGCGCAATGCGGCGCGAACGTCGTTCCTCTTTGCCGCCATTCGAATTCGTTCTCCAGAATTCACACTTACCACTGCGACTGCATCGAAGAAACGAGCTCGCGGGCAAGAAGCTGGACCGCGGCGAATCGCCCCAATTCGAGCGGTTCACGCGAAGGATAGGAGGGCACGAAGAGCGCGGTGGATTCCACGCCCTCGCGCGCGACAATTGCTTCGCCACTGCGCAGATCGACCCATTCGAAATTGACTTTCATCCGCACCATCATTTCGTTGGCCAAGCCGGTGGCGGGGTCTTTGGAAAGTTCGACCATGTCGATCGCGGTGATGGTTCCGCGCAAGACCGTGTCCGCTGAGGCTTCCGAAGTCACCTTGTACGGGGTCATTTGCTCGACTTCTTTCACCAGTGCGTCCGCGAGATCGAATTCGAACGAACGCATGTAACTCTGGTTGCGAAAGATAGGCAGCGCGACGGTGCGGAACTTCTTGGGATAGGGCGACGTTGCGCTGTAGCCTTCGCTTGGCGTTGAGGCGCAGCCAATCGGAAGCGCGCAGAGAAGCGCAGCAAGCAACGCCGTCGCGGCACGCGCGATGGGCACTCGCGGCGCGTCAAACATTGCTCGCGAAAAAACGCTCGCATGGTGGTGCTTGGTGCAGCGAGTCGCACTCATTGTGCACCATCCTTCACCGGCGTAGTTGGTTCTTTCGGCGCTTCGGGAATGATCTCGGCCGAAGGCATCGCGTCCCATTCGACGCGCAGTAACTTCTTGCGCAGATCGCGGTAGTCAGGCGCCTCGTCGAGCACGCTCTTAGGAAGTCGCGGCAAGATCGTGGGCACGATGCGTAGCGCTTCAAGCGTTGCGATCGAAGTTGGGTGACGCGAAATCAAACGACGAATGAACATCTCTGCGGAGATGGGATCGTTCACCTCGAGATACCAACTCGCGGTGGAGAGAAACTTCGCCGCTTCGGATTCTTCGATGCGCACGATGATGCTCTGTGCGCCCACTTGTTGCGCGAGCCCGGGTTGCAGCGCTTGCAGCGTGCGCAACTTGGCGCGTGCTTCGAGCAATCCGCTCGCGTCGTACTGTGGACCGCGAAAACCCGCGAGATACGCGTAAATCAAGCGTAATCGCGCTTTGGAGATGTGCACGCTGCGCGGGTAATTCTCGATGAACAGCGAGTACGCCTCGGAGGCCATCATCATTTCCCGTCGATCAAAGTAGAAGTCGGCGAGCTCCATTCCCGCACGCTCGGCGAGCTCGCTGCCCGGCAGCCGCTCTTGCACGCGGATGAGAAGTTCTTGCGCGTCTTCACTGGAATCGATGATGCGAAACGTGCCCCAAAATCTTTTCTTCAGTCCTTTGGCGTAGAGCGACGCGATGTCAAACTCGCGTTGCAACGCGGGGATGAAGCAGTCGCTGCCCGAGTAGCGTCGACAGATTTCTTCGTAGTCGAAGAGCGATTCGTATTCATCGCCCGATGCGAGAATCGCATCGCCGCGAATGAGCAGCGCATCAGGGCGAAAGCGTGAGAGCGGAAAGCGCTCGATGAACGCGTTGGCCAGATTTTTCGCGCGCGAGGTTTCGCCGATCACCAGCGCGCGTCGCGCGGCGAGCAACTGCGCCTCTTCGCTGCCTGGGTCGACGTCGGCGACTTTCTTCCAACGATCAAGCGTGTCGAGTTGATATCGCTCAGCCTGCGCGTGCGCACTCGACGACGCAAGTCCGCACATCAATCCGCACATCAACACGAGTGCGCATGGCCCAACACGTGCACGAAACCGCCAAACGAAAAGTGTGCAAGCAGAGAAGGGCGATGTCACTCGGGGCATGAGGCCGATAGTACGCTCGATCGGTCGAGGACTTCAAACGGCGAAGCGGTCGATCAGCTGTCCGAGTTGGATCAAAGAGGACTTCGATGACGGTGGCGATTCTCTTCAACCCCATCTCAGGAGCGGGGCGCGCACAGATCGTCGCGCAGACGATTGCGCACGGGCTGTCGCGCTTGGGGTTCGTGACCACGCTCATGCCCACGCAGCGCGGTCCCAGTGCGCAGTGGCTTCGTCCACAACTGATAATGGTGGGAGCGGATGCGATCGACATTCTCATCGTGGTGGGCGGAGATGGCGCGGTGCGACAGGCCGCATTCGAGGCGGCGCACGCAAAAATTCCACTGTGGCACGCGCCGGGCGGAACCGAAAACCTCTTCGCACAAAGTTTCGGAATGACGTGCGATGTTGACGCGATTGCGCACGCGATGCGTGAGCAGCACACCACCACTATCGATCTCGCGAGTGCCAATGACGAGCCGTTTGTGATCATGGCGTCGATCGGTCTCGATGCCGAAGTCGTGCACCAACTCGCGTCCGCGCGCATGGGCGCGATTTCCCATCTTTCATACGCGCGTCCCATCGTCACGCAACTTTTCGAGTGGAAACCGAGTTGGCTGGCGTGGACCATCGAAGGCGAACGCGAGGAACTCGGGCGCGGAATGGTGGTCGTTGCCAACATGCCTCGCTACGGCGCGCGGATTGATCCCGCACCGGATGCGGTGGCAAACGACGGGGCGCTCGATGCGGTCTTCATTCCCGCCGCAAACGGATGCATGCTCTTGCCGCAACTCGCTCAGATGCGTTTGGGTTGGCAACGGCACATGAAATCGCTGCGCGTGCGTCGCGGGCGTTCCATCGTGCTCGAGGCGACACCCGGGGCGCGCCTGCAATTGGATGGAGATCCCGCGCACACTTCGCCCGCCAACGACTTGCAACGTGAAGTCGTGCTGCGCGTGCTAGAACAACGGTTAATTGTGCTCCATCCACTTCTCGGGCTCAGGCGGAATCCCGTTTGAAGGCACGGAATTGCTGCGCCTTGGGACACGCGGCTCAAGTTCGACACCTTGGCGACCGATCCGCACAGAGAGTCTTCACAGGGAGTCTTGATAAGGAGTCGCTGTTCCGTTTCTGGAGCAGTGCACCGCGTACGTTTTTGCGGAGGTCGTTCCCATGGCTGAGAAAAAATCAGACGCCAAACCCGATGCCAAAGCTGATGCTGCTCCAGCGCCTAGTGCGGCGAAGGGCGGCATGAAGTTCGCGTTGATCACCGTCGTGCTACTCGCGATCGAGGGCGGCGTCTTGTACGCAGTCTTCTCGATGGGCGGACCAAAGCACGCGGAGGCAACCGAGCCCGCTGTCGTGGCAAATCCCGAGGACGAAAAACCAGTTGAGCTCATGGTGCACGATGGCCGCTTGGTCAATGACCGCACCGGCATCAGCTACCTCTACGAGACAGAAATCTACGTGAAGGTTCGCAAGAAGGATGAAGCGTGGGTCAAGGACGAGATTGAGCGCACCAAGAACGAGATTCGCGCGCAAGTCGGCGGTATTTGGCGCACCGCCGAGCCGCATCATTTCCAAGAGCCGCTCTTTGACACGCTCACGCGCCGCGTGGAAACCGCGATGCGTGAACGCTTCGATCATCGATCCGTCGATGGCAAGCCGACCGTGGAGAAGTGCGTGCTGGTGGTGGGCACGGGTCTTCGCGTCAATCGCTGACGTGCGCTGATCAGGCGTTGATCTCTCACAAGGCAATCAGCGACAGAGAAAACTTCAGCACCAAACATTCCGTGAGAAACTCCACTGCCTTCGACCGCGAGTCGAGGGCAGTTGTTTTTGGTCTCTGTTTGGGACAAAGATGAAGCGCGCAAGAGTTGCCTGTGAAAGGCAATCGATGCGCCGACGATTCTCTGATGGCGCAACCCTTGCGCGGCCGATCATCCCATGTCCTGTGCGCTCGTTGAGTATGGATGCTCGATGCGTGGGACAAGGTCCAGAGGCGTCAGGCGGAGCCTGAAGAAAGCCGACCATGCCAGACCCGACCACGCCGAGCTCTACGACCACCTCTGCAGCTCATTCCGCTGCGGCGCCTTCACCGATTGGGCTGCCAGACTTTGGCGGTCCTTCCGGCGCAAGCAGTGTGGCCAGCGCCATTGGATTGCTTTCCGATGTCTCGCTGCAAGTTCGCATTGAACTCGGTCGCACCAAGATGCTGGTCGAAGACGTGCTCAAACTCAACGCGGACTCGGTGGTGGAACTCGACAAGGCAGCGGGTGACCCCGTCGACATCTACGTCAACGGACGACGCATTGCGCGCGGCGAAGTGTTGGTGCTCAACGAAAACTTCTGTGTGCGTGTGAGCGAAATCCTCGAGCCATTCGAGGCCTAGCGAGATTGCTGGAGAGAGTTGTGTCAACCGTTGCGCAGTCGTGCATGAGCGGAGCTCGTGCGGCGCAACGGAGAACGCCAGGAAGGCGAACCAGCAATGCGCATGCAAATATCGAACTTTTTTGTAGCGATGGCGACGACGGTTGCCCTTGCATGCGCGATGGGAATTGCGCGCGACGCGATGGCGAACGATCGACCATTGTTCGCGACGCGCCAAGCCGCGGCCGATGCGGCACTCGCCGCGAATACCACTGAAAACACAGCCAAAACAAGCGCTTCGAACGATGGCACGCTCGCGCAGGGTGCGAGCAAAAATGCCTTCTTCAGCGAGTTGTTGCCGACTGCTGGCGCGCTCGGCGGAACCCTCTTGGCCATCGTGCTGGCGCGCAGCGCCGTGCGTCGTTTCGGCGGACGGTTGGCGCTGGGCAAGCGTCCTTGCGGCGTCGTGGAAATTCTCGCGCGCTATCCCGTGGCACGTGGGCAGCAAGTCGTGTTGATCAAAGTTGGTCGACGCGTCATTGTGGCGCACCAAGGGGCGCAGACCATGCAACCGTTGAGCGAGTTCGTCAGCGAAGAAGATGTCGCCGACATCATTGGACGCTGCGAAGCGGGCGCGCGCGGTACGCGGGAGTTTTCCTTCGATTCGATCTTGCGCCAGTCGGGCAAGAATTTCGATTCAGCGTTTGAGACGCAAGACTCATCGCGCGCAACGAAAGCTGCTCGCATCGATCCACGCGACGCAATGCCCGCACTCATGCGCGGCGCCGAAATCGAAACTGTCGATCTCACGCGCACGCGTCGCGGAGGCGCACGATGATCGCGTTGCTCGCACAAGCAGCGCCTGCGCTGGACAGCATCAATCCCATCGGAGTGCTCGAAGACGCTGCGAAAAACGTTCCCGGCTTCGAGGGCGGCTTGAGTTCCGCGCTCAACATCGTGTTGTTGATGACCGTGCTCACGGTGGCGCCGAGCATCCTCATCCTGTGCACCTGTTTCACGCGCATGGTGGTGGTGCTTGGACTCCTGCGCCAAGCGCTGGGAACGCAAACGCTTCCGCCTTCGCAAGTGATCGTGGGACTTTCGGTGCTGCTCACCGCTGTCGCGATGGGCGGCACATTCACGCGCATGTGGGACGAAGGAATCGGGCCTTATGCGCGCGGCGAACAGAAAGACCAGATGGCTGCGTGGGACGGCGCCAAGAAACCGCTGCGCGAATTCATGATCGCGCAGATCGAAGCGACGGGCAATGTTCCCACGGTGATGATGATGCTTGAGCATCGCGGCATTGATGTCAGCGAGCCAGAGAACCTCACGTGGGAGCGCGATGTTGATCTGCTCACGCTGGTGCCGAGCTTTGTGATTAGTGAGCTTAAGACCGCGTTTCTCATTGGTTTTCGCATCTATCTGCCCTTCCTCGTCATCGACATGGTGGTGTCGAGCGTGCTGGTTTCGATGGGCATGATGATGTTGCCACCAGTGTTGGTTTCGCTGCCCTTCAAGTTGTTGCTCTTCGTTCTTGTCGACGGCTGGTCGCTCGTCGTCGGCGCATTGTTGACAGGCGTGATGACGCCGATTGGTGGTGGCTAGTGGATCTCGAAGCACTCGATGTCGTTCGCGAATCGTTCTTGATGATGTTGATGATCGCCGCACCGATCTTGATCGTTGGCCTGGTGGTGGGCTTGGTGGTCAGCGTCCTCCAAGCGGTCACGCAGATTCAAGAGCAGACGCTGGTGTTCGTTCCCAAGATCTTGGCCATGGTCGCGATCACAGTCGCACTCTTCTCGTGGATCACCGTGAAAATGATGGAGTTCTCTGCGGAGCTCTTCAGTTGGTCGCCTGTCTCAGGTTCGTGATTCGTTCCTGCGAGTACGCGTTCACACTTCACTTCCAACCACACTCATCATGAACGCCATCGAAACACTCACCCAACATCTCGTGCCTGCCACGCTGGTGGTGGCGCGCGTGTCAGGGTTAGCGATTCATGGTCCGGTGCTCTCTTCGCCGGCGATTCCCATGCGCATCAAAGCGCTCTTGGTCGCGGCGCTTGGTCTGGCGATCTATCCCTCAGTCGCAGCAGGCGCGACGTTGCCCAGCGAAATTTCGCTCACCACGGCACTGCCTTTGATCGCGCTTGAGTTGGGCATCGGCGCGTTCATCGGCTTCATGGCATCGATGCCGTTGCTCGCCGCACAGTTTGGTGGCCTCTCCATGGGACAGCAGATTGGCCTTGGTTTTGCACGTTTTTACAACCCGACCATCGGTGAAGAATCGGATGCGATGGAGCAGGTGTTCTACTTTCTCGCACTCGCGACCTTCCTCTCACTGGGAGGACTCGAGTCGATGGTGTCGTGCATCGTCTCGAGTTTCGACAGTTTGCCCGCGGGTGCTGTGCCCGCGATGTTGATCGGTGAACACGAGTCATCGCCTTTGGCGATTGTGACCGGCGCGATCACCGCAGCGTTTGAGATGGGACTGCGCGTCGCGGCGCCGCTACTGGCGATTGTGTGCCTCGAGACCGTAGTCATGGGCTACCTCTCCAAGAGTGTGCCGCAACTCAACATCATGTCGGTTGGATTTCCCCTGCGCATTGTCGCCGGACTTTGCGTGATCTTGGCTTCGCTCGCAGCGATTGACGAGGTCATGGTCGATGGAACTTCAGGTGCCATCGAAGCACTTCTGATTTCGACAGGAGCGCCACTGTGATGCGCATACAAGCTGAGTTTCGCAGCGCACCGCGTCATCCTTCAATGAGGAGGAGCGATGTCTGACGACCTCGGCGAACGCACGGAAGACGCGACGCCCAAGCGTCGCCGCGAAGCACGCGAAGAAGGAAACATCGCGCGCTCGACGGACGCCGCTGGCGCGATGCTCTTGCTCGGCAGCGTGTTGGTGCTTGCTTCGTGCATTCATCCGTTCCTATCAAGCCTCGCCGCGATGTTGGAGAACTCGCTCAACGGTGATCAGCTTGCCAGTGGAATTCGTCCCGATGAAGTGGCTGAGATCGTGTTGCCGACTGTGCTCCAAGGAGTCAATGCCGCGACCCCGATTGTGTTAGGTGCGACGGCGGTGGCCATCTTGGCGCAACTGTTGCAGGTGGGATTTTTGGTGTCGGGCAAGGCGCTCGAACCGAAGTTCTCGCGGCTCAATCCCATGCAAGGCCTCGGACGCATTTTCGGCATGCAAGGCGTGATCAAGACCGCCATGGATGTGTTGAAAGTGATTCTGGTGGTGTGGATCGCGTGGTCGCTGGGAACTGGGATTTTGCCGCAAATCGCAGCGCTTCCCGAGCTTGGGGTACTGCGTGGATTCGAAGAAATCGGATCGATGGGAATGAACTTAGCCATCCAAGTAGGCGCCGCGTTGTTGGCGCTGGGCGTCGCCGATTACGCAGTGCAGTGGTTCAAACACGAGCGCGACATGCGCATGACCAAGCAGCAAGTCAAAGAAGAATTCAAAGAGTCCGACGGCGATCCTCAAGTGAAGAAGCGACGCATGCAAATCGCGCGGCAGATCGCCATGCAACGTCTGCACACCGCGGTTCCCAAGGCCGATGTCATCGTGACCAACCCCGAGCACATTTCGGTGGCGATTCAGTACGACCCCGAATCGATGGCCGCGCCGCGCATCGTCGCGATGGGCGCCGATCACATCGCCATGCGCATTCGTCAAATCGCCACTCGCAGCGGCATTCCCATCGTCGAGCGCAAGCCGCTCGCGCGCGCGCTCTTCGCCAACGCCAAGGTGGGACAAGAGATTCCAGCGGATCACTACAAGGCCGTCGCAGAAATCTTGGCGTACGTCTATCGCCTCAAGGGAAAGACCATGCCGGTGGCGGCAGCGTGAGTGCGCGTGAAGTAAAGCGAAGTCTCGTCTCTGTGCAACATGAACTCTGAATCTTCTTATGCGTGATTCTGCACCTCCCTCTGACGGCGTTCCCGCGATCTTCCATACGGTCGCGAAGTACAGCCATCTCATTGTTCCGGTGTCGTTCTTAGGATTGGTGGGCGTGCTGGTGGTGCCGCTGCCCGCAGCGATTCTTGACCTCCTCATCTGTTTCAATATCGCCATCGCGGCCATCGTGTTGATGACCACCATCTACATGCGGAAACCGCTTGATTTCAGCGTGTTTCCCGCGTTGTTGTTGGGAACGACACTGTTGCGTTTGGTGCTCAACGTCGCGACGACGCGATTGATTCTCTCCATCGACTCGAAGGATCCCGAGACCGCGTCCGCCGCAGCGGGGCATGTCATTCAAGCGTTCGCGCAATTTGTCGCGGGCTCCAACGCCGTGGTGGGCGTGATCATCTTCATCATTCTGGTGGTGGTGCAATTCATCGTGATCACCAAGGGTGCCACGCGCATGAGTGAAGTTGCCGCGCGCTTCACACTCGACGCGATGCCCGGCAAACAGATGGCCATCGATGCAGACCTCTCCGCAGGAACGATCGACGAGAAGGAAGCGCGCGCACGACGCGATGAAGTTTCGCGCGAAGCGGATTTCTACGGCGCGATGGACGGTGCTTCCAAGTTTGTGCGCGGCGATGCCATTGCCGGCATCCTCATCACGGTGATCAACATCGTCGGCGGATTCGCCATCGCCAAGTTTCAATTGGGCTGGGACGCGACGGATGCGATGAAGACATTCATGCTGCTCGCTATCGGCGACGGTTTGGTGTCGCAGCTTCCTGCGTTCTTGGTGGCGATCGCTTCTGGTTTGATCGTGGCTCGAGCGGGCGGCGGCAAGACCATCGGTGAAGAGATTCCGCATCAGTTGGCCAGTCAACCGATCGCGCTCTATCTCATCGGTGGGTTTCTGATTTTGCTTTCATTTACGCCATTGCCGACGATTCCGCTGATGACGGCGGGTCTCGCGCTGGGTGGATTGGCCTACGCGATGCAGTGGCAGAAGCAGAAGAAGAGCGCGTTCGCTGAATCCGCCGCGCGCCATGAAGCTTCGCGCAAACCTGTCGAAGCACCCAAGGTGGAAGAGTTGCTCGCGGTGGACACGCTCGAACTTGAAGTGGGCTACGCAGTGGTGGGCTTGGTCGATGCGGCGCGTGGCGGAGATTTGCTGGACCGCATCGCAGGGATTCGCCGGCACCTCGCCTCGGAGTTGGGCTTAGTGATGCCTTCGGTGCGCATTCGCGACAACATGCAGTTGGACCCCAACGAGTATCGCGTGAAGATTCGCGGCGCGGTTGTTGCGGCAGGCATGATCTATCCCGAGTTGATGATGGCGATGGACTCGGGACTTGCGCATGGCACGCTCGATGGCATCGCCACCAAGGAGCCCGCGTTTGGTCTCGAAGCGATTTGGATTGATCGCACACTGCGCGAAAAGGCAGAGAGCGGCAACTGGACCGTGGTCGATGCCACCAGCGTGTTGGCCACCCATCTCTCTGAGATCGTGCGCATGCATGCGGATGAACTGCTCACCCGCGAAGAGGTGAGCAACCTCATCGTGCAACTCAAATCGAAGACTCCGAAGTTGGTCGAGGATCTCATCCCATCCATCGTAAAACCAAGCGATTTGCAGAAGATTCTGCAAGCGTTGCTGCGCGAGCGGGTGTCGATTCGCGATCTCGAAACCATCATCGAAACGTTGGCCGAATGGATTCCGCACACCAAGGATCACGATGTGTTGGTCGAGTATGTGCGCAACGGTTTACGTCGCAGCATCTGCGCGCAGTTCTGCGAAATCGACGAGCGCGGTCGTTCGCGTCTGCGCTGCGTGACCATGGATCCATCGCTCGAAGACACCATCTCGGGTTACATCGATCGCAATCCATCAGGCACGACTTTCACCATTCCGCCGCAGTTGGCCAATCGCATCGCGCGCAGCGTCGCCGAGTCGGCCAAGCCTCTCGCTGAAGCGGGTCGACGCATCGTGGTGCTCGCGTCGCCTTCGGTGCGCGCGCAAGTGCGGCAGTTGCTCGAGCCTCATATTGCGGATGTCGCGGTCCTCGGGTACAACGAAGTGGTTCGCGGAACCGATGTGGAAAGCGTCGGGCTGGTTCAAGTTCAAATCGTGGCGCCGTCTTCGCGGACGGTGAGCGCGGCGTGAGCTCAGTCCGATGGTGCATGCGTGATCAAGCGTGATCAAGCGTGATCAAGCATGTCACGCAAGGATGAAATGAGTTGCGGTCGCGAAGCATTGTGAGGAGACGTATTGAGGCCGCTCGAATCGTGATCGAATCATGATCGAATCGCGCGAACTCGGTGCGTAAGCAGAATGCGTTTGTTGCCTGAGTGGTGTGTTGCGCTGATCAGTTCGAGCGATCGATTGGTCACACGCGGCATACCACGCGCACCAAAAGTGCTTGAATCCGCGTGAATATGCGCGAATTCAAATCAGGTCTCGAAGCACGAGCGTGGCAGGATGCCGACGACTCGCTTCGTACGAAACAACGCAGCGCGCGTGCAGCAGCGAACTTCGCTTGCGCACACCCGAAGGAGATGCAGAGTGCCAGGAAGGCCCCGCATGAAGCTCAAGACCTATCAAGCATGGACCATGGCGGAAGCGCTGGCCTTCGTGAAGAAGGACCTCGGCGCCGATGCGGTCATCTTGCATACACGCACGTTTGATCGCGGTGGATTCTTCGGATTCGGTCGCAAGGCGGTGGTGGAAATCACAGCCGCGCGTGCGGCGGACATGCCTGCGGTTGCGCCGACTCCTGCGCGCGTCGGTGCGAGCCGCGAGTCGAACCGAGAGGCGAGTAGGGCGGCAGTCATCCAATCGCGCGTGACGAGCAATGCGCATGCAAGGGTTGCGTCAACGGCAGTTGCCTTCGACTCGTCGCCGCGCCCGACGGCGGTGGCTTCCACTGACCGCGTGCAATTCTCAGCGGCAGCACGCGCGTACGGCAACGGCGTGGGAAACACGACGACGGCTTCAGTAGTCGCGTCGAAGGCCGATGACGGAAAGTGGCCGATGCCTCCGTTCAAAGCTGCGCGCGAGAGCACTGCGGCGGCAACTCCGGTGAACGGATCGATCGTTACTGGAAACGGCTGGGCCATCGACACCAATCTAGACATGGAAGCGGAGCGCGAAAAAACCCGCCGTCTCGCGCAGGCGATGTCGATTCAGTTGGAGCGTCAGGCGAAGGTGCTCGCGGCAACGGCGGCAAATGAAGCGGCAACCGCGCAGGCGCGCGCGATCGCGACACCACATCAAACACCGGCAACGAGTGGGCCTGCGCAGCGATACGTGCTCATGCCCGAAGCGACGCGCGCAAACGGCGGTGGAGTGCAGCGCATGACTGCGGCCATCGTGCAAGAGATTGCGCCTGTCGCAAACGTTCCGCTCGCAGCAGTCGCCTCTGACAATTCACTCAAGAGCATTGCTCAGCCTCTCGCACAGGTTGTTGTGGTCGCGGCGCCCGATGCGGTGTCGCCCAATGCTGTTTCGAGCGCGAGTTCGACGCTATCCGCTGCGACACGCACGTTGAGCACGGCGAAACCATCGAGTGATCGATCGTCGTCAAACATTGCCTCGGAGCTCGACGGCATCGCCGCGTTCGTCGGTCGCGTGCTTGATCGCGATTCAACGCGCGATCGAGTTGTCACGCACTCAAGCGAGATCACGCCGCTCACCCGTGCCTCGCGAACACCGCGCGGCGAGTCACTCGAAAACGCTTACGCGCGCCTCATCGAACAAGAAGTCGGCGCTGCACTCGCTGAGCGCATCATGCATGATGTCGAGAGCGAGTTCATCGCGTTGCGCGACGCGGGAAGTTCGCCAACAGCTCATGAAGTGCGCGAAGCAGTCGAGCGACGGATCGCGGCGTTGCTTCCTGATGATGAACTCGATGCCTTTGCGGTAGCGCCGGGCCGTCACGGCGCGCGACGGATCGCGTTCGTTGGTCCAACCGGCGTAGGCAAGACCACCACGCTGGCCAAAGTCGCGGCGCAACTCAGACTCAAGCGAGGCTTGCGCGTGGGCATCGTTGCGGCGGACACCTATCGCATCGCTGCCGTCGATCAACTGCGCACCTATGCGGAAATCCTGGGAATTCCCATGGAAATCGCCACTGCGCCTTGCGACGCCGCGCGCGCCTGCGAGCGTCTTGGTGACGTCGATGTCATCTTGATCGATACCGCAGGACGCAGCCAGAACGATCGCATGAAACTCTCGGAGCTGCGCGCGTTTTTGCTCGCGGCCGCTCCCGATGAAACCCATCTCGTGCTCTCCGCCACGGCGAGTGCGCGAGCGTTGGCCAAGGAAGCAGAAGCGTTTGGCGCGCTCGGCATCGACCGAATCGCGTTGACAAAATTGGATGAGGCCGCGTCGTTTGGAACGCTCATCGAACTCGCTAGTCGACTGGGAAAGCGCGTGAGCTTTCTCACTCATGGACAAGAAGTGCCTGATCACATCGAACTCGCGCGTGGCCGTCGTCTGGCTGCGCTCGTGATGGGAAGCGAAGTGCGTTGATGAATGAATCCACAATTACTATCGATCAAGCGGAAAAGTTACGGCGACTGGTTTCACGCGCAACGGCGCAACCGCGTTGCGTTGACGAGTCCGGCGACATCTTCAATGTTCCGCTCAGCGTCGGCCCATCGATGTCGCAAGAACGCACGCAACCGCGGCGATTAGCGCGCGCAATCGCGATCTCCAGCGGTAAGGGCGGTGTGGGCAAGACCAATCTCGCGGTCAATCTCGCGGTGAATTTCGCACGGCGCGGATTGCGCACCGTTCTGCTTGACGCAGATCTTGGCCTTGCCAACGCCGACGTGCTGTGCGGCATCACGCCGCGATCGACGCTCGAAGATGTGGTCACGGGCGAATGCACCCTCGATGAAGTGATGGTGACTGCGCCAGGCGGATTTCGCTTGCTCCCCGGCGCCTCGGGTGTCTCGCGATTGGCCGACATGGGACAGATTCAGCGACGCAATGTGCTCGAGCAATTGATGCACCTCGAGCAATCGGTGGATGTGCTCATCGTCGACACGGGTGCAGGCATCGGCGCCAACTCGATGGCATTCGCTGCAGCGTCGCACTCGATTCTGATTACATGCACGCCCGAGCCAACCGCCATCGCCGACGCATACGGTGCGATCAAGACGCTCTCTGCGCGCGGTTGTCGCGCAGGCATGCAACTGGTGGTGAACATGGCGCTCAATGACGAAGAGGGCAAGGCAGTGCACGCGCGTGTCGACCGCGTAGCGCGTGCTTTCTTGGGCGTGAAAATCGGCTATGCCGGCGCGATTCCCCACGATTCTGCCGTTCCTGCCGCGGTGCGCCGACGCGAACCCGTTTCCATCGGCGCGCCCAATGCGCCAGCGTCGAAAGCGATTCGCCAGTTGGCGTACACACTCTCAGGAGCAGGTTCTGACGCAAGCCCAATGATGGAACTGGCCGATCAACCCGTTCATGCGAAGAGTTTTCTCGCACGGCTCACCAATTTCTTGGTGACACGCTGATCAAGAGTCGTGCGAAAATTTTGTCTCGTGCGGTGAGTCGTCAATGGGCAAGCGTGCGTCAATCGGCGACAGTTTCTTGATCACGACTTGATCATCACCTGCTCGCGCACGTTGATCGCGTGACACCGATCACTCACCCTGAACTGACATGCGTTCTTCCCCGTTACCTTCCTTGAGCTCTTCGCGTCGACGCGCGACGCAAGCTGCGCCGCGCATCCCGATGCCGCAAGCCATCGGCGCGTGCGCAGGTTTCGCGGCGTTCAGCGTCTCCATCGTGGTGGGGATTTCCAGCCAAAACGCAGTGGAAACGGTGCTCAGTCGCGCGTTGTTGGCCATGCTCTTGGCCTTCGTGGGTGGCTTCGCCATCGGACTGGTCTGTGATTGGATCGTGACGCAGCAGCTCGAGTTGATTGATTCTGAGAGCGACACTGAAACCGCCGATGGCGCAGAACGCACAGACGATACAGATGGACTTACGGGCGTCGATATTCTTGATGAAGCTGACCAACGAGTCGCATCGCGTGCCGTTCAATCGGAGAATCGCGAAGCGGTTGGACGCCGTCGAGAAAAGAATTCAGTGTGAGGCGAAAGGCACTTGCGCTGTTGGGATTCTCGTTATACTGACTTTGCTTTGATGGACATGGATGTTCACCAAAGCAACGCACGCATCGTTCAGCGCCAATCAAACAGCCCTCTGGCTGCGCGAAAAGCACTAGAAATGCAGGCGAGTCTGACAAACGCGTTTGCGATCACCCGATCGGAACACGCGCGCGCAGACATGCGCAGACAGACATGCGCAGGCAGACGAGCGCACGCTTCGTGTTGCTCGTGGCGAATGGATCTCGCACTCTGTGTGGCGTGTTCCTGAAGTCAGACAAGCGGATGCTTGCCACTGACACGCGGATACGCCACAAGTCGAATGCGTTTCGAACTTGTGTGTGAAGTCAGCCTTGATTGGTCTCGGCTGGACTCGCAACGGTTACGAAAACGCATTCGAGACCTCCGACGAACGCGCTGGTGAATACCAACGGTTCGAACGAGGCGCGAATCATTCATCACGATTGACAGGGGACATGCGCGCCAGTTTAGGTACTGGTTAGCGACCATTTCGCGCGCGGCGTCGTCGCGTTCGAACTGGCTCGAGTGCCGTCTAGAGAACGGCCTTCGAGAAACGTTCTCGTTTCGCGTCCCGCGCGAATCGAGAAGGGTGAGTGGGTCACATTTCATGAGCGAGAGGCCGGTCTCGATCAACTGCCAAGAAGTTGCCGAACTGAACCGTTTCCCGAGCTCGTGAGTTTGACTCCAACAACATGGGACGACAGGTCAAGGAGCCGACCGAATGTCCAGGACCGCAAGCGAACACACCACAACCCCGTCGACTACCGTTTCTTCTGGAACAATCACCAAGCGTGCGCGCGGAGCCGTTAGCCCGCCCACACCTTCAACCATCCCGTCAAGCGCGGATGCCAGCATTTCTGCGGCGACATCTGCACTGCGAGCCGCCACCAGTAGACGCAAGGCGAGCTCGGCAGCCACTGCGATTGCCGACAGCGCGCTGAGCACTGCGCTGAGCCAGGCGACCGCGCGCAAGTCCGGTGCCACGAAAGCAGCGCCGCCGGCACGTGTGAAAAACCCACGCGTCAAAGTCCCCGTGCCACCTCGTGTCGTGAATGCTTCCACTGGAGCTGAAGCGGCCGCGACTCGTGCGACGAAGGCGCCGCCAAAGCCCGTTCCTCTTTCCAAGCGTCCTATCGAATCGGTGTGGCGCGAGTATCGCGTGACGCCGACGACCGAGATTCGCAACTACCTCATCGCACATCATCTCGATCTTGTGTCGTATGCGGCCGAGCGCTTGCACAAGCGGCTTCCCAGCGAAGTCGAACTCAACGATCTCAAGAGCGCGGGCGCGTTCGGCTTGATGGATGCGGTGGATTCATTTGATCCCGACCGTGGCGTGAAGTTCGAGACGTATTGCACGCAACGCGTTCGCGGCGCGATGTTTGATGAGTTGCGTTCGATGGACTGGGTGCCACGTCTCGTGCGAAGCCGCACGGCCAAAGTGGACAAGGTGCGCAAGTCGATTGAAATGGAGACGGGCAATCGCGCCACTGAGACCGAAGTCGCATCGCGCCTGAATGTCTCCGGCGAAGAATTTGACAAACTTCACAAGGACTCGCGCCCGATCTCGATGGTGAGCCTGACTCGTAAGTGCTTCGAGACGGATAGCTCGAAGGATGTGCGCGAGATCGACGTCGTCGAGGACTCGCGACAAGAAAACCCTTTGCAGGCCGTGCAAAAGCAAGATTTGCAGGCATTGATCACCAAAGGACTGTCGCGCGCAGAGCGACTCATCGTGGTGCTCTACTACTACGAAGAAATGACCATGAAGGAAATCGGCGCTACGCTTGATCTTTCAGAGAGCCGCGTGAGCCAGATGCATTCGTCGATTCTCGCACGCCTCAAGGCACAAATGCAGCATCGCGAAACTGTAGAAGAGTGAGGCCGCAGAGGCCGCAGCATCCGTATCGCGTGCGGAGTTCGCGCTCACGGAGATCTCGCTTCTCACACACCTGAGTAACACAGCAGCCCCGAGCGATCGGGGCTGCTTTATTGTCTAGGTTGATCGGTCTGCGCGTCGTGTCTCGCTCAACTGCACGGACCCCAGTTTGCAAGCAACGCTGCCAGATCACCACCGTCATTGGCGCCGCTGCCGTCGTAGTCGTAACTCGCGCCGCCGACTTCAATCACACCCCACGCACTCAGCAGCAGCGCGAGATCCGAAGCGCCAACCGTCGCATCTCCATCGAGATCACCCACGCATGCGCAGGGGCGATACGCGGTGAAGTTTGCGCGCAGCTCTTGGATGCTGCGCGCGTTGTCGCGCTCGTCCACGAGACCAGTTGCGGTTCCTTGATAGATCGTGGTGGGTGAAGAGAAACGCGGAATGCGCGTACCTGGCGTGTAGGCCATGACGGTTCGATACTGCGAGCCGTTCGTCCCCGTGAAGCGATGCCCGACCGAGTACGGGAAGTAGCCGCCCGAGGTACATCCGCCACCATCTCCGGGCGCATGACAGCATCCCATGTTGTGCCCGCATTCATGGGTAAACGTGCGACCAGCAATGCAGCCGAGCGCGACCACGTTGAACGCGTAGCCACTGTTCGATTCACCACCGCCGAGCCACGCGATGCCGCATGCGCCACCGCCATCGGCGCGAATGAGCGACACTAAATCAGCGCCATACAAATCACGCGCAACCACCGCGCTATCGAGCAGACCGTCGCTGCCATCGCGCAGCGCGTAGAGATCGCTCGACATGGAGCTGGCCTCAACGTAACCCGTCATGCGTCGCGTGCCCACGAGGCGCATCGTGAGCGTGATGCCCGACGCGCTGTAGATGGAGTTCGAATCGGCAACCGCAAAGTTGATGCTGTCGAGGATTCCCGTCTCGCTTCCCGCTTGCGCGACGGCGGCGTCGGTGTAGCAAATGAAGATGTCCACGGTGTTGATCGCGCTGCATGTTCCTGCAACGCCACCTTCGCCAGGGACGAGTGGAACGTCGCGCGGTTTGTTGGATGGTGCCGCAAGCTCGTCACTCGCGCACATCGAATCGAGTGAAGCGTGTTCGACGCGGTACTGCGAACGACCAGTGCTGCGGCTGGTCAAGGCGATGCGAAGATCGCCGCCACTCTCGATCGTGCCTACGACGCGTCCGTCACGCAGCAGCAGCGACGCGTGCACGGCTTGCGCTTGCGGATGTTCGAACACGAAGAGCTCGCCCGAGGCGTCACACGCGCGGCGAACGAGTTGCATCGCGGCAAAGCGTGCGCGCGATTTCGCATCAATGTGCGCACCGAGCGCGGCGAACGCTGGTGGAAACGCGTCGCCGAGTTGGAGCGACGCCAGCGATGCGGGATCGAACGTGCACAGGGATGTGGTCTCGTTCGCGGCAACCGTTGCGACAGCAAGCGGGGCGTCGTTCGCGCGCAAGGGTTGCACAAGGAGAAGCGCAAGCACTGTTGAAGTAAACATCAATTGCACTATCGCCTGTCGGCGCGCAAACGCCAAGCGCATAGTTGTCGCATTGCGCGTTAGGCACATCGCTCATGACGCATCGCATAAGCGGACGCAATCACGCGCAAGCAAAACGCACGCCGCCTCGACAGTGGTCGAGGCGGCGTGAAAGTGATGAAAATGCGCGTCTTTGCAGTGAAATGGCTTCGCCGCGGTTCGCCGTTCTTACGGACAGAAGCCCCACGCGGAGAGAAGAATCGCGAGGTCGGCGGCGTTCACGAAACTGTCGCCGTTGAGATCGGCTCCGCTGCCGCCCCAGCCACCCAAGAGAATCGAGAGGTCTGCCGCATTGGTGTTGCCGTCGTTGTTGAAGTCCGTCGGACATGCGGGGCAGAAGGCGTTCGACTCATTCACGCAAAAGCTGTCCCACTGAGAATTGCAACAGTAGGGATCAATGTCGCACACCTGCGTGCAGCACGCCGCGTCGGCGCAATATGGAGTTGGATGCACTTGTAAGCAATTGCCGCTCGAGGGGTTTCCGCAACCGGCGCAGTTTGTAACGGCCGCGCCCGAACATGAGAAATCCCACTGGTTGTTGCAGCAGAATGGGTCAGCCGCACAGACGAGATTGCAACAGGCGGCATCCGCGCAGTAGGGAGTGGCGTGAGGTTCGTAGCACGACAGCGCATTGGGATTACCGCAGCCCGCACAGTTGGTGATCGCTGCGTTGGAGCAGAACGAATCCCACTCGGTGTTACAACAGAACGGATCGGCAGCACACACACTCTCGCAACAGACGGCATTGTCACAGAACGGCGTGTCGTGCACGATGTAGCACGAGCCAGTCTCGGCATCGCCACAGTTGGGACAGAGTGTGACGGCTGCGTTAGCGCAGAGGTTGTCCCACTGGTTGTTGCAGCAGAATGGATCGGCAGCACACACCGTTGCACAGCACGATGCGTTGTCGCATGAAGGATTGATATGTGTGAAGAAGCATGAACCCGCTGCTAATTCGCCGCAGTTGCTGCACAGTTCGAGAGCCTCACTCACGCACACCGAATCCCATGTGGTCAAGCAGCAGTAGTTGTCGAAATCGCAGACGGCCGCGCAGCACGCACTATCGTTGCAGCCGGGGGCTGCATGAATGGAGTAACACCCGCCGCCGCTGCCGCAGGAACCGATGCCATCTGCAGAGCAGCGGAAGTTGCTAACCGCGAGCGCGGTTTCGTTGATCGTGCGTGCGTTGTCGCGCGTTCCCGCGATGCCAGTCGCGACGCCGGCCCACGTGGCGATTGGGCTGGAAAAGCGGGGAATACGCGTGCCCGGCGCGTAGGCCATCACCGTTCGATACGCAATTCCGTCGCTGCCAGTGAATCGATTACCGAGCGAATACGAGAACACTCCGCCGGTTGTGCATCCACCACCGTCTCCTGGCGCATGACAACAACCCATGTTGTGGCCGAGTTCATGCGTGAAGCTCAGGTTGGAAAAACAACCGAGAGCACACACACTGAATCCGAGTGCTGATTGCCCGGAACTGTTGCTCGGCAGAATCCACGCGATACCGCAGGCGCCACCACCATCGCTCCGCACCATGGCGACGAGGTCGGCGCCCACTGAATCGCGTAACGCATGAACTCCATCGATGATCCCATCGCTCGTGCTGGAGAGTCGATTGAGATCGACTAGCATGTCGCCGCTCTGTACATAGCCGGTGAGTCGCGACGTCCCTACGAGGCGCACAGAGAGTCCGACCGACGAACTGGTGTAGATCGCATTTGAGTCGCCAATGGCCCACGAAATGGAATCAAGAAGACTCGCTTCGCTTCCTGCTTGCCCAACGGCCGCATCGGTGTACACAACGAGCACATCAACCTTGCTCCCGTTGTCACAGCTGCCAGCAACGCCGCCGTCGAGCGGCTGCGGTTGACCAGGCATGTCGTGACCAGTGGTGCCGCATGGAAGATCGAGCCGCGCGTCTTCGAGGCTCACGCGTGAGAGTCCAACATCTTCACTGGTGAGCACCGTGCGCATATCGCCGCCCGAGTAGATCACGCCCGTGAGTCGGCCTTCACGCAGAAAGAGCGAAGCGCGTGCCGAGGGATTGAGGGGATCAGAAAAGCTGTAAAACGCGCCGTTTTCGTGCGCGTTTCGCGAGACCAGCATCATGCCGCGTAGTGCGCCGTTGGCGCCGAACTTCCCGTCGAGCGCCATCAAGTCGCTGGGGATCATTCCCGACGGATCGATCTCACTAAAGGCGTTGGGATCGAACTGCACCGATTCCATCAGCCGAGGCGGCGCGAAGTTTGCCGGTGCGGGTGAGTTTGAAGCTGGCGCGAGCAGGAGGCCTGCTGTCGTCGCCATTGCGAGAAATGCGAGATCCACCATCGTTCGTACCCCTTAGAAAATTTCGAGGTCGCGCGCGCCATCTTGCACGCTGCACGGTGCAGCGATGCACTCAACTCGGTGAACGACTTCAAAGTGGCAAAAATATCGGTGAGCGCGCATCGTGTCAACGCGCGATGGCTCATCATTCCAACGCGAATTCCCGCGAATAGGGAAAACACCCTACGAAATGTTGATCGGCGGTGGGGCAGCGATTTATCGGCATCGCTTGCGCATCGCGCACTCCATCGTGTGCAAGAACATTTGCGCGCGCGATGCGCGACGGGTTACTGCGCGTCGAGCCGTTCAATCATCACGTTGGTGAACTCGATGGGGCAACCGTGACATTGCAACGCGATCGGTCCGGACTTCGGCACACCGGGCAACGTCGCGTCAATCAGCACGTGCTTGTCGTTGAGCCACACGTTGAGCACTTCGCCCACCATGCGAATTCGAAATCGATTCCACTGACCAACGGGTGCGTCGGCATGAACGCGCGGCGCACATGCGGCGCGCACCGCTGCGGGCATCGACGCATCGGTGCGATAGCCGTAGACCTCGCCCGAACCACAAGGCCATGTCCAAATGTTGACTTGGCTCTTCGAGTTGCCGCGTAAGTAAATGCCGCTGTCGCGCTCTTCGACTTCGATGGTCTTGTCGCTGCCATCGGTGTTCTTGACGGTGTTGCCATCGAGACCGATGAAGGGGCGCGTCATCTTGCCTTGATGTTCGCTGGTCCACTTCCAATCGACTTGCATCTCGAAGTCGCCGTAGCTTTGGTCGGACCAGAGATCGTGTCCTTTGCCGTCGAAATGCACGGTGTTCCCGCCCATTGACCAGTGTTCGCCCGCAGGCGTGCTGCCATTTGCGTCACCTTCATGCCAGCCCGCGAGCGTGAGTCCGTCGAACATCGGTCGCAAGCCTGCGCGCGCGAGGTCGCACGTCATGTCGGCAGTGAGTGCTGGAGTTGCCGACGCGAGCTCGGTCAGCATGAGGTTCTTGAACCAGATCTCGGTGCCTTCGCTTTCGAGACAGATGAATCCCTTGCGCGGAGTCGTGTCTTTGCAACCGCTCACTTCGGTGCCGTTGATCGCAAGCGTGATGACACCGTTGTTGCACGTCACTTTGTAATGGTTCCACTGGCCCGCACCTTTGGTCTTGCGTGCACTGGGGAGACAGCGTTCCCAACCGCCGGGATGCGCGCGATCAGGAGTCATCTTGCTTCCCCAAATGGAAAAGATGTCGCCTTGCCCCGTGTACATCGTGCGTCCCTTCTCATCGATGTTGTCGGGCGTGAGCATGATCTGCACTTCGATCGAACGCGAGAAGGGAACGCCGGGCGCGCAGTAGGGATCGCTCCACACGAAGAGTCCCGCGTTGCCGGGTTCGCTGAGATGTTTCCAGTCGAACTCCAGCACGAAGTTTTCATAGGCGTCTGCGGTGCGCAGGATTCCGGTGGGATTTCCTGAGCAACGAATCACTGGTGCGCCCGTTTCATCTTTTGACACAGTGAAGGTGCTGGGCGCGGTGTTCACGTTCACCCAACCGCTGAGATCAGTGCCGTTGAACAGCGCACGTGGCGGCGCCGAGTTCGTCGGAGCAACAGCGACGTGAGCGTCATGCAACGGCGCAGCAATCACCGCGTGCAGCGAAGCCGCGAGCGTGAGTGGGGCGAAAAGAAGAGCGGCAACAATCGAGTGTGGGATGCGCATCACATCACACTACTCCAAGTCGCGTCATGATTGAGCACAGCTCTGACACTGGTGCGCAAAGGTCTATCGGGCGCGGGCATCGTCTCACACGGGGCAGTCACTTAGGATCGTTCGCATATCGAACGAAACTCTCGCCGGATGGCTTGACTTGACCGTGCCTGACGCTTCGCGTGCGCGGAGCTTTTACGCCCAGGTGCTCGGGGTCTCCCACAGCGCCGTCGCGATGTTTGATGCTCGCGGTGATTACGCCGATTTTTGTTTGCACGTGGGTGATCCCGCGGTGACTCCGCCGCTGGCAGGAGTTTGTCATGCGCGAAGCCACCACCAACCCAGGACCACCAACCCAGGACAGGCACGCACCAACTCGCACCAACTCTGGACAGGCACATCATCAACCCGCACCACACCAACCCGCACCCACCAACTCGCACCCACCAACTCCAACTCACAACTCAAGACAGGCACATCAAATTCAGGCCAGGCACATTGATCAAAACCAGCGGACAGCGCCCGCGCCTTAGGCAGTTCGCCCACCAATCATCCACAAAACTCATGTGCATCGGCGTGGTTCGACAATTCGAACCGCCTCTAAGGCCTCGTCTACGCAAAACGAAGCCGCATCGCGCGCCCAATTCCCACACCTCGCCAA
>QWPW01000026.1 GCA_003671025.1 Planctomycetota bacterium
GTGGAGACAGTGCTCCAGTGATTACGCTATTCATGCGCGTCGGAACTTACCCGACAAGGAATTTCGCTACCTTAGGACCGTCATAGTTACGGCCGCCGTTTACCGGCGCTTCGGTCGCTAGCTTCGCCTTACGACTAACCAGCTCCCTTGACGTTCCGGCACCGGGCAAGCGTCACACTGTATACGTCCTCTTGCGAGTTAGCACAGTGCTGTGTTTTTGATAAACAGTTCCCAGAGCCTTTTCTCTGCGCCCTCTCTTGCGAGGAGGGCCCCCTTATCGCGAACTTACGGGGTTAATTTGCCTAGTTCCTTCACGACCGTTTTCTCGAGCGCCTGAGGCTATTCGCCACACCCACCTGTGTCAGTTTTGGTACGGACTGCATGCTTGTATCCGAACGGTTTTTCTTGGAACTCCTCCACCTGAAATCGGCCTCGAGGGCCTGGACGCTTCACTGTCCCTTCAAGCTTCGGAATTCGTCACGTCGGCGTGACCTTACATGCAGGTTACGGAATGTTGACCGTATGTCCATCGACTACGCTCTTCAGCCTCGTCTTAGGCTCCGACTAACCCTGGGCGGAATTACCTTCCCCAGGAAACCTTGGGTTTTCGGCGATGGAGATTCTCACTCCATTTATCGTTACTCAATCTGGCATATTCACTTGCTGCCGCTCCACCAACCCTTACCGGGAAAGCTTCACAGCTGACAGCAACGCTCCCCTACCACTGAAAATATCAGTCCACAGCTTCGGTACGATTCTTATTCCCGATAATTATCGGCGCCGGATTCCTCGACTAGTAAGCTGTTACGCACTTTTTAAATGGTGGCTGCTTCTAAGCCAACATCCTAGCTGTCACAGCAATCCGACTACCTTTATAACTTAGAATCGATTAGGGACCTTAGCTGGTGGTCCGGGTTGTTTCCCTTTTGACCACGAAGATTATCCCTCGTAGTCTTACTCCCGTGCCTGCCAACTTGGTATTCGGAGTTTGATTAGGCCGGATAGGCGGGTAGCCCTCCAAACCCATTCAGTAGCTCTACCCCCAAGTTGTGATGCACGAGGCTAGTCCAAAAACTATTTCGGGGAGAACGAGATATCTCTGGGTATGATTAGACTTTAACTCCTCCCCACAGGTCATGCCAGAACTTTTCAACGTTCACGACTTCGGTCCTCCAGGAGGCATTACCCTCCCTTCAACCTGCCCATGGGTAGATCACCCAGTTTCGCGCCTACCCCCTACGACTACACGCCCTTTTAAGACTCGGTTTCCCTTCGACTGCGTCAGGGTTTGACTTAGCCTTGCCGTAGAGAGTAACTCGCCAGATCATTATGCAAAAGGCACGCTGCTACCCTTACGGGCTGCAACCGCTGTGTAAGCACGTGATTTCAGGTTCTTTGAACTCCCCTTGTCGGGGTTCTTTTCATCATTCAGTCGCCTTACTGGTTCACTATCGGTCGTCAAGTAGTACTCAGCCTTGGAGGGTGGTCCCCCCATCTTCAAGCCGGATTTCACGAGTCCGACCCTACTTAATAGGCATTCCCAGCTTCTGCATTACAGGACCATCACCTTCTTTGGTTGGTCTTTCCAGACCATTCGTACAGATCGCTGGTTGATCCGCTTTCGCTCGGCGCTACTCACGGAGTCGCTGTTGCTTTCCTTTCCTCTCGCTACTAAGATGTTTCAGTTCACGAGGTTCGCTCCTCACGGTCTATACATTCAACCGTGGGTGACTCATAAAGAGCCGGGTTGCCCCATTCGGAAATCCTAGGATCGTAACTTGGTTACCAGTTCCCCTAGGCTTATCGCAGGTTCCTACGTCCTTCATCGCCTCTTGACGCCAAGACATCCATCACGTGCCCTTATTGACTTGATCGCGTCTACCGAGTGCCGTGGCCAGCTCGATCTCTCGTAAGAGATTCGAGTTGTCCGGTTCGGAGTTGATCACGGCCCCCATTGCATTATTGGGGCCAGCACTCTCATCATGCCACTACTTGGAAATGAAGAAACGTCACAGACTTCTTAGTTTGAACTAAGAGGTATATGACAGTTGGCCCGCATTCCGTTCGCGCTAACTAATGAGTGCAGTCGCCTAGCTGCTCACATATATTCTTGCGATTACTCGCTGCGCACCACACTCGACGAGACACCAATTTTTACATTGGAGGCCTCGCTGGCGTTCGCGCAGCATCGTTACATTTGTACGCTTTCTTCAGTTGTCAAAGACGATCCGTAGTTCGTTCGAGGCTTGCTCGGCGATCTGCGGAGGGCCAATGATATCGAGTCTTTAGTTGCTGTCAATGCCTTTGCGTGCTCGAGCCTCGATTTTTCTTCACCCATTTCCGTTGCGACTTTTCGGGTGTGGTTATAGACCAGCGCGAAGGGTTCTCAGTCGTTTGCGCGAGCAACTCGCCCCTCGCGCGTCGCCTGACAAAACTGGTCTGGGGCGAGCCTCGAGCTTCCTTTGACCGGCCTCCGCGGCTCCGCCTGCGGCGAAACGCTAAACCAAAAAAAAGGCCGTGCGTCGCGTTTGCGACCACGGCCTCTTTAGCTGTTTAACTCTTTAACTCTCGAGCTTTGATGGGCTACTTGCGCTCCGATGTTCTGCTCATCGCCCGCCAAGCCCACGACCGCCACCCAAGCCGCCACCGGGTGCTGCAGGAGTGCTTTCGCCTTCCTTTGCCGCGTCGCTAGCGTCGCCGCCGAGGAGCGCACGGTTCGCCTTGGCGATTTCGATCTCGTCTTCATACTCCGCGCGACGAGGATCGGTGACGTCAGACTTTGGCACGCGAATCACGTACCGCTCGCCGTCGCGCGACTGGACCACGGCGATCGCCGACGCTCTGCGATCGGCGCCGCCTCTATCGGTCGCGACATCCGCGAATACATCCACCAGATAGCAACCCGTGTCGTAACTGATACCGCTGCGATCCCCGCCTGCGCCGATAGCGTCTCCAGGCTGCACTGAGAACCGTTCGCGGTGCCGCTCGCCGTCGTGGTAGCGGAACACTTCAATCGTCGCTTGGCCCACACCGAGCCGTCCTTCACTCGCGATGGCGTCAATCACAAAGAACTCGACCGGCGGCGCGACGCGGATTGGAGGTCCCCAAGGTGAGGTCGCCGAATCCAGCGTGAAAGAATCGTCAAGTGCGGCCTGTTCCTTGACAAGAAGACTGCCGTTGGAAAAGAAGGGGTTGTAGGTCTTCACCGACGCGCGATACCGATAGGTTTCGCCTGGGGAAACGCCGATGTCATGCGTCCACACCATGAGGTTGTCCGCGGCCATCACATCAACGCTCGCAGCGCTGGCGGAAGCCGCAGCGGCCTTCGCTGCTTCATCGACGCCGAGCAGTCCACCAAGTTTCGCTTCGAGTCCTTCAAGTCGCTTCTCAAGCGCGCGAAGCCCCTTGGTCATGCGAATGCGCTTCTCTTTGTTCGCAACATCTTCCGCGCCGGAGCCGCGCTTTCCACCGTCCATTGCGCCGCCGATTCCGCCGCCAGGACGACTCGCACCACTGCTCCCGTCGCTGCCGTTACCGCTGTTTTTCTTCTCGTCGTTCTTCTTCTTCTCGTCTTCCTTCTTCTTGTCCTCTTTGGATTTGTCGTCGAGTTCTCCGCCCGCTTCTTCAAGTTCATCCTTGAGGCGCTTCACCTCAACTGAGCGCTTGGCAACTTCCTTCCTCAGGCCGCGCACTTCGGCGGTTTCGGTGGACGCCGAGCTTCCCGTCGATTGCGCAAGCAATAGGCCCGGAGAAAACACGTCGCGTCGCGTGGGGAGGAAATCTGGTTGCACGATCTTTAGCTGCGCGGATTTTTCTTCGAGATACTTAAATGCCGCGTCGCGGAGACCCGCGTCCGCGCCCTTGGCGATCTCGGGACGAAAGGAGAACGCGCCGGGAACCGCATCGACGAGCGTGGGTTCGCTCCATGTGCCATCGCTCTTGAGCCGCTCACGCTCGAACGCGACATCGATGAACAGCAACGAGTCGCGGTACCAAAGCTTCGGAATCTGGAGTCCGCGCGCGGTCGAATCGAGTTCAGCACGAATGCTCTTCAAGTCAACGATTGCGCATGGAATTGCCCAAACAATGTCGAAGGGCCCGACGCTGTCGCCGTAGAACGCCTTGAGTTGAGGGACCTCGCGCACCGTCGTGACATCGAAGGTGTCCGAGAGTTGAAGCGTTTCCTGCATCGCAACCGCTGCGAGCCGTGCGTCGTGAAACGGCTTGCCGCCCGAGGTTCCGTCAGATTGCAGAACGGAAGCCAAACCCGCCTCAATCCGAGGGAGTTGCCCATCGGGACCAACTCCGCTCGCAAGTCGTTGTTGGAATGTCCCCGCCTGCGACGCGAAGGATGACTTGATGGCTGACAGATCGACTTTGGGTCGATCGCGAATTGCTTTGGTTGCCGTCGCGATCTTGGAGTCAAGCTCGCTCGGCGCAATTGAGTCACCGGCGACGGTGACATGATTCACGTTGCCGACGAGTTGCCATGCCAGTGCGCTGAAGAAAACAGCGCCGGCGACACCAAGAACGATTTTCTCGATGTGCTGCTCGACGAGGTTGATGCCTTTGTTCTTCATGTTCGTATCCGTTTCAGTTCCGAAGTTTGCGCTTCGGATAGTGCTTCGTGAATGGTGATCGCCGCGCTATTTTTGGATGAGTACAAGGTCCGCTTGCATCGATCCAAACATGAGGTGCCGCGAACGACTCGGTCAGGATCCTTGATTGACTGGCTCGGCGGGCGCTGCCGACGATTCGGGTGTGGACGAGGTGATTCCGAGTGCCGTGCGGGTTGCTGCTGGCATGTGCTGCGCAGTCCAATCACGCATCCAGATGGTTTCAATCGTGGCGGTCACGGTGCTCACTGGTTCGGCGCCGTAGACAAATCCATCGCGAGCAGCGGCGAATGCATCGGCGGGAACGAGCCGCACGTTTGTCACCGTCATAAAGTTCTGATTCGCCAATGCGTCAAAGACTTGTGGAAGGCGACTCGTCGCCGCGACAAACGTGACATCAGCGAGCCGAACGTCATAGACACCGTTGCTCACACGACCGGTGTATCGCTTGGCGTAGTCGCGGGTGACAGTTTGTCCGGAATCGATGATCGGGGAGCCGAGCGCCGGCGACACTGCAGCGACGGTTGTATTCGCTGGGGCGACGCCTTCGTCAGGTACGACGCCATCAACGGCGGGAGTTTCGCCCCCCATCGCTGACGCTTCACCCGTGGTAGCGGCAGCGGCGCTTTCGCTGGGGAGAATCGCGATGCGAATCACGCGCTTCACCGCCGCTTGTTGCACGGATGGCGAACGGCTGTTCGCTTGAGCGAAAGCGTTCATCACGTCCGAGGCGATCCAATACTTCCACTCCAGTTCGAACAGCGCAAGATCTTGCGCATCGCACTGCTTCTGCTTGTTGTTCCCGTCATTCGCTTTATAAAGACCCTTCACGGAGTCGCGGGAAGGAACATCAAACGCAGAGAGATCCGCGTACATCGAGATGTTCTTTGCGACATCGGCGTACTGCGCCATGCGAAACTTTCCTAAGCGTGTCTGAAGCAAAACGGTCTGCGCGGGATCGAGTTTTCCGCGACTGTCAACGCGAAACTCGCCTTGCACAAATCGCTTTTCTTCGGCTCCGAGCGCGTCGGCGACCTTCGAGGCTTCAGGTGGTGAACCGGCGCGTGTCGCGGTGAGCAACTTCGCGTACGCGGCAGCGAGCGCATCTGCGACTTTCGATCGCACACCGTCGCTCACGACTGCATTGCGCGCGTCGTACGCGGGGAACACCTTGGCATCGACGACCGCGGGGTGCTTGGGACGCGTCGCAGTTCCGCCGTTGAATTCACGCGCCACCGCGAACACTGCGTCGGAATCGCCCTTCGCTCGAACCATGATCGCCGTGTATTCCTCTTGCAACTCGGGACCAGCCAAACCATCGAGCGAAAGCGGAGCCTCACCGGGAAGAGCGATCTCGATCTTCGAGTTTTTCGCGGCGTTCAACCGCGAAAGGAGATCAGCGCGCTTCGCGAGTTGCTCGCGCACATCGGACCCCCACCAATCCGCGGCCATGTAGGCGCCGACTGGAACGACCACCACGATTGCGCAAAACACGACCGCGAGCGCGTTGGACTTACTCCACGCCAGGGCGGCCTCGAGTTGCTTTGGAAGCTGCTTCGCCATTACTGAACCTCCGCCGCGGGCGCCGCTGCTGCGACTGATCCCTTGAGCTTGACTTTGAATGTGATTTTGCCCACGAACACGGTGCCGCCTGGGGGATAGGTGCCAGGACGCGATGGAATCGGTGCGATTCCGTCGAGATTTATCTTCTCCGCCGCGCCTTCGGTCGACGCGCCGCGCGCGAAGCCGCCGGATGCGGAGCCTGCTCCTGAGTTCGCTGGGCGTTCTGTTTGAAACCCACCGCCGCTGCCAGCGCCACCGATCAAGCCGCCGGGGCGATTAACCGTCGTTCCCGTTTGGCGCTTACCTGTCACTCCGCCGAAATTGCTTCCGCCATCGCCTCCGCCCTCGGCGGTGAACGCACCAGTGACACCTTCGGACTCCGGCGCTGCTGCGGCGGCTCCTGCGGCGCTCGCGGCGCTCGCGGCTTGCTCGGCATTCACGACGAGCGAGCCGTCGGGGCCAACCGTCATCGAGGTGATTGAATTGCTGTTCGGCTCGATCTCGATGATTTCGTACGGCGCATCGTTTCTGGTTGCGTTGGCGCGAAGCCACTCGCAAACGGTTTCACCCAGGTGCGACGCTTCGTCCTGCCCCATGAATTCGACATCCAAGGTGAGTGCGATGGTGCGATCACCTGAGGGAGTCACCGTGTAGGTGCCCGACAAATCACGCAAGATTGTTTGCTTGCGATTGCCTGCAACCGTCAACTTCGCAAGGTCGTCGCCAACCATCTCGGGTGAATTTCCTGCCGCCACGGCGCTGACCGCGTCATGCACGATGAAGGGCCAGATCTCGCGATCCTCAACGAGCTCAAGCATGTTCTTTGAGAGTGCTCCCACTGCGGCGCCCGCTTCTAGATTGACTTTCGTCATCGAGATCGCGGATTCCGCCTCTTGCAGAGTGGCCTGTGACATCAACGCGCTATTCGCACGCAGATGTTGCACGAACATCGCTCCGCCCGCGGCACAGGCAACTGCCGCCGCCGCTGCGAACCAGCGCGTCTTGCGGCCCCAAAGGCGCTGACGCACGTTGCTGATCGGCATGAGATTGACATCGATCGCCGCCATGCCGAGACCTTGCAGTGCCAGTCCATAGGCGACACCGTAGTTCACGACATTCGTAGCGAACTCCGAAGCGTCCGCGCCTTCGACACCGATCTTCGAGAACTGGTCGAGACGCTTCACGTCGAGATTGACGTGCGTTCCGAGGATCACGCGTAGACCAGGAATCTTCGCTGTAGATCCAAGAAGAATGACATTCTTAATCTTGGTTCCGCGGTTCTGCGTTTCATAATGCTGCAGCGACTTCTGCACGTCGCCAATCAAGTCATCGATCACTGGCTTCATCGCCTGCATGATCGCCTTCTGATGCTTGCTGGTGGCAAACTCACGCTTCTGCTCTTCGCCCCATTCGTAGGGATTTGGGAAGTCGGCGCGTGCGAGTTTGGAGGCGATTGCCTCGGTAAAATCGTGTCCTCCCAGCGGAAATGAGCGCATCCAGCACTTTGTTCCGTGGGCAACCACGAGGTCAGTGGACGTTGTTCCGATGTCGAGAAGCACCGTGGGATCAATCGAGCCAGCGATGTCTCGGTCGTAGGCCATCGCGTTGTAAAGCGCGATGGGCGAGAGTGTCACGGCCAACGGTTCGATTCCGAGTTTTTCGGTGATGAAGGTCAGGAATTCCTTCAACGGCTCCTGTTGAATCGCAAAGATTCCGACCTCAACCTCAGGCGAGTCCTCTGCTTCGAAGGCGTGGTAGTCCCACTCAACATCTTCCAGCGGAAACGGGATTTGTTGCCCCGCCTCGAACTTCACGATGTTGGGAACTTCCTTGGGCGGCATCGGCGGCAGCTTGGCGAAGCGTGCGAATCCGCGATTCTGATTCCAATTGAAGTTGATGATGATTTGCTGGCCGGCGAGCTGCTTTTCTGCAGCGAACTGACCGAGCGTCTGCTCGAGATACAAGGCAGCTTTGGACATTCCGCTCGCGGTGATTTCTGTCAACCCCGGCTCGCTCAAGACATGGCGATGCTTGCGGTAGAAGTAGTCGCGGACGCGGACTTCGGTGCCGACCCGCTCAAGTTGGATCGCCTTGATGGCGAATTGACCAATCTCGATACCCCACGCAGTGTTAGAAGCGGCCATAGCGGTCAGTCTCCAATGTTTGAAACTCCCACGTGTGGGAGCCCCGTAGAGCGGGGTGTCGGATGATAACGACCCATGCGGATTGGGTTCAGTCGTGCGTCGCAACGCTTCTCGGACATGAACTCAATCAGCGCCAAAATTGCTGTTCTCGGACACTTGTGATGCGCATGCTCAGACTGTCGACATCGCCAATGGCTCGCATCACGCCCGATGCCTGCTGATCTTTCGTAGACGGCGCCGAGTTCGCGTTCGCGTCTGGGCAAACTGCCTTGAGCGGACGCGTCGTCACCGTTCGTTGCCTTGTTCGTTGCCTTGTTCGTTGCCCTGTTCCTCGCCCCGAGTCCTTCTCGCTCGCCAAGCCTGCTCGCCGAGAAATCTTTGCGCACGCGTGATTGCGAATGTTGGAAGGATCTCGAGTGCCGAGTCTTCGCACACATGTGACGAATGTTGTCGAGATCGTCGGTGCGCATCACGCCGTCTTAGAACTTCCTCGTGAGACACATTGCACTTGCGCTGAGCTCCTGCGAATTGATGCGCGCCTATCGGTTCGCGCGTGCATGGCGATTGTTTCGAGTTCGTCTCGGAATCGCGTAAGCATTCCGCTTCAATCACAAAGCCGTTGTACTCTGCTCGGTCCAAGGCTACCCCATGTCCACCGATCCAACGAAGAACGAACTCTCCATTTCCAATCCCCGCGCGAGCGCCTACGACGCTGACCTCGAGCGCGAAATCGAAGCCGCCTTGGGTGGCCTCACGGTCGAAGACCTCGAGAACGCGAGTACGCCTGCGCGACAAGCTGCGCGCGGACGCCAAGTTCGTCATGGCACGATTCTCCGGGTACACGATGGAGATGTCTTCGTTGAGTTTGGACCACGCTCGCAAGGCGTTTGTCCACTCGCGCAGTTTCTTGCGAGTGGCGATCAACAGGCTCCAGTGGTCGGAAGTGAGCGCGGTTTCATCGTCGAGCGCTTCGATCCGTTTGAAGGTCTCTCGATCTTGAGCCTTGAAGGCGTCGTGCAGAAAGCCGACTGGGGAACGCTGGAAATCGGCCAAATTGTCGAAGCGCGTTGCACGGGTATGAACAAGGGCGGGCTCGAGATGGAACTCGCGCATCACCGTGCGTTCATGCCTGCCGGTCAAGTCGATGTTCGACACGTCGCGGATATTTCCGTCTTCATTGGCGAGAAATTCCCCGTGCAAATCGTCGAGCTCAACAAAGAAAAAGATCGTCTCGTCGTGAGCCGCAAGGCTGTGGTTGCCGTGGAGCGAGCGGAGCAGCGCGAGAAGCTGATGGCCGTGCTCGAGCTCGGACAGACGCGCACTGCGACGATCACTTCGGTGCAGAGCTACGGCGCGTTTGCCGACATCGGCGGCGTTGATGGACTCATCCATGTTTCCGATCTCTCGCATGAGCGCGTGAAGAGCGCCGCAGATGTGGTGAAGGTCGGACAAGTGGTGATGGTGAAGATCGTCAAGCTCGACCTCTCGCAATCGCCGCCGAAAATCGGCCTCGGGCTCAAGCAACTTGTCGCAGATCCAGGAGCGCTGGCACTCGACGCGCTCGCTCCGGGCGCAACCATCACCGGTCGCGTGACGAAGCTGATGGCGTTTGGTGCGTTCATTGAGCTCGCTCCAGGCGTCGAAGGACTCGTGCACATCTCCGAGATCAGTCACGAGCGAATTCCCAGCGTCGACAAGGCGCTGCGTGCGAACGAGATCGTGACTTGCAAGATTCTCTCGCTCGACCTCGCTGCAAAGCGCATCAGCCTTTCGATCAAGGCGCTTCTCGAAGCACCCGCGCGTCCTGAGCCGCAACAAGCCGGCGGCGCTGGTGGCACTGGTGGCGCTCCTGCTGGTGGTGGTGGTGGCGGCGCACCGAGTTTCGCTGGCGGACGTCGCCAAGAGAAGCAAGAAGGTTTCTCGGCAGCATTTGGCCGAGGACGCGGCAAGAGCGAAGGCCCAATCGTCACACGCGCAGAGGATCCCGCGCTGAAGCGCCTGCGCGCGACTTGGGGAACCGACAAGCAGTTCAAGGGCGGGTTGGGCTGAGCAACTCGGCATCGAACGCACGAATGTGAATTCGCGCGCCGTGCCCGAGCGAGTGCCCCACCATCCACAGATCAAACAATGAAACGGCGGCCGTCACAATATTGTGACGGCCGCCGTGTTTGGTACTTGAATCGGCGTGCCTGCGCCTTCGCTTTACTCGACTGCCGGTGCGTTACACACCGACTTTGAATTGACTCACGACTTGCTTGAGGCTGGAGACTTGCGCCGCCGTCTCTTCGCTTGCGGCCGCGAGTTCTTCGGAGTTGCCAGCGTTTTGCTGCGTCACCTTGTCGAGTTCAGTGACTCCCGAATTGATCTGCCCGATGCCTTGTGCCTGCTCACGCGACGCGTTGGCGATCTGGCCGAGCAACTCGTTGACCTCGCGCGTTCCCGAGACAATCGTCCGCAGCGAAGTGTCGACATCGCTGCAAATTGCCACGGCCCGATTGGCGCGCGTGGTGGATTCCTCGATCATCGCGGCAGTTTCTCGCGCCGCTTGCGCCGAACGCTGCGCGAGATTGCGCACTTCTTCCGCAACGACTGCGAAGCCCTTGCCCGCTTCACCTGCGCGCGCCGCTTCGACCGCGGCGTTGAGCGCGAGCAGATTGGTCTGGAACGCGATCTCATCAATGACCTTGAGCACCTTGGCGATCGAATCGCTCGATTGCTTGATGCCGCCCATCGCTTCGCTCATCTTGACCATCTGCTCTTGGCACGTGTTCGCTCGAGTGCGTGCATCGTCGGAACGCGTGACCGCAGTCGTCGCGTTCGTCGCGTTACGCTCTGTCATCGTGCTCATCTCTTCGAGGCTCGCACTGATCTCTTCGAGACTCGCAGCTTGCTGACTCGCGCCACTTGCAACTGCTTGACTTGTCGATGAAACTTGCGATGAGCCTGCGTCGATCTGCGCGGCGCCTTGCCGTATTTCTCCGAGCATTCCTTCGAGCTTGGCGACAAATGTGTTGAACCACAGCGCCATAGTTCCCAATTCATCGGTCGATGATTGATCGAGACGTTTGGTGAGATCACCTTCGCCCTCGGCGATGTCGCGCACACGATCGATCATCGCCTTCATTGGGCGACCGAAGGTGAGCTTGAGCAACATCGCGAATCCGAGTCCTCCAAGCACAAGCACTGGGCCGGTCCATGCCAGTCCGTTGGTGATGAATCCAGCGACTTGCGCGTCAACTTTCGTCAACGGAATGAGCACGCCGTATGCGCCATGGGTACCGCCGACTTTCCAACCTTCCATAGCGAAACCAAGCGGATCCTTGCCATCCTTGTCGGGATCGAATTCGCCGCCGGGGTCACCGTGGCAGGTCATGCAGCTTTGGTCGAGTTTGATCGCGCGCATGTAGTGCAGCGTGTTGGTCTCGGGATTGAGTTCGTAGGCTGCATCGGATCCACCAGCCGCAACTTGTGCCTCGAGTTTCTTGAGCAACGCTTCGCGGAACGAGCCTGCTTCGGGCTCGTTCTTCTTGTTGCGCGCGTTGAACGCACTCACACGAAATGTGATGCCTTCTTTCGCTGCGGCCTTGTCTGCGGTGGTCCATCCGACAACGACGGGGATGGTCTGAAAGTAACGGCTCTTGCTGTAGTCCTGGCCCGCCGCTGTTTGCGCCACCAGCTCTTTCATCATGTCTTCCGTAGCAAACGATTGCGAGAGGAAGAGTCTGCTCGCATGATTCTTGGCTTCGTCAGCCACGGCCGTGAACGCTGCAGCCTTCTCCACCATCGCCTGCTCTGCGCTGTCTTTGAAGCGCGAGACGAAGACGACGTAGTTGATTCCAACGGCCACCAACGTGAGCAGCAATGCCAACGCCACGATTCGCCCCGAAAGAGAGCGGTTCTTGATCCATGTAAACATTCGATCCTCCAGAGGTCCTCGTCAGACCGCGATGAATTGGTCAAGGCACTCGGCGACCACAACCGTGACGCAGCGCTACGTAGCGCCGCAGATACGACATCGGGCGAAGAGTGCGTTCGCTTCACGATTGGAGGGTGAAGCGGGATTCAACCTACCGAGATTGCGTCAAATCAAATTAGGATTTGATTCAGCCATCCGTCGCGTGAACGTCGCGAAATCCGCATGAATCACGGGGTTTCCACGCACGAGATCGCGATCTCGATCCACCACCATGCGCGATGGGATGCGCGCGATACGCAGATGCACGAACGCCCCATCGAGCGCGAGTTCATCGATGCGACCGTATCGGCTTGCCATTGATCCACAATGTGCGTCGCCCAATCCACCGTCCAACAGTGCTTGCGCGAGAACACGCGGCGCGAGCGCGGTGATCACGCGAAAGTGCGCACTCGAATCGAGATCGAAGTGACCTTCTGCGGCGCGTCCGTAAACCTCGACCGCGGGAGAACTCGATAGCGGCGCGCTGTGTTGCAGCAGAGTTTGTTCGAGAACCGAGAGCGTTCGCAGCACTTCATCGATGCATGATTCGATGCGCAATTGCCGCGCCGCTGGACCTGCGTGAGACTCTTCGAGTGCCTGCGCATGCGCGCGCAATTGTGCGCGTGTTGGTCGACGTGTTCCGCGCGGAGAACGCAACGCGTGCATCGCGGATGTGACCGCGTCGTCAATCGACTGCGCGCGCCCTGCAACCAACGCACGCACCGCTGCACGAGCAATCGCTGCTTGCTCACGCGCTGTCTCATCAAGAGTCGACGCATCATCAGACTCGCGCCAGTTGCGCTCACGGTGCATGGCACGAAGTGTACCCTGCAGTCATGGCAAATCTGCTTCCCGATGAATGTCGCGTGTTGGGCACGCTGATCGAAAAAGCGCTCACGACACCGGGGCAATATCCGCTCTCGCTCAACTCGTTGGTCACGGGTGTGAATCAAAAATCCAATCGCGATCCTGTGGTGGAGATCGATGAAGAACGTGCGCTGCGTGCCATCGATGGACTGCGCGCCAAGGGTCTTGCGCGTGATGTCACCTTCACAGGATCGCGCGTCGAAAAGTACCGGCACACTGCGGGCGAATCACTTGAGCTCCGTCCACCCGCGCTGGCAATTCTTGCGGAATTACTGCTGCGCGGGCCACAAACTATCGGCGAGTTGCGCGGACGAGCGAGCCGCATGCATCCACTTGATTCGCTCGAAGTCGTCGAAGCCGTGCTCGCAACACTGGCCGATGGTGAACACGCGATGGTGCGCGAGATTGGGCCGCTGAGCGGAAGCCGCGCGATGCGGTGGATGCAGCTGCTCTGCGAATCACTGCATCCACAAGTGTCGCACGCAGCGATGGTGACTCGCGCAACCTCAACCAGCACGATGCAGCCATCGCACGCTGCGCCACACCGCGGCGATGCCTCGCACTTCGATCAGCAAGGCGCGGCACAACAATCGCATGACGCCATCGAAGCGCTCAGGCACGAAGTCGCGGCGTTGCGCACGCGTGTTGAACAACTCGAGTCGACCGTGTCACAACTTCAGAGTTTGCTCACGTAACTTCACGCGCGTTGCACGAGGTCGAGGCGATGGCGAATCAGCGCAGTTAGCGCAATCCGTATCCCGCCATGGTCGAAGGCGCTTCGCCGTCGATCTTCTCGCGCATCGCGAGATAGCTGCGCGTCGCAAGATCACATGCGAGGCCGAACATGTAGGCCGCGCCCACTGCTGCGAAGATGCCGCTCCAGAAACTCACCAGCAGCGCGACCAATCGGTCTGGTCCGACTAATGCTGCGATCTCCGCTGCGTCGCCACCGGCCAGTACGCGACCAGCGGTTCCGCCCAATGCCGACATCACGCCGTCGACACCACCGCTGGCGATGAGCAACACTCCTTGCACAACGCAGCCGCCGATGACCAACACCATCACGGCAAACGCAAGTGTCGCGAGCCAGAGCAACGGCCGCGCGAGAACTAATGCCGCAGCGCGCGTGATCGCTTCACCCGCGTCGCAACTTTCGACGGCCACCGCCGCAGGCATCAAAGGGAATCCGAGAACGGTGACCAACGCGAGGATCGCCGCCAACAGCGCAATCAACAGCGGAATCACGAAGAGCAACGCGCTGAGAACGTTGGCGACAGGCACGCGCAGCAGCAGCGTAAAGACGACAACGACAAGCGACATCGCGCCGATTACTAGCACGGGGAAAACCGGAAGCGCCGCGAGGTTCAACGCGCGGGCGCGCGCGAAGCCCGAGCCTTCGAGCATCGAGAGCCGCGCATCACGACCTGCGTGCACTGCAGCCATGCGACACACTCCGCCCGCGATGACGCTGATCGCCGCAAGCAGCGCGATGAGCGCCAGCGGAAAAACGATGGGCGCCTCACGAATGGCGCCCGCGGGCAGCGTGAAGATTGCGCTGAGGATTCCACCGAGAAACATTTCGGGATCGAGGCGAAACAGTCCAGTCACGGTCTGCCGCGAGGCTGCGCGTTGCCCGTCGAGAAACACCGTGGCCACGCCGCGCGGCGATGCATCGAGAATCGAACGCATCGCGTCGCTTGCGGTTCGTCGAATGCGTTTCTCGGCGATCTCATCGAGGCCGCCCGCAGACGCGTGCCCCTCAGCGAGGCGCGCGGCTGTTGCCTCGCGCACCGCGCTTTGCATTTGAGCGAGTGAGAGTTCGCGCGCGGGCTCGAGTGCATCGTCGTCGGCCTGATCAGCGGACTCGCGTTCGACGAGTTGCGCTGATGCGACTGTTCCTGCGGAACCACGGGCGCGATTTCGTTGAAACTCGAGTTCGCGGTCCGTCATCGCGCCGGCCGCAAAGCCGCGCGCGCTGTAAAACTTTCCCGCAGCGAGGTCGACGATTGGCGCCATCGCCGTGACGAGAAACACCGCGAGCAAGCACAACGGCAGTCGCGCGGGTTGCATGGCGCTGGTGACGGCCGAGAACAACGAGACGAGGCGCGCGGCAGCGCCTTGCGTGGCTGGAAGCATGCGCGGGATAGTAAGGAAAGGGCGAGATGCATGCGCGTCCATGGCTCGCGGCGGTCCGAGGTCGAGAGTCTTTCGAGAGTGCCCGATCACTCGTGGCACGCGTGCTCCTGCGACGAGCGATGCGCACCGAGCGCGGCTGCGCTCACCCTAACGCGATAGATCAGTTGGCCTTTGCGCCGATGATTTGCCTTGTTTCATTTGGAAGCTCGCGAGTCGGTGCTACGCTCAGTTCGTGCTCTTGCGCCACTCCGATCGATCGAGACTGCATCGACGCCAATGCGTTGCGTGTGGTTACAACGGCGGACTCGTCGAGCGACTCGATCAGCCGAACTGCCCCAAGTGCGATTGCGATTTTTCCGTTCGCCCTCCGCGCAGCTACGCGCAGATGGAGGGACTCGAAGAGAGCGACTTCGTCAACGCACGGAAGCAGCGCGCGATGCGCGAAACAAGCATGCCGCGTGAACGGAGTCTCCTCGCGCGTTGGATCCTCTTCGTATTCGTGGTCACGACGCTTGCGGCCACGATCGCGATGCTTGGCATCGCTGCGCTTCAGACGCGCTAGCCGCTGCAACTGTTGACAACGCGCATCGACCCCATCGCGAGATCGATGATGACTGACGTGACCTTAGCGCGCACTGTTTTGCAGCAACGATCATCACGCGTGATGACAGATGTTCGCAGGTGACGCGCCGTCCGCGCGCGCCAGTCGCCCTCGAGTCGATGAAGCGTGCGACTCCGTACACTTCGCGCCATGAGCATCGTCAACTCCACGACCACGCGCATTCCCTCCGTCGAAATGTTGCTGCAAGAAGTCGAGCGCGGCTTCGACGCGTCAACCACGCGATTGTGCGATTTCCTGCGGATTCCTAGCATTAGCACCGATCCCGCGTATGACCAAGACACGCGTCGCGCGGCGGAATGGTTGGTGCAAGAGTTGCGTGGGCTTGGCTATGACGCGGAGGCTTGCAAGACCATCGGCCATCCGATGGTGGTCGCGCATCATCCCGGAGTCGGTGATGACGCCGCGAAGCGTCCGAGGATTCTCTACTACGGACACTACGACGTGCAGCCCGTCGATCCAGTCGAGCTGTGGACCAGTCCGCCGTTTGAACCTGCGATCATCGACGGCCCTCGCGGCAAGCGCGTGGTCGCGCGCGGAGCCGTCGATGACAAGGGGCAAGTGATGGGAATTGTCGAAGCGTTGCGCGCATGGCATGCACTCGCGGGTGGACCGCCCTGCCCCGTGACTCTCATGATTGAAGGCGAAGAAGAGTCAGGCAGTCGCAGCCTCGAGCCGTTCTTGCATGAAGCGAAAGCGCGACTCGCTGCCGACGTGTGCGTGGTTTCGGACACGGGCATGTGGGACATCAACACGCCCGCGATCACCACGCGTCTGCGCGGACTGGTCTACTCCGAAGTCACTGTGCATGGACCAACGCGCGATTTACACAGCGGAATGTACGGTGGCGCAGTCCCCAATCCCATCAACGTGCTCACGCGCATTCTTGCGGATCTGCACGATGATCAGCGACGCGTGACGCTGCCTGGGTTTTATGACGGCGTGGGCGAACCGCCTGCGAGCACCAAGGCGCAGTGGGAATCGCTCGGCTTTAGCGATGCGGAATTCCTCGGTGACATCGGACTTGCCGCGTGTGTTGAGCACGGATTCGGCGAAGCGGGACGAAGCAATCTCGAACGTACTTGGTCGCGCCCCACTTGCGATGTCAACGGCATCTTCGGCGGCTACACGGGCAAAGGTGCGAAGACGGTCATCGCCGCGCACGCCACCGCGAAAGTGAGTTTTCGCCTTGTTTCCAAGCAGGATCCGGAGAAAGTCGCGGCGGCGTTTGAAGCGTTCGTGCTCGCGCGCCTGCCTGCGGGTTGTCGCGCAGAGTTCGAGCGACACGGAATCAACCCCGCGATTGAAGTGAGCGAGACCTCACGTTTCCTCGGCGCTGCGGACCGCGGTTTGCGCCGCGTGTTTGGCAAGGCACCGCTGCTCATCGGAACCGGGGGCAGCATCCCTGCGGTCGGTGCCATCGGACGAATTCTGGGAATGGACGCGTTACTGGTGGGCTTTGGTCTTGACGACGATTGTGTGCACTCACCCAACGAGAAGTTCGAGCTTGAGTGCTATCGCAATGCGATCCGCAGTCATGCCGTGATGTTGTGCGAGTTCGCCGCGCTCACGCGTTGAGTGATGCTTCGATAAGCACAACCGACCTGTGACATGCCTCGCGTGCCGTTGCGTTGCTTGCGGGTGGCTTTCTGCTCAAGCGTGGCCTAGCGGCGGCGACGCGGCGGCGTGGTAGCAACTTGATGCGCGGCGCGCAGTCGGCGCGTCTCGCGAATGAGATCGGCGAAGCGTTGCACGTTGTCGATACGTGCCGCCATGATTCCCAGTGTCAACACCCCAGCAACGAACGCTCCGCCGAGAGTCGCGAGGATGACGATGGGTTCCATGCGCACGAGATCGGCGCATTCGCTGCGCTGATTCACTCGCACATGCCAAGCATGGGCAAAGCATGTGCAACTCACGCGGTACACTTCGCCACTCATGTCGGTTCCGCTGATCGAAGCATCACTCATCGCGTGCACGTTGGGAATTCTCGGATGTCCCGTCGGCGCATTCGCCGCGGATATCGAGGTGAAGATCATTCACTTTGGCGCGGGCGATGTCGCGCGTGGTTCGGGGCCGCTCGCGGTGCAAGTCGAGTTTCGCAGCGCTCTTGATCGCGTGGTCGAACTCGAAGCAGTGTGGGAGTTGCCCAACGCGGATCTCGACATCGCCGAGCACTCGCGCACACTCGTGCTCAACCCCGGCCAAGCCTCGCGTCGCTGGCTGTACGGCGAACTTCCACCGATGGGCGAGGGTTCGCTGGCGACGGCGGTCTTTGATTTGCGGTTGTACGAACTCGTCGGCGGCGAGCGCGCGCGCGACCTCGGCACCGCGAAGATTGCGTCGAGCATCGCCGAAAACGCGCCGCGCATTCTGCCTCCTGAGCAAGACGCGATCCTGGTCATCGGTGCGCGCACTGCGGGCCTCGACATCTTTGCGCAAGCATCGGCGAACGGCGCGATTCCCTCGATGAACACGGTGACCGCGATCGCCAACGCGCGCGATACCGATTCGCTTCCCGATGCGTGGAACGGCTACGCGATGTTCGATGCAGTCGTGTGGGCCAGCGGCGCGATCCTTCCCAGCAGACTCTCGGAAGAATCGACGCGCGCGCTCACGCAATGGACTGAACGCGGCGGGAACTTCATCATCGCGATTCCTGCTGCGGGCGACCCATGGTCCATCGGCTCGACGACGCGCCACGGCTTCAGTGAGTTGCTTCCATCAACGCCGCCGCGACGCGTCGATGACGTTGAGTTGCGCGACATTCTCCCGCTGCTCTCGTTGAGTGACACGCTGCGTGATGCATCAGTGAAGACGCGATTGGCGATCTTCGATCCCGCGACACTCGATCGATCGTGGCGGCCGTTCATCGCTTTTCCTGCGGTAAAAGATGCGATGGGCGAACCGACCATCACTGCGGACTCCATCGATGGAGCGCTCGTTGGAATTCGACGCGAGCTCGGACTCGGACACATGACCGTGTTGGGCATCGATGTCGACGAACTCGCCGCACGCGGATTGCAGACGCCAGCGATCCCGCAAGGCGACGTGTTTTGGAATCGCATTCTCGGCCGACGCGCTGATTCTCCTAGCGGTGCCGAGTACGTGGCACTCGACGAAGCAACCCGTCTCGCAGGATCGGGCGGATACGCTCGCACCATTGGCGATGGTGCGATCGTCGCGTCGGAGATTGGTCTTGCCGGCGAAGCGGCGATAGGAATTCTCGCGGCGACCGCAGTGTTCGCGCTGTACTGGTTGCTCGCGGGACCGCTTGGATTTGCGTTCTTGAAGATGATGAAAAAAGAACGCTGGGCGTGGGTGGCCTACGTCGGCGTCGCCGTGATCTTCACGGTCGGCATCTGGCTCATCGGTAATTTGTTCGCAGGATCGGCGGCACGCATTCGTCATCTCACAGTGCTCGACATGGTCGCGCGCGCGCCAGGCGAAGCGGACATCACGGTGGTGCAGCGCAAACTTGCGACCGGTTGGCTCTCGCTGTACGCGCCTGAATATGGCTCGGTCGAGATTGCGCTCGATCCTGCGGCGGATCCATCGCAGCGCAACACTCTCACCTCGTGGCGCGCGGTCGGAAGCGATCCGCAGAGCTTTCCCACTCGCGAGCGCTATCGAGTTGCGCTTGATGAACCTGCACGCATTTCGGTACCTGCGCGCGCAACGGCGATTGATTTCGAAGCGCATTGGTTGGGCAGTCTCGACGCGCAGTGGGGCGAAATGCCTGCGGCGCAAGAAGCGGTCACCGTCGTCATCGATCGCGAAACCAATCCCGCAACAGTTTCGATCGCGGGAACGCTCGTGCATCAATTGCCTGCCGCGCTCACGGACGTGTTGATCACGCATATCTGGCCCGTGCGCAATCCGCTGCAGACGATGAACCTCGATACGCCGCCGACGCGACGTTGGTCGGCGCAACTTCCCAATCGCGGCGTGATGAAGTTCATTCCGCAGTGGAAAGCTGGCGAAACCCTCGATCTCAATGGAGTGTTTCCGCCCGAGCCTGTGAGCGATCGCCTCGGACTCGAGCGCACGATTGCGACGCGCTACTACGAACCGCTTTACAAAGCGTCGCAGATCAACACTGGATTTGGCATCACGGGCGAGGCGCTCAATGTCTCGCGCGCGTTCGAGATGCTTTCGCTGTACAGCATGCTGCAGCCGCCGCCGTACTTGCGCAATCCGCCTGAGAATCCGGAACTCTTGCGAGTGCCGCGCACCGATGGCCGCGACCTCGATCTCTCCGCGTTCTTCACTCAACCGTGCCTCATCATCATGGGCACGCTTGATGCGGTGACGCTGCCGTATCCGTTGACGGTGGATGGCGAAGTCGTCGAGTCAAAGGGCCGCGTGATCGTGCGTTGGATCATGCCCTTGCCCGCGAACTACGCCACGGTGGTTCCCGAAAAGATTCCCCGCGCGAGCCGTCCCGCTGCTGAACCAACAGCCACGCCTTCCGTGATCGCACCTGCCACCCCTGACACGCCGAGCTGACGCTATGCCCATGATCGAGACGGTCAATCTCACCAAGAAGTACGGCGATTTCGTCGCATTGGACAACCTCAATCTCACGATTGATGAAGGCACATGCTTTGGCTTCATCGGTCCTAACGGCGCGGGAAAAACCACGACGATCAAGATTCTCGCGACGCTGCTCAAGCCCACATGGGGCGAAGCGCGCATCGATGGCAAAGTCGTGGGCTACCAAAACTCCATGATTCGCCCGTTGATTGGCTATGTGCCCGACTTCATGGGCGCCTATCAAGACATGACGGTGAGCGAGTACCTCGAGTTTTTCGCCGCGTGTTACGCAGTGCCTTCGTCCAAGCGCGAGAAGACGATTTCCGAAGTGCTCACGCTCACCGACTTGACGCACAAGACGCAGAGCGAAGTCAACGGACTCTCGCGCGGCATGCAGCAGCGACTCGCAGTCGCGCGCGTGTTGATTCACGATCCCAAGGTTCTGCTCATGGATGAACCGTCGTCGGGACTTGATCCGCGTGCGCGCATTGAGATGCGTGAGCTGCTCAAAGAACTGCGACGCATCGGCAAGACGATTTTGATTTCGTCACACATCCTGTCGGAGCTCGCCGACTTGTGCAACGCGGTCGGTGTCATCGAGCAAGGCAAGCTCGTGTTTGCGGGACCGCTGAGCGATCTCATGGCGCGCGCGAAGGTGGGTCGAGTGATACAGATCGCCGTCGAAGCACGCGCGGAAGAAGCCGCGACACTTTTGCGCGGAGTGAAAGGTGTGTTCCGCGTAGATCTCGTGCTCGAAGAAGGCGGCAAGCGCATCGATGTGCAACTCGAGCCCAACGCGGAGATCGCCGCCAGCGAACTCGCGGCGCGCTTGCTCGCGCAAGGATTCCGCCTCGCACGCTTGCAGCCCGAGGAAATCAGCCTCGAAACGGCATTCATGCGACTCACCAAAGGTCTTGTGAGTTGAGTGAGTGGATGATCACGCACGCCGCGCGCTGAGGTCGCTGCATTGATCGAGAGTTAGACTGCGTTTGTCGAACTGATCTTCACGCTTGGCGACTTCGAGAGAACTCCATGACACTGCGCGCACTGCTCATCGTCAATCGCGTCAAGGATGAAGCGGCGCATGCCGCCGAGGTGGTGCGCACCATCATGGCGCGTCATGCCACGGTCATCGATGTCGAGGCCAATGATGAAGACTTGCCCGACTCGACGCAGTTTGACATCGCCGTCGTCGTCGGCGGCGACGGAACGCTGATCGGGCAGACGCGTCGCCTGGTCAATCGCATGAAACCCATCGTCGGCGTCAACGCGGGAAGGCTGGGGTTTCTCGCGGAATTCACCACCGAAGATCTCGCGACCCACGCGCCGCTCGTGTTTGGCAGCGCTCCTCCACTGCGCGAACGAATGTTGCTGTGCGTGGACATCATTCGCAAAGATGGTTCGCATGCGACACGCGGACTCGCGATCAATGATGCGGTGATTGCAGCGGGATCGCCGCACCGCATGATCGAAATGTTTCTCTCCGTCGACGCGGACGAAGAGGGAGTCGACATTACTGGCGACGGAGTCATCTTGGCGACGCCCACGGGTTCCACTGCCTACAACGCAAGCGCGGGCGGTCCCATCGTTCACCCCGACGTCGCGGGGATCGTCATCACTCCCATCTGCGCGCACAGTTTGGCCTTCCGTCCGGTTGTGGTCGCGGCGCACGAACTCATCAGCATCACCTTGCGCCGCGTCAATCACGGAACCTGCGTTGTGCTCGACGGTCAACGCTTCGTCCCCATGCAAGATGGAGACGAATTGCGCGCCACGCAACACGTGAAAAAGGCTTTGTTTGTAGCCAATCCCTCCAATCGCTACTGGGATGTCTTGCGCGCCAAGATGCGTTGGGCCGCGCCTCCGTCGTATCGCGACCGCGGTCCGTGACCCGTCGCCTCGCACGCACCAGATGTCGTCTCGCGCGCAAGTCTGCTCATGCCGACTGAGGTTCGACACCTCATCCACTCGCTCATTTAAGGAGACCGCTATCTTGCGCGGTCACTTGGAAACTCACACATGATTGATCTCAAGGAACTTCGCGAGAACCCCGACCGCTTCCGCAATGGCGTGCGCGACAAGTGCATGGATGTCGATATCGATCGACTCCTCGCGCTCGATGAAGCGCGACGCGCAGTGCTCATGCGCCAAGAGAATGCACGCGCTGAACAGAACCGCATCGGCAAAGAGAGCGGTGCGCGCATGGGCCAGCTCAAGGGAAAACTCAAGAGTGCGAGTGATGCGGAGAAGCCGCAACTCGAGCGCGAACTCGCGGAACTTGAAGCCAAGCCCACCGCGCTCAAGGCGCAAGTGCATGAGTGCGAAGTGGAGATGGCGCAAATCGAGCCGCAGTGGAAAGCGTTGTGGATGCAAGTGCCGCAACCGCCGGCACAGGATGTCCCTAAGGGCAAAGGCAGTGACGACAACGTTGAAGTGCGTCGATGGGCGCCGCCGGGATTCGACTTTGCCAAGACCTTCGCAGAGAACCGTGGCTTCACGCCGCGCACGCATCTCGAGTTGGTGAAGATGCACGGCCTCGTCGACTTCGAACGCGGAGTCAAGATGGCGGGCACGCGCCACTATGTGATGTGCGGCCTCGGCATGCGACTTCATCAAGCGGTGTTGCGCTACGCAGTTGACTTCATGGCCGACCAACGCGGCTTCTCGCCGATGGGCGTTCCCGTGATCGTCAAAGAAGAGTGCATGATCGGAACTGGCTTCTTTCCTGCAGGTCGCGAGCAGGCGTATCACATCGAAGAGTCCGCGCGCGGCTCGGGACATGATCTCTTTCTCACTGGCACGGGCGAGGTCGGACTCATGGGCATTCATGCCGACGAGATCGTTCCCGCGGAATCGTTGCCGCTCAAGTACTGCACGGTTTCCACGTGTTTTCGCCGCGAGGCGGGCGCTGCGGGCAAAGACACCGCGGGCCTTTATCGCATTCATCAGTTCGACAAGGTCGAGCAAGTGGTCGTCTGTCGCGCCGATGAACAAGAGAGTCGCGCGTGGCATGCGCAGATGATTCAGTCGGTGGAAACGATTCTGCAATCACTCGGTCTTGCCTATCGCTTGCTGCAATGTTGCACCGGCGACCTCGGCGTGAAGAACGAAGACATGATTGACATCGAGAGTTGGATGCCTGGCCGCGGCGAACTCGGCCGCGATGGCGCGCCAACAGGAGCGTTTGGCGAAACGCACTCTGCGAGTCGGCTCGGTGACTTCCAATGTCGTCGTCTCAATCTGCGCTACAAAGATGAGACGGGAAAACTGCGCTTCGCCTACGCGCTCAACAACACCGTCATCGCCAGCCCGCGCGTGTTGATTCCCATTCTCGAGATGCATCAGCAAGCGGACGGATCGATTCGCGTGCCTGAAGTCTTGCGTCCCTACATGGGCGGCATCGCGCAAATCGGATGACGCGCGGGCGGCGTTGAGTCGTGCACTGATCAGGCACTGATCAGGCACTGCTCAGGCGATGACCCATTCCGTGTTGCGCATCTCGTAGTGAAACGTTCCGTCGGCGAAGAGGTCAATGAGCGCGAACGTGGGATCGCAATGGTTCGCGTTTTTCTTCCACCACCCGCCGCAAACCGCGCCACTGCACGCGTAGGTAATGCCGTCGGCCGTGCATTGATCGATGAGATGCATGTGACCCGAGAGCACGAGTTTCACGTGTCCGCTCTTGCGGAACATGCTGTGAATGGTGTTGGCGTCGAGATGCATGGAACCGCCAGAAATCTCGGTCTTCTGCGCCTTTTCTTGATCCCCGCCGCGCATCGATGACGTGATCGAAACGATGGGGATGTGCGAGACAACGACGATCGGTAGCTTGGTCGCGGCGAGATCTGCTTCGAGCCACGCGCGCTGCTGCGGATTGAGTCGCGCGAGATAGCCGCACTCGTCTTTGGGATCAGGCTCGACCGAACTAAGCACGATGAAGTGCCAACCGTTGCGGTCGAAGCTGCGCCAACGCGAAGACAATTTGAGTTCGCTCAGCGCGCGCGCGTAACCGAAGTCGCTCTCCGATCCCGTCGCTTGTGCTTTCGATTTGCACCAGCCCAGAATGTCGTGATTGCCCAAGCAATGCTCGACGGGAATCGTGCAATGCTCGGCGAACACTTTGTGAAAGAGCACCCATTCGCTGTCGACCATCGCTCGTGGCGTGGCGAACGAGTCCATCACCAAGTCTCCGCCCGTAAGAATCATCTGCGCGCCCGTTGCGTGCACCGTGTTGAGCGCACGCGCCGTGCCTTCGAACGCGTTCGTGTTCGGAGTCATATGAATGTCGGTGCAATGCGCGAATCGCAGCGCGCGCGTTGGCGCTGCGGCAGGAGTTGGCGGCGGCGATGTGGTTGAATCATCCGCCTGAGCCGTGCGCACCCCAAGTCCAAGCGTTGATCCGAACGTCGCACCAACCGCGGCACCGAGCGCCGCCAAGCCCGTGATCGCGGTGAATGAACGACGCGATGAATGCGCCGTCATGTTGGATGACTCGGATGATTGTTCGTTCGATGAAGACGTTGCCGCGAGCGGCCGCTGAGAATCGTGCGTGTTCATACGCGCAGACTACGAAGCGTGACCGACTCGTCGCAAGCGTGTCGCTGCAAAATCAACGATTCTTAGCGGGATTGCTGCGGGAAACGAACAGATCGAATTCGGCGCGCGTGACGCGGTCGTCGTGATCAGCGTCGGCCGCATCAAACGAGCGACGCACGGCAGGGCCGCCTTCGTTGCGCTCAATCGCGCCGTCGCCATCTTCATCAAACGCGGCGAACTGTCGCGCACGATCAGCGACGACGTCACGCACACGACCTCCGCCAATGGGCGCGCCACCATCGCGCAACTCGTATTCGAGATAGCCGATCAACATCTCATCAGTGGTCTGCTGACCCCAACGCACGCGTTGGGTGGGATCAGGATTTTCTGCGTTGTCCGCCGAATTGTCGAAGGTCGCGTCGATGGTGAGTGTCGCCCCTTTGGCCACATCGACTGGAGTCTCGTAGTCATACGAGAGTTGCCAGTCGAAGTCGTAGCGCGGGATGTCGAGCAGAATCTCGCTGCGTCCCGTTTCGCTCACCACGCCGCCATCATCGGTCGAACTCGATGGATGCGTCATCGACGCGCGAAAACTCTTGCCGCGCGTATGCATGTGGGGCATCCACGAGAGAATGCGAATGTCTGCGGGCACTGTGATCGAAGTGCCTTCTTCATGCGAAGCGTTGTTGGGCGGAATGTCGAGCTTCGCGTCGAAAATTCCCGCGGTGCGCACTTCATATTGCGGCGCAGACTCCGCGAATACCAAGCCAATCTTGGTGCGATCACTCGTGGCCCTGCCGTTGGGCGTGTAGTGCAATTGGAACACGAGCGTCGATCCCTTGGGCAACAACTTCGCGCGCGTGTTGTCGTATTGGCGCATCCCGCCGCCCGGAACAAACGCCGCGAAAAACCCGCTGCTCACATCCATCGTGTTCTTTGCATCAGGCGCCACCGCAAAGACCAACACGTGATGCACGACTTCGCGCGCGCTGGGAATCACTTCCCACGCGCGAATCCATTTGTCGCTCTCGAAGTTCGTCGCCACACGCACGTTGACGTATGGCATCGTTCCTTCCGCCTTGATCTCGATCGCTTCGGGCAACTCGAGGATCGCATCGGGCTCGCCGATGCGCCATGCACTGCGCGTGATCGGCGCAAGCGGCGCAGCAACAACGTCACCCGATGCACGAGCAGAGGGATGATCAGACGACTCCAACCACGCAAGCAGCGTCGCTTTGTCCTGCGCGCTGAGCGACGCGTCGTTCTTGAATCGGTGACGCGCATCCGACGGAGTTGACGCGAACCATGGAGGCATCAATCCATCGCGCACCGCGCGCGCAATGTTGCGCGAACGTTTGAGCAGATCGTCTGCCGACTGCAACGAAAACGGCGCGACCCCGTCGACACGATGACATTGCGTGCACGCACGCGCGATGATCGGCGCGACATCATTGGTGTAGTCGGGTTGTTCACGCGTTGCAGTGACGCGATCACTCGCGGTGAGGTCGTCAAGCGAAGCATCGTTCCCGCGTACAGGCGCGGCGAAGAGCAGGAAAACGAGGGAAACAAAGGCAAGCATGGAAGATTTGCGACGCAAGGTACAGCACCTTAATTGCTCCAACTTCTCAAGCCTCCGCAGAAACTTGCCTCGACGGACTCAAGTCGCGCGCGCCCCTTGACGATCCCGCAGTCCACGGTATCCTTCCCGTCCCATTCCCCTGTAGCTCAATTGGTAGAGCGGGCGGCTGTTAACCGCCAGGTTACTGGTTCAAGTCCAGTCGGGGGAGCTTCAATCGGTCGGCCTCAGTTGAGGCCGACCGGTTTGTTTTTTAGGCCTTTGCAAGAGAAACCCACCGCGCGCGCCCCCACCGCTCACTCCGCGCAGAGCCCGTGCACTCACCGCGGTTGCGGCGCCGGGTTCGGTCGCATGAGAGCAGGACTTTCGAGGACGACGTCGGGGCCAATCCACACAGAACGAAGCGTCGGCGACTGCTCGGCTGCCTTGAGAGACGATCGCAGGACGATGTCGACAGCGGTCGCGTCGAGTCCTCCGACCTCGTCGCGAGTGCGACGCATGGAGAAGAACTGCTGCCCAGCGCCAGATTCGAAACTAATCGTGCCAAGGTCAAACTCGCGTCCGGCGCTGACGCCGTCGCGCGGCCGCAGGAGCACTTGGAAGCCCACGTCGACGGGCGCTTGCTTGACGCCGATCGTGAGACAGAGCTGGTCATCCCGCAACTCAAGCCGCGAGACCCAAAGCGAAGAGCCAATGGCGCCCGCGAGAGTGTCGTCGCTGATCACGCGGAGCAACGTCTCATCGCTGCCGACGACATCGATGTCGGACTCGAAGTCGCGCACGAAGGAACCAACGACGCGCTCCTCCCCGTCCGCCGTCACGACATCGAACGCGTACCGCGCAGTGACGCGTGCCTTACCCGGTGGAGCAGAGATCGGCATCCTTTCCATCACGCTGGCACCGCCGACGTGGCCCACGGCGCTCATCCATTGAGTGCTACCCATCGGTGCGACCGCGCGCCCGTCGATCGACGCGGCTTCTAGCCGTGCAAGGATTCGAATTATTCCCGACGGACAGGTCGCAGCGACAGGGATTGCGCGGCCGACCTCCAACCGCACTGGCATTTCCTCGCCGGTGCGAACACGATCGGCGTGAACCCACGAAATCGTCAGGACGCGCTCGACATACTGCATCCACTGCGCGTCAGACACCAGCGATTGGAGCCTTGCGCGCTCGTAGAAATCGCTCCATCCCGCATTCCACGCGATGCTTGGGTCGGCGAGCATTGCCGAGAAATCATCGGTCACGGCCTGTGCTTGCGCCGTGGTCATTGTGCGCTTCACGCCTATAAGACGAACGTCAAGCTCGGCAACGATCTCTGCGTGTCGCGCTGCCCCGACGGCTCGCAGCTCCGTCCGAAGCCACCACACCGGAGCGATCTCGCTGAGTTTGATCCCCACTGCCTTCTGGAGAGCTGGCATCGCGAACGGAGTTATGCCCAGCACGATGATCAGCAATCCCAAGACCGCGATCCTCCAGCGCCGGACTCGCCGCGCGCGGGTGCCGTTGGGAGCGGACAGGCTCCTTCCGCACTCGGGGCATAAGCCATGTTGATCGATGCCGCTCAGGTCAAAGGTGCAACGCGCGCATTCAACGACGCCTTCGATTCGACGCCCACGCAAGCCTGCAACCAAGAGCCACGCACCGATGACTATGAAGAGCAGAAATGCGACTTCGTTGAACATTGCTCCCGCAGAATAGCGAAACGATCAGCGACAGCGAACTCAAGAAGAAGCCGCCCTTCCCGATCGCGACCAGCGTTGAGTGTTGCCACACCGCGCCGATGTTGAGGTTCGCGCGAGCGCTGAGAATGTCAGAGTATGCTTCGTCAATGAACGAAGCTGCCGCAGCGCCAATTCAACTCGTCCCAGGAAACTCGCTGATCACAAAGACGCCAGAAGATGGTCGTCTTCTCGCGGTGAAGATGGCGAGGTTGATCATCAAGGCCACGCAGCCGGACGCCGCTGTGCGCGAGAAGCTCCGCGCGGTCTATGCCGAGGACGCGGCGATGTTGATCGCGATCGGTCAAACAGTCGCAACTGAGTTTGCCACCATTTCTGCAGCGAACAACTATTGGAAGTGACTTGGGTGACTCGTGCGCGGGCGCGCGAGAACCACCGTGTCAGCACTGATGTTGTTCGCCGCGACCGCCCAACGCAATGCGTGGAGCGCATCATCGTTGCACGCGGCATGGCTCTTGCTCATGCGCTTCGCTGCCTTCGTTCCGTGATCTGCTGCGCGTTGTGCACTCTGCTGCTCTTGTGTTGCGCTCGGGAAAAATCCGTCGCGTTGATCGAGACTGCTCCGCCGATTGCAGCGCCTGCGGCCGAACCGACCTCTTCTACGGAGCCGACATCTGTCGCGAATCCGACATCGGCGGCGCAACCGACAACCATCGCCGACACCGCTCGCCCTGCGTTGAACGTGCAGAAGTGGACGATTGACGGCGTTACCCGCGAGGCGCTGGTCGCGATGCCCAATGCGTCGCTCGTCGCTTCGACGGGATCTCCGGTCCTCTTCGTCTTTCATGGACGCGGTGGCACGGCGCGGCAAGTGCGCCGCTCGTATGACATCGAGAAACTTTGGCCCGAAGCAATTGTCGTGTACCCACAAGGGTTGCGCACGCCGGGCCGAATCATGGACACCGCAGGAAAGCAAACCGGTTGGCAGGTGTATGCGGATGTGGTGGACAACCGCGATCTCAAGTTCTTTGACGCGATGCTCGCATCGATGCTCGCCGATGCGCGCGCTGATGCGAATCGCGTGTACTCCACGGGCCACTCCAACGGCGGCGGCTTCTCGTATCTGCTTTGGTCAGTGCGCCACGACGCGCTCGCGGCCGTCGCGCCGAGTGCATCCGCAGTCCCTGCTGACATGTTGACCAAGCCACTCTCTGCGATGCACATCGGCGGCCGCAACGATTCGGTCGTGAAGTTTGCACTGCAAGAAGCGACGATCAATGCCGCGCGTGCGTGCAATCAATGCACGATCGAGGGCACTTCAGTGGGCTCGCATGGAACGATGTATGGGTCACGCGTGAACGCGCCCCTGCTGCTGTGGATCACCGATGGCAAGCACGCGTTTGATAAGAGTTGCGTGCCGCCGATGGTGGAGTTTCTTCGAGCGCAGTTGAGGGATGCGTCGAAAATGCCCACGCTGCGTTGAGGCGTGCTCAGCACGGTCGCGCGACGTACTTCGCGCCCAATCGCCGTGCCGCGTGGACCGCTGCTCGCATCTGCTCTGGCGATGTACTACCGCACAAATCACCCAGCATCGGGTGCACTGCGCGCTCCGCAGTGAAATGTCCCCAGCGCGCGATTTGCACCAGATCGCCGCGTTGGTCAGGCCAATACTCTTTGCTTTCCAAACGCATGTCGACGAGTCCGTGCAATCGCGTTGTGTCGAGTCGCTGTCGATTTTCTGCCTCGACGCGCACGATGCGAAACTCACGATCGCCGGGACGAATGCCCAGCGTCACGAGGCACTCGCGGCAACCGAGTCGTTGCACAGCTGCGAGCGCGAGTTCGCGCGCGATGAGCGGGCCCGCGCGATCGACTTTGCAAAAGTCCTTGCCGCTCATCGCCCCACCGCCGATGGGAACGCGCGGGCCGTAGAAATCGGCGACGAGCTTCTTGCCCGAAAGGCCGTTGTCGCCGTGGGGACCACCTTCGATGAAGTCGCCATCACCATTGATGGTGAGTGTGTGATCTTGTGAGGACGCGAATCCCGGCACCGCAAGTGCGAACGCTTCAATCGCTAAGTGCATGCGCGCTTCGATCGCGCGGCGCGCGGCCACCGCGTTCCACTGCGCCGTGTGTTGAATCGAGAGCGACACATCGACGACGCGGAAGTTGCGGGCATCGTGTGATTCTTCGATGAACACGATCACCTTTCCATCGGGACCGAGGCACAACTCGGGTTGCTCACACCGCAGCGCATAGAGCGCCATCGCAAGTTTGCGTGCGAGTGCATGCTCAACCGGAAGCGCATCGGTTCCGGGCAAACTCGATGCGTACCCAATCACGATCGATTGATCGTCAGACACTTCGCGCAGTTCCAGTTCGCCAGGCAGGAGTGGTCCCACACAGATATCGGTGATGACTCGAAGGCGCATTGCGCGCCGAACGAACGGCTTGGTGAATCCCGCAGATCGATAGACCTCGTGCGCGATTTTCTTGAAGTCCATCGACTGCACCTCGTCGCACGCCACGCGCCCATCGATGAACACGATATTGCGATGAAGTGCGACTTCGATAGCGACCAACGCGCGCGATTCGCGGCGACGCGCCTCTTGCACAATCGCATCGGCGATCGCATCGGCGAGTTTGTCGGGATGACCAGGGAGCACGAATTCCGCGGTGCGAAGCGTGCTGCCGGCGGCAGCGTTGACGAAGTCACTGGTGAACGTGTTGGTGAAAGCGATTGTCATGACTTGATCTCCGTAAGGTTGACCCAGTGGGTGGCGAATTCTTCGAGGGCCGTGCGTGATGATGCTCCCGACGTGATCGCCACGCCCAAGATCGCGTCTTTCAGAACTGCACTCAACGAGATGCTTGGTTTGCCCACGAATCCGTCCGTGATGATGACTGCACGGCGAACGCCATGAGTACTCATGTGCTCCGCGACGCATTCGATGTTTGTGCCGTACGTCGTCTTGCACACGCCCCGACGGAGTTCTGCGAGCGTGGCATTCGCGACCGTCGTGGAGAACAGATGAACGTCTTGATGAACAAACTCTCGGCAAGACAACACCGCGCCGTACAACGGTCCGACGAGATTGCCAATGCTTCCCGAAACATCGAGATACACATGCACCCGCGAGCCTTTCGCTTCGATGCGACGTGTCACAAGATCGCTGCGATAGAGCACCGTACGAATGCCGAGCGCACCGCTGACCACGCTGCGTCGATCAGCTCGAGGCACCGCACTGATCACCGAAGTAGTCGCGTTACTCACCGTGCGAAACGGTCCGCGACCGCGCGTGTCTGCGACTTTGCGCAAGAGTTCGTGGAGTCGCGAACGATTACTTAGCGGCGGTCGCCTATTGGTGCCATCAAGCAGACTGTGCGCGCTGCGCCCGCTGAGGGGATCAGGAGGCTGCGGCCAAATCTCGGTGATTCGCTGCAATTCCTCGAGCAAAACCGGCACGCGATGTTCGAGCAGCCCGTCGCTTGATGAACCCTCACCTTCGGCGCGATGATCACCGAGCAAGAACACTTCATCGCACCCCTCGTCACTACGGTGCCGCGCGAACGCTTCTCTGAGTTCGTCATACGTCGCGCCTTTGCCCATGTACAGCTCGCGATAAAGCGCTGCGAGATCAGCGCGTTCTTCGCCTTGCAATGCGCTCGGCGTCTCACATCCACCGTCGACAGGTTCAGCAGGATGCCACGACGCTGGTGGTCGAAGGAAGCATTCGGGGTACTTGCTTTCGCTGTACAGGTCAGTGAAAAGCTCGGTGTACTCGGCGTCAGGGAAGAGCCGACAGAGCATCGCGTTGATCACGGCGTCGAAGACAAGGTTGTCGTTGCCCTCGATGCGGCGATAGAGCCGCGTGTGTCCGAGGACAACGTGATGCAACTCGTGCATCACCAACATCAGCAGTTTTCCAGGTGTTTGCGCGTGTTCGGCGACGAACGCGGGATTGATGTACATGTGCGGTCGCGCCGTGCATTCGACCGCAGCGCTGGGCACCGCGTCGCTTTCGACCACCTCGAGAATGCGCATCAATGCGGGCAAGCAGTACTGCCCAGAGGGGAACGTCGAGAAGATGCGATCGGTGATGGAATCGCGCGGTGCACTCATCGTGGTGACTCCAATGTTGTGAGTGGAAGAACGAGCCCGATGTCGCGTTCAAGATTGGCAAACGTCACCATGGGTGATTTTCCACGGATGAAAACTTTGTTCGAGCAACGACAGAGCACGGCCAACGACATCAACGGGTCGTGGCTCAGACTCGAACGACCGACGGATCCGTTCGCGGCAACCACCGCCACAATCGGTGGAAGTTCGGCCAACGCGAGCGGTGCTTCACGCACGATCTCGCGAAGCTGCTCGATTGCTTGCGTTTCACCGGCATAGGGCAAGCCCAGCACTCGGCACCACGCATAGACCGCGTTGCCTCCCTCATGGCCGCCCGGCATCCTCCACGGGTCAAGTTTGCCGCCGCTACGCCATTGACGTGTCTGGTTGACGTCGAAATTGACGAAGCATGAAATCGAAACCCGCACGAGGTCGCAGGCATGCGTGCCGACGTGCCTGATCGCTTGATGCGTCGGGGTACCCAAGTTGTGGAGCAACGGAGGCGCTGAGGATGGCGTCGGACCGGTGTGGCTCTGCGGAACACCGCGCCACGACTCCCGGAAGAAAGCGAGCCGCGGTGGCAAGGTTGTGCGAACTTCAATCGAGGTGCACGAAGTGGGCGTAGTGATCAAGGCATCGATTCCTGTGTGAGTGTGCGAAGTGAAGTGAACCAGCGGGCAATCAGCGCAAGCGCCCGCTCACGCTGCGACTTGTGTCGATGAATCGTTTCTCGCGCACATTCGGCGAACTTGGCGCCACGATTCGAGGATCACGCACACATCGGTAGACTTGGTGATGTCACGTTTGTTGAAGAGCCCCGCGAGGAGATTCGAGATCGCGATCAAATCCGGGTCTGATGGTGAGAGCGTCGCAAGAACCCTGACGATCTCCCGCCATGCGCTCTGCGCCGGACTCCCCGCCGCGAGGCCTTGCGCCACACTCTGCGCCACGGCCGTGAGTGCGTAGAGTTCCGCCGCTTGCTCGGCGACTGCTGCATTGAGCCGATCCGCTGCCGGTGAATTCACCACCAACGCTGCGAGCGCATGCCGACCACCAGGGCCGACGTCGGCGAGCCCGTCGGCGACATATGCGGACAACTCCGTCGAAGAGAGGCACTCCACACCAAGCGCGCGGATCGCGCGACGCACCGCGCAACTTTCGTGCATGAGCAATCGACGCGGATCGGTACGCGACAACGTCACCGAGGCCCATGCGTTGTTGTGTGCCAACATGAGGCGAGCGCGATCGATGGCAGTGCCCTCGGCGCGTTGCGGCAGCGAGTGTTCCAAGGCAAGCCATGCGGAATCGTTGGCATTCGCAGCGGGCGACGCAACAAGGCGCGCCGCATGCACCGCGATGACATTGCGATAGAGCATCGCTGCGCGTCGTCCGCTCAGTGTCAGACCCAACAGGACGGCCTGATCCGTGATCATCCGCACGTACTCGGCAATCGCGAGGCCGAGTGCTGCTTCGACGATCACAGCTTCGGCTTGCACTGCTTCGACACGACTGCGCAATGCTGCGGAACTTTCCTTGGACACCGGCGCGTGTTCCGATCGAATGAGTGCCTCACGATCCGCTTCAGAAAATGACTGCCAACGCGGAACTTCGATCAGAAAATTGAAGCGATCCGCAAGCGCAGAGTCGAGCGCTTCGCTGCCGAGATAGTTCTCTTGCTCTTGTTCGATCGCCGCGGCATTGCTCGGCGGATTCATGGCAGCCCATCGAAAGATCAATCGTTCGATGGGAAGACCTTGCACCCGCTTCTCATGAATGATCGAGTAGAGACGGTTCTGCATGTCGGGCCGGCATCGGGAAATTTCGTCAAGAAACACAGCCTCGGCATCCCAAATTGATGCAGGTGTTTGCACGAATCGAAGCGTGCCGTCGTCTTGCGGAAGCGGATAGCCCACGAGGTCGTCGTAGTTCAACAAGCTCGCGTTGTAGTGGCGCCAAGTCACGCCCAGCGCTTCGCACAGTCGACACAGCAGCAAGCTCTTGGCCGTGCCGTGGGGACCGATGAGCAGCAACGGACTCTGCGTTGCCAACGCCGCGATCACCAGCGGTTCGATCGCGTCCATGCCGATGAGCCCGAGTTGGCGCAGCAAGGGACGCGGCGGCATCGACGGTGGAAGCGGCGCGATGTTCGCAGCGATGTTCGACGCGATGTCCGACGCGATGTCCACCGCAATGTCCACCGCGAGAACGCTCGTTTTTCTCGATGTTTTGCCTGAAAGCGCGGCGTTCGAGGCCGGCGCGAGCGATTGAGTTGAAGAGGAAGGCTGTGCCGAACTTATGTCGCAACTTACGTCTTGATTCATGTCGTGACTCCACGACATCGAGAGCTGCCAGCATGTGAAAGGGACCGCTCCCGCACGCGGGGAACAGTTTGCAGAAGATGGTGTCAGGCTGGCCCTACTGCACCGGAACGACTGACGTTCCGACATGCTCCAGTAGGCACTGGCAGGCACTGGGGCTTGACACACTTCGCCGCATCGCCCCTTTCAGGGCTGGCCTCAGCACCGTGGCCAACCGCGAAAATCGCGTTGCTCGGTTGCTGCTCGGGCTATGTTGAGGCCGCCCGAGACTCTGGATGCTGAGCGAAGCATAGCATGCTTCCTCGCAATCACGGCATACAAACTTCACATTTTCGAGATTTTTCTTGGGCCATCACGCGCGACGCGCGGCTCGTTAAAGGACGCGGGTGGAGATGCGCTGCGACAGTTGCGTCGCGATGCCGTTTGCATCACGGCACTGATTTTTGCGTGCAGCACGCGCGCTGCTACGAGGCATTCACCGAATCCAAGCAGCTCGCATTCGAACTGTTTGTCGCCGAGGCGCGGTGTGAGGACGCAGTCCCAAGTAGTACTTCTTGTAGCCCGCGCTCGTGAGCGCGATGACAGGCTCAAGTTTATGAACGAGGTAACTTCAGAGCTTTATGACGGTGATGTCGCTATGCATCCACGTCACCTTTGCCGCGAGCACGAGTCGATCAAAGGCCCTTTGGCGAGTGTGAAAGAACTGTGCGGCAAAGGTGACAAGCGAGCTCTGTGGCAGCCACGCTGATCCGCACCACGGCCATCTCGGCGTTTTGAATCCACGTGCGTTGTCGCATGTCTGCTCGTGCGGACTCGAAGCGGATCACTGCAGAATCAAAGGCAACGCGATGTGGCATCGCACGTGTGCGTTGTGCGTCTGGTCTCGTTCGCGCTCATCAGTCTCTTCTTGTTCGCCAGCGAAACCAGCGTCGACGGATGCGGTCCCAACGCGCCAACCACTTGTTGCGCGTGAAGTCGTCGTAGCGCGGCGCAAGCTCACCGCCGTCACTGCCGCGCGCGTTGTAATAGTTGGGAACCATGAGTCGATCACGCATGGCGAGGTGAAAGACCGGACATGCCGATGCCGCTTGCGGTGGGACAATCCACGACCAATCACCTGAAGCCGCGCGCCCCGCGGCCGCTTCGCGCTGCAGGAAATCCATGTACTGCGCGCTGGCCTCATGGTGGCCGATGATGGTCACACCGTCGCGCCGATAGGAGTGAAGCACCGCCGCGTTGAGTTCCGTGAGCACGCGGTCCTTCCACAGCGAGTCACTCCGCTCAATGTCGAGAGCCGCAGCGGCCCGCGCGAGCAAGTCGTAGCGTCGGTCGTCACCAAAATTGCGCGAGGCGATCTCGGTTGACATGTAGAAACCGTTGAACGGTGCGCAGGGATAATCAATGCCGCCGATGGTCAGGATCATCGAACTCACGCATGGCACTGCGTACCAACGCAATCCCATCGCGGCGAGGCCCGCGCGTGTCGGATGATGAATGTGAATTTCACGCAGCGCATCATTGGGCACGTCGAAGAGCACGCGCCGACCGCGCGCATCGCGCACCATCAGCGGCAACACATCAAAGTTGGAACGCATCATCGGCGGCTTCCACCCCAATGCGATGCATGAACGAGTTGTTTCCGCGGTGATGGGATCGCCGAGAATCCCGCCGTCATCGCGCGCATACCCTGCGTATTGCACCACCTGACGACTCTCGATGTACGCCGGCAACGCATCACCACGCACGGGAGCAAAGATCGTGATCATCGAGCGAATGCTGCCTTCGCCGCTCGCTTCACGCATGTGATTGAACATGCGCGCCGCGATGCTTTCAGCGTCGACGATGGCACGGCAGTCGTACACCTCCAGAGATTTCCAAAACAATCGGCCAATGCAACGCGCATGATTGCGCCACGCCACGCGCGCCCCGAATGCAAGTTCGTCGGGCGTGTGTTCGTAAAAGCCGAAGCGGCGAAGCTCACTCAGAACTTGACGCGCACGCTTCTGACGCTGTGCATCAGCGAGACCGTGCTCCCAGCTGTACAGCGCGATGAACGCGTTCGCTTCCTCGCGGCGCTCCCATGTTCCGAGTCGGCGCAAGCGACGGCGCAATGGATTAGAACGAACCTTGGTGTCAATGCGCATCGCTGCAAACCCTACATGAGACCGTCGAAGGCTCGCGCAGTGCGGCGGACCTCGCGTCGATTGATGGCGTACACCGCATCAAGCATGCGCGCGACCGCCTTGCGATACGCACCTTCCGCATGATTGACATTGACATAGCGCGCCCACGATTGACGATGATCGAATTGCAGCACCTTGAGTTCGGGAAATCGCGTGGGCTCATCGCGCACCGTCTTGTGCAGCGGTGTTCCTTCGATGATCGCGAGGTCGTTCGCGCGAATACGGTCGATGTACGCGCTGTTGCGCTCGAGGAACTCCGCAGTCAGCACCACATCTTCCGCTGTTTCGCCGGGGAATCCGCGGATCATGGTGCATCGCACACTCAGTCCCGCGTCGTAGGCGTTGCGGATGAACTCTTGATTGAGCTCCACCGAACACCCTTTGTCCATCAGGTCGAGAACTCGTTGACTTCCCGACTCAAGGCCAAAACTCACGCGACGCATGCCCGCGGCAACGGCCGCGCGCAACTCTGCACGCGAAAGACCATTGTCTTTGCGTTGGTCCACGTGCACCGTTCCCACCCACTGCGCGCCGGGCGCGTTGCGCTGAATGTGTTCGACGATGCCGCGAAGGGTGCGCGGATCTGAATTGAGTTTGATATCGAGGAACAAAAAATTCGTACACTCGTGGCGCATTGCGAGCTCGCGAACTTCATGCATGACCGCGTCAACGCTTTTCGTGCGGAAGGTGCGACCACTCACACTCACGATGTCGCTGCAAAACACGCAGCGGTTCCACTGACAGCCGCGTCCCGTCATCAACGGAATCACACGCGTGCGATAGCGATCCCAGGGAAAGTCGGAAAAGTCGGGCACCGGAATGCGATCGAGTTGGCGCAGTGGTGGCGCCGCGGGACTGCGACGTCCGTCAGGAAGCACCACGCCGTCGTACTTGAGTAAGTCGTCGCCGCGAATTGCCCCCGCCACAATCTCAGGCATGGTGAGATCGACTTCACCAGCGACGAGCGCACACAAACCCGGAATCGTTCGCCACACCTCAGCGGTGGCCTGCTGATTGAACACGGGTCCGCCCAGCAACACCGGAATGCCGCGCGCGGCCGCGAGTCTCCCGAGTTCCACGACTGTCGAGTAATGCTGCAGATACGCCGAGAGCAACAAGACATCAGGCTTGCTGTCGAGGATGCGCGCCGCCTCACGCAGCACGCGCGGATGAGGTCGATTGCGCCACCACAGGCGCGCTCGGCGAGCGGCGTCGCGCGGAGCGCGCATGAGCGGATGCGTCGAGAGATGCACTCGTCGCATCAAGTCATCTTTGATGGTCTCCCGCTTCTCTCGCTCAGCCGCGGGCACGTCATGCGCGAGAGGGCATAGGACTTCCACCTCGAACCCTGCGTTGCGCAGCGATGCCACCAAGATGCCGACCGCGAGCGTGGGGAATGTCGAGAAGTTGTTGAGGTCGACAAACAACGCGCGCTGCGCGCGCTGTGACAGCGGAAGCGCCGCTGCAGTTGATGTAACCTCACTCTTTGGTGGCCGCCCTTTGGGCGCGGCGCTTTGGCTAATGCCCACCGTTGTCGTTCGATGCATGCGTTTCCCCACACGAATTCGTGCCATCTTTTCACGTCAGAAGGAACAGTCACGATCCGATGCGCATCGTCGCCACCATAGTTCAGCAACACGGCACAAGATCTAAGTAGAGAGTATCCCCCAAATCGCGATGTGAGAAATCGGACTCGGGAAATGCCACAGATCTAGCGAGTTTTCTTCATCGCTTCGCCAGCATTCACGCACCTCAACCCTTGATCGGGGAGCCGATACTCTTTGTTTGCTCAGTCAAGGAGTGAAAGTTATTCGAGAGCGGATGTCCCAAGAACTGGCGACGTTGCCCGCCCGAGGTTGATCCACGCGGACCAAACGCGTGGCTCACGATCAACGAAGTTCAAGAAGTGCGCGTCATTCCTCACGCCGTGTCCGCGCGCTAATCCTGGCGTGAGTACCCACGACATGATCGGATGTGTCGAGTGCCGAGTTTCTGCGCCGTAGTTAGTTTGCCCGCGACGCGACGTGAACGCAGCGTCGTCAATGACACATTCGCACAGTGTGCCACGCGCTACGAGAACTGCTGCGCCCGCGCGTGCCTGCACTATCGTGCTCTCCATGAAACACCTCACGCCGTTCCTTGTCGTCCTGTGTGTTGCGGGTTGCTCGTCTGTTCCGAGCGCGACGTCTCGCATGGGCGCGGTGAGGCAAAACGCGGTTGACGATGCGCCCGTCGATTTGCAGCGCGTCGAGCGAAAGCGAACGAACATGGCGTGGTCTGCGGAGATCACGCTTCAGTGCGCGCGTTTCGTCAAGGATCTCGCGCAACGCAGTTGGGTTGCTCCGAGCGAGAAGCAGGAGATCATTGCGCGCGCGGCCATTTTGGTGCAGCACGCGCAGACGCACATGAAGGCCGTCGCTGCGTATGTCCCCAATGATTCGAAGGAATCGCGCAACGCGATGCTTCTCCTCGTCGATCAATCGGCTGGTCTCGAAAGTGAGCGCATCACACTTGAGCGCGAATGGGCGGTGTGGCAGGTTCAGTACAACGGGCTCAAGCCTGAGGAAACCGATCTGATCTTCAGTCGCACTCCCGGCAATGATCCTGATTGCTGAGCACGTGCAGCGCGGGTGTCGTGAGTACAAGTGATCCGTGCTTGCGAGGAAGCCTCGTGTTGCAGAGTCGCGTTCGATGCAATCGCTTGCCACTTCATTTCGCATCGTTTCGATTCTGCTGCATCCGACGGCTGATGATTCGACTCGTGAGAGAGGCAATGAGCAGCGCGGCGCCATGCACTCAAGTCGACATCGCGCGTCGGCTCAGTTTGAGGGCATTGTCGAGTGCGCAAATGCGCGTGATGTCCATCGTCATCGAGCGCGCGTTTCCTCCGCAGTGTGGCGAAGCATTCGAACACTCCGAGTGGCGAGTCACGCAATCGACGACAACGAAAAACGCCTCGCCCGTGGGTGAATGAACTTGCACGCGTGCTGTCCTAGTTCGGCGTGCGTCGCTCGACCCCCGTCGGTTTCAATTCTGTGTCGCATGGCCCCTTTGCAACAATTGCGAATCGTTGCGCGGTATTCTCGTGCGCTCAAGGTATTCCCGCGCGCTCGAGGTATTGACTGACATCAACTGATCACACGAGGAATCGACATGCTCCACGATGAAGCGTTGGCTCGTTCCCCTGTCGCGCGAGGCACGCGCCGCGCCATGACCCACATTTGCCGCTGTTTGAAGGTCATTCCGCTCGCCGCATGCGCGCTCATGATTCATGTCGGCGCCGTGGCGGCACCGCCGGCCGCAACGCCATTCGTCATCAGACTCGAAACACTGCTCATGGATCTCGATGCGTTGGGAGTCACGGTGCCGCCGGATGTGTTGCTCGAGTCAGTGCGCGCGTATCTGGGCGCGTATGAATTGACGCTCGTCAGCGCGGTTGAAGATGGCGCGCGTATCACAACGAACTCCGCGTCCGACGAAGAGATCATCATTGGACTGCGCGACGCGAAGAAACTCTCTCAACTCTCGGCGCGCCTCGCCGACAAGTGTGCGCAGATGCGGGTCGATCTCTTCGCGCGCCTCGAAGCTGCGGTGCCTCCCGACATGCAGCCGTTGGCGCGCACGTGTGGCGAACTTGCCGCGCTGCGTGAGGCGCAGCACTTCTTGCGCGAAGCCGTTCGATCGACTCGTGCGCGCGTGCCTGACGATGTCTCCGACTGGTTGCGCTTTCGCCGTGATGGCTTGGATGCCACCAACCTAGAGCGCCAACGCCTCACGCGGCTATGCGCGATCAACGCGACACAACGCGCGGCCTCCCTTCACAGCGCGTGGGAAACATTGCGCGACGACGTTGAAGCGAAGGCGAAGCGCGCCGATGAACTTGGCGCGGTTGGCAAGACCTTCCATCAGCTGTACGCCGAGCGCCATTCCCTCATTGAGGCGCTGTCCCAACAATCGCCCAATGGAGGACTCCGTTTAGATCAATTGCCGCCAGATGTTGCGAATGAATTGATGTCCAACACTTCTTCGTTCGAGCCTGGAAGTGACGCATTTAGCAAGCTCGTCGACGCGCAATTGCAAACCTATCGCCTCATGGAGCCGCAACTCACCGAGGATGATCGCAAGGCACTTCGACTCTACTGGATGCCGCGGCTGCTCGGTCGCGACGAGTCCATTATGGGTATGCCGCGCTTCAGTGCCTCAAGCGGTGACCCCGCTTCCCTTACGCGCGAGTTTCTTCGCACCGGGAACATCACCGAGCCCGTGCGCGAACGTGTGCGCTCGCTCTGTCGTGATTGGCTCAAGGCCGACGCGGCGCTGCTCGACAGTTCTCTGGCTGATCTGATGGCCCGTCGCGACGGCGCCGACGTTACGGAACGTAGCGTCGAACTCGCCACAACACTGCGCCTCGATCTCGCGCAACTCGAAGGCTTCGATTGGCTGAATTCCGTCGATGGGATGTTCGAGATCCCCGAGGCCGCTCCGCACACGATGAGCGATGCAGACCTCGCCGAGTTCGGCACGATATACGCGCAAGCGCGCGCGGTAGCCCTCGCCGCCGATCCCGACGCGGCGCTGGATTCTTCGGGCGTTCCTCGTCTGTACAGCGCCTCAGAGAGTGACCGTGTGGCAACACAATTGCGGCTTGATGCGGAGCAACGCGAGATTCTCCATGCGTTGCTCACCAACGCGCGCGCGGCTTGGGAAACTTCGGTCGCGCCGACGGTGCGCGAGGGACTCATGAACACAGATCGCCGCAACGGGGTCATGAACGGCGAACAAATTGTGGCCTATTACGCGCGCGAACGCGTTGCGTGTGACGCAAGATCACGCGCGTGGTCACTGGCGCGCGTTGCCGATGATGAGTTCTTCCGTAGCTTGGCGGCGGCGCTAGGTGAACGATGTGATCTCCCGGCACTTGAGTGCGCGCGCGCCGCTCGCCTCGCGCGACACATGATGGCGTCCGCAGCTGAAGCTTACCGATGGGGCAAGGCGCCAGCCCAAGTCGTGGACATCGCCACCGCCGCGCTTGAGATGCCGCTCACGGATGAGGTTCGCGCAACGGCACTCGCGAGCGCGAGTTCATTGCTTCCCGCATGGATCGCCGCAAGCGACAATGCCGTACGGGCGATGCGCGCCGCGCAGATTGCGTTGAATGAATCCACTGCGGGCAACCTTGATGGTTCTGATGGCGCGGCGCAAAGTCGCGACCAAGCGATGGTCGCGCTCGACACGGCGAACGCGCGCGTAGGACCTGCGTTGCGAACGTGCACCGAATGCGGGGATGGGTATTGCAACGCGTTCGCCGCAGCGTTGCCGCCCAATGACGCGCAGCGCTGGAACGACCTGCTCCTGAACCTTCGCTCTTCCTACTCATATAGCGACGCCCGTCCACTGTGGCGAGCCATCGACACTTCCATCGCGTGCGTTCCTGATGAGCAGCGCGACACCGTGCGCGCGCAAGCACACGCACTCGAATCGGAGCTCACGGAATTCAATCAGCGCGTGAACGCGTACAGCGCTCTGTGCCCAGGACGCAACGAGGCGTCGTATGCATTAGGTTCATTGTGCAACACGCAGATGCGATGGATGGCCGTGGTCATCGAACGCGCGTTTCCTCCGCAGTGCCGCGAGGCGTTCGAGGATCGCGATTGGTTGATGTTGCGAAAGTTGTTCGGACGAGTCACGCAATCGACGACCAAGGAAGATGCTGCTGCCATCGGTGGATGACAGCGAGCGCAATCACGCACAGCTGCATGAACAAACCGCAGGCGCAAACAGTCGCGCCTGCGGTTTGCGTTTTGGTGGGAGAGGCGATCGAGGGCAGATCGGTTTGTGTACATCCGGCCACACAGGTAACACTTCGTTCCGGGCACATGGGTGACAAGCTGCCCGTGACCAAGTTCGCAGTTGCGCCGTGGCCCACGCCGAGTCAGACGACTTGCGGAAATCGCGCCGATGTCATAGCCTGTTGCGAATGAGACTCAATCTCAACTACGGATCGTTCGCCCGCCGGCTTCGTGGGCTGGGCCTCCTCGCGTTCTGCTTCTTCCTGGTGAAGGGGCTCGCTTGGATCGCCGTTCCAATGATTATTGGAACGTCGATCACCTCCTGCCAATCAGAGAACCTCACAAGTGACCTCCAAGATGCTTAGCCACCTCCTCACCAAACCCACGAATCAAGCTCAGCGCGAGGGCGCCGCGAGCACGTCCGAGTCAACCTCTGCGTCCCCCGCAACCGCGCCGGCAAGCTCCGCGGTCGCCCCAGTTTCGCGCTGCCCATTCGCCAGAATCGTCGCGCTCGTGACCACCTCATCGCTTGCGGCACGCCTCAAAGAATCGACGACAGATCTCCACCACACCGCGGAGCATCATCCGTTTCAGCAGACGATTGTCCGCGGCACGATCTCGCGCGGCGAGTACGCGGAGTTTGCGCGCGCCATGCGTTGTGTGCATGAGGTCATGGAGCGCGAACTCGAAACGCTTGCGCTCAGCGATGTGCGCGTGCGCCCGATTTTTCTTCCTCGGCATCGGCGACTCGACATGTTCGATCGCGACATTGCGTTACTCGCGCATGATCCGATTGGTCATACGCGTTGCGTCACCGCAAGTCCTATCGATTGGCTCGGCGGAAACACGCGCAACAACCCGCTCGCGTGGCTCGGTGTGCTCTATGTCGTTGAGGGGAGTTCCAACGGCGGGCAGGTGATCGCTCGAGTGCTTCGCAAAGCGTGGAGCCTCAACGATGACACACTCAAATCACTCGATCCTCATGACAAGTGCACGCGCGAGTACTGGGGCGAGTTTCGCACGACGCTCGATGCGCAGCGCTTCTCTGCGACCGAGCAGGACGCAATAGTGAGTGGAGCCGCCGCGACATTTCGAGGCATCACAGAGTTGATGGACTCCTTGGTCGCGACGAACACTGCTCGCGCATGAAACGTGCATGAAACGTGCATGAAACGCGCATGAATTCGTGGTGCGCAACTTTGCTCACCCACTCTCACACGATAGATTTTCGATGTCTCGCATTCATGTCGGCCACGTCGCCTCGCTCAGAGCCACCGTCATCATTTGCGACTCCACGCACGCTGGCGTCGTTGGATTCCAAGAATCATTCTCGCAAGGCGCGGCCAACTAGCGAGGTTCAACCAGCACGACCGCTCTCAACTGGTCAACCGTTGGTAGTCCTATTGACGAAGCGTTTGTGACGAGCAACTTCAATCTCGCGAACACCCAGAGTGGTGGAATCCCCGCGACCATCATTCGCGCAGCGGCATCTGCAGGATCTTCAGCGGGCGCGTACCAAAGGCAACCGAGCCGCAGATGGCGTCACTGGTGTCTCCTTTTGGTTTCGCAACGACCTCGCAGAATCGATCGCGCTCTCCTTCGGTGTCGCATCACCGCAGAATTACCCCGGAGCCAGTGCCTTCGATGGCCTCTCAATCGCAGCCAACACCTAAGACGCTCGTCGAGTTCAATCTGCTCGAAGTCAGGGACGAATGGGTTTTGTTTGAAGGAAACAACGACGCCACCGCACTCTCCAACGCCGGCAACATGCAGATCAGATTCGTTGTCCCCGCTTCCCTCGTCGGACGAAATATCAACGGCAACTTCGATCTGTCGTGATTCTCGATCGTGCCTGCGCCTGGTGCGCTCACGCGGCTCACGATGAGCGCGCTCTTGACGCGCCAACGTCGCTGAACTTGCAACGAGTGTGTTCACCGACATGGCACAATGCGTCTATGAATGAGCGCCGCCACAGTCGATGGACTCCGCTTTCCAGGAAGCCACTGGTGCGCATCCTTCGTGTCGTGCTCTTGGTCTATGTCGGTTGGTGCGCAGTGTTGTTTTTTCAACAAGACGCGCTGGTCTACATGCCTGCGCTCGCGGGGCCGGGGATGAGCGAGGCGCGCATCGCCGATGAACCCGACATCGAACGCATCTGGTTGCACCACCGCGACGGCATCAAGACCGAAGCATGGATCCTTCGATCAACATCAACTCCAGCGCAGGGATTCGTGTGTTTTCTCCACGGCAACGCAGAGCTCATCGATGATGCGCTGCACGACGCGCGCGCGTGGAACGATCGCGGCATGGATGTGCTCCTCGTGGAATATCGCGGCTATGGGCGAAGCGGCGGCGCTCCCAAGCAAGACGTGATCGTCGCAGATGTCGTGGAGGCGATCGAGGTAACGCTTGCGGCGACGAACTACTCCACCATCACACTGCATGGGCGTTCACTGGGAACTGGTGTCGCAGCGCAAGTCGCGGCGCAACTCGAATCGCACGCATCGATGCAGGGAAAGCTCGGCGCGCTCGTGCTCGAATCTCCGTTCACCAGCATCGCGAGCTTTGCATGGGGTTACGGCGTGCCGTCATTCATCGTGACCAATCCCTTTCGCACCGACGAAGTGTTGCCCATGCTCGCGTGCCCGATCTTGCTCCTCCACTCGCACTTCGATGAGATTGTTCCGCTCGAACACAGCCACACACTCGCGACGCTCAATCCGCGCGCACGGTTGGTTGAGCTTGAAGGCTCGCACAACTCAGGGCTTTCGCGCACGACGGAGTACTGGAACGCGATTGATGAGTTCATCGCTGCGCCGCGTTGAATGTGTGCGCGAGTGCGCGTTACTTCTTCGCGCGCCGAGGCACGCGTGTGATCTCAAATCCTTCGGGTGGCGGGCACGCGGGATTGATCCACTGAATCACCGCGGCCCATCCCGCGGATTCCGCGTCGTTGGGTAAGTAGCCTTCGATCGCGGTGACTGCGTCCCAACCATCGTGCAGATGTGCGGTGAGTACGGGATCGGTGAGTTCCGCGAGTTTCACTTTCGCGATGTACTCCTCAGGGGTCACCGTGGCCACGACTGTGTGATAGCCGGGCATTCGACTTCCGCCAGTGGCGCGCCACAAACCCTTCTCGCGCACAAGTCCACGCATGGCCACCGTGAGCGCGCGACCGATTCCATGATGTTGATGCGCAGGATGCACCATGAGGTCGGCGCCGTAGAGCGTGTGACCAGCGGGATCGTGATCGGTGAAGGTGCCGCGCGCAGTGAGCACTTCCCACGAATCATCGAGATGAAAGTCCAACATGCGCAAGATCAATGTGAAGTGCGTTCCCGCGACTGCTCCGCTTTCATCATGCACCACCACGAATTGTCCTTCGGGAAAAACCATGTGATGCGATACGAGTTCCTCGCGCGTGTACGAAGTCTCGGAGGGATAGACCGCAGCGCAAATCGCTGAGATTTCCGCGTAATCGCGCTCACTCATGAGGCGAAGGGAATAGCCGTCGGGAAGATGAATCGCTGCGTCTTGCATGGGAGATCTCACACGCGATGCGTCGCCAATTCGGCAGCGCGTCCTCCGCGTGTGTGCATCTTCACCGACATCGACACTGTTCGCTTGTCGCTCCATCAAAGTCCACTCGTTGCAGAAAACTCAACGCGCTATGGTGGCTGCGTCGTAGTTGTTGTCGCCTCCGCGCGGACCAAGTCCTGGAGAACGCGAACACGAACGCCTCCCCATGAACCAACCAATGCCACTCAACTCCTCCAACGATCATGCCAACTCGAGCGTCGCTTTCTCGGGCTGGCGCTCGAACCTCCGGCTTCGAATCTTGTGCAACATCGGCGCAGGGCTGGCCGGGCTCATCCTCGGCGGACTGGCCAACGGTGCAATCATCGCCGGCGGCGCCGCTGCGCTCCCACCGCCACCGGGAGTCGACATCAACGACATCGTGAGCATCAACGCGCACATCGGCGAGTACTCCGTGCTTCAGTTGTCGGTGCCGTTTGCCGCGCACGCGATGGGCACACTCATTGGCGCGTACATAGCGACGCTGCTGGCGTTGTCGCAGAAGCTCACCATCGCGATGGTCATCGGCGTGATGTTCCTAGTCGGTGGCGTGATAGCGGTCATGATGATCCCCGACTGCCCTCTGTGGTTCAGCGCGCTCGATCTCTCGGTCGCGTACTTGCCGATGGGTTGGCTCGGTTGGCGGATGGGGTGCGGCCCGAAGCGCGCGTGAGTCAGTGCTCACTTGCGCGAGACAAATTGGAACTCGACAGATTCACGTTCGTGCGCGTGCCACCAACTGTGGAAGTTCGCTGGCTTCTCGCACGGCAACGTGACGACGCGCGCAAGCATGGTCACGGGCAACGGATCGATGTCGAAGGGATAGGGATCGAGCGCGATGAGTCGCGGTCCTACGGGCGTTGCGGTGATGGTGCCGCGATCACTCCAACTGCGCCGCGGCACATTGTGGAGTTCGAACGCGTCTGCGCCCATTCCGACAGAAACGCCTGTTTTTGCAGGCATAAGCGATGAACAAAGCGCGAGCGACAATCCATCACACAGTTGCAACAGTCGTGTGAGCGGCGCGAGATTCGCGGGCTCAACCCACGCGGCGGTTGCGACGTCCGCGCGCAGTTGCGCCGTCCACTCTGATTGCAACGCTTGCAAGTGCTCCATGAAGGCGAGCGGAGCTTCGATTGTTCCGGGATAGAGTTTGTCCGGCGCACCTTTCCAAAACAGCGGAGAAGTGAACGCGGGATCTGATTGCGCTAACACCCGCGCTGCGTAGAACCAATACGCGTGACTGCTCATGAGCAGATTCACCATCGGCTCTGCAGCGAATCGCTTGAGCCCTAAGCGCCAACGATCGAATCCTGCTTGTTGATTCTTGCTCGTCTCACCAAGCCCCAGCGGAAATCCATCGTCAGCACTGAGATCAGGATTCGCTTCCCACTCCCACCAATGGTTGTCGTGTTGCGCGATGGCGAAGACTGCTTGCGCGCGCAAGCGTTCAGCATCGACGACTGGCGCGTAATGGCCAGGCCGTGCAAACGCTTCGTTGCCCCAGTGCGCTGCGAGAAATCCCGCGAGTGCCCCGTGATCAGGTTGCGTCACCATCCACAGTTTGCCCGCATGTTGAGTCTTCAGCATGCGCCGAGGATATGACCAATGGCTCGTTGAGTTTCGTGCCGCGTGATCGATTGGAAGAAGCGCTTGCGCTGCTCGAAGGCGCGCGGTTGGCACGAACATTCGCCAGCGGACTCGCGGCAGTCGACACGCTGGTGC
>QWPW01000027.1 GCA_003671025.1 Planctomycetota bacterium
CCACCACCGCCGCCGCCGAAGCCACCGCCGCCGCCGCCACTACCGCCGCCGCCGCCGCCACTTCCGCCGCCCTGTCCCTGCTGATTGCCCTGCTCGAGAGCAGCGCTCAGGTTGAAGTCGGGAGCGTTGTCGAAGTAGGGAACCTCAAAGAGAAGGTCGCGGATGTCGTAGACGATCGTGAGCGTCTTCTTGCGCAGTTGTTCTGACGAGCTGACCACCACGACGCCGTCTTCCACCGCGTAGTCGGGACGATCGGTCTCGTCGCCGAGTTGTTCGATGACGCGCTTGAGCGCGACTTCAGCGGAAACATTGTCCAAGGTGACCGTGACGGTGTCCTCGGGGCGAACGTTGATGCCTTCGAGCGCTTTCCAGTCGGGATAGAAGTCAACACCGCTGACCTGGTTCATGTAACTGAACACCTGATCGAGCTGGTTGTTGTTGAAGTTGATCGAGACGGCCTTCTGCAACGACGCCATCGCTTGGCGATTGGCTGCGCTCTCGCGGAAACCGCTGGCGCGATCACGCAGACGCATGTCGGAGAGGCTCTGCCAATCCTCGGGATACTCGACGAGTCCGCTGAGCGAACGTGGCCCAGGACCTGCGAGATTTGGCATCGGAGGAATCGCGCGGTCGAGGATTTCCTTGGAGAAGTTCGAGATCGCTTCGCTGCGACGATTCTCCGAGTTGCTGTAGTCGCGATAGAGCATCGAGGTCTTGAGCATTCCGCGCAGCGCTTGGGCCGAGGGATTGTTCGGATCGATGAAGAGGATTTCTTCGACGACCTGCAACGCTTCTGGGTACTTGAGTTCCATCTGCAACTGACGCACGCGATACATACGCTCGTTGATGCTCTTAGCGCGCGCTTCGAGTTCGGCGCGCTGCTTGGCCGACGAAGCCGCGGTGGCCTCGCGACGTGCGATGTCCTGCTTGGCCAGGTCGGCGCTTGCGCGTCCGACGCTGATTTGCTCGAGCAGCGTGTCGAGTTGATTCAGAAGGGCGCCGTACTCGGCGTTTGGGAACACGTTCTTATCGCGGTCGAGGCGAATCTTGGCCGCAAGCGCGGTGCGCTCGGCGGTGGCGTAATCGCCTGCAGACATCGAAAGGCTCGAGGTCGCGATAGCCGCGGTGACTTCGACTTGCGCGCGTTGACGGCGCAGTTCGATATCTCCACCGACATCATTAATGAGTGAGCCCTGGTCCATGTGGGCCTGCGCGGCCTTCATGCCCTTGGCCGCTTCGCCGTCGCCAGGAACGGCCGTCTGCAGCGTCGACCAGAGATCGATTGCGGACTTCCAGTCGTTGCGTCCCATCGCCTCGCGCGCAGCGGTGCGCATCGCGTCGACTTCGGTGGTGTTGGGGGTGCCGGGAGCGTCCGCGATTGGGGGAGCGGCGGAGCCTGCATCTTGCGGAGCGGTTGGTTCGGCAGCTGGTTCCGCAGCTGGTTCCGCAGCTGGTTCGGCGGCTGGCGCTGGCTCGATCGGCGCAGGCTCGGCTGGCGGAGCAACTGGCGGCGCATCCTGTGCGAGCGTGTTGCTACTCAGCGTTGCAGTGATGAGCGCGACGGCCACGAAGGCCATCATCGTTCCACGGATGCACGTCCAATCGCGCACCCGATCAAGAGTTGTATTTGGAGTCGCGAGGAACTTCACCTCGAAAGACATGTCGATGTTTGCATCAGACTTTGCATCGTTCTTCGTGCTGCGCTGCATTCTGTACTCCTGAGGCATCCGTTGCCGGATGCTCGGCTTCAAACTTCGCGTGCTCTCTCGCTTGCGAGACATCAACTCACTTTCGTGAGCGATGGCCAACAAGACAACAGACCAAACCCTTCGCGCCCCACCAGTGGGACGCGTTTACAGGGAAGCGCGCAAGGTACTCAGCATGCAAAGATCTCGCAAGGGTATGTAGGCACTCGATCGACGGTGAGCGCGAAGGAATATTTTTCTTGCGTGACGCGGTGAGCCTTCAGCGCGAGTGCAGCAATGAGCAGGCGCGTTGGAAATCGATTCACGTCACGTGGCAAATCATGCATTAACATGCATGCTTCATGCATACGAGGCGGCCTCGCCGCAACTGGTCGCCTCGTGAACAACGGCGAGCGCTCGAGCACGGATGCCTCGGAAAGGCTTGCGAGAACGCCCACAATCCACCAGCCATCGCGCGTGGAAAACCTGTCGCCATCGTGGATTTCGCGTTGGTGTGTCCGTCGAAAGCGCGGCATCTCGCGCAGCAAAGTCGCGCGTTGCGCCCTTTGCATCGTGCACCCTCACCAACGAGTCACACCGCGGCCATCGCCGCTTGCGCTCGTTCCATCTCGGCTGCACCAACGGGCTTGCGGGTGGTCATCATTTCGATAAACACGTCAAAGAGATACGCCGAGTCATGCGGGCCTGGGCTCGCTTCGGGGTGATACTGCACGCTGAAGATCGGCTTTGTCGTGTGGCGAAAGCCCGCGAGTGTGCCGTCGTTGAGATGAAGATGCGTCGGTTCGCCGCCGGCGGCGCGGAGGCTCGCCTCATCAACGCAGAACCCGTGGTTTTGGCTGGTGATTTCGATGCGGCCGGTGAGCACGTTGCGCACGGGCTGATTCGCGCCGCGATGACCAAACTTGAGTTTCCACGTCGTGGCACCCAACGCCAACGCGAGCAACTGATGGCCGAGGCAAATGCCGAAGGTCGGCACTTCGCCCGCGAGGACGCGCAGCGTTTCGATCACGCCGTGCACGACCGCGGGGTCGCCGGGGCCGTTGGAAATAAACAGGCCGTCGGGTTTCATCGCGCGAATCTCTGCGACTGTCGCGCTGTGAGGAACGAAATGCACCTCGCAATTGCGCTCGACGAGATGGCGATAGATGTTGCGCTTGGCGCCGCAATCGATGGCCACGACTTTGAAGCGCTGGCCCGAACGATTCGGATGAATGGAGTCGGCAGCGTCTGACTCGGCGACGAAGTGGCCGCCCCGCGGAGCCCACTCACCGAGCGCTTCTTCCGCGCGACCGGCACAACGCGGCGAAACTTTCGCCGCAAGATTGGCGCCTGCCATCGATGGAATCGCGCGCGCACGCGCGACCAATTCGAGATCGCTCACCTCGGCGAGTGATGCGGAGGAGATCACGCCACGCATCGCGCCGCCCATGCGCAGTCGTCGCACCAACGCGCGCGTGTCGATGCCTTCAATCGCGGGAATCCCTGCTTTTTCCAGCCAATCGGAGAGACTCTGGGTCGCGCGTTGATTGGAAACAATCTGCGAAAGTTCGCGCACCACGAATCCCGCGACGCAAGGCGACGCGCTCTCGATGTCCTCGGGCGCGACGCCGTAATTTCCCATCTGCGTGGCAGTCATGGTCAGGATCTGCCCCGTGTAAGAGAGATCCGTGAGCGCCTCTTGATAGCCGACCATCGAAGTGTTGAAGACGACTTCGCCCGCGCCCTCGAAGCCCGCCTCGCCGTCGCACGCCGCCGTCGCGCTCACGGAATCACTCGTGGTGCGAAGAGATCCACCGAAGGCGCGGCCATGAAAGACCGTCCCGTCCTCAAGGGCGAGGCGTGCCAATTTTGTCGTACGCATAATTGGTCGGAGTGTAACGGCCAAAGTTTTGTTGGCCACGGCGTGTGATTGTTGGCGCGAGCCAAGCGTTCACGCGTTCACGCGCGATGCCCCCTGCTCGCGTTGGATGTTCCTTCGCCCTCGATTTCCGGCAGTTTGGCTCGAATCCTGATCATGCAAGCCGCGCTGCCGCAACTCGGCGTTGTCTTCTGAGATGGCAATGCCAGTCATTGATCTTGAATGCGGATGACGGCCGAAGCCGTGATTACGATTTCGATGGGAGCCCCTTCGCCTGCGCCAACGTCGATGCGCTCTTCGGTGCGATTCGTGCCGAATTGCCGACCCCGCGACGCATCAGTGCCAAGGGATCATGCTCGACTTGGTGTGGAAGACCGCAACGGTGCGCGTGCCGGAGCTGCTGCCATCCCTGCACAACGCGTCGTAGACGCATTCGTGTCAGTTTGCTTCACTTTCATCTTCCTGATTTCAACAATACCCCTTTCGGTTTGGCTCTACAACGAACCCGCCAAACACGGACGGAAGCAGGCGAGAGAAGATGCTCACGAATTCCGCTGCTGACATAGGACGAGCAAGACGGTGCGCCGAGAGTTTTGCGCGTTGCCCTGCATTCCAGTCGAAATCAAGCGGATGCTCCATCTCACCCCACGCTTTGCTGTTGTCGCGGCAATCCTGCTCCTTGCCGCCGGACTTTCGCAAGATCAGACTCCAACGCTCGACCACGCTGCGCTGAAGGCGCGCGTCAAGCTCGAAGAAGCTTCCGCCAAGATTCAATTCGACAACGCGCATACACAATTGGCTATGACTCAGGCTTCCACCGACGCGAGTGACATGCAGGAGGCGCGCATGTATCGCGCGCTCGCGTCAGTGAAGGCGCGCGCCAACAAACTCGGCAATGACGCTGCTCCCGTCCTGCGGCTGATTGAAAAGTCGCAGGCGGCGTGGAAGGCTTACAGGGAAGCGGAGATGACGCTTCAGTGGCCGGCGTCGCACGATTTCGGAACTGCCTATCCAATGTGTGTCGGGAGGGGATCCGCCGCTCTCTTCGCAGATCGGGCAGAAACGCTCGAACGGATGCTTGAGGTTGAAGAAGGCGATGTCTGCAGTCCGCGCTGGGATACGCCGCGTGAGCTCGACGTTTCACGCGCCCGCGATTCCACGACAAGCCCAGCCACGCCTGCTTCGCCTAAGTGACTTGGCGCAGCTTTCGCGGGCATTCTCAATAGTTAGTTTGGCGCAGCCTTGGTTCGTTCGACGGAACCTTGGTTAGTTCAGCGCAGTCTTGGGGTATGTTGGCTGAGCCTTGATTTCCCGTGCGATTCTTCCACTCGCTCTGCTCGTCGTCGCCTGCGATGAGGTCGCGCCGCCGAATGTGATGACAGTCGCTGCAGATGCTTCCGCTTCGGTGAGCACGGCGACACCGTCGATCGTCGATTTCAATCGTGATGTGCGGCCGATTCTGGCGGACCGTTGCTTTCCCTGTCACGGCCCCGATGAAGGCGCCGCTGCAGGCCGTGTCAAAGGTCGTGGCGAAAGTCGGGGCCGCCCAGCGGGCCTGCGATTGGACACCGCTGACGGTGCCATCGCGTTACTCAAGAGTGGTCGACACGCAATTGTTCCGCACAATCTTGCGCAGAGCGAAGCCGCGCGGAGAATCGAATCGCTTGATCCCGACGAGATCATGCCCCCGCCAGAGTTGAAGCGTCCACTCAATCCCGAGGAACGCGCAGTCTTGCTGCGTTGGATCGAACAGGGCGCGGTCTATCAACCGCACTGGGCGTTCGTCGCACCCACGCGTGCAGGCGATGCGCTCGATTTCGCGAAGCGCGCGAATACAAGCGAATCCTCGGGGGGAAACGCCACTTGGCCGCGCGATGCGCTCGACGAAATCGTCCTCGCGCGCCTCACCGCAGAACACCTTTCGCCCGCACCCGCGGCCGATTCCATCGTGTTGCTGCGGCGCGCGTCGCTCGCGTTGACTGGACTTGCGCCAACGACCGACGAGGTTCGCGCGTTTCTTGCGGAGTGTGATGTCGATGCGTCTGCGGCGTACGAGCGCCGCGTCGATGCCATGCTCGCGTCGCCTCGCGCGGCGGAACACATGGCGGTGACGTGGCTCGATCTCGCGCGCTACGCCGACACTTACGGCTATCAAACCGATGGCGATTCATTCACGTGGCCGTGGCGCGATTGGTTGCTGCATGCGCTCGATCGCAACATGCCCTACGACGAGTTTGCCACCGCGCTCATCGCGGGCGACCTCGTGCCCAACGCCTCCATCGAGAGTCGTGTGGCCAGCGCGTTCAATCGATTGCATCGTATGACTGAAGAGGGCGGTTCGGTGGCGGAAGAATTTCGCGCCGAAGGAATTGCCGATCGTGTCGCAACATTTGGCACCACGTTTCTTGGACTCACGCTCGAGTGCGCGCGTTGCCACGATCACAAGTACGACCCCATTGCCACGCGTGAGTTTTACGGACTCGCGGCGATGTTTGGTTCGATCGATGAGAACGGACTCAAGCCCTACGCGATTCAAACGAGTGCCGCGCCTCCGTTCGTGCGTCTGAGCAATGACGAGCAAACGCAACGCACGATGCAGTTGCAAGCGGCGGTCGATGATGCGCGTATTGCCCTAGAAAACGCGGAGAAAACCAGCGACTCGGCGTTTGCCGCTTGGCGCAATCAGCGTGCGCACTCGACCACAAACGCGATCACACCCCCGCTGTGTTCGGCGCACTATCCCTTCGAGTTGTTGGACAGCATCTCCACGCCTAACACGGTTGCGAGCGGCAAGCCTGCAACAACCGAGCGTCATCGCGGCGATCAACTGGGCGAGGTCACACTCGGCGATGGCGTCGTTGGACAGTCGATGCACTTTGATGGCGATGGTGGCGTGTGGCTCGATGGAATTGCTGGATTCACGCGCCATGACCCTGTGTCGATCTCGATGTGGATTCGTCCGAGCGAACTCAACACGCGCGCGACCATCGTGCATGCGTCGGGCTTCTACGCGCTTGATGCCGATGCCTCGGGACTCGAGTTGCTGATCGACCACGGAGTGTTGCGCTGGAGTGCGATTCATCTGTGGCCGGGCAGCGCCGCGAGTGTGCAGATGCGCGCGCCACTTGAGTTGAACAGGTGGACACATCTCGTCGTGACGTATGACGGCTCGTCGAGTGCGAGTGGGCTAAGCATCTATATCGCAGGCGAACTCGTCGACACCGAGGTGTTGCGCGACTCGCTCGATGGCCCACTCACGACGCACACGTTGGAAGTGGGTTCACGCTCGCGTGACTCAGGGTTTCGTGGTGGCGCGATCGATGAATTGCGCGTGTTTCCCAGCACTTTGAGCGCATTGCAAGTGATGCAAGTGGCGCACGATGATTCCGCGATCACGCAGGTGGAGTTCGATCGCACGCGCGAATCAGACGCGTTGTTGCGACAACACTTCGTCGACACACTTCACACACCGATCACTGACGCGCGCATCGAACTGCGCTCGACGCAACGTGCGCTCGCGGCGCATCTCGAGACCATTCCCGCGCTGATGTGCATGGAGGATTCGCCGCGCGCTCCGAAGACGTTTGTGCTGCAGCGAGGCGCGTACGACCAACCTGATCTCGCGCAACCAGTTTCTCCGGGCGCCATCGCTGCGGTGTTTCCGTTTGACAACGATCGTCCACGCAATCGATTGGGTCTCGCGCAATGGCTGTGTGACGCTCGTCATCCTTTGACTGCGCGTGTTCAAGTCAATCGGTTGTGGTCGCAAGTGTTTGGCCGCGGACTCGTCGAGAGCAACGAGAATTTCGGCATCCAAGGATCGTCACCGAGCTCTGCGTTGTTGCTCGACGCATTGGCCTTTGACTTTTGCAACGGCGATGGCACCGCGTCGAGCGCGTGGAACAGCAAACATCTGCTCAAGCGTTTGGTGATGAGCGCGACCTTCGCGCAATCGTCCGTCGCCACTGAGGAGTTGCTCACGCGCGATCCGCACAACGATTTACTCGCACGCGGACCACGCATGCGACTCACTGCCGAAATGTTGCGCGACAACGCATTGCTCGCGTCGGGACTGCTCGTCGAAAAACTTGGCGGGCCGAGCGTGAAGCCGATCCAACAAGCAGGACTCGCGTCCGCCGCGGGGCAAAGCGGCGACTATCAAGCCAGTACGGGCGACGACGCGCATCGACGCAGCGTCTACACCTATCGCAAGCGCACGGTGCCGCCGCCAGGAATGTCCGCGTTTGATGCAGGTTCGCGCGAGGCGTGCCAACCACGACGCTTGATCACCAACACGCCGTTGCAATCGCTCATCGTGCTCAACGATCCCGTGTTCAGCGAATGCGCGTTGGCACTCGCCACGCGCGTGGTGAAGCGCGCGACGGACGCGTCTCGCGTTGTCGCAAGCGAAGCTGCCGACGACGTTGCGCACCACGATGCCATCGATGCATTGATCAATGATGCCTTCGCATTCGCGTGCACGCGTTCGGCGCGCCTCGCCGAACTCGCCGCGCTGCGCACACTCTTCGCGCAAGAACACGCTTCGTTTTCTGCTGATTCCGACGCGTGTGTACGCGTCGCGCGCATCGATGATCCAACACTCGCTGCGCTCACACTCGTCTGTTCCACCATTCTTGCCAGCGACGGCGCGATGATGTCGCGCTAGTGCCAACCGTGTCTCCTCGATGACCAACCACCGCAACAACCTCTTCGACTACGACGAGCTCATGCGTTGCTCGCGTCGACACTTTCTCGGCGCTTCGGCGCTTGGTCTTGGCGCGCTTGCGTTGAACGACATTCTCGCGCCGCGAAACGCCCAAGCGGCACACGACGCATTCGCCGCGCAGAGTTCGTCCCCCCTGTTGTCCGCGACGCACTTTCCCGCGCGAGCGAAGCGCGTCATCTATCTGTTTCAGTCAGGCGGACCCTCGCAGTTTGAGACGCTCGATCCCAAAGCGCGACTGCGCGAGATGAACGGTCAACCACTTCCAGCCAGCGTGCGCGGCGCACAGCGTTTGACGGGAATGAGCGGAAATCAAGCGGTTTTGCCTCTCGCCGGATCGTTCGCATCGTTCCAGCGTCACGGCCGCGCGGGCATCGAGTTGAGCGACCTCCTTCCCTACACCGCGCGCATCGCCGATGAGATTTGCGTGGTGCGCGCAATGCATACCGAAGCGATCAATCACGATCCCGCGATCACCTTTTTCTGCAGCGGCAATCAGATCGCAGGTCGTCCTTCGATGGGCGCGTGGATGAGCTACGGCCTCGGCTCGATGAACGCGGATCTTCCCTCGTTCATCGTGCTGGTGTCCAAAGATGCAGTGCGTGATCAACCGCTGTACTCACGCTTGTGGGGCAGCGGTTTTCTTCCTAGCGAATATCAAGGAGTGCAATTTCGTGCAGGAAACGAGCCAGTTTTAGCACTCACGAATCCCGAAGGAGTGTCGCCACACGCGCGACGCAACATGCTCGACGCGCTGCGTGACTTGTCGCGCGATGCCACGACGCATGAAGGCGATTCCGAAATCGACGCGCGCATGGCGCAAGCGGAGATGGCGTATCGCATGCAGACCAGTGTTCCTGATGCCACTGATCTCTCAAGCGAAAGCGACGAGACCTTCGAGCTTTACGGTGCGAGCGCGCGCGAGCCGGGGACGTACGCGGCCAACTGTTTGTTGGCGCGACGACTGGTGGAACGCGGCGTGCGCTTCGTGCAATTGTTTCATCAAGGTTGGGATCAACACGGCGGACTTCCCGGCGGAATCACGCGCCAATGCGCGCAGACCGATCAAGCCTCTGCCGCACTCGTGCTCGACCTCAAACGCCGCGGATTGCTCGAAGACACTTTGGTCGTGTGGGGCGGAGAGTTTGGCCGCACCGCCTATTGCCAAGGACGCATGACCGCCAACGATTACGGCCGTGATCATCACCCACGCTGCTTCAGTATCTGGATGGCTGGCGGCGGCGTGAAGGCGGGACACGTCCACGGCGCCACCGATGACTTTGGCTACAACATCGCCGCCGATGGCGTGCATGTCCATGATTTGCACGCGACGATCCTGCGCTTGATGGGCGTCGATCACGAACGACTGACCTATCGCTTCCAAGGTCGCCACTATCGACTCACCGACATCGCAGGGAATGTGATCGATTCGATTTTGGCGTGAGGGGCATGCGTTGCTCGCACTGCAATTCCGCGCGAACCTCAGCGCGAGCGCTGCGCTACTCTCCGCTTCGTGAGTCTCTTCGCGTCTTCTTCGACTGGCCCTACTGGTCCGCTAGTGATTGTCGCGGTGGAACGCGCAGTCGATCGATGGCCTGATGGATTGACCTACGCGTTGCCGCGTGAACTCGCGACGTTGCCCGACGGCGCGCGCGTGGAAGTTCCCCTCGGTCGCGGCGAGAGCGCGACTGCGGGTTGGATTGTGCGTCGTCTTGGCGCCAACGAAGATCCGGGAATCGCGCGCGAACGCTTGAAGTCCGTCGTCGCGCAAGATCCGTCAGGCGCGGTTCTCCCTGGCGAATTGATGCAGTTTGCTCGCTGGATCAGCGCGTATTACGCCTGCCCCATCGGCATGACCCTCGCGTCGATTCTTCCTGCGGCGGTGCGCAAAGCGATCGGTCGCGTTGAACGCACGTTGGTTGATCTCGCGCCTGCACTGGTTGGCGATGAAGCGCCGCGCGCGAAAGTTTCCAAGCGACAACAACACGCGCTTGATGTGTTGGCCACGCTGCCGCGTCCTTGCGAAATCGGCGATCTCGCCGATGCCGCTGAATACGCGTCGACCGAGCCGCTCAAGAAGTTGATTCAGACTGGTCATCTCATTGCCGTGCGCAAGACCGCCGTCGAAGCGGGCTACATCGCGCGCGCTGGTCACATCGCGCCTGCGCCCACGCTCACTGCCGATCAAACTGCTGCTATTCGCGGGGTTTCCGCTGATTTTGGACGATTCGCGCAGCACCTTCTCTTTGGCGTCACTGGCTCGGGAAAGACCGAGGTGTACATACGTCTGCTCGAAGAATGCGTGCGTCTAGGCAAGCGCGCGATTCTCTTGGTGCCAGAGATTTCACTCACGCCGCAAACGGTGGGACGCGTCTCGGCGCGACTTCACAACGCCAAGGTGGCGGTGTTGCATTCGGGACTCACCAACGCGCAGCGCAATCAGCAGTGGACGTTGCTCGTCGAAGGTGGAGCCGATGTGGTGGTGGGTGCGCGCAGTGCGATCTTCGCGCCGATTCCCGATGCTTCGCTTGGACTTGTCATCGTCGATGAAGAACATGAGGCGAGCTACAAGCAAGACTCAGCGCCGCGCTATCACGGGCGTGATTGCGCTATTCGTCGCGCGCAAATCGCAGGATGTCCCATCGTGCTCGGTTCGGCGACGCCGAGTCTTGAGAGTTGGATGAACGCAGTCGAGCGCAAGATTTCGATGTTGCATCGATTGCCCACGCGCGCGCCAGGACTGAACACGCCGAAAGTCGTGGTCGTTGATTTTGGCCGTGAACGCAAGGAGATTCGCGATCGACGCGTCAACCTCATCGGTCCCACGCTGCGCTCAGCGATGGAGAAGACCATGCATGATGGTGGTCAAGTCTTGCTCCTGCTCAATCGTCGCGGCTATGCCAATTACATCTCGTGCAGTGATCCGCGCTGCGATTGGACCTTCAGTTGCAACGATTGCGACGCGGGCATGGTGTGCCACATCGATGCCATCGGTGACGCGCGACGCAGTTACGTGCGCTGTCATCACTGTCTCGCTGAACAAGTGCTGCCGCGCGAATGTCCCGACTGCGGCAAGTCGGTGACCGTGTTTGGATTGGGCACGCAGAAAGTGGAAGAGGAACTCGCGCGACTGTTTCCCAGTCTCATCGAAGGCAAGACCATGCTGCGCGTCGATGGCGACACCATGCAGACCGCGAATCACTTTCACGATGCGCTCGAGCGATTTGGTTCGGGCGAGATTCGCGTGCTGTTAGGCACGCAGATGATCGCCAAGGGGCTCGACTTTCCTAACGTGCAGTTGGTGGGCGTGGTGTCGGCGGATACTTCGTTGTCGCATCCCGACTTTCGCGCCGCCGAGCGCACCTTCCAACTGGTCAGTCAAGTGTCGGGGCGCGCGGGTCGCGGCGCGAATCCTGGTCGCGCGATCATTCAGAGCTTCGAGCCAGAAACGCCGGCAATTCGCCTCGCAGCCAGTCATGACTTTGAACGATTTGCCACGCTCGAATTGGCCGATCGCAAGCAGTTTGGGTTGCCGCCGTATCGCCGACTCGCGCGTCTGATTTTGCGTCACCCCAGTGAGACCGAATGCGCCGCGCGCGCTGCTGATCTTGCTGATGCGATGCGTGCGATTACCGCGGGCTTCTCGGGCCTCGTCGAAGTGCGCGGCGCCTCGGTCTGTCCTATCGCGCGTGTTGCGGGAAAGTATCGACGACAGATTGAGTTGCTCGCCGAATCCGCCGCCGAAATCTCGCGCGTGCTCGCACAGGCGCGCTCGCAAGGGTTGCTCCGTTTAGGCGAGGAACTCGCGGTCGATGTCGATGCCATCAGCTCGGTGTAAGCAACGGCATTCTCCCTTATGATCGCTTCGATTCACGCGACGCGCCGTAGTTAAGCGTGCGTTGTGTGCAGTTGGAGCTTCATAAATATGAGCGAGTCGAGTTCAAACGCGCGCGGCACGACGCCCGCATCTTCATCCACATTGCCACAGTCGATCAACGGCTGGCAGCCTGAATTTGTCGAGGCATTGCTCCTGCAATACCAGACAGATCCGCTCTCCGTGAGTCATGAATGGCAGCAGTTTTTCCGAGGATTTGAACTCGGTTTGAAACTCGAGTCCGACGCGGCCGCGCGCACGTTCTTGAGTGCAACGACGCCTGTTGCGAACACTGTTGCGAACACTGTTGCAACACCAGCTTCAACACCGGCGCCGATTGCGACTGTCGCAACTCCTGCGGCAACAACGATCACGTTCACGGGCCTCGATCCCGATCAACGCAAAGTCGACGAACTCATTCTGCGCTATCGCACATGGGGACATCTCGCGGCGCAACTCGATCCGCTGGGAACCGTGCGTCCTTTCCCTTCACTGCTCACGCTCGAGGCGCTGGGACTGAACGACGACTCACTCGAGCGCAGCTTCGATCCCGGCACATTGCCGCTGGACAATCCTGCGCCGCTGAGCGAGATCATCGCGTGCCTCGAAGAAACCTACTGCGGTTCGATGGGCATCGAGTACATGCATCTCGGTTGCCTCGAGCGCCGCGCGTGGTTGGCCAAACGACTCGAATCTGCGCGCAATCAGCCGCAATTCAGTGTTGACACCAAGTTGCGTCTGCTCACGAAACTACTTGAAGCGGACAGCTTCGAAAACTTTCTCGCCACGCGATTCGTGGGCAAGAAGCGTTTCGGTCTCGAAGGCGGCGAGTCACTCATTCCCATCCTCGACACGATTCTCGAAGCAGGTCCCGCGCTCGGCGTGCATGAGTTCATGGTGGGCATGGCGCATCGCGGTCGACTCAATGTGTTGGCCAACATCATTGGCAAGAATCTGCAGCAGATCTTCACCGAGTTTGATGAGGCATGGACGGCGGCGTTCGCGTCCGGTGGTGGCGATGTCAAGTACCACATGGGGTACTCCAATTCGCATCTGACTTCGACGGGCAACAAACTTCATCTGGTTCTCGCGGCAAATCCCTCACATCTTGAGTTCGTCAACTCGGTGGTGATGGGTCGTTGTCGCGGCAAGCAACGATTGATCGCGGACAACGAGCGCAAGATGATCGTGCCCGTGTTGGTGCACGGCGACTCGGCGTTCCCTGGCCAAGGCGGCGTCGCTGAGTGCTTCAACATGATGCATCTCGACGGCTACACCGTCGGCGGCACGGTTCATGTGATCGTGAACAATCAAGTTGGTTTCACCACCAACCCGCGCGACACGTTTGGCGGCACCTACTGCTCCGACAGCGCCAAGGGTTTCGATTGCCCGATCATTCACGTCAACGGCGACGATGCGCAAGCATGCGCGTGGGCCGCGAAGATCGCCATTGATTGGCGTCAAGCGTTCGGTCACGACATCGTGATTGAGATGTGGTGCTATCGCAAGCTCGGTCACAACGAAACCGACGAGCCGATGTTCACGCAGCCCGTGCTGTACACGCGCGTGAAGAAAGCGCACACCGCGTTCATGACCTATCGCGCCAAGCTCGTAGCCGAAGGCGTGGTCACGCAAGAGCAAGTCGAAGCGATGCTCGCGGGACGCATGGCCATCATGGATGCCGCGCAAACTGCCGCGAAATCACAACCGCTCGACCCTGTGGTCGATCCGTTTCGTTCGGTGTGGACGGGACTCAGTCCGCAGTATTCGCACGAACCCGTTGAGACTGGTGTTGCACTCGAGACCCTCGATGCGATCGCCAAGAAGTTGGGCGCGTATCCCGAGTCCATCACCGCGCACAAGACTGTCGCGCGTTTGCTCGAAGCGCGCGGCAACGCGATTGCTTCTGGTCATGTCGATTGGGCGATGGGCGAATTGCTCGCGTACGGAACACTCTTGGTCGAAGGCCACCCCGTGCGCCTCTCGGGACAAGATGTCGAGCGCGGAACATTCAGCCATCGTCACTGCGTCGTGACATGCCAAGAGACCAACGATGGATTCACGCCGCTCAACGCGATTGCTCCTGAACAAGCGCGTTTTTGTGTGCACAACTCGCCGCTCACCGAGAGCGCGGTGGTTGGTTTCGAATACGGCTACTCGCTCGGTGACCCGCGCATGTTGGTGATTTGGGAAGCGCAATTTGGCGACTTCGTCAACGGCGCGCAGGTGCTCATCGATCAGTTCCTCGCCTCTGGCGAAGCGAAGTGGAAGCGTGCGACTGGTCTGGTGATGTTGTTGCCTCACGGATACGAGGGTCAAGGACCAGAGCATTCGAGCGCGCGCGTCGAACGCTTCTTGCAACTCTGTGCCGACGACAACATGCAGGTCGTCTATCCCACGACTTCGGCGCAGATGTTCCATCTCATTCGCAAGCAAGTGAAGCAGGCGTTCCGCAAGCCGCTCGTGGTGTTGACTCCGAAGTCGATGCTGCGACTTCCTGCGGCGGTGAGTCGCACCGAAGCATTTGTCTTTGGTCACTTCCGTCAAGTGCTTCCTGATGTTGCCATCACCGACGGCAACGCGATCACGAAGGTGTTGCTCTGCTCGGGCAAGATCTATCACGAGCTTTGCGTGCAACGCGAGAAGAGCGGACAGAACACGACCGCGGTCGTGCGTCTCGAACAGCTCTATCCGTTCCCTGATGGCGCGCTGACCAAAGTGCTCGCGATGTATCCCAACGCGAAGAAGTTCGTGTGGGTGCAAGAAGAGCCGCGCAACAAGGGCGCGTATCGCTTTGCTCAAGCGCAATTGAGCGAATTGCTCGGCATCACTGTTGATTACGTTGGTCGCCAAGATTCGGCGAGTCCTGCAGTGGGTAGCCACAAGCAGCACGCGATTGAGCAAGAGAAGATTCTTGCGCAAGCCATTGGTGCCGCGAAAGCTGGCGATGGACCAGCGGGCGGACCAAGTGGTGGCAAGAAGGAAACCGCGCATAAATAGGCAATTGCGCGCGCTGATGACTTCAGCGCGTTGCGCAATGTTTTGATGCGTGTGTTTCTGTGAGTGAATCGTCGAGAGACGTTGACGGATATGCGAAGCCGACACGGCTTCAGATAAGGCAACAGAGATGGCTGCAAGTATGACTGTCGACATCACCATTCCTTCGCCGGGCGAATCGATCACCGAAGTTTCGCTGAGCGGTTGGCTCAAAGATGAAGGCGCGTTCGTCGAGAAAGATGAACTGCTCGCGGAAATCGAGTCGGACAAAGCAACACTCGAGTTGCGCGCGCCTGCAGCGGGCAAGCTCAAGATTGCCACGCGCAAAGGCGACGCGATCAAAGTCGGTGCGATCGTTGCTTCGATCGAGACCAATGCCACGCGACCTACGGCGACGACTGCAACTACTGCCGCGAGTGCGAGTGCGAGTGCGAACAAGACCGACACCGAGAGTGTGCGCGCATCAAGCGTGGCCAAGAAAATCGCCGCCGAAAAAGGCGTGGACCTCGCGCACGTCGCGGGCTCGGGTCCTTCGGGACGGGTGATGAAAGAGGACGTGCTCGCCGCAACCGCGCAGGCCAACAGCGCGACGGAAACCAAACCAATCATGCCTACGCTCACCAGCGCTCCCACGAAATCTGCGGCAGTCGCCGCGTCGTCCATCGCTCCTGCTGGTTCGCGCGGAGTGCGTCGCGAGAAGATGACCAAGCTGCGCCAGCGCATCGCGGAACGATTGGTTCACGCGCAACACACCGCGGCGATGCTCACGACCTTCAACGAATGCGACATGACCGAAGTCATGCGTCTGCGCGCAGAAAACAAAGATGCGTTCGAGAAGACTCACGGTGTCGGACTGGGCTTCATGAGTTTCTTCGTCAAGGCAGCCGCGAGTGCGCTGCGCAAGTATCCGCGCGTCAACGCGTACGTCACGCCCGTCGACGGTGAGAGCGGCATCGAGTTTCACGACTACGCCGACATCGCCGTCGCCGTGGGAACCGAGAAGGGTCTCGTCGTTCCCGTGCTGCGCAACGCGGAAACGCTTTCGTTTGCAGGGATCGAAGCGGCGATCAAAGATTTTGCAGTGCGCGCCAAAGATGGAAAGCTCAGCGTCGATGAGATGACCGGCGGTACCTTCACCATCTCCAACGGTGGTGTGTACGGCTCGCTGATGTCCACGCCGATTCTCAATCCGCCGCAGTCGGCGATTCTGGGAATGCATTCGATCAAGAAGCGCGCGGTCGAAGATCCACGCAATCCTGGCCAAGTTGCGCTGCGCCCGATGATGTATCTCGCGCTCAGCTACGACCATCGCATCATCGATGGTTCCGAAGCCGTCGGCTTCCTCGTCCACATCAAAGACATGATTGAGAAGCCAGAGCGTCTGCTGCTCGCGTGAATGCGCGCGCCGCGAAGGATGTCCTTCGCTGTGCGTGCGAACGATGCTCCTGCATCACCGCCGTCAAACTTTCTTCGACCTTTCGTTACGCAACCATTGGGAGATCGCATGAGATTGACGCTCGCTTCGCTGTTGCGCATGGCTCCGCTTTCGGCACTCGTGCTGGTAGCGGCGACACAGGCCCAAGCGCAAGAACAAGCGATGTCACAGTCGCAATTAGACATCTTCGCTGACATGGCAGCGCAAATCGCTGAACTCAAGTCGGCGAATGATGTGCTCGCGTCGAAGGTGGGCCGCCTTGAAGAAGGTGCCCTCATTGCAGAAAGTGGCGCGCAGTGGCTGACGGAAAAACGCGCGAACGAGATCCGCGCCCTGGTGACCGATGTGCTCGCCGATGCCAACTCGCGCGTGAGTTTGCAAGACTCGGGCGCCACCGCTGGCTGGAACGGATCTGGATCTGGCTTCTTCATCGCCTCGCCCGAAGGAAACTTCACCTTGAACGTTCGCGGGCAGATCCAAGTTCGTTGGGCGTTCAATCAGCGCTCGACCGACGGAATCACCAGCAGCAATCAAGGCACCACCACTACCGTGCCGCGCGCGGATACATGGGGTTTCGAAAATCGCCGCACGCGAATCATGCTCTTTGGCTGCGTGATGGATCCGAGTTGGACCTACGAAGTGCAGTTGGCACTCAACCGCACACCGGGCGCGCTCTCGAACGGCGATCAGGACTTCAACAGCGGCAACATTGTCGGCGGCGTGGAAAACATTTGGATTCAGAAAGACTTCGACAACGGCATCGCGTTGCGCGTTGGTCAATTCAAGTCGCCATTTCTGCGCGAGGAATTAGTCTCGAGCGCGACCCAACTGGTCGTCGAGCGTTCGGTGGTGAACGAAGTGTTCAACACCAAATTCTCGCAAGGTCTGCAGTTGAATCTCGGTGGTCGCGCGCAAGACAACCTGCGCGCGCAGCTGTATTACGGCGGTGGCATGCGCGCCAATGCGACCTTGGTTCCCACCAACACCGCAGGCAATTTCGCGGCTCCTGCAGGCAATTACGCGGGCAGTTACACCACGAGTTTCAACGCGAATCCCACCAATTACGCATTCGCCGGCCGCGTTGAATATCTCGGCGAGGGCTCGTGGGGCCAGTTCAGTGATCTCACCAGCATGCGCGGTCAGAACTTCGGTTGGATGCTGGGCATCGGCGGCATGGCGCAGAGCATTCGTTCCAACACCACCGGCGCGGTCGCGGCCTCGACCACCGATTCGATGTGGGGCGTGACCGCTGATCTCACCATGGACTTTGATGGCGCGAATCTGTTTGCCTACGGCGTGTTTCGCCGCGTGAATCTCGCAGGCGAAGTGGACACGCGCGGCGGCGAGCAAAGCGATGGCATGAATCAATGGGGCGCCGTCGCGCAAGGCGGCGTCTTCCTCACCGACAATCTCGAGCTGTACGCGCGCTACGAATTGGGCAACACCGACACCGATCAATTCCGCACCGTCGCTCCAGGAGTCACGCTCGAACTCGCCAGCGTTGCCACCGTCGGCTGCAACTACTACTTCGGCGGCAACAACGACGTGAAGTGGAGCAACGACATCGGCTACGCGTTCAACCCTCTCGGTGACTTCGCCGCCAACGGCGCCTCGTGGCTCGTCGATTTCTCAGGCGACACTAACGGTGGTTTCACCAACGAAGGACAGTGGGTCATCCGCTCGCAGTTGCAGTTGTTGTTCTGAGTGATGCGATGCGCGATTGATGCTCACGACAACATGACACGCAAACGCCGCACGAAGTTTTCGTGCGGCGTCTTTCGCGTGCTCAGTTGATGCAAACCGTTCACGAATTTCGTTGACGATGCGCTCGCCGTTCAACGCCTTCGACGCTGGCGCAGCAGACCGGCAGTCAGCGCCAAGGCCGCGGCACTCGGGCCTGGAACAAACACGACATGCACATCACCGATCATGCCGTTACTGACGACGATGCGGTGTACAGGAACATCGAAGACAACTCCGCCGAGGCCGTCATTTCCGCCGACCACCCATCCAGCAATGGTGCCGTCATGGGAGTACGCGCGAAACCCAGCGGAGGGCCACGGCTGAAGCCAAGCGAACGCGGTGATCTCTGTGTCAAAGAGGAGTTGAGTGCTGCCCTGAGTGGAATAGGCGTACGGCGTGATGGCCCATCCGTCCGGGTCCCCGGCGGGGTTCACGGCCACTGCATAGACATTGTGGGAATCAGACGAACTGGCGAGGTGGAGCCCCTCACTGGCCCATTCCTCATTCACTGCCCCGCCATTCCATTCCCGCGACGGCATAAAATCAAAGGTTTGGTAGGGACCGACGGCGGATTCCCAATCGGGAAACTCGTCGTAGTAGGTCCAGGGACCAGCGGGCGGGTCGGTATAGCGCGCGAAGGCGGGCGAGGGAGAGCGCTGAGCAATCACCGCGAACGCGCTGAGGATCAGAAGCGTCGACGACCATAGCAATTGGCCTGTTTCATTCCACACCTCCAAGTTCGACTTGAATTTCCTCGATCACTTCCAGCCGCGTTGAGTCCGATTGCGCTTCCAGGAAGCACTCCAGCTCGCCGCAGCACATGCAGCCATACCGCGAGATCACCGCCAAGACTTCCTGCGCGATCGGGCGCGAACTCACTCAAACTACTGTGAAACTTCACGGCCGCCAACCTTATTCTGCAAAGTGTGCGGAAAACGACAAATTGCCAGAGGTGATACTGAGGAGACACGGCCAAGAGATCTTCGCCGCGGCGAAGGCAATCGCATGAGGCAACGCACTCATGGTGATGCCTGTCGAGCATGCTTGGCCAGCAACGCGATGACACCAATCAATGGGACTCCATCGCGCAAAGCGGCGTGCTCCGCTTCAACAATCTCGAGCTGTATCCGCGCGATGAACTGGGCGACACCGGCACGGAGCCATGCCGCCGCGTGGCTTTGGGAGTCAAGCTCGAACTCACCAGTGTTGCAACCGTCGTTTGCAACTCCTGCTTCGATGGTTTCACAACGAGGGATGTTGGGTCATCCGCGCACAACTGCAGTTGTTGTTCTGAGTGACGCGATGCGCGGAGCTTGCGCGCCCTGTTCTCGCGGATGGAGTCGGCGGTGCGAAGTCGATGCACGCAATCATCGCGCATCATCGCGGCTCACTCCGCGTGCGCGAGGCTCTTCTTCGCCGCGTCTTTCTCGGGCTTGTACACCAGCTCGCCGGCAGTGGGAACGCCGATGTACTCGAGCGCTTCGTTCATGATGCGCGCGGCACAAGGGCCGGCGAGTGCGCCGCCGCCGTGGGGACCTTTGGTTTTGTCGGGGTCTTCGATGGTGACCAAGATCGCCAACTTGGGGCGATCAAAGGGCGCGCCCAACAAGAAGCTCGACATGTAGCGGTCATCGAAATATCCGCCGGTGGGCTTGACCAACTGCGCGGTGCCGGATTTTCCAAACCCGGTGTAGTGCAGGATGTCGATCAACTTTTTGCCCGTGCCTTTGGTGATGACATCCTGCATCACTTCACGCGTGACCAACGCCGCGGCTTCGCCCAACACTGGTTGACTCGCGTTCAATGAGTCAATCGTCAGCGGTGCAATTGTGAGTGGCACCATCGATCCATCGCGGCAGAACGCGGTGAATGCGTGCACCAGTTGCAACGGCGTGACTGCGATGCCTTGACCAAACGAAACCGAAGTTTGCGCGCGCGTCTTGTTGGTCCACTCATCTTTTGGTGGAAGCAAACCCGCAGTCTCGCCGGGGAGTTCGATGCCGGTCTTTTTGCCAAAGCCAAAGCTCGAGAGACATTGCTGCATCTCTTGTTTGCTCATGCGCAGCGCGACGGTGGCCATGCCCGCGTTCACCGACTTCACCAAGCAATCAGACCAACTCTTGGTGCCGTAGCTCGACGAGTGTGCTTCGCGAATGGTGCGCTTGGCTCTGCCATCGCTCACCGTGAGTGGTCCGTCAGGAAGACGAATCGTCTCGTTGCGTTTGGCTTTGCCCAACTGAATGGACCACGCCCAAATGAAGGGCTTGAAGATCGAACCGGGTTCGAAGGGATCAGTGACCCAGCGCAAACGCGCGAGTGCGGGATCGATCTTGCTCGCGGGATCAAACGCAATCGGCGTGCGACCGGTGTTGGTGCGCAGCGTGTCGAACGCGGCAAGAATCTCGCCGGTGTCGACATCGACCACGATGCAACGACCGCCGCCTGCGTTGGATTCTTTGACCGTCTTGCTGATCTCGCGCTCCACCGCTTCTTGAATCACGATGTCGATGGAGAGACGAACCTCGTCGCCTGCTTCGCCTGCGAAGTAACCACTCGCAGGCACCGAGATCACTTGACCTTTGTTGTCCGCGAAAAACACCGTGCTGCCGGGAGTCGGCTGCAACATCTTGTCGCCGCGAAACTCCGCGCCGCTGAGACCTGCGCCATCGAAACCGGTTTTGCCCACCAGCGATGCGGCCATCTCTTCGAAGGGACGCACGCGCACCGACTTGGGTTGCACATGCGCGCCGCGAATGAGCGCGCGCGGACCCGCGGCGTGCTTGGCTTGCGTGAGCGCTTGCATCTGCTCTTGCGTGAGATCTTCGGCCACGACGACGAAGCGCGGCAAACTGCGCCACTGCTCGTCAGTCATGTTTTCGTTGAGTGTGTGTAGTTCGACGGGCACTTTGGCCAGGATCGGCGCGGCGATTTGCGCGACCGAGATGCCCAATGGTTTCGCCAACATCGAAGCGAGATCAGAAATCGGATCGAGACTCGCAGGCGTGATCGAAGTGAGTGCGACCGTGCTCGTCGTTGCGCTGTCGCGTGCCGCAGCGCGCGCCTTCGATGCCGCGCGTTCGTTGGCGTCGAGTGCGTCGGTGTAGAGATCGCGCACATCGAGGAAGAGTCGACCGCCAATCGTGTCCAACGCGAGCAATCGTCCCGCGCGATCGACGATGCGTCCGCGCGGCTCCGAATATTCGGTGCGACGTTGCTGCATCAGTTGTCCGTTGCCGCGCACCATCGAGCGTTGCAGTCGTTCGTCGGGCGCGGTCTTCAGTTGAATCACGCGCACGGTTGTCGCGGCGATTCCCAGCGCGACGCCACCAACGAGTACGCGCGCCCAATTCGAAATCGAAGGCGCGCGCGGTGCAGAGGTTGCCGTGGAATGTGCGGGAGAGGTCATCGTTGCTGCGATGTTCGCAGCGAGTGGTTTCGTATCGTGATCACTCATCCGCCGAACCCTTCTTGATGTCGATCGCGTTGCGTCTGTGTGATCAGTCCACCATCGCGTCCATTGCCGATCATGCTGTCATCGATGGCGCCGAGCGATTCGTTGGTCGCACTCGCGGGGTCATAGCGAAACGGAATTGGCTTGAAACCCCGTTTGAAACCGCTGTTAAAACCACTGTTGTGCAGAATGTTGTGGAAGCCGTTGGTGCTCGACTTGTCCGCGCCGTGCTTGGCCAGCGCGGTGACCTTCTCGCGCAAACGATCGGGTCGCACCATGGCCGCGACTTTCGCTTGCAGCACAGTGCGCTCGCGCTCTTGAGTCTGCATGCGAAAGTGAATGCGGCTGATCTCGGCCGCGGCATCGATGCGCTGTTGGCGATTCACCAACAGCGCGCCAAACATCGCGCCCAACACAATGATCACTGTCGCAAGCTTCGCAAACATTAGGCCTCCATGCCTGTCTGTCCCAACACAGCATCTTCGCCGTTCACTCAATGCGCGTTCAGTTGCTCGCGAGTGCGTAACGCAACTCAGTGCCGCGCTTGAGGTTCTTCGCAGTGACGCCAGGATTGAGCTCGACGATCTGCTCCCACTTGGTTCCGTCGCCGTAGACGCGTGTGGCAATCTTGTACAGCGTGTCGCCATCACTCACGGTGATCTTGCCGTACTTGGAAACTTCAGGAGTGATCTCGCGGCCAAAGTTTTGATCGGGGTCTGTGATCACCAATCGCTGCGGCTCGCCACCAAAGTCCGGTGTTGGCGCAGGAGCAAGACTCGGATCGAGCACCTCAATCGGCGGCACGTTGAGCACCTTGCCGATCTTGAGCTTCGAGGGATCGATGTCGTTGAACTTCGCGAGCGCCTCACCGAGCGCGCGCTTGCCGTAGTACTTCTTGGCGATGTCGCTGGGATATTCGCCCTTGGCCACGGTGTGTGTGCGCATCGTTGGCGTGCCGTTGATCGGCCCACCCGCGCGCATTCCCGCGTCACCATTGCGCGGCTCCACGATGTCGATCGGACCAGTCGCAATGCGATGCTCGCCATCACTGGCGATTTCGGCTGCGGCGGGTTCATTGATTTGTTCACCGAACTCGCGCGGCGCTGCTTGGCTTCCGCCGGGCAGACCAGCTTTCACCAGCATCGGTAGCGAGGTGTCGGGGTTGGCGAGTTGCGCAGTGCGCGCAGAGAGATGGTCGGAAACCAAGATGCCCACGAAGAGCAGAAGTCCGAAACCAATGACCATTGCTAATTTGTTTTCGCGCGTCATGACTGAGCTTCCTTGCTACAGCCTTGCTGCTCGCGCCTTGTCGTCCTTCGCGCGCACCTCGCGGCACGCTCGCCTGTCGGACGACTTCGGCAACTCTCGCACCAAGTTGTTCTTGCTTGTTCCGACACGCGCTCACATCGCACAGTGGATGGTGTGCGCGCATCGGATGACTGTCACTATGAATTCCAAGTTACGCGGAAGTCACAGTTTCTCGGGCATTTTCGAGTGGCCGACCATGGCCGCTCGCAATTTCGCTGATCGACTCCGCGGATTGGCCGCGGATTCGGAGTCGGATGATACCAATGCACCGTCGGTGATTTCGCGCGCGAGATCGTTCTTGCGCATGTCGACGAAGCACTGCTTCACGAGTCGATCTTCGAGGCTATGAAACCCGATGATCGCAACGCGTGCACCACACGCAAGCCAACTCGGACGACCGTCATGCACGCGACGCGCGGCAGTGCTCACTGATCCGAGCATCGCAGAGAGCGCGCTCAGTTCGTCGTTCACCGCAATACGCAGCGCTTGGAAAGTCTTCGTTGCTGGATGCAATCGTGAAGTGTGTGCACGTGCGCCGTACGCGCTTCGCACCAAATCCGCGAGTTGCACCGTGTGTAAGATCGGCGCATCGCGACGGGCTGCGACAATTTTTGCGGCGATCTTTCGACCAAGTGGTTCTTCTCCGTACCGTTGAAGAATGTCGGCGAGGTCTCGCTCACTTGTAGTGTTCACGAGATGCGCAGCGGTCATTCCAGCGGCGGGATCGAGTCGCATGTCGAGCGGACCCTCGCGCATGAAACTCAAGCCGCGCGCGGGGTCGTCCACTTGATTCGACGCGAAGCCGAGATCGGCGAGGACGAGATCGGCCACCACGCCCATCCGCTCGAGTTCGCGCGCGACCGATGCGAAGCTCGCATGCACCGTGTCCGGGCGAATCGAACTCACCGCTTCCACACGCGCCGCCGAGTAGGCGAGGTTCGCCGCATCGACGTCGAAAAGAATGACGCGGCCCGTGGCTCCCAGGCGCTGCGCGACGAGTGCTGCATGTCCACCGCGTCCTGCAGTCAAATCAACGTAAACCTGTCCCAGCTTCGGATCGAGCGCGCTGAGCGTTTCCTCAGCCAGCACAGGGAGATGCCCAACCTCGTTTTCGCTGTCAAAACGCGGTTCGGGGGCGCCATCGATTGGTTGTTTTGACTGATTCAAGATTTCGCGGTGGTGCCGAGTGTCGGCTTGGAGTGATTGGCCACGGGCGACTTGGTGGGCGCGATTGCCGCCGGAGTCAGACTCGGCGAGGCCTCGTCCTCATGCGGCTGCGCGAGCCAACGGGTGCGCAACGCGGTCTTCAAGCCGACCGCTGCGATCAATCCAAAGAGCACGATGGCGGCGGCGTACACGATGCGCAGTCGAACGACTTGCTCGATCGCGAGATAGCCGAGCACCACTCCGAGCACGCCAAACGCAAAGGTCAACGCGTACAGCGAAACCACGGCGCGCTTGACGCCGCCGAGCGCGCGCTTGGCGAGATGGTGAATGTGATTGGCATCGGCCGCCGACATCGAAACGCCCGCGAGCTTGCGACGCAATATCGCGAGCGATGTGTCCATGATGGGCAACGCGAAGATGATCAGTCCCGCGAACACCAAATGCGTGTCGCCGTTTTCACCCAGCAGCAGAATGCTCACGACTAAGAGATAGCCGATCAACAGGCTGCCGCAGTCGCCGAGAAAAATAACCGCGGGGTTGAAGTTCCACGGCAAGAACCCAAGTACACCACCGAGCAACGCAAGACACAACACGATGCGCACGCCGGCCATCGATTCAAACGGATCTTCGATGGTCAAGCTCGCCGCGAGCAATAGTGCTAACGCGAGCAACGCAGTGGACATGATTCCTGCAGTACCCGCGCACAGTCCGTCGAGGCCATCGATGAGATTCATCGCGTTGCATCCACCAACAACAAAGATGGCGATGAGCGCAGTGCCCGACCAGTAGAAGACATCGCTCGAGTACACGAGCATCGGTCCCATCGTGAGCAATACGGTTTCAGGTGAACCGAGAAACGGAGTCAGCGCGCCCTCGGCCACGCGCGTCCCGATGTCTTGCACGGCCAATGCCGCCGCGGCGACAAGTTGTCCAGCAATCTTGAGTCGCGGATCCCAGCCCCACACATCGTCGGCGAGCCCGGTGAACGTGATCGCGAGAATGCCCACCACAATCGAGATTGGCACCGGCCCGAGTGTTCCCGCGGGACCATCCACCAACACATAGCTGAACGTGATCGCGGCCATCACGCCTAAAAACAGCGCAAAGCCGCCGAGATACGCGATGGGATATTTGTGTTGCTTGCGCGCCTCGTTGGGCTTGTCGACGATTTCCATTTCGACGGCAAGACGTCGCACAAACGGCGTGGCAATCAAGGTCACCAAGAACGCGACGAGGAACACGCCCGCGTATCCGTTGAGCATCTCCAACACACCAAACTTTGCGGGCCCGAACAATCCTGACGACTGCGCAATCCCTTCGAGCTCGGGAATTCCCGGCATCGTCAACGGGGCTATCGGCGTCGTCAGCTGCGACATGGAGTCGCTCCCTGTTTGTGCTGATCGTCGCGCGGACCGTGACCGACATGGCCTGCGTGACTGCCCGACGCTTCGCGTTGGCTCATCTCCTGCGCGAGGTCGCGCACAGTTTGCTGCAACAGAATGCGCGGCGTGAAACCAATCGCCTCGCGAATGCGTGTGAGATTTGGTTGTCGCACCGTGAGATCATCAAACCCGGCGGAAAATGCTTCCGCGTAGGGAACCATGCGCACTTTGCTTTTCGAACCAAGCGTCGCGATGACAACACGTGCCAACTCGATGATGGAGATCGATTCTTCGCGACCGATGTTGAACACGCGGCCGTGACATGCTGACGTCTCGAGCAGCTTGGGGAGTACGGGCACGACATCGCGCACATCGCAGAAACATCGCGATTGCTCGCCATTTCCGTGCACTTCGAGATCGCGATCTTCGAGCGCCGCCGCCACAAAGCGCGGCAACACCATTCCGTACTCGCCGATTTGACGCGGACCGACGGTGTTGAAAAACCGAGCGATCACCATGGGCAATCCATGCTCGCGGTGATACGCCAACGCGAGATACTCATCGATCGCCTTCGAGCACGCGTAACACCAGCGACTGAATCCCGTGGATCCGTACACGACATCGTCGTCTTCGCTCATGGGCACGCGAATGCCTTTGCCATAGACCTCGCTGGTCGATGCGATCAACACCGGCAGCGAGCGCTCCGCGCAAAAACGCAACACCACGCTGGTTTCATGGACATTGGTTTCGATGGTGTGAATTGGTTTCTCCACCACCAGTCGCACGCCAACTGCTGCGGCGAGGTGATAGACGCAGTCGTAATCCAACGGCGAGAGTCTTGGCAGTTCCGTCGAAACATCGCCTTCGATGACGCGATAGCGATCGCATCGCGAGGCAACACGACGCACGATTTCGGGATTCGCGCGTCGTCCCGTCGAGAAGTTGTCCACGATGGTGACGGTGTCGCCACGATCGAGCAACAACTCCGACAAGTGCGAACCTATGAAACCGCCACCACCAGTAATGAGCACACGGAGTGGTCGATGCGAAGTCGCCTGAGTCATCTTGAATTCCTGAAAACGCTGCCGCTCTCGCTGTCACGTCGCGAGGCGAGCACACCAATCGCAACGCGCAAGACGCGCGTGCGTCACACCCGTTGCTTACGCTTTGGCAGAGTACTCCGCCATCACTTCGTAGTTCTTGCGCAAGTAACCGCCCGCAGTGTTGGTCGGACGATTGAGCACGGCACCGATGAACTGGCCGCGCACATCGCCCAATTGCGCCGCGAGTCGGTTGACCAACCCGCGCTGCTCTTGGAACGCGCGCACCACGAGAATCGTGCCGTCTACTTTGTTCGCGACCGCCATTGCATCGCCCGCGGCCACAACTGGCGGCAAGTCGAGAATCACCAAGTCGTAGCGGGTCGAGGCCTCTTGCAACACTTCGTCCATGCGCGCAGTGGTGAGCAACTCGAAGACGCGATTCTCCACCGAGCCTGCGGAAAGAATGTCGACATGGTCGCCTGCACTCTTGGTCGCATCCGTCAACGAAATGCCACCGCGCAAGACGTCTCCCAGTCCAACCTCACGCCCTGCTGCGGCGGAGTCCATACCCATCGCCGCCGCGAGATTGCTGCGGCGGAAGTTGGCATCGATGACTAGGACTTTGCTGCCGCGCGCGGCAATCGAGTCTGCAAGATTGGTGACGAACGCGGTCGTGCCCGCTTCAGGAAGTCCGCTCATGCACGCGAGTGTTCGCACACCGTTCTGCACACAGTTCTTGTAAATCTGTCCACTGATCTGGCGATACACCTCGGCCAACACGCTCTTGGGCGCATCGCGCACGACGCGTTCGACTTTGGTCGGACCCAGTGGATCTTCTGCAAGATCAGGCACCGAACCGAGCAAACGCAGTCCGGGGATTCCCAGCAAATCGGTGGCGTAGCGCACGCGGGTATCGAGGAACTCGCGCAGGAACACCAAGCCAATCACCAGTGCCATCGTGAGCACGCAACCAAGTGGAAGCATGACCTTGATGCGCGGAAAACTCTTTTCGCGCGGCGTGCGCGCGTCCTTCGCAATCGAAACTGCGGAGCGATCTGCACGCGCCTTCAACTGATCGAGATCGGCGATGACCTTGAGCTGCTCGGCGCGCGCTTCGAGAATGCGCTCGCGGCGTTCCTTGAGTTCTTGCACCATCGTGAGATTGGCGGTGAAGTCCTTCAGTCGCGTGCCTTGAGTCGCAAGATCTTTCTCGTACTTCTCCAACAGACCCGAGTAACTGTCCACTTGATCAGAGAACGTCTTGAAGTCGGCGTTGAGATTGCGCTTGAGGATTTGCTGCAACTTGGCGTCGAGTTCGAGTTCGGCAGCGCGTGTTTGCTTCTCGATGGTGCGGAGCGCGTTGTGACCGCTGCCAAATTTATTGCGATAGGTTTCGCGAGCCACGCGAAATTCATGCACCGTCGAACTCGCCTGTTGAATCTGCGGATCTTCCTCAGCATTGCGAATGTCATCGGGAGTCGGTTCGATCCGACCTTCCATCTTGGCCTCGGTCTGCGCCTTGCGGCTCGTTGCCAATGTCAGGAAACCCAGGGTTTCCCCGACTCGCCGCGACGTGTCTTCGACCATGACCAACATCTCATTGCGATCCTCGTTGGTCGAGGTCATGTTGTTCTTGGTGACGAAGGCGGTCAGCGAATTGCCCGTATCAAGGAGTTGCTTGTCCAAGTCCGCAAGGGTGGTGCGAAACGCGTCGCGGTTGGATGCAAACCGTTTGTCATCGCTCGCCTTGTTGTCCGCGATGTACGTTTCCGCGATGCGATTGAGCACCACGGGAATATCGCCAGCGACGTGCGTTGACCAACCGAGTTGAAAGTATGTCGTGCGGCGCACGTGTCCGGCGTAGAGCTCGTCTTCGAGATCATCGACCGCGTCGGCGACCACGAATTGCCCATTTTCGTCGCGATACCACTCGCTCCATTTGGTCTGTTCGATGTCGCGATCGTTTACCGCGCGCTCAAGCAACTCGCGCGACAAGATGCGCGACGCTTCGGTTTGTCCAGCACGCTCGACAGCTTCTTCGGTACGAACATCCTTGCTGAGAACGCTGCCTACTTCATCCGGAATCGACACCAACTCGAACAGCACGACATCGGAGTAGAGCGGGTAGACGTAGTCACACACGAAATGGGCGACGCCGCCTAACGCCAGTCCAACGACCGCCGAACCCGCAATGAGCCACGCCTTCTGGCGCAGCACACGAATCGGATCAAGCGTTGGCCTCGTCGCTGCAGGAGCAGTGGCACGAGGGCGGTTGGAACCGCTGCGGGGATCGATGGGACTTCTCGTAGGGGCAGTGGTCATGGCTGTTCTCGGAATCTCTATCGGGGCTTTGCTCGGGTCACTTGAGTGACGGGGCCATGGCTTCGAGCGAAGCTTTCGTTGCAGGATCGGGGTTCATGGTCAGAGCTTTTTCGGCCGCCAAGCGCGCAGCCTCTTTATCGCCTAGCGCAAGGATTGCTTGGGCGCGGTGGTACTGAATCGGGGCGCTGTCCAGAATTTTTGCGGCGCGATCGAGCATCGCCAACGCTTCCTTCGGCTGCTGATCGGCCAACAGCAACGTGGCCAAGGTGTCGAGATACTCCGCGCGCATCGGTTGCAACTGCACCGCACGACGCGCCGAGGGCAAACCCTTCTTGGCATCCTTGAGGCATTCGCCGCACAGATAAGCGTAGTTGTTGAGTAATGGGTCGGCGTCAGGACTCAGCGCCAGTGCCTTCTCAAAGATGCCCACGCTCCGCGCGCAGTCACCTGTCGCGTACAGCGCCGTGGCCAATCGCTCGAGCACGACCGCACCGAGCCGCGCATTCTTGGAGAAGTCTTCATTCTCCAATGGCGCGAGAATCTCGATCGCCTTCGCTGAGCCGTCCGACGAACCCTCCAACGCGAGACCTGCGAGATACTCGCGGCCGTAGGGACTCAGTTCGCCGCCAGACGCCTGGCGCACCAGTGCTTCGGCCGCCGCGAAATCTTGCGCGCCAAAGAGCACGCGCACTGCGCTGAACCAATCAGACATCATTGCTCCGTCACCCGCAGCAAACGCAGCCTGCGCTTCTTTGTACGTCCTCGTGACGGTGCGCGTCCCCTCTTCGCGATCACCTTGACCCAGGAGCGCGAGACCGAGATACGTTTGCCCGGTGTTGCTGCTGCGCACCAATTCACCACGTCGACGAGCCGCTTCAATGATGCCGCGATAGTCGCGTGCGCGTAATCGCGCGTCGAGCTCGCGATAGAACACGGGTTCGTCATTTTGCAGAGTGTCTGCACGTGCGAACGCCGTCGCCGCTTCGGCGTATCGACCACTACGCACATACATCTCGCCCAACGCGTAGTGCCAGGCGGGCTCGCCCGGCGCCAACCCGATCGCTTGATTCAGAGTCTCTTCCGCTTGAGGGAAGCGACTGGTCTGCACCAAGATGTCGATGAGTCGACGGCGTGCTTCGACGCTCACAGGAAGAATCGCGAGGAATCGCTCGAGTTCCGCAACAGCTCCGTTGACATCACCCAGCGCAATCAACACTTCTGCGCGAGCCGCGCTCGCGGGAAGAAACGCCGCACCAACTGCGACTGCGCGCGTCGCCACCGCGAGCGCCTCTTCACCACGACGGGGATCGCCGCTGATTTCGAACAACTTGCGCTTGAGCATCGCATCCTGAACGTATGGACCAGGAGACGAAGGAACGAGTTTCTTCGCCTGCGCGTACTTCGGGAGTGCCTGTTCGTATGCGGCGACCGCTGCGGCGGCATCGCCCGACATGCGCAACTTGTCACCCAAACCAACCCAAATGGCGCCATCGATAAGTTCGATGCTTACGTCGCGTGTCGCGGTCTTTGTCGCGGTGTCGAACGTGGTGCGCGCATCTTCCACACGACCCACGCGAAGAAGTATTTCGCTCAGACGCAGCAAGTTTTCACTGCTCGGACTGCTCTGGCACAAAGGCTCGAGAAACACCAACGCCTGTGCGTGACGATTGGAATCAGCAAGCATGCTGATGATCGCTTTGGTTGCTTCGCGCGACTGTGGATCTTCGACACGCATGGCCTCGGCGAACGAGAGTTGCGCATTATCATCGAAACCAAGCACGGTTTGCAATTGACCGAGCATCGCGTATCCGCGCCAACCAGCGCTCGCGCCTGCGGCAGTCACTGCAGCAACCATGACCTTCTCCGCATCAACTGGTCGACCGACCGCGCGCAACAGCGTCGCGTGCGAAGCCGCTGCGTCAAGATTTGCTGGCTCACGCGTGGCGATCGCGATAAAGATCTCGTCGGCACGATCACGCCACGTGGTGCGCATTCGATCAACCGCCGCGACGCGCGCCGCTGCATCAAGCCCACGCCACTGCGTTTCGTTGTAGCGCGGTGTGCCGTCCTCGTTGAGAATGTCCAAGCGATCCGGCGATGACAGCGCCAACAGATTGGCGAGTTTGATCGCGTTGGTATTGTCCGAGCTCAGCATGGAGTAGCGGTTTTCGCGCATCTGCTGCGCCAGACGACGATCGCCCAACTGAGCCTCGAGCCCCAACCACAGCTCGCCGATTTCATCATCAAGTCCCGCGAGATTGCGCGCTTGACGGAGAACTTCCAGTGCGCGTTGCGGATTGCCCGAACGAATCAACGATCCCACCAACGAGCGCACCGTCATCATGTCAGAAGGACGGCGTTGATACGCATCCTCGTACTGACGGATCGATCCCTCCAAGTTGCCCGACTGTTCCAGCGCAACACCTAACGCGCGATACATCGTCGACGCATCGAGACCACTCTGGATTGCTTGCTCGAGCACACGCGCCGCGTCGGCGTGCTTCTCTTGCTTGATCAAGATGCGCGCCTCCATGATCGATGGCTGCGCGCGATCGCGACCGGACTCTTTCGCCTTGTTCACGCACGCGGTTGCCGCGGCAAAGTCGCCGCGATCGATCGCGTCGAGAAAGTCGCACTCCAAGATCATGGGATGCGCTGCGTCTGCTTGTTCAGCCTTTTGACGCCACAACACTGCGCCGGCCCTGAGCTTCTCTGCGGTGATCTTGTTTTGCGCGGCACTCGCTTGTCCCAAGCGCGCTTCGCTGTCCGCCTTGTCTTGCACGGTGCGCGCGGCTTCACGGAGTTGCACATAGATGACGACTGGGCGTTCGTTGGAATCGGGCATCGAACTCTCAGCGAGTGCCACCATGCGATCAACAGGATCGTCGCTCGAGAGCACTGCTTTGAAGCGCGCCATCGCAGGATCACCAGGGAACTTGCGCAAGCCCTCTTCGACGTAGCGCAACGCGGCAGCATTGTCGCCCGCTTGAATCTCCAACGCGACGGAGATGCGATCGACGCGCGCGTCTTCCACTGGAGCGTTCTTGCGCAAGTCCACAAGCATCGCACGCGCGCGATCGAAGTCTTTCGCCTCGACGAGCGTTTGCAACTTGGTCATGCTCGCGACGAAGGGGTCAGACGCTCCCGCCGTCGCGGGATCAAGCGCCACCGCAGACTTCGCGGCGGCCACGATGCGCAGACATGCTTCATCGTCAGGAATCGTGAGCAACACCAACTGCGCGGTGGCCATGGCTTGTTGCAATCGACCCGAGCGGTACTCGAGATCGGCGCGCATCTTGAGCAACGCGAGGCTTCCTGGCGAGGTTTGCAAACCAGCGTTGACTAACTCAAGGCCGCGTCCAGTCTCGCCCACGCCGACATTGGCTAATGCGGCCAAGATGTACAGCTCGAGATCAACTTGACTGCCGCGTTTGAAGACTTCGTTGAACTTGAACACAGCGCCGCTGTTGTCTTTTTTCGCCAGCATGAGTTTGCCGTCGGCACGCAACAACGCCGAGTCATCGGTCGCACCCTCGAAGAGTTTGCTCAGCTCGGTGCGCGCCGCCATCACGCTCACCATGGCGGCGTCGCGCTCGTCATCACTGGCCTGATCGAGCTGCTCAAACAAAATGTCGAAGCGCAACTGCGCGCTGGAAACCAGATTCGATTGATAGATCGCTGCCACTAATCCAGTGCTCGGACGCGGCGCATTCATGACGAGGTCGAGCTGCGCCAATGCCGCAGGACGATCAGTGAGGCGAAGCAATTGTGCGTAGGCGCGGCGATGCATCAGTTGCGACGGATTCTTCTCGACGAAGGGCGCGAAAATACGGAGCGCTTGCTCGTAGCCGCCCTTTCCGCCGCGCAGCAACACGCTGACCGCTTCCAATGTTTGCACACTGTTGTTGCTTGCGATCGCTGCGTCGGCCAGTGCCATTGCAGGTGCCGCGAGCGCTGGATCCGCTGAGTTTCCCGCGCTTTGCAGCATTTGCCGCTCGAAGCTTGCGATCGCTGTTTCGACTCCCATGGGCGACGCGGTGGTCGCGACGGTCATCGCCAGCGCGCACGCCGTCTCCGCTGCGGCAATACGATCCTCTTGCCCCGAAGCCTTCGCGCGAGCGAGGTCAACCAGCATGAGACGCGCGATCGATGCCAGCGCGAGATCGCGCTCCGCATCGGTGAATCCCTTCGCGACGGCTTCATTGGCCAACGCTGCATTCAAGTCGGCGAGCGCTGAGGCGCGTTCGGTGTCGTTCAATGAATCAACGCGACGCAGACCGGCGTACCCGCGATAGAGTCGCGCCATCGATTCACAGATCTCGCCGGGGCGCACGATGTGTTGCATTTCATCGCAACGATCACTGAGCGATTTCCACGCGATCGTCGAATCAGAAGCTTCAGCCTGTTCGCGTGCCGCAGCGAGAAAGTCACGCCATCGCGCGACATCATCACGGCTGACTTTTGCCTCGGTCGCGAGCACTTGAATCAACTGCGAGTAGCGCTCACGGGCTTCCGACTCAGTGTCTGGAACCACCAGCAGCAGCGCCTCTTTGTACTTGTCGAGATAGGCGACATTGTTGGGCTTCTTGCCCACAGCACGCCCGTACGCCTCAGCAGCTTTGCTGAAGTTGCCCGCAGCAACCAATTCGTCGCCCGCACGGATGTGACGGTCGGCGTCGTAGCGCCAGCGCACGGCGAAAATTCCCGCGCCGCCGAACAACACAAGCAGCGTGAGCGAGCCAACGACAAACACAAGTTTGGTATTGAGTTTTTTAGCCATGAGTCATCAACCTTGCGAAGCGACGATCGAAGCGGGCGCGGAGTCGCCGCGCGACTTCGCCTCCCACTCCGGCCAATCGGGCAGGCACTTCATAATTTGTGGAATGAGGTCCGTGAGTAATTCGGCAGCTTCCACCTTGAACGGCTCGATGAGCGAGCCATCAGCGCTGGCAACACGGCCAGCCTTGGTGAGTTGCACCTTGCAGTAGTAGGCGTAGCGATCGGAAAGATTGAATGCGAGCGCGCGCACTCCGTAACTCGAACTCGTTGCGCGTCCGTTGGCGATGAAAAAGTAACCACCCACTTGGCGCACATCGGGCGCCTTGGGATCTTGAAACTCAATGGTGGTGGCGACGATCTCACCCACAGGCATCGTGATCTCTGTGATGTCACCAGTAATGGGATCGGAAACGTCGACGACTTCGTAACCGTCATCGCTCGCGCCTTCTTTGCGAGGTCGCCACTTCGATCGATCAACCGCGATGGGCGTGCCTTCGGAATTTCGTGTGAGCTCCAGGCCACCGACTGCCCAGCAACGCTCGGGGATGTGCGGAATCGCATCGATGGTGCCCGTGTAGTAAGCGACATGCACATGCACGAATCCCTTGGAGACGTCTCCCTCAATCGCATACTTGCGATCGAGGTAACTGCGCGTTCCCAGTTCTTCGATCATGGGATCCGACAGCACCGAATCGGTGCCGACGCGTTCCCACCGACCAAGTTTGCTCGGCACGGAATCGAGTGGTCGTCGCAGCGCCACCGACTCTTTCATCAGATGGATGTTGAGTTCGGCCACCAACATGCGGAATCCGACAGCGCCCGCAACAAGCAAGCCCAATCCCAGCCAATAGCCTTGTACTGCGGAGCGTTCAACTCGCATGTGGACCACCGTTGGATGAGTTGTGCTTGCTCGTGCGCGAAGAAACGCCTGCTTTTGCAGCGGTTTTCGCGGGCTTGCCCTCTGCGTCACCTTCCACAATCAAGTTGCGCAGGAACCACATGATTCCTAAGTACAGGAGCAGCGCGGGCACGAGCCACACCAGTCCGATGAAGCTATGAAAGTCACCCGTGGCGAAGTTTGAATCCCACAGCGTGAGTACGCCCAGTGAATACACGCGCAACACATTGACGCCGATGGCCACGGGCACGCCCGCAAGAATGAGGATCGCGCGTTGCCACACGCGCGGCAGACCCGTGTACGCAATGGCGACACCCAATGCGAGGAACGCCACCAGCATGCGCATTCCCGAACAGGCCTCAGCCACATTGAGTTGGCGCGGATCTCCGTTCACGAACACGGTGATGACGTTGCCGCTGCGCTCGACATCAATGCCCGTCACGGCGAGCAATACCCACGCACCGACCGCGGACCAATCTTGCATGCGCTGCGTCACCAACTGCAACAGGCGATCGCTGATGGTCTGACCAAAGCACACCCAATACGCAAGTGGAAAGAGCAACAACTTTGTTGCACGCCATCCAAGAATAAGCAAAGAGAGTCCGAACAAAGCAACGCCGATGGCGATACCACGCGCGTTGTGATGAAGGACAAACCACGAGGGACCAAACGTCGCCGCGACATAACACGCGACACCAAACACCAGCACCAACGCTCCCGTCCAACTCGCGCTGAACGGTTTCGCGAACAGTTCCTCGCGCCGGAGAAAGACAAAATAGCCGGAGATAAACGGGATGAACAGCGTGTGACCCCAGTCGGCGGGTTCAGTGAATGCGTAAATGAATTGGTTCGAGATGAACACCCAGAACACCGCGACAAATGCGCCCAAGAGCGCAACTGACGCGAGAATCGCATGGGTGTTGGAAACTTCGCGCAGCATGGCCGATGCGGCGGAAACAACACGCGCGGGCGCGCGCACTGATGCGGCACCCGCGCGTGTTGGTGGTGGACCTTCGTTTTCGTCGCTCATGCAGGCTCCCCTGATCGGAGATCGAGGGGCTTGAGTTCACTCAATCGGGGTTCCGTCGTTTCGCGCGCCGTTTTGCGCCATGAAAACGAGGTTGACCCGCTGGCCCAGAGCGCACTGACATCGGATGGAATTCGGTCAAAACTGCCGCGTGCCTGCGCCGAGGTCGGAACGGCACGCCCGAGATCGCGTCGTCCGCTCATCGCGACAGTCTCTCGCGCAAACTCTCGCGCAAACTCTCGCGCGAACGCTCACACACGTCCACGCGCCACGCAATCCTTGCGACGGCGACGGCTACGGACACCGTAGGGATGAGGTTCGGGGTTCCACGGGATTCCATCAAGAAGTTCCAAAGTCGCGCCGCGCAGTTCTTCGCGCGTGATCGTCTTCGCTCGAGCAAAGATGCGATCAACACGCGTATTCCGCGTCATTAATTGACGGTGAAGTTCTCTGGCGGCGGACCGAATACGTCGTTGCCGAAGTTGCGGTCAAGCAAGAATCCGAAGCCGTACGTCATGCGGAAACCGTTGCGAATCACCGCGAGCGGCACCGCGAAGAAGTTGGTGCCGATGATCACGTGATCATCTTTCTGCATGTAAATATCGGGCTCCGAGCGATTGCGGATCGCTGCAAGATCGACGCGAATGGTCGCTTCACGATCGCGTCCCACCACGCGCACAAGGTCGACGCGGTTGGGAATCGCTGTCGGTGCGAGTCCGCCCGAAGCTGAGACAAATCGACTCAGCGTGAGCCGACCGTTGGTGTTCTCGAGGTTGTAGACACCGATGCGATTGATTTCGCCGTCGATGTAGAGGAATCCCGTTTCCGGCGGCTCAACATAAATGCGATCGCTTGGCCGAATCACGATGTCAAGATTGGGATCACCCTTGATGAGCTGCTGGTAGTCGACCTCAATTACGCGCGTCGCATACATCGATTGCGCGGCTGTCGGTTCTTCGCCGCCTGCGCGCGCAGTCGTCGCGCGCGTCGCACTACTTCCGCGCACCCAACGACCGGTGGTCGTGTCAAAGGTGAATCCACTCTGCGCCGCTGTTGCCGGCGTTGGTTGCGCCTCAATGGTTGGCGGGCTCGCGAGATCATCCACATCAACCGGCGGCGCGCTGTCTTGCGCATTCATGCTCGGCACATCGCTCACCATTCCTGGCGCGATGCCACTCGCTGGCGGAGTGGGCGCGGGCTCTGATGTGGGTGCAGGTTCGGCGGTTGGTGCGAAGGGAGTCGTCGGCGCCGCTTCTGGTTTCTTGCCGCCCTCGAGCTCGTTGATCAGGTCATCGATGTTGACCGCAGGCTTTTCGGTGGTCGTTGGCTTGTTGCCGATCGGCGAACGGGTCGGTCCATCGGGACCAACTTCGCGCTCGGGATAAATCGGATTGAGCGTGTCATCGATCGGCGCGGCACGAATCACCGTGACCCGCTGCGTCGTGGGCAATGTTCCGCCCGCAAGCGCAATCGCTTCGGAGAGACGAAAGTCTGGCCGCGTCAGCGAGAACACACCGTTGGATTGCACCGATCCAGAAATCGAATACTGAAAACTTTGACCGCGCTCGAGCGAGACCGAGACCACGGGCTCCTCGAGGATGCGTCCGACTTTTTGGACGATTTCGGCCTGAAACTCTTCAATCGTGAGACCTGCGGCAACGACGTCACCGATTTCTTTGAGTCGCACGTTGCCGGTTTGATCGATGGTGCGCTCTTCGACTTCAGGTTGCCCCGGAGTGATGAGCTCGAACACTTCGACGCGGACGACGTCGCCAGGAGCGAGTCGATACTTGAGTTCACCAGGAACGAGATCTTCCGCAGTTGGCTTGGCGTAGGTGACGCCATCGAGTCCCTGTCGCTCGATGACATCGAGTCGCGTGATGACGGGCATCGTCGTCGGCGTGGTCTCGAAGTAACCGGTGCGACTCGGATCCATCCACGAATCGGCTTCACAGCCGAGCAGCGTCGATGCGAGTGCGAGCGCGCACACTGCGCGACTCATCTGTGTGGCCGTGCGCGTGCGCGCATCGGTGATGGACACGTGTGGTGCCGCCGAACTCTTTGGTGGCGAGTTCAGTCGCGTGGAATCTTGATTGCCAAGTTCCTGAGGCACAACTGAACGAGAGAAGATGCGTGCATACTGATTCGAATTCACGATGCGAACTCCGGCGTTGCCGACTGCGCGCACTGAACCATCCACCCGGAGGGTCTCGAGACGCGTTGCGTGCCTTATCGGCACGCGACCCGTTTAGGTTTGAGGAATAGGTGAGTCTTCCTTCGAGAGCACGTCGACGCCGAGCGACTTCGCTCGTCGAATCCGACCGCGGCTCAGGTTGCGATTGCACGCAACAGCACCGCCATGCGAGCCGCGACACCGCACGAAACCTGGGTCATGATCATGCTGTCTTCGAGGTCGTCGGCGACGGCGTCATCAATCTCGATGCCACGGTTGATTGGTCCTGGATGGAGGATCGGAACTCCGGCTCGAAGGCGGGCGCGACGGGCTGAAGTGAGCCCGAAGGCGGCGCGATAGTCGCTAGCGATGGCGGCACCGGCCGCGCGCTCCAACTGCACGCGAAGCATCATGATGGCGTCTATTTCGCCGATGATCGCATCGATATCGTGCGTGATGGTGATGTTTCCGTTGCCGGCTAACTGGTCAAATCCCACGGGAATGAGCGCCGGCGGACCCACCGCAACAACACGCGCTCCTAGGGCGACCAGTGCGTGAGTTGTCGAACGTGCAACGCGACTGTTGGAGATGTCGCCCACGATTGCGACCCGCTTTTGCGCGAGGTCGCCCAAGCGCAAACGCAAGGTCAGCGCGTCGAGCAATCCTTGCGTGGGATGCTCGTGACGACCATCGCCCGCGTTGATAACGGGGCAACGCACCCGCTGCGCCACCATCGCCGCGCCGCCAGAAATTGCAGTGCGCAAGACGATGACATCGACACCCATCGCCTCAATATTGCGCGCGGTGTCCACCAGCGACTCGCCCTTGGAGGCGCTCGAGCCGGTCGCGCCGATGTTCACGACCTCGGCGCCAAGGCGTTTGGCCGCGATTTCGAAACTCACGCGCGTGCGCGTCGAGTCCTCAAAGAAAATGTTGGCAACCACGCGTCCGCGCAACGCCTGTGAGAACGATTGATCGCCCGTCGCCTTGCCACCGACGACCACGGGAAGCATTCGCTCCGCGGCATCGAGCAGTTCCACGAGTTGCCCCGCGGAAAGCCCTTCAATCGCGAGGAAATCGCGCGCGCGCGTCGAGAGAGACACGGGTTGTCGATGGATCAGGCTCACGATCCTCAGGATAGCGCGAGGTTGCGGCCACGCGTGTCGCTCGTCGCGAGCTCACTCGGCGGAAGTCGTGGTTCACTCGGCGGAGGCCATGGTTCACTCGGCGGAAGCCATGGCCGGATCAGCGACCACCTGAAACGAAACCGCAGTGGAAGAGATGGCGCCAGTCGATTCGTCGCGAACTTCCACTTTGAGGCGATAGCCGCCCACGGTGAGATGCTGCGAAAGCTGCACGATTTCCCCGAGAAAGAACTCGTTTCGCCGCACATCGCTGCTGTCGAGAGAACCGGTCCACTCGGGGCTGCGCCGCCAGACTTCGACGTTGTCGCGCTCGGTTTCGATGACGATGCGCGTGGCCAAGCGCGTCACAAAACGGCTTTCCTCGAGCGCGCTGGTGAACCCCGCGACCTCGGAGTAGACGATGAACTTCGGGGTGGTTCCGGCAAGAAACTTGCGATTAGCGATCGCATTGAATCGACCGAAGCTGTCGACGCGCGTGCAGAGTTCAACGGTGGGCACGCTCAAACGAGGTCCGCCCGAGAGTGCCGCGACTAACGCTTGCTGCGTGAGCACATCGAACTCAATGGTGGGCGACTGCAGCGATTGGCCGAGTTTCACAAACGCGCCATGCGCTTTGACCACCCGCTCGCGCTCCGCGGGCAACAGGTCGGCGCCGAAATCTGCGGGAAGCGTCATCGCTGGATTGGTCACCGCGAGTGCCGCATACGCAATCCACTGCTTCATTGGTGTCGTACTCGTGCTCGCCGCTTGCATCAGGCTCGCGGCGAGAAGTCGCGAGAGTTCGGTGGCATCAGTGGGGATCACCACTTCTGGCGCGGGAAGTTCGAGCGAACTATTCGCTTGCACTGGACTAACGGCTGCGGGAACGAGCACGGGTGAAGCGACGGTGGTCGTTGGCGGAAGTGACGCTGTCGCTGTTGGCGTTGTTGTCGTTGGAGTCGTTGTCGTTGGTGTGGCCGTCGTTGCTGGAACTACCGGAGGCGTCGTCGTCGACGCGCTCGTCGTAGACGGCGCAGTCACCGGCGCGGCCTGCGTGTTCGCAAATGCCTTGTTTTCCGCGGTATTGGTGAACTCGACCGCCCTGATCTTGTCCGTTGCGGCGGACGCGTTGGTGTTTGCTTGCGTCGTACGCGCGTTGTCTCGCTGCGCCTGCATCGCGGCGAGCGCGTCCATGTCGGATTGATAGGTCGAGGCCAACGCATCGGCGAGTGCGGGACCTTGCATCGCGGCGACGGCGTTGGGCATCGGTTCATTCGTCGGCGTCGGTTCGTCGGAGAAGACGACGCGCGGCGGCGCGGAGGATTGTGTTGGCGCGGCGAGATCGTTGAACTGTTGCGTCTCAGTAGTCGTGGTGGGTGCCGCGCTCGCGTTGGTGTTGGCACTGCGTTGCGCGGTCGAACGGCTCTCACCCATCGACGCGCAGCCGACTCCGAGCAAACTCCACGCGCCAATCATCAGCCACGGCGTTGCGGCTTGCACTGAAAAACCAAGCGAAATCGGTTGATTCGAGAGAAGTCTCGAAGCACGAACGGTCAAGATGTTTTGTGGCGACGAGCAATCCAACTGCTGAGAAAAATCCACGCGAAGCTCCGCTTCTTGAGGCCGCCGTTACCAGCGTCCGTGTTTGATGGTCATCCTGACCGGTCGTGATCGCTCTGCGCAGATGCGCGCATCGAAGCGCGCATCGCTGTTGCGGGACAAGCCCTGTGCGCCTTCGGAGCTTTCGCCAAGAGACGCGATGGGATGAACGCAACCGCAGGGGCATCGGCTTTTTTTGGCGATGGAGCGCAGTTTCCCCACCGGGGAAGGAATGCGCAGAGCCATCGAGGCGCGCTTGATCTCGAACGCCGCACGGCTCATGCACGGCTCATGCAGCGGACTTCCCCGAATTCAGCGGACACGACTCATCGGCAAGGTTGATTTTGCCAGAAACAGCGTGACTGCCGAATTTTTGGAAGTCCAGAATTTGAGGAAGTACACAGGGTTCATCCGCGCGAAGGCGTCGCAACCCGCGTGCTCAGTCCAGTGACGAACGCTTCCAATGTGCGCGAGAGATCGCCGGCCAATCCGCTCTTCGATCGTCGATCAAGATCGATCGCGTCGTGGAAGAAACGTGCGGCGCGTGCAGGACCAAGAACTCGCGCCGCGCGCAAGGTCGGCGCAGTCGATGGACCCCACAACCGCACTTGCCGCGCGACGGCGCTCTCTTGTTGACCTTCGGCCAACATGCGCGCGGCATCGTGCAGTTTGCGCGCAAGATCGACCAGCGACCAAATCACCAGTTGCTCGGGAGCCTGCGAAATCTCGATCAATTCGCGCACTTTGCGCAGCGCGACTGCGGGCTTTCCGCTGAGCACAGCTTCTTGCACTTCCCATGCGGCTTCTTCGCGCGTCTGTCCCGTGAGGCTGGTCACCAGCGCCTTACTCACGCGGCGCGTTCCCTCTGCGTCACTCGCGAGATACGCGCCGAACTTGGCGAGTTCGCTGTCGAGACGCGAGAGATCATTGCCCACCCGACTTACCAACGCATCGGCCGCAGCCGAGTCGAGTTCGATGCCGTACGCCTTGGGCGCGCGTTGAATGCACCACGCTTTCGCCTCACTCGCATCTGGTGGTTCGCACTTGATCACCGCACCAATCTTGGCGACGAGCTTGTCGAGATTTCCCGCGCGCCACGACTCGCTGCGAAACACCAGCGTCGCTTCGGTCATGGGGCTTTCCGCGTAACGCTCGAGCGCGCGCCGCGTCTCTTCGCCGGCCACAAACTGCTCCGCCTTATCGAGCACCACCAACTTGTGCGTCGCAAGCAATCCGTAGGTGCGCAGCTCATCGAGCACATCCACCAGCCGCGCGCTCGAGCCATCGAAGTCAAAGCGCGTGACATCGCCAAACTGCGTCTTGAGCGCATTTTCTAGCTGTTTCACGTGCGCAACGATGCCAAACGAGTCCTTGCCATGCAAGATCACGAAGCGCATCGAAGGGGTGAGTGAGCCCGCCATTGCACACATCGTAGAGAGCCGCGCTCGCGCGTGTCGCGTGCTCGTCGGCGCGCAGTAGGATGTGCCAATGCTCTCGCTTCTCGTCGTGAGGGGTCCCGATCGAGGCCGCGCGTTCCCGCTCCCTGAGTGTGAGCCGCAGCTCATCGGCCGCTCCACCGAAGCGCTTGATCTCACCGACATTTCGGTCAGTCGCCGCCACGCCGAGCTCACTCCAGAGAATGATCAATGGCTGCTGCGCGACCTTTCCAGTCGTCACGGAACATTCATCAACGGCGTGCGTGTGATGGGATCGATGCAGTTGAGCGAAGGCGATCGCGTGCGTTGCGGCGACACAGAGTTGTTGGTGGTGGTCGAAGGTCGCGCGCCGTCTGTCTTGCGTGACGTGGCGACAACGCACGATGTGTTGCGTGTCAACGCCACCGTTGCGACGAGCGATGATTCGATGGCGCAACGTGAAGCCGCGTGCGTGTTGGCACTGGCAACGCTCGCCGCTGAACCCACCGATGCCGATGCGTTTCTCGTGGCCGCCACCAAGCAGCTCGCGCGCGATTGTGCCTGTGAAACCAGCGCAATTCGTGATTTTGAAGGCATGCTCGTCGCGACGCATGAAACACTTGCGCCGCTGGAGTTGGTGCGACGCGCTATCGATTCGGGTGAGTTGCTCACGACGCAAATGGTCGTCGATGGTGGCGCGCGCGCGACGCTGTTCATCGTTCCGCTGATCACGCATCGCTCTATTCGCGGCGCGTTGGTTCTGCAGCGCGCTTCTCTCGCTGCTCCGAATCAAATGGAAATCACACTGAGCACGCGCGCGGCGGAGATCACATCGCTCGCACTCGCCGCACGCCAGCAACAACAAACTCACAGCACGCAAGAACGACTGGCGATGATTGGTGAGACCGTGGCCGCGCTCAGTCACTCGATCAAAAACATCTTGCAAGGGCTGCGTTTTAGCGCCGACGCAATTGACCTCGCACTCTCGCGCGGCGAACTGACCAAAGCGCAAGAGGGCTGGCCGATTCTGCAACGCAATCTCGATCGCATCCATGCGCTGGTGCTCAACATGTTGGCTTGGACCAAAGAGCGGCCACTCGAGCCAGAGCCCACCGATCTCAACGACATCGTGCGTGAAGTGCGCGATTTGCTGGCGCCGATGGCGGCGCGACGACGCGTTGGTATTGCGTTAGTCCTCGACCCCGCTCTCACGCTGGTCTCCATCGATGCGGCCGCGATCCATCAAGCGCTCAACAACCTGACCATCAACGCGATCGAGGCAAGTCCCGAGCGCGTTGGACTCATCACGATTCGCACGCGCACCGACTCTGCGCGCGATGAAGTTTCGCTCAGCGTGAGCGACAACGGCGAAGGCATTCCTGATCCTGTGCGCGCGCGATTGTTTGAGCCATTCGTCTCCTCCAAGGGTCAGCGCGGAACGGGCCTCGGTCTCGCAGTCGCACGCAAGATTGCGCAGCGTCACGGCGGCCGTCTTGAAGTCGTCTCGACCTCGCCGCGCGGAACGGAGATTGCGCTGTCGCTTCCCGTGGTCAGCGAGGAGTTCGATCCGAGCGCAACTCGCGCTCCCCGCAGCAGCGAAACCGGTGAATTTGGCTGGAAATTTGGCCCGTGAGCAAACGAAGCGAACACATTGCGTCGCTCGCGGCTCTTCGTGAACTCACGCCGAGTTCGCTGCGCAGCGGAGCGGACCTGACCGAGTCGCGGAAAGTTTCGCAAAGGTTTGCGAAGTTCTAGGCTTCGCGAGCCGATCAACGGCGCACCGATACTATCCGCGCCCTGCTGCAATTGGCAGAGTGCGTTGCGTACGCTTGCTCCGCGCCGCACTCGTGCATCGACGGCGCATTATGAATGACGTTTGACAGATGTTGACCCCCGACTGACATTGATTCTTTCTCGAGAATCTTCTCCTGAGAATCTTCTCTCAAGGCTCTCCGCCTAAGGCCCTCCGCGCATGTATCCCAATCTCAACGCGCACCTTCCCGACATCCTGTCTTCACTCTCTCCCGAGCGGCGCTACGAAGTTCTCAATTCGGTGAACTATCAGCGCACGCGCGAGATGTCCATCGATGAGCTCTTGCTCGAGAACCGCGTGGTGTTTCTCATCGGTGAGATCAACTACTCATCCGCCGCGCGCGTGATGATGCAGATGCTCTACCTCGAGAATCAGAAGAAGGGACAAGACATCAACTTCTACATCAACTCGCCAGGCGGCAGCGTGGACGACACGCTCGCGGTCTACGACACGATGCAGTTCATCACGTCGGACATCGCGACGTTCTGCGTTGGGCGCGCGTATTCCGGCGGCGCGGTGTTGCTCGCCGCGGGTCACCCCGGCAAGCGCACGATTCTTCCGCACGCGAAGGTGATGATTCACCAACCGTTAGGCGGAGTGACTGGCCAGACCACTGATATTCAGATTCAGGCCGAGCACATCACCAAGATGAAGCGCACGCTCAACGAAATCTTGGCGCGTCACTGCGGCCAAACTGTCGAGCGCATTGCCAAAGATGTTGAACGCGATAAGTTCTTCAGCGCTGACGAGGCCAAAGCCTACGGCCTGGTGGATGAGGTTGCCATGTTCCCCGACAAGTTGAAGAAGTGACCTCGCCGCGAATTCCGCAGAAACGAGATTGTTCCATATGACACTGATTCCAATCGTTATCGAAAAAACCGGCCGCGGCGAGCGCGCCTACGACATTTACTCGCGCCTCCTCAACGACCGCATCATCTTTCTCGGCGGACCTGTGAGTGATCACATGGCCAACTTGGTCGTGGCGCAATTGCTCTTCCTCGCCAACGAAGATTCGCACGCTGAGATCTCGCTGTACATCAACAGCCCTGGTGGCAGCGTGACCGCAGGATTAGGCATCGTCGACACGATGCGATTTGTTCCTTGCGACATCTCGACCTACATCATCGGTCAAGCCGCGAGCATGGGTTCGGTCATCGCGTGCTCGGGCACGAAGGGCAAGCGCTACTCGCTGCCCAACTCAGAGAACCTCATGCATCAGCCGCTCATCGGCGGCGTGCTCGAAGGTCAAGCGACTGATCTTGAAATTGAAGCGCGTCACATTCTGCGCATGCGCGACCAGCTCTACGGCATCTACTCAGAGAACACGGGACAGACCGTTGAGAAGATCACCGAAGACTGTGATCGCAACAACTGGCTCATGCCTAAGGAAATGCTGGCGTACGGCCTGATCGACAAGATCTTGGAGAAGCTGGTGGTCAAGCCGCCGGCGGGTAAGAAAGACGAGTGAACCACTCGCGATGTGCGTAGACCGCAACGACGCACACCACACATGAAACTTCAAGACGCCGAGCGATGTTCGCTCGGCGTCTTGCGTTGTGCGCGCTTGATCTGCGAGAATCGAAATGCAATGACCGCGACCAACGACGAGATTCCTTCACTGTTCGGCGACGACGTATCTATTCCGCCGAGTGCGGATGCGCGTGGAGCTCATGCGCGCACAACCCCACCTGGAAAGGTCGAACTCGCCGCCATCGCAACCGACATCGTCGAGCTCGCCGCGCGTCTTCCCGCGAATCTCTATCTGGGCACATCGAGCTGGAGCTTTCCCGGTTGGAAAGATCTCGTCTACAGCTGCGAAGCGAGTGAAGCAACGCTCGCACGCGAAGGACTCGCCGCGTACGCGCAGCATCCGCTCTTTCGCAGCGTCGGTGTCGACAAAACTTTCTATCGACCTTCACCGCGCGCAGAGTTCGAACGCATGGCCGCGCAAGTACCCGCGGACTTTCGTTTCTTGGTGAAGATGTGGCGCGGCACGGTGGAGCATGGTGTGCGTGCGCCTGGACAAGTGCGTCCTGCATCGGAACATGATTCGATGCACGATGCGCGCGCGGTTGCGGCGCTCGATGCGTTTCTCGATCCGCGCGTTACCGAGTTTGATTGCGTGCGTCCCGCGATCGAAGGACTCGGCGACAAAGCTGGCCCGCTGTTGTTTCAGTTTCCACCGATGCGTTTTGCTGGAGGTCGCGCGCAACGAGGCTTTCTCGCGCAACTCGCGGCGTTTCTTGCGGCGCTGCCCAAGGGTCCGCTCTACGCGGTTGAACTGCGCAATCGCACGTTGCTCGCGCCTGATTGCGCGCCGCGATTGGCCGCGCTTCTCGCCGACAACAACGCAGTTCCTTGTCTCACCGTACATCCATCGATGCCCACGGTGCTCGCGCAAGCACGCGCGTTGTTGCTTGATCAAACTCGTCCGTTGGTGATGCGTTGGATGCTGCGCGGCAATCACGCGTACGGCGAAGCGAAGAATCTCTACGAGCCGTTTGATGCGCTGGTCGAACCAGATGACGCGAGTCGTGATGCGTTGGCGCATCTCGCGCGCGCCGCGCTGACTGCTGGCCTTGGTGTGTGGATCATCACCAACAACAAGGCCGAAGGAAGTTCACCGCGATCAGTCGAGCGACTCGCACGAAGAATCGTCGAGTCGCCCGACTGATGCGTGATGTGAATGAGGCGCGGAGTCGGCGCACATTTAGTTGCGACGACGGCGTCCACACAGTCCTGCAAATCCCAGCAGCGCGATCGCGCCGGGAGCGGGCACGATGTCCATGAATGTGTCATCGACGAAGCCGGGATTGTTTCCAATCGATGCGTTCTGGTACGCCACTTGAAACAACATCCATGTCGTGCCCACGGGAATGAGCGACGTGATCGATGCGGATTCCCACGTGAGCGGATTCGCATCAAGATTCAGAGTGCCGCTGCCCGAGTTCCCCAGCAGAGTGCCGTAGCTGTTGCCGCTGAAGAACGAGACGTTGACGGCAGAGAACGCACCGGTGTAGCCGCCCACGGTGTTGAACAGTGCGCTGCCGTTCACCGTCGCCGAACCCGCGTTGATCATGGTGGAGAACGAGGACACGTCAACAGTCTGAAACGCTTGCGTGTAGCTGGCTCCGTCGTCGTTCATCTCCAACATGTTCACGCCGGCCGCAGGAGTGACGCCGCCAGTGGCGAAGGTGATGCCACCCACTTCAGGCCCCCAAACCCCTTGAAAACCGCTGAAATTGGTGAGTACGTTGGCCGCGCTGGTGAAGGCGGAGATTTCGAATCCTGGATTGCTCAGAAGATTCGCGCTCGCAGTTGGCGCAAGACTTGTTGCGACGACTGCGGTCAGAAGCAGCGCGGTGCTGTGCGCGATCGAAGTGTTGGAGGTGCGGGAATCAGACGAACGGTTGTGTGCGTGGCGCATGGCGATTGCTTTCTTCAGTGAGTGTTTGTTTTGCGAGAACTGCATTGCTCTCGCTACCTCCATTCATTGCTCTCGCGAGCGATCTCGCATGATCGAGAGACTTTGCGACGCAACCACGTGCAATGGGGCGTTCGCCCTAGTCATCGCGGCATCACGCGCATGATCGATCTGCGCTCAGGTCGGTCCTTCGAGTGATCGAATCGTCGAGGCGTTTGCACGACAACATTTCATTCCACTCTCGGCCGAAGATGTGTTCTTCGATCGACCGACGCGCACCATTCTCGCCGCGCACATCTTGAACGCGCTGCCCGTGAAACGCGGTCGCGGCGTGGTGCACGGTTTGGCCGCGATGCGCGAACGACTCCTGCGTGAACCGACGGTTTTACTGCTGTTTCCCGCAGGAAAACGCTCACGCGATGGCAGCTTCGTTCCCTTTCGCGATGTGAGTGACAATCGCGAAGGCTGGGACACGATTCGCGTCACGCTTGAGCGATCAGTGCGCGCGTTGGGCAATGAACCTGCGCTTGATGAGCACGCGCCACAACTAAGCGCGCAGTGAACGACCGTCGCGCGCGCGATCACATCAACGCAAGAACTCGCGCATGCGCTGCGCGACTTCGTTGGGTTTGTCGTAGAGCAACACGTGTCCCGCGCCGTGGAACACTTCG
>QWPW01000028.1 GCA_003671025.1 Planctomycetota bacterium
TTGGACTCGCCTTTGCACGCCGCGGCGTCGACGGTGGCGCTTCCCGAAACATTGATGCGCAGCGCGTCGTTGGCGATGGCTGCGTTGAATTCGTCACGAGAAATCGTGATCGTCTGCGAGAGCCAATTGCAATCCGATTCGGCTGCGGTGAACAGTGCGTGCGCAGGCCCGCCGTTCACCGACACAATCAAAAACTCGTGCGTGGCGCTGAGGTCACCGATCGCCTCGACTTGCAATTGCACATCGCCCTGCGCGGGAATCACGCGCTCGAAGTCGTAGGAGACTGACGCGGCTGCACCGATGGGGCCTTGCTCGTCGCCGATGCGGACTTCGGCGAAGGGTGCGAGTTGTGCGCAGCTATCAATGATGCCGTCGGCGTTGCAATCGATCGCCGTGCCCGCGGCGAGTTCGTTGGCATCGACGATGCCGTTGCTGTCGCAGTCGTTGGTGGTGCGCACGGTGACATTGAGGTCGTAGCCGACGTTGCCCCAAGTGCTGTTAAACCACGCGTTTTGGTTGGAACTGTTGTCGAGGTAGACCAGTTCTCCCTGCGGATATGTGTCGCCTGGGTTCACCGCGGGCTGCGACGTGTAGCAGGAGTAGTTACCCCACCAAGGGGCCACCGTGAAGAACACGACATAGTCCTCACCCTGCGCGAGGCCGGCTCGCGTCGTAAAGTTCACTTCCTTGTCGCTCCAGTTGCCGCCGTAATTGTGAAACACGGCGTCTCCCTGCGCGAGGATCGGCCCGATCGCACGACGGTTGATGGGATCCCATCGGCACACCAGCGCACGAAACGGCACCGTGGCACAGCAGCCGTCGTAATACTGGCGAAAGCGTGCGCCTGTGCAAACCTCTCCGTTGCCCTTGAAGGTCTGTCCCATCGTGCTCAGGTTGCAGTAGCCCCAATTGGTCCAATTGCTCCAATTCCAATTGGCCACTGTCACATCCGCGCTCGCGCTTGCGCTCCATGCCACAGCACACGCTGCCGCCGCGAGGCGTGTCGAATATCGATTCCATTCCATTGGATGACCTCAAAGTCTTTTGTTGCGCCACCATTGCGAGTGGGACGACCAACGCGCGGCGGACGCAACGATCAGTTCTTAGGTGAACAATACACAAGTCTGCTGAAAGTCGCGTCACACAATCGTGACGAATGCTCCGCGCGCGATTCCGCTCGGCCGTCGCTCACGCGCGCGACGCAACACACGCCGCAGTCACGCGCGGATCCGCAGGCTGTTGTTGACTGAGGCAATGCAGACTTCCCAGTCCCACGACTAAGTGCCGCGCGGAGATCGCAACTGCTGTCTTGCCTGTGAGTTCCGCGAGCAGACGACAAGCAACATCGTCGGATTTCCCGCCAAAACAAGGGACAAACACGCGTCCGTTGGCGATCAAGAAATTCGCGTGACTCGCAGGCAACATGTTGCGGCCACCGGCGCCGAAGCGATCCGCAGGGAAGTCGTAATGCAGTGCGTCGGGCGTGGGCAACGCCACCACGTCGAGCTTGCGCCCCTTCGCCGTGCGCGCGGAGGTGAGCACTTTCCAGTTCGCTTCGAGGATCTCGTGATCAGCGTGACCGTGCGGCGCACGCACGGCCGCGACCACTCCTGGCCGAACGAATCGCGCGATGTCGTCGATGTGGCCATCAGTGTCATCACCTTTGATTCCGCCAGGAAGCCAGATCAACTGCTCAACGGCGAACGCATCGCGCAACGCTTTCTCAATCGCTTGCGGCGATGCATCCGGATTGCGATTGTCGTTGGACAAACATTGCTCCGTGGTGAGCATCGTGCCTTCACCATCGACATCGATCGAACCGCCTTCGAGCACAAAGTTGTGACTCCACAAGGGAACGCGCAGATGCGAAACCATGTGCTCCGGCACTGAGTCGTCATCGGTGCGTGCTTCATACTTGCCGCCCCAACCGTTGAAGATGAACGAGTGCGCGGCAACGCCCTTCGTCGCATGAGTCACAAAGATGGCGCCGAAATCGCGAATCCACGAGTCGTTCGTCGGCGCGCCGATTTCGTCGGTGGTGCGCACACGCACGACTTCTTCGAGCGCAAGTTTCCACGCGTCCCACTCTGCTTGCGCTTGTGCGAGACAACCGGGCCAAGTCTCCGCGTTGTGAGGACGCACCAACCACACCGCATCGAGCGGCTCCCATTCGGCGGGCATGCGCCAACCTTGCGCCGCGGCGGAACCTTGCAGATGAGTGACGGATTCCAACGGCGCGCGCGAGTCGGTGTACTGATTCATGAGACGAGATTCTCGAGTGTGGTTGTGAAGAAGGGACGCGCGCGCACGCTTGATTTCGATCGCGACTCGATCATCAACGCATCATGCGTCAGCGCCAAAACGCTGCAGCAATCCGCCGAATGCGTCGATGCGTCGATCGCGAAAGAAGGGCCAACCGCGGCGGATCTCTTCGATGCGCGCGAGGTTGCATGTGTACGTGAGCACACACGGCTCGTCGGTCGACGCTTCCGCGACGATCTCGCCACTGGGATCGATCACCATCGATGTGCCCCAAAACTTGAGGTCGTCTTCGGTGCCGATGCGATTGATCGCCGCGACAAAACATCCGTTGGCAATTGCGTGCGCGCGATGCATGGTGATCCACGCGTCGCGCTGTTGCCGCGCGTCTTCGGGCGTTTCGCCGTGATACCAACCGATCGCAGTGGGATAGAAAATGATCTGCGCGCCGAGCATCGCCGTGAGCCGCGCCGCTTCGGGATACCACTGATCCCAACACACGAGCATTCCCGATTTCGCATGTCGTCCTTGCACCGCTTGGAATCCGAGATCGCCGGGCGTGAAGTAGTACTTCTCGTAAAAGCGCGGGTCGTCGGGAATATGCATCTTGCGATACTTGCCGATGATCGCCCCTGTCGCGTCGAGATACACACTGGTGTTGTGATAGATGCCCGCGGCGCGTCGCTCAAACAAACTCGCGGTGATCTCGACATTCAACTCGCGTGCGAGTTTGCCTAAGCGTTCAGTGGTGGGGCCGGGGATCGACTCGGCGAGATCCATGCGCGCGGAATCTTCGACTTGGCAGAAGTAGGAACCAGAGAACAACTCTTGCGTCGCGATGATCTGCGCGCCACGCGCCGCCGCCTCACGCGCAAGAGTTTCGACGCGCGCCATCACGACTTCGTACGAGTCTTGCGGACCGGCCGCGTGCTGAAGAAGTCCGATGGTGACGGAGTTGCAAGGCGTAGTCATCGGAGTGGGCTCAGCGAAATCGAGGGCAACTGCGTGCTCGTTGCATGTCACGAGCACCACCGCACACCATCGTGCGAGTCGCGGAGTCTATAAGGATTTCGCCGTGCAAACGTGAGCCGCGCGCACCCGTCGCACGGTCATCAGCAACGCGCACTCACTGGTTACAACTGCCCCACTGCGCCAACATCGCCGCAATATCTTCGCCACCCACGAGGCCGTTGCCTGACACATCCGCGCGTCCTGCAGCAATCGCATTCATGCCCCAAGCGGCCAGCAACACGGCGAGATCGGCGCCGTTCACGAAGCCATCGATATTGAGATCTGCGCTGCACGCTTCGGGAACAATCGTCCACGAATATGTTTCGCGCAGCCATTGCGTGCGCAGCGTTTCGTTGCGCACCTTGGTGGTTGGATCAGTCACCACCAATTGCAACTGCGTTCCGGCGGGCGCGGCTGCGAGGTTGGTGGTGTCAAACGAAACGCCGGTCGCACCAGGAATCAGCACGCCTGCGCGATACCACTGCTTGTTCAGCGTGTGCAACGACGGCTGCACCAGCGTCGTGCCGATCACTGCACGGCGCACCACAATGCTGTTGAACGGACGCGTCGCCGCATCGACCATCGTGGTCTGCTGATGAATCTTCACGATCATCTGTTCGAGCGAGGGACCGTTGAACGGCGTGCCCAATGATCGCATGAGCGAGTTGCTCGTTGGTCGACGAATACCAAACTGAAAGTAGCGCGCGCCTTCAAATGCTCCGTGCACACCGACGGTGGGCAGCGAAACTCCGAGCCACGCCGCCCACTTGTTGTTCGCGGTTTGCATTTGCGCCTGCGTTTGAATGCTCACATTCACTTCGCCTACTTCGCTGCCTGAGTACGTCGCGCCGTCGGCGTAGTCGTATTCGTCGGCGAGATCGCCAAAGCTGTGCCCGAATTCATGCACCGCAACCTCGAGGCTGTCCGCATTGAATCCCGAGAAGGTGCACAGATCATTCGATGGATATCCCGCGCCCCCGTACGTCGTCGAGTTGGCGACGGCGAGAATCTGGTCCCAATCAGGCGCGCAATTCGCAGCGGCCACGGCTTTGCTGGGGTCGACGCAAAGAAGGCGATCGATGCCCGCGCACCAAAATCCCATGTCGAGTGCGGTGTTGCGCAAGATGCCTTGCGATGGATCCTGATCAACGCCCGCGTCGATACTCGTGACATCGACGCGATGCACATTGAAGTAGCCTTTGTAACTCACCCACGGCTCGCGCTCGATAAGGGTGTTCCACCGCTGCTGCACGAGCGATGCATACGAGCCTAGTTGCGCGGTTTGGAAACCATCGCCAACAAACACAATGTCGATGCGATTGGCGCTCGAACCGGTGTATTGGACGGTGAAGAAGGGCCAGGGATTGAAGAGCGCGGTTGGTTCATCCGCAGCTGCCTCGACCAACAGCGGACCGCCTTGCAGCACCGAGTTGATGCGCGAGCGCATACTGGGATGGCAAGAGAAGACGAGATCACTTTTTGCATGCAGGCCGCCGCAACAGTCTTCATCGCGGGCGAGAGCTTGCGCGCGTGCTGCCGAGGGCATGCTCACGGCGACCAATGCAAAAACCCCCTGTAAAACCAGCAAAAACGCCCCTGTCGGTGATGAGCGGGCAGGTGATTGATTGACCGATTCGTTGGTGGCAAGTGACATCGCACTGAGCATAAAGGATCTCCTGAGATCGTCGAACATAGCCCAGAGCGCGATGGAGTCAAATCGTTGTGCGCAAACTCACGCGACATATTCGAACGCGAGCAACCTGCGTGGACCCGTCATTGTTGGTGCGCGCTCACTGTGCCTTGGACTCGACAACCAAGCGTGCAGCCGAAATCGATTGGAAGATTTTCGAGGATTTGCGTCGGAGGCAAAAAATCTCACTCTGGTGCAACGGCCTCCCTTCTCGCGGTGATGTTGATCGTGAGCGATCAATGCAATCACTGCGCGTGCCACGTCGCCTCGACTTGCCCATCGCCTTGGGCGATGCGCAGGTGTGGATGTAGGCTGCAGTCATGCCCCGCCGCGTTGCACGCACGACTGCTGTCACCTCCCCGCCAAAGATGACAACCCGCTCGCCATCGGTGAACGCCGCGACCAAGGCGTTTCCCCTAGTTTCCGCGGCAGAATCGCGCGCTTTGTTGCTCGAGGGCTGCTGCCTCGCACGCACACCAACGAAGGCTTCGCGCGCCGCGGTACTTCGAATCATTCGCGAACTCGGGTTCGTCCAACTCGACAGCATCAGCTCGGTCGAACGCGCGCATCACCTCATCATGCACGCGCGACTCGACGGCTACGCGCAAGCGATGCTCGCGCACCACACCGAAACCACGCGTCACGCATTTGAACATTGGACCCACGACGCCAGCGTCATCCGCCGCGATTGGTTGGTGTGGTGGACGCATCGCTTCGAACGCAGTCGCGTGCGGTTGGCCACTCACGCGTGGATGCGTTCGCGCCTGGGCGCCAATTGGCAAGCAACCATCGCTCATGTGCACGATCAAATCAAAGAGCGCGGCGCATTGGCCACGCGTGATTTCACGCCGCCCAAAGGCGTGAAGCCAAAAAAAGATCCCGGCGAGGGCTGGTGGAATTGGTCGCCGCACAAAGCTGCACTCGAGTTCTTGTGGCGCTCTGGCGATCTCGCGGTGCACTCTCGACGCGGATTTGAAAAGGTGTACGACCTCAGTGAACGTGTGCATGGTCCGCGCGACACGATGCCTTCTCGCGGCGACACCGTTGAATGGGCGTGCACCGAAGCATTGGCGCGTCTGGGCGCCGCCACTGCGCGTGAGTTGTGTCACTTCATGGATGCGATCACGCTCGCCGAAGCGAACCATTGGTGCGCCTGGGCGGTGAAGGAAGAACGCGTCGCGCGTGTTTATTTGCAACGCGGTGCGCGCAGCGACATCGTTGGTGTTGCGCGCCTCGAATGGAAACGCGCTGCGCAGAAGATCGAGTTGCACAGCGAGCCGCGACTGTTGTCACCGTTTGATCCGCTGGTGCGCGATCGCGCGCGACTGTCCGCGCTCTTCGGCTTTGACTATCGCTTCGAAGCGTTTGTGCCCGCGGCCAAACGAGTGCACGGCTACTACACCATGCCCGTGCTCGTCGACGGCGCGTTGGTTGCACGGGTTGACCTCGCGAGCGATCGCGCGGCGGGTGTTCTTCGCGTTGCCCGAGTGTGGTGTGAGCCGCAATTCCCACAGGCACAGAGCAAGTCACACGCCGCAACTGCATGTGCGCGCTTGGCCATGCAGTTGCAGTTGAAGTTGGAGATGGCAACCCGTTCACGCGGAAGTTGACCCGCGCATGTCGCCACTGCTGTCGCATGCGATTGCCTTTTTTTTGCGGCGATTTCCTCGACGAGCGACTGCGCGCGCACGGCTCGTTGTTCAATGCGTCTATGACTTATGCCTCTTTGGCTCGTGCCTTCCTCGCGCACACCTCTGCGTTCATCGCGACGATGTGCATCTCTGCGCAAAGCACATTCGCCAGTCCGCCAAAGATTCCCGATCAGTGGTTCTTTGAGGGAGCGCAGCGCAACGCGCAACTCAAAGATCTCGAAGGAAAGCCTGCGCCCGAGTTGGACACCGATGCTTGGATCGGAACGTCGACCACCATCGCCAAGAATCGCGGCAAAGTAATCATCATCGACTTCTGGGCAACGTGGTGCGGTCCGTGCATGGCGGCGATTCCCGAGAATGTCGCGCTGATGAAGAAGCACAGCGACGGCGATCTCGTGTTCATCGGCGTGCACGACGCAAACAATGGATGGGACAAGGCCGCGCAAGTCGCCAAGGACAAGAAGATCAACTACCCGCTGGCGAAAGACAAATCGGGCGCATCAGCGAAGGCGTATCGCGTGCAGTTCTGGCCCACCTACGTCGCGATTGATCGTGCGGGAATCGTGCGCGCGGCGGGACTGATTCCTAGTCATGTCGCTGAAGTCGCGCAGTTGCTGCTCGCAGAAGGCTCGAGTGAAAGCAACGTCGCAGAGAACGCGAACGCGAGCGGGTTCGGCGCAGACATGTACCTCGGCGGCGCGAAAAGTCCGGCGGCACTGCGCGCGCTCGAAGGCAAACCTGCGCCCGCGATTGACGCAAGCGCGTGGATTGGCGACGCGGTCACCAAGGAGCGCATGAAGGGTTCGGTGGTCGCGCTGCAATTCACAACCGCGGGAAATGCCGCGGCAAACAAGCAGTTTGCGGAGTTTGCCAAACTCGAAAAGGAATTCGCCGCGCAAGGCGTCACCTTCGTCGGTGTGTGCAAAGCGAGCGCGAATTGGAAGGACATGGAGAGCGCCGCGAAAGCAATCGGATGCACGATCTCCATCGCGCGTGATGCTGAAGTGACGAGCGCTGCAACGACGAGTGACGCAAACAACGCAACCCCCGCTGCCGCGCCGATCATCGAGCCGCTCAAACTTGGCCGCACTGCCGAGGCGTTTGGGGTCAAGTATTTTCCCGTCACCATCTTGATCGATCGCTCGGGCAAGGTGCGCATCGCAGGTGTGCGCATCGACCGCGTCAAACAAGTCATCGAGCAGTTGCTCGCCGAACCAACCAGTTGACGGCGTCGCTTCCGTGTGACGATCACTCATTCAACGACTCTCGACACGAAACTGCTCATGACTACCGCGCCGACTTCGCAATCTTCTCCGCGCTCCACTTCACCCTTTGTCGATCACATTCGCACGCAAGTTGCGCGCACAGTGGTCGGACAAGAAATCGTGGTTGAGCGCGTGCTCATCGCGTTGCTCACGGGCGGACATCTGCTGCTCGAAGGCGTTCCGGGAATTGCCAAGACGCTGCTGGTGCAGTCGGTGGCCAAGGCCATCGATCTGCGTTTCGCGCGCGTGCAGTTCACCATCGACTTGCTGCCGAGCGACATCGTGGGCAGCGAGATTCTCGAACAGAAGACCGGCGAGTTTCGCATTCACAAGGGACCGATCTTCACCAACCTCCTGTTGGCCGACGAGATCAATCGCGCCTCGCCCAAAGTGCAATCGGCGTTGCTCGAAGCGATGCAAGAGCGCCGCGTTTCCATCGGCGACACCACCCATGATTTGCCTGCGCCCTTCTTGGTGATCGCCACCCAAAACCCCGTGGAACAAGCGGGAACCTTCGAACTTCCCGAAGCGCAACTCGATCGATTCATGTTGCGTCATCGACTCACCTATCCCACGCCCAGCGAAGAAGCTGAAGTGGTGCGCCGCAGTTTGAAGTTGAAGTTGAAACGACAAGGTGATGGCGCGGTTCCCATGTCCGCCTTCGATGCGATCGATGGCGAGCAACGCATGCACATCGGCGATCTCACCCACGCGATGAGCGCGGTGCAGAGCATTCATGTGAGTGAAGTGTTCGTGCGTGATTGCGTCGAGTTGGTCAACCTCACCCGCAAGCACGAAGACATCGAGTTGGGCTGCAGTCCGCGCGCGGCGCTCGCGTTGGTGCATGCCTCGCGTGCGCGTGCCTACATCCATCAGCGCGACTACACCATTCCCGAAGACATCTTCGCGTTGGCTGAAGATGTGATGCTTCATCGCATGCGTCTCAAGTACGAGGCGCTCGCGCAGGGACGCAATTCCACCAGCGTCTTGCGCGCGCTGCTCTCGACGATGGCGTAAGCGAACCGACTTTCACGACAACGTACTGACGCGCAAACACGTGCTCACGCCATCGACGCATCACCACTCCGCGCTGCCTTCGCCGCACACTTTGGCGCGAGGCGACTTTGACATCGTGATTCGTCGGCTCGCCGATGACCTCGCGTTTGGCAGCGACAACTCGCGCCTGCTCGGCAGCGGATTGGAGTACGCGAGTTCGCGTCCCTATCAACCAGGCGACTCGGTGCGCTTGCTCAACTGGCGACTCACCGCGCGAACCGGTCGCGCCTATGTGCGCGAGTATGAAGCGCTCAAACGCACCAGCGTCTACATCGTGGTCGATACGTCAGCGTCGATGTCTGTGCGTTCTTCGGCGCAGAGCAAACATGATCTCGCGTTGTGGATCGCGGCTGCGCTTGGACTCGTCGCACAGCGACGCATGAGTCCTGTCGCGATCGTCGGCGGCGGTGAGCGAACGCCTCCACTGGTCGCGAGTCTGCGCCGCAACGATTTGTGGCACAGCCTCGAGCCACTACGCGCGTGCCACTGGGATGAATCCACGTTGGTCGGTCAACGCGTCGACGAAATCACGGTGCGTGCGACGCGCGCAAGTGTCATGGTGATTCTCAGCGATCTCCATGATTCCTCGGCCATTGCCGCGATTCGACATGCGACGCAGAAGCACGACGTGTTGGTGATGCACACGCTTGATCCTCTGGAAACACGGCGCACCAAGGCGGGATACTTCCGTGCGCGCGATGCGGAAAGTGGTCGCGCCTTTTTGGGCACGAGCGCGACTCAACTGGCCAACGTTGAAGAAGTGCGCGATGAGATTCTGCGCAGCGGCGCCGATTACTTACGTCTGGTGACCGATCAAGATTTCATCGCACCACTGCGACGATTTCTCACCACCCGCGGCGCCGTGATGCGAGGACGCGGTTGATGCGGCGCGCCATGATGAACATACGTATGAGCACACGGATGAGCGTGCGTCTGTGCGTTGTCGTGATGACACTCGCGATGCATGGCGCCGTCTCGGCGAGTTCTGCGATTGACGCGAACGATCTGCGCGCACCACGCGGCGTAACCGGCTCATTGGAGATTGAGTATCAACCGCGCAACGCCGACTCGTCGTTGCGCGCGAAGGCGATGCGCGATTCCACCGCGCCGCTTATGGCGCGGGTCACGCCGCTGGGGAACGCGCGCTATCGCATCGAGTATCTCGGAGTCGTCAGTGGCAACTACGACCTCGCCGCGCTGCTCGAAGAATCCGATGGACGCGCGACCAGCAATCTTGCCGCGCTGCAGGTGGAGATCTTCACGCAACTGCCGCCACAACATGGAACCGATGTCTTCGGCCTCGCCAACACTGACTTTGGAATCAGTGCGTATTACCGAGTGATGTTGGGCAGCTTGATTGTCTTGTGGTGCCTGATCCCGATCATCGTGATGATCCGTCGCTCCCTGCGCCGCGCGCCGATCGTGCCTGTTGAGATTGCCGTGGTTAACCCCAATGCGCGCGACATGCTGCGCGACGCGGTCGCTGCCGCAGGTTCACGCGAACTTACGCTCGAGGAGCGCGCGCGATTGGAGTTGCTGTTGTTGCAAGTGCTGCGCGATGAGAACGCAACCACAGGTGATGGCACGGCGCACGATGCGTCGCTCGCCACACTCGCCGACGCGATGGCAGCGCTGCGGCGTAACGCGCATAGTGCGCCGATCGTCCTCGCGGTTGAGCGTTGGTTGCACGCACATGACGACGACGCGAGCAGTGGTCGCAACCACGCCGACGCAGCGTTGCTCGCACTCAACGCAATGCCGCTGCGCCACAACGATGTCGATGAGCAACTGCGCGCGAGCACGAACGAAGGCGCGACATGACCTTCGCGCATCCGTGGGTCTTGCTCTTGCTCGCGTTGCCCGTCTTGTTGATGTGGACGGTCTTGGCGCGCAGCGCTGGAGTGGTGAGCCCCGCCGATCACACGCGTCATGAAGAACGACGCTGGTTGAGCCGCGTGCTCACAGGTTTTGATGCGGTTCCGCTGCTGCTGCTAGCGATCACCATCGTGATCCTCGCAAATCCCCAAACATTGCAAACACCCAAGCGCGAGCGCTCGCTGACCAACATTCAACTCTGTCTTGACGTCTCGGGCAGCATGGGCGGACGCAACTATCAACTGGCCACGCAAGCGATCGATGAGTTCACTCGCGCGCGCGAAGGCGATGCGTTTGCACTCACGCTCTTTGGCGTCGCGCAGATTCGTTGGCTGCCGTTGACACAGGATTTGCAAGCGATTCGCAACGCCATGCCCTTTGCGAATCCTGAGAATCAACCAATGCACATGAGCGGCACCGCCATCGGAGCGGCGCTGCGATTTTGCCGCAAGAACATGATGAGCGAAACGCAATCGGGTGATCGACTCATCGTGCTCGTTTCCGATGGCATGAGCGCGGATCTAGGCGGTGGCGAAGAAGTCGCCGTGGGTGAAGAACTGCGCGATGCAGGAATCACCGTGTTTCACGTGCATATTGATGAGTCGGAAGTCCCCAGCGAAATGGTCGAGCTCACGCAACTCACAGGTGGCGACGCCTTCGCCGCGACAGACTCCGCGAGCATCCGCGCGATCTTTCGTCACATCGATCGCATGAAGCCCGCGACCTTCGCACCCGTGGGCACGGTGCCGCTCGACGAGTTTCGCCCCTTCGCGTTCATCGCGTTGTGTTTGCTTTCGCTGCACACGTGCGGACTCTTTTTCGCGAGGTACACGCCGTGGTGAGCAGCGCCATGATCAACATCATCGCGGCCGCGGTGCTGCTGCTCGCGTTGTTCGCAGAGCATCTCCATGCGCGGCGCGTTCAAGTGGTGGCGCGTCTTGCGTTTGGTCCCAGTGGTCGGCCAGTGTGGTGGGCGCGCGCGGCGCCGACCGCGCGCGCAATCGCGCTGGCGCTCGCGGTGTGGGGCGCGCTCATCTTGTGGCAACATGATCCGATCGAAGCCAACGAAATGCCCGATGCGCGCGCGTCACGTCAATTGCTGGTGGTGCTTGATGTGTCGCCGAGCATGAACCTCCTCGACGCAGGACCAAGCGCAGAAAAAAATTCGCGCGGCGCATGGGCGGGGCAGCTTTTACAAGGCATTCTTGATCGCATCGATATGAAAGACACGCGCATCTCGATGATCGCCTTCTACACCAAAGCGGTTGCGCTGCTTCAAGACAGCAGCGACAAAAATTTGGTCTCCGGATTGATGGATGGACTTCCGCTCTACACCGCGTTCAAAGCGGGCGAGACTGATTTGCAAGCAGGACTCGATGAGGCATTCACCATGGCGCGCGGTTGGGCCCGCGCTTCCACGACGTTGGTGGTGATCAGTGACGGCGATCTCACGAAACCAGTGGTGCCTACTGCGCGCCCCGCTTCCATCGCCGATGTCATTGTCATTGGCGTCGGGGACCCCAGTCGCGCGACGAGTGTGGGCGGACACAGTTCGCGTCAAGATGAGTGGGTGCTCAAATCACTCGCGGGCAAACTCGACGGCTACTACCACCAAGGCAATACCAAGCATTTGCCCAGCGAAGTCGTCAATCGTCTCACCATGATTGCGCCGCGTGTCGGCGACGCAATCAGCATGCGCGAAGCAGGATTGCTCGCACTTGGTGTTGGCGGCGCGATGCTGGGATTGCTCGGTCTTGCGTTGATGCGCTTCGGTGTGCGTCGTGAATATCGCGCGGCGTTGGCGGGACCGCGTGTTGCTCGCAACGTCTCTGCCGCGGGAGTCAACTCATGAGTCTCCATCGCGTTGCTTGGACTGCGTTCGCGTTGATGCCAGTCGCACTGCTCGCGTTTCACTTTGGTCCTGGTCAACACGCGTGGAACGAAGACCTCGCCGCACGCGTGCTCGACCGTGCGCACGCCGCACAGAGCCAAGCGTTGCAATTGCAAGCCGACGCGTATGACGCGCATCTCGCAGCGATCGCCGCGCGCGCCGCAGCATTTGCCAACGACAACGCGGCGCTCACGCAAACGGCGAAGCACGCAAGCGCTGCCGAAGATGTCGCCTACGACGCCGCAGCGAATGCGTGGCAAGAGACCGCGAGCGTGCTCAGCGAAGCCCAGTTGTTGCTTGACGCGAGTAAGCCCTCGGTCAAAGACACGATTCGTCTCGCTCACGCGCGCGCGTTGGTGCGCGCAGGCGAAATCGGCGCGGGTGCCAACGAGCTCGAGGACTTGCTCGACTCGATGCAACCATCCGCTGATTCCGACGGCGCGAGTCAAGCAGCGCTCGCCATCGCTGCACGCGAAGAACTCGCCACCGCGTATTACTACGGCGCGCGTTTGATGCGACTCGCAGGAAAGCCCGCAGCCGAATGGCGCGCAGTCTCCGCACGCGCGCGGCAGAACTTTCACTTTCTCGCCGAGCAGGCAAAGGCCGAAGGCGCAGCAAACAGCGCGACAACCAACCATCAATTGAATGGCGAGTTGGTGCTCAACCTTGAGCAAAGTTCGCTGGCAGAGCTCTACGCCAAAGCGCGCCCCAAAGATTCGCCCACCGGAAACGGACGCGGCTTGGGCGAACCAAGACCAGGTCGTCGCGGCAATCGTCCCAGTGACAAGCCCGACAAAGGCGCTGGTCTCAACGGCGAAATCGGTGACGGGTGGTGACACGCATGCAATCACATAGACGCGCACTTCGCGCGGAGAACACCATGAAGATCAGCAACACGATCGCTTTCGTTCCGTCATTGCGCACATCGATGCATGCATCAACGCTCACCGCATGCGTGATGCTCGCAGTGCTTGACGTGTGTGCCAACAGCGCGCTTGCGCAGTCCGCTCCGATGGTGCGCATGACGCCCGCGATCAGGGCCATTCCCGCCGAGATCAAAGCGGCCGTCACTGCCGCTCAAGCGAGCGATGATCGACCCGACTTCGAAGCATCCACGACGCAAGGCGAGAGTCCCATCGGTGATGCAACGCTCACCCCTGATGTCATTGCCGCGCGAGCTGCGAGTGGACTCGATGCGGCGGAAATCGCTGAAATGAAAGCGGTTTTCGATGCATTCACCCCGAACCAACAAGAAGAGATGCGCGCGTACTACACCGATCTTGGCATTGATCTTGATGTGCTCTTTGGTGTCGCATCGGCCAAGGCCGCGCAAGCACAGAAGGGTCAGATGATTGCCCAGTCGATGCGCGAACTCGACTTCGTGCGCGCCCCCGCGGCCGTGCTTTCGGCGCGAGCCAAACTCGGATTCGGTCAAGTGTCGCAACCTGATCCAACTTCGGCGACGCCAAGCGATGTGGCCAAGTGGATTCACTTGCAAGTGATGGCCGGCGAGTGGAACACGTTGACCCAGTTTCTCGCCGCGCGTCCGGTGTTGGAGTCGGAGGCGATTTACGCTGCGGTGTTGCAAGCGATGAATCGCGGCGACACCGGACTATTGCCCGAAGAAGTGCTCGCATTGGCGCAAGCGTCGCCCAGTGATTTCAAGCCCTGGCAAGTGACCGCGTTAGGAAAGATGTTGCGTCTCGCCGCCGCGAAGTACAGCACTGGTGTGATGCTCGAATCGATCCGCGCAGGCACTGGATATTTTGGGCCGCAGAGTGTTGAGAGTCGTCGTCGCACCGTGGAGTTTCTCGCGGGAGCGGGCTTGCTGGTGGACGCGTATGAGTTTCTTCCCTCGCTGGAAGATGCGCGCGCCGCGGCCGACGGCGCGTTGTTGTTGGTTCACGCGCGCTACAAGTTGAGTCTCGCCACAACGATGGGCGACGCGCCCGCCGCCGAAGTCGCGCGCATCGAAGCGTGGAACATCTTGTGCGAATGTGCGCTGCTCGACAACGAAACCTTCGAAAACCGCCGCGAATCGATGGGTCTTGCGCTCGAATTGATGAATCAAGTTCCGCGCGCGCAAGTGGCGCCGTGGCTCACGCAAGTCTTCGCGAGTTCATCGCTTGGCCCAGCGGCGCTCGAAGCGCTCGCGCTCACCGCGACCGCGATGGGGGACCTCAAGATCAGCGTCGAGCAACGCGCGCAAGCAATCCTCGGACTCAAAGAGGCTGTCGATGTGCTGCTCTTGCGCGACGATGTCGACTCGGAAGCGCTGCGCGTTCCACTGCGCATGTTGACCACCGCGTTGGTCGCCGAGATGGAGCAAACCGTCACCGAGAAAGGCACGCAACGCATCATCGCTCGCGAGTTGCAATTGCTGCTGCGCGCGATTCCCAGCGAAAAATGGCTGCGCGCGTTGGAACCATCGCTGGCCACACGCGCGCGCAAAGCGTGCATCGCACTCGCGACCACGGCCGACGAAACAGATCTCGCGCTCTCATTGCTCGGTGCTGCACTCACGCACTCTCCCACCGAGGCTGCTTCGTTCGCCGATGATTTCTTGAGCAAGTGGACCGCGCGTCTCAGTCCGCAACAGGACTATCCGCCCGAGATGATGCAGTACATGATGATGTATCGCGACGCGATGCCCATGGCTCCGCTCACTCGCGGCCGACAACATCGCAATCTCGATCGACTCGCGCAATTGCTGAACACGCTGCGTGGCGTCATCGTGAAGCCAAGCGGCGAAACACTCGAACCGCGCGATTTGCCCAGTCTCGTCGGCGCGTTTCAAGCGTGCCACGCTTCGACCGAAGTCTACGATTCCGCGGATATCACCCGCATTTTCGGTGATCGCGAATCGATGTCAGCGCAGACTGCGGCGAGCTTGGCCATCACCATGGGCGGCAGTCTCAACGGTGATTGGCGCAGTCGCGCCGCGCAGAAAGCGAGCGGCACCAAACGTTCGGACAACGAAATCGCGATGTTGGTGGACACGGGTTACGCGCTCGCGCTTGAACTCGCCGAGAGCGCCGTCGCGCGTGAACCGCAGTCGTGGAGTCTTGCGGTGCTCAAGGCATCGCTCACCTTTGACCGCATGCAATTCAACCAGAGTCAGAAGGGCGTGATTGATCCCACGCAAGCGAACACGTATCGCCAAGCGGCGTTCGAGGCGTTCGCAGAAGCGGCAACGCGTTACCTCGCGGCGTTGGAGCGTGGCGACGCGCGCGACGATCCCACGATTCATCTGCGTTGGTTTGGTGCCGCGATGGGAACGGCCGAACTCAACTTCTTGCGCGTCGATGATTTGCCCAAAGAAGGCACGCTGCAAGATGATCAGATCGAGTTGATTCGCAAGTCGCTCATCACGCTGAACTCCGACGCGTATGACCGACATCTCGCCGCCTTCGCCAACGCGGTGCAAGGCGCCGTTGAACGCGCCGCTCCCGAAGTCAAACCGCGACTGGTGCATCACGCGCTGCGCGTGCTCGGCGCGCATCCCGCGGGGGCGTCGTTGCGATCGATGGAAGAGCTCTATCGCGACCTCGTCAAAAACGAAATCCATTTGCGACTCACGCTTGATGGAACCGATCGTGTCGGTGTGGGTCAACCGTTCGCGCTCTTGCTCTCGTTGCGCTACACGCACTCGGTGGATCGCGAAACAGGCGGGTTCGCGAAATACCTACAAAACGGCGTGTACGGGCGCATTGGCAACAACTTTCGCCAGATCAACTATCGCGATCAATTGCAGAAAGCGATTGAGAGTTCACTCACGCAACAGTTCGATGTGCAAGCGATTGGCTTCTTTGATCCCTTCATGCCCGCGCGCGGAGTCGTCGAAGATGGCGATGCGGGTTGGCTCGAAAAACCCATGGCCTATCTGTTGTTGACTCGGCGCGATCCCACCGTGGACGCCGTCCCCTCGGTGGTGGTGGACATGCAGTTCACCGATCAAACTGGTCCGGTGACGTTGGCGCTTCCCAGCAACACGCCGTTGTTAGCCGCGAGCGGTGAGCGCGCGCCGCGACCAGTGCGCAAACTTGAGATTTCGCAGCTGCTTGATGTGCGCAGTGCGCATGATTCAAGTCGAGGCGCCGATGAGAGCAACGTGGTCACGCTGGAGATTCGCATGCACGGCGATGGCGTACTGCCCACACCGCGCGACGTGCTCGATGGACTCGACACCGCGCTCGCGGGGTACACACTCGCGAGTGATGCAGTGACTGCGAATCCACCGATCATCACCGAGTCAAGCAACGCGATGCCTTCCCGGATGTCCATGATGTCCATGATGTCGGGAACGCCTGATGAACCCGCCGATGGATATCCAGAGGCGGATGCCGATGGCATGTATCGCTTGGCCGTCGAGCAAACCTTCACCGTGAAATACACGCGCACTTCGAGCGCGATGGGCAACGCATTCACGCTGCCCACGCTCAAGCCTGGCGTGGTTGCCACCCTCGAGTCGCGCGCGTATTCCGATCTTGACATCGTGCCCGTCACCAATAAGTCTGTCGCAGTAGTGACGCCGATGTGGACTCTCGAACGACTTGCCGCCATCGCGCTTGGACTCGCGTTTTTGGGGGGAATCACAGTGTTTTTGCGTCGTCGTGGCGCGCGTGAACTTCCTGTTGCAACCGCCGCGTGGACTCCAGCGCGACTCACTCCGCTGGGAGTGGTCACGTCGTTGCGACGACTCGAGCGCGATCATGGTGCGTCGCTCGCGAGCGCGCACGCCGAAAAACTTCGCAGTGAAATCACCCTGCTCGAACTCAAGTACTTCGGCCCGCAGGCCGGCGAGTTCATCGAAGCGGATCTGCGCAGCGTCATCACTCGTTGGCAAGACGCCCTTCCGGGCGCGAAGCCGTCGCGGTAAGCGCGATCCATCACGTAAACGCGTCGGACGTGACGCGATCGGCGACCTCAACAGTGACGGCGTCGTCGATGCGATGGACCTCGGCATAATCCTCGGCCGCTTCGGCGTCCCGGTGTACTGAGCACAACACTCATGACATCGCGTGAAGGCCGCGGAGTTTTTTCGCGGCCTTTTGCATGGACTTTGCAGACAAGGTGCATAGGTTCGCCTTCCTGCGTTCGCCTCGCCAAGCAGTCGCTCAGTTCGCACGCCGCATTGATTGCGTAATTGCGCAAGTCGCTCTTGCGCATTCGCTTGAGTTCGCTGCGCGATGTCGTCTCTGCATCGATGTCTCACTGAGCGAATGGGTAAGTATTCGTTTGTCTCGCGCGCGCGAAAGAATCTCATCGATCCTGCAACGCTCCAATGAGTTGCGCAGCCGTCGTGGAAAACATATGTTGCGTCGATCACCAGAACGTCTCTGGCCAAACTCTTTCCGGAGGACATTTACAGATGAAGATTTCCCTCACGTCGTGCGGCGTGTTGACTGCCGCGCTTATCGCGACAACCACCATCGCAGGCACGGCCCCTATCGCGGCCGCTGGCACTAAGCGCAAAGTCACTGCTACGGTGAACACCGTGACAATGTTGGTCAGCACGCCTGTCGTTGAAATGAAAATCACCGAGGCTTCCGCGTGGACGGCCGCGCCTATCGACAGCGCGCAGACAGACTTTCGCAAGGTGGTCGAAGAACCACTGCGCGTAATCATCAGCGTGGCTACCGCGATGATGGTGTTTGATTGCAACAACAACGGCACCCCCGACACCGCGGAAATTGCCGGTGGCGCCATTGACTCGGACAACGATCTCATCCTCGACAGCTGCGAGTACAAGATCGGCGACCTCAATCTCAACGGCGTGATCGACAACTACGACGCCAGCATTCTGCTCGGTTGGTGGGGCATCCCCTCGCCAGTTTATGGCGACCTCAACGGTGACCTCGTTGTCGACGCGATGGACCTCGGCATCATCCTCGGCCGCTTCGGCGTCCCTGTGTATTGAGGCTAAAACGCAGGAAAATCATCAAAGGGCCGGTGGCGCATTGCCACCGGCCTTTTGCATTGCCCACTGCTCGAGGCGCGGACAATGTTGGTCGGCATTCACGGAGACAACTCATGCCATTCGCGTCGAGCGTCCGATGACTCTCGGTTGAATTGGCCAGCGCGTGCGCGTCGCCCGCGGATGACCGCGAAGTTCGCTTGGAGTCCCCCGCATGCCGAGTTTGATGACCCACGTCGATGGCCTCACGCTTCCCAATCCGTTCGTGATTGGCTCGGGGCCTCCGGGCACCAACGCCAATGTCATCTGCCGTGCGTTTGAACAGGGTTGGGGCGCGGTCATCGCCAAAACGGTTTCGCTCGACTCGTCCAAAGTGGTCAACGTTGCGCCACGATATGCACGATTGCGCGACAGTCAACGCGAAGTGATGGGCTGGGAAAACATCGAGCTCATTTCCGATCGATCCTTTGATGTCTGGATCGATGAGTTCCGCCGCGTCAAAGACAAGCATCCCACTGGCGTGCTCATCGCTTCGGTGATGGAAGAGTGTTCCAAGGGCGCGTGGCAAGAGGTCGTTGGTCGCTGCCAAGACACGGGCGTCGATGCGTTTGAACTCAACTTCTCTTGCCCGCATGGATTGCCCGAGCGACGCATGGGCGCGGCGATGGGACAGGATCCGGCGATTCTTTCGGAAGTGTGCGGATGGGTCAACGAGGTCGCGCGCGTTCCGGTGTGGGCCAAGATGACGCCCAACATCACGGCCATCGCGCCCGCCGCTCAAGCTGCGCTCGATGCGGGATGCGAAGGTGTTGCCGCGATCAACACGATTCTCAGCGTGATGAGTATCGATCTTGCGACGCTGCGACCCGAGCCATCCGTGGAAGGATTTTCGGTTCCGGGTGGATACTCATGTCGCGCCGTGCGTCCGATCGCACTGCGTCATGTGATGGAAATCGCCACCATGATGTATGGCGGAAACTCGGGCAGCCCCATTCCTCCCGAGCTCGACGCGCAGCCCGCGCCTGCAGGAAAAGGCTCGCCAACCGAGCGCGCAGGCGCGATTCGCCCCGTCGCAAAATTTCCCGTGCGTGGGGCGTATGCCGATCGCTCCATCTCTGCCATCGGTGGTGTGGAGACTGGAGACGACGCCGCGCAGTTCATCTTGCTCGGCGCGCAAACGGTGCAAGTGTGCACCGGCGTGATGATTCACGGTTACGAATTGATTCAGCCGCTGTGCGCGGGCTTGCTCGCGTTCATGGAGAGTCATGGCTTCGAGAGCATCGAAGACTTTCGCGGGCACGCGCTCTCCTACTTCACCACCCATGCCGAACTGGTTCGTCGTCAAGGCGCGATTCGCACCGCCGAGCGCGCGGCGAAATCAGAGATGGTCACGCGCGATGCGCATTGGGACGCGGAGAAATTCGTCGAACAATCGAGTCGCCTTGTGTCCAACGATTGAGTGTGCGTCGCGCAATCAGTGCGTCGGTCGACGCGCGAGATAGCGTCCACCCGCAGCGCGGCTCGCGTCGTGTACGAACGATCCGTCACGCGCGACGATGCGTCCACGCAGCGTGACCACACTCGCTCGGCCGCAGCGTTCCATGCCTTCGTAGGCGCTGTAATCGAGCGCGCTCTCGCTGCCTTCGCGCGTAAAGCGCGCGCGAAAGTTCGGGTCATACACCACGAGATCCGCGTCGCTTCCGACGGCAATCGTGCCCTTGCGCGGAAACAGTCCGAAGAGTTTCGCCGCCTGCGTACTCGCGGCATCCACCAGCGTGCACAGGTCGATGCGCCCAGCGATCACGCCGTGCGTGTACAGCAAATCAACGCGCTCCTGAATCGAACCGATGCCGTTGGGCACCGCGGTAAACGCGTGGCGACCGAGCGACTTCTGCGTGGCAAAGTGGAATGGCGCGTGATCGGTGCCGATGGTGGAAATCTCGCGCCGCGCGATCGCGCTCCACAAACTCTCGATGTTGTGCGCCGCACGCAGCGGCGGACTCATGAGATACTTCGCGCCCTCAAAATCGCTACGTTCTGCGGCACTTTTGTCAAAAACCAGATGGGGCACGACTGCCTCGACCCAGAGGTTCACTCCACGTGCGCGCGCCTCGCGTGCTTGCTGTAACGCCGACTCGCATGAAGTGTGCACGACGTACACATGTGCGCCGGTGAGCTCTGCCAATGTCGCGAGATGATGCACCCCATCGGCTTCGACACACTCGGGCCGTGACGGTTCGTGGAACTCGGTGCCAGTGTGACCCGCGTCGATGAGTCGCTTCTGCATGAAGGCGACCGCGTCGGCGTTTTCACAATGTGCAGTGACGATCACCCCGAGCTCTTTGGCCAACTCAAGCAGCGCAAGTAGATTCTCATCCGAGAGATCAAGCGCGCCCTTGTATGCCAAAAACACCTTGAAACTAGCCACTCCGCGCGTGGCCACCAACTCGCGTAGTTGCGCGCGTGCCAACGCATCGAAGCGCACCACTGCTTGATGAAAGGTGAAATCGCAGTGAGAACTCGCCGCCGCCAACGTGTGCCAAGTGTTGAACGCCGCCGCAGGTTCATCTTGCGGCGAAGGACAAATCATCTCGATGACTGTCGTCGTTCCGCCCGCGAGTGCCGCGCGCGTGGCGCTGTCATGGTTGTCCGCAGCGAGCGTTCCCATGAAGGGAAGATGGATGTGCACATGAGGATCGATGAACCCTGGGAAGATCAACTTGCCCGTGGCATCGATGATCTCGGTCGCGCGCGGCAACGACTTCGGATCGATCGTCGGCTCGATGCGCGTGATGGTCTCGCCCTCGGCGTAGACATCGGCGACGCGCTGCTCGTCGGCGGTAACGATCGTTCCACCACGAATCAGAATTGGCACGAAGCCGCCTCGGTGAGACATTGATCAAGCACGGCCAATGCGAAGTCGCAGTCCTCGCGACTCAAACACATCGGCGGCGCCATGCGCAGCACTTGTCCAGAAATGCCGCCCTTTCCCGCGAGAAGACCGAGTTCACGCGCGCGCTCATGAACGAAGGCGCAGCGCGGGCCTGATGGTTCCATCGACGCGCGATCCTTGACAAATTCGATCCCTAAGAGCAAACCCTTGCCGCGCACGTCGCCCACAATTGCGTGACGCTCCATCAGTTTGCGCAGTCCCGCTTTGAAGTGTCCACCAACGTCGGCGGCGTGCTTCTGCACTCCTTCGCGCTCAATCACGTCGAGTGTGGCCATGCCCGCAGCGGCCGACACAGGATTTCCGCCATAGGTATTGAAGTGCAGACGCTTGGTCATGCTCTCGGCGATCTTGCGCGTGGTGATGCACGCGGCCAGCGGCGCGCCGTTGCCGATGCTCTTGGCCACGGTCACGATTTCCGGCGTCACGCCATGTTGTTCGAAGCCCCAAAATGTTTCGCCAGTGCGACCGAATCCAGTTTGCACTTCATCGCTGATGCACACACCACCAGCGCCGCGCACCGCCGAGTAAACATGTTGCAAATAGCCTGGCGGCATCTCGATAAATCCACCAACGCCTTGAATTGGTTCGGCGATGAAGCCCGCGACGGCGCCGGTGGTGCCAAAGCGAATGAGATCCGCAACATCTTCGGCATACTTGCGTCCCGCGTCAGGATCGTTGTAACCCCACGCGCCGCGCAAGCGATCAGGGCAGCGCGCATGGCGCACACCGAGCGCTTGCGGCAACGGTTGTTTCCACGTGGCCAATCCCGAGAGACCCATCGCTTGATTGGTCATGCCGTGATAGGCGTTGCGCAACGCAATGAAGTCATGATTTCCCGTGGAAAGCCGCGCCATCAACAGCGCGAGTTCATTCGCTTCGCTTCCCGAGTTGGTGAAGTACACCACCTCAAGTCCACTGTCCTTAGGAAAGGTGGCAATGAGGCGCTGGCCAAACTGCGAAACATTGGGATGGAGATAGATCGTGGTGCTATGAACTAACAGATCGATCTGCGCGTGCATCGCCGCGATTACCGCGGGATGGCTGTGACCAACGGACACCGTGACGATGCCACCGAGGCAATCGAGATAGCGGCGACCAGTCTCATCAAACAACCATTGCATGTGGCCTTCAACCACCATCAACGGCTCTTTGTAATAGGTGGTCAGCGCAGGCGTGAGATGCGCGCGGCGCAACGCCAATACTTCAGAGCGTGAAGGACCGCTGTACGGACGCGGCGTGTGCTTACAAGCGGGAAGTGCCGGCATCGACGTGGTTGTCTGCGATTGAGTTGTCTGCGGCAAATCCAAATCCTTTGAAGAGTTTCATAGCTGCGAGGTGCCGCAGTGCGCTGATGTCGAGTTACGAATGATCGAGCGCGCGCGCAATGCTGGTGTAACTCTCTGGGCGGCGATCGCGATAGAACTGCCATGTCGAGCGCACTTGTCGAATGAGATCAAGGTCGAGATCAGCGATGAGCACTTCGTCTTTGTCACGCGAAGCCTGCGCGATGATTTGTCCGCGCGGATCGCAGAAGTAACTCTGTCCATAGAACTCACCGATGTTCCACGGCGCTTCGGTGCCCACGCGATTGATCGCGCCGACGAAGTATTGATTGGCCACCGCATGCGCGGGCTGCTCGATTTTCCACAGGTATTCGCTCAATCCCGCGACGGTGGCCGAGGGGTTGAAGACGATCTCCGCTCCGTTGAGTCCGAGCTCGCGCGCGCCTTCAGGGAAGTGACGGTCGTAACAAATGTAGACACCGATGCGACCGAACCGCGTTTGAAATACCGGGTAGCCGAGATCGCCTGGCTTGAAATAGAACTTCTCCCAGAAGCCAGGGTGGCAATGGGGAATGTGATGCTTGCGATACTTGCCTAAGAACGTCCCGCGTTCGTCGATCACCGCCGCAGTGTTATAAAGAACTCCCGCCATCGCCTCTTCATAGATGGGGACGATGAGCACCATGCCTAGCTTCTTCGCTTGCTCTTGCATCAAGCGAATGGTCGGTCCATCGGGCACAGGTTCGGCGAGGGCGTACCAACGCGGATCCTGCTCGGCGCAGAAGTAAGGGCCGCAAAAAATCTCTTGTAAGCAACACACATTGGCACCGCGATTGGCTGCTTCTTGCAGCAGACCGAGATGCTTCTCGATCATCGCCGCTTTTTGTGCGGCGGGATCGCTGTCATCGGGCAGCGCGTTGCTTGCTTGGATGAGTGCGGCGCGAGTGATACGAGAGGCGACGTTAGCCATTGGGCGGTTCTCCAGAAATGAGCGCCTCACGCCCTGAAAACCAGCGCATCGCGCGCGCGAAACTTAGATCCATCTTCGGACGGTGACGCGCGCCTTCGTGAAGAATCGCACGCCATCTTCGCCGTTGGTATGCAGGTCGCCAAAGAAGGAACGCTTCCAGCCCGCGAAGGGAAACGCCGCCATCGGAGCAGGCACGCCGACGTTGACGCCGACCATTCCTGCTTGAACCGCACGCTCGAAGCGGCGTGCCGAGTGACCGGAGTCGGTGAAGATCACCGCCATGTTGCCGTACTCAGATTGGTTGATCATCGCGGTCGCTTCATCAAGCGTGTTCGCGCGCATGATGGAAAGCACGGGGCCGAAGATCTCGTGGCGGGCCAAACTCATTTCGGGCGTGACGTGATCGAACACGGTTGGCCCGACGAAATATCCGCTGCGCGGAAGTGTTGCCGCGCGTCCGTCGAGCAAGAGTTCCGCACCTTCGGCCCTACCGGACTCGATCGAACTGCGCACGCGTGCGAGACCTTCGTCGTCTTGCATCGGGCCCATCGAACATCCCGCTTCGTCGCCCACGCCAACACGAATCGCGCGCGCTGCGGCAACGACGCCAGGGACGAGCCACTCAGCCGAATCGCCCACGCACACGACAACGCTTCCCGCGAGACATCGTTGTCCCGAGTTGCCAAACGCGGAGCCAACGATGCCATCGATGGCCGCAGCGCGCAACGCGTCGGGCATCACCACTGAGTGATTCTTCGCGCCACTCATGCATTGCACGCGTTTGCCCGCGGCGGCGGCGGCGCTGTAAATCGCCTCGCCCGCGCGCGTCGAACCAACGAACGAAACCGCCGCGACGCGCGGATCACGGATGAGCGCGCTCGCCACTTCAACGCCGCCATTCACAAGATTGATCACGCCCTTGGGGAAGCCTGCTTCGTGCGCGAGTTCAACAACCCGCACCGTGGAAAGTGGGTCTTTTTCCGAGGGTTTCAGCACGAATGTGTTTCCGCAGGCAACGGCCATCGGCCACATCCACAGCGGAACCATCACCGGAAAGTTGAACGGCGTGATGCCTAGACACACGCCCAGCGGCAATCGATCCACTGTGGAATCGATCCCCACGCCGCCTTCTTCTTTGGTGCGACAGAAGCTCGACGACACCGCGATCTGCGGCAAGGTGCGACCCATCATCAACACCGGAGCGGCGCACGCATGTTCGATGCAATCGATTCCGCGACGCACCGAACCGAGTGCTTCGGCCGTGGTCTTGCCATGCTCACGCACGAGAATCGCGGCGAGGTCTTTGGCGTTGGACTCGAGGATGGTCTTGAAGCGAAAGAGATGTTGAATGCGGTCACCCACTGGAGTTTCCGACCACCCAGGAAACGCGCGCGCTGCAGCAGCCACACCGGCATCGGCGGCGACGAGCGCATCCATCGAGACGCGCGCAATCGCTTCGCCCGTCGCAGGATTCATCACATTGCGTTGCGTAGAACCAGCATCAGTGAAGTGCGCCCCGTCGATGAAATGTGCAACTGTGGCTGTGGTCATTGGGTGTTCCGAAATTCAGATGAACGCGTGCAAATTGCGCGCGAGCGTCATGCTACTCCACTGCGAGCGAAGCGCGTCGAGTCGCTCGTGCCCACTCAACTTCCCGGCGGAGTGCGATGAGCGCCGAAATACTTTTCACTGCGGTAACGCAGCCACACGCGCAGTGTTTGGGGAATTTTTTCGCGCTCCTCATGAGTGAGCGATTCGTACAACGCCATCGCTTTCGTTCGTTCGCCACGACAAGCCGCGTTGTTGTGCGCATCCCACTGCACACGCGCACTGCGAATGAGCCGCGCCGCTTCTTTGATTACATCCGCGCGCGAGACGGGCTTGTTGCTGGGTTTTTTCTTGGCAGGCACGCGATGCATTAGACAAGTAATGCGCCGACCACGACGCTGCGCGCAATCCCACTACCCTGCAGCACCTCGATGACCGAACAAGCGCGCAATCCTCTCCACGGACTCACACTCGAAGTGATCCTCACCACGCTGGTCGAGCGCCACGGCTGGGAACGGCTGGGAGATCGCATCAACATTCGCTGCTTCACGCAGGATCCGAGCATCGGCTCGAGCCTCGCCTTCCTCCGCAAGACACCGTGGGCGCGCGAGAAACTCGAAGCGTGGTACCTCTACGATTTGCGGCAAGAGAAGCGATCGCGCTGACGGCGGCGGCTGCGATCTTCGCCACGTCCTCACCGTTGGGTGCACGGCTGGCAATGTTCGTGTCTACTTCGCAAATGCATCTTGCGAGCAACACCGTAATAAACTCCGCTCGCACCATCGGCAAGATCGTGAGCGCAACTCTCATCGCACTCACGCTCGGCGCATGCAGCACCACCCAGTTCGTTCTGCCCACCGCGCAAGAGAAGTTCGCGTTTGAAACCGCAATCACTAACGACCTCGCCGCAACCGCGGAACTTCCACTCGAGGAAGAAGCGATCTACCTGCACCTCGAGCGTTTCCTTGTCAGTCATCCAAACGTCTTCGGATCGACATACTCACTCGATCCCGCGGCCACTGGAAAAACCCTCGCGCCCTACGTCTATCGCGTCAAGGGAAAACTCACGCGCCGCGACCTCACGCTTGACGGCTACGACTACGCGCACCAATCGTGGTTCACCCAACCGTTCACGAGCGGCGCCGCGATCTGGTCCGCGCCCTACTTCGACGCCGGCGGCGGCGACATCGAAATGGTGACCTACTCCGTGCCCGTCACCAAAGACGGGAAGACCATCGGCGTGCTCACCGCGGATTTCGAAGTGCTGCTGAAGACGAAGTGACGCATGGGTGAAGTGAAGCACGCGTCGCGGAGGAAAGTCTTGCGTGACCAATGGTGGTCCAGTCTGAGTTCGTACTGAACCTCTGGCATCGCCCGTCCCTCTTCGCGTCTTCTTCGCCTTCTGCCTCAACGACTTATTCTTCTGCGATGCGCGACGCACTCAACGCACTCTTTGTTGGAAGCTTCGCGATCAGTCTCTGCTGTGGACTTCTTGGGTGCACTGCGCCACAAGCGCGGAGTTGTTCAGGCGCGCCGCTCGATCGCCCGACGATGGCGCCTGAGAAACGTGCGCGCCTCGAAGCAGACCTTCGTGCCGCCGAGATTGCGGCGCAAGAAGCGCCCGAGAGTGAGGACGCCGCGATTTGGGTTGGCCGACGATTGAGTTACCTCGGGCGCTACCAAGATGCGATCGCGTACTACACCGACGCCATCGCGCAATTCGGCGCGACGGCGAAGTTGTTGCGTCATCGCGGGCATCGATACATCACGGTGCGTGAGTTCGATCGCGCGCGCGAAGATCTTGCGAACGCGTGGCTGCTCGCCGCCGCGCAACTTGATGCTGTGGAGCCGGATGGCATTCCAACTGCGGCGGGTCCTCGCTCCACACTCAAAGGAAACATCGCGTATCACCGAGCGCTTGCGGAGTTTTGTCTGGGCGACTTCGAGAGTGCGCGCATCCATTGGCGCGACGCGATTGATGTGGCGACGAATGATGACTCACGCGTCGCGGCGCTCTATTGGCTCGCGGTCACCGAGTTCGAGCGCGGATCTGCGACCGACGCACTTGCCGCACTCGACTTGATCACGCCGTCGATGGATGTGCAAGAGAATCAAACCTATCTCCAACTCGCACTGCTGTTGAAGGGAACGCGCGACGCGAACGCACTTCTCGCGACAGACAGCGCGTTGGGTATCGGCGTCGATCGCGCCACATTGGGTTTTGGAAAGGCGATGCACGCGCGATACATCCTCAAGGATGAACGCCAATCGCAGCGATTTCTCGAAGAAACCGCGGGCCTCGCTGAGTGGGCGGCATTCGGTGTGATCGCAAGCGACGCAATGCTCGCGCGCGAAGCTGCGCACGAATCGACGCGCTGAGCGACGCGCGCTATCGCTCTGCGGCGAGTTCTCGATCATGTTCTTTCGCAAGCAACGCGAGCGCGGAGATCGCGCCGAATAAACACGCCGCCATATCCCACTGCGTGTCCCACACATCACCTTGCATCGCGAGGTAGTGATCCGCATCGGCACCAAAGCAAAGTGCCGCAAGAAACTCGAGCAACTCAAACGCCGCGGAAAACGCCAGGCAATATCCGAGAATCGTGATCACGCGCCATCCACGCTTCGCGATCACATGTTGGCGAAGCACGAGTTCGCGCGCGAGAATCGCTGGAACGAACCCTTGAAGAAAGTGCCCCGCGCGGTCGTAGTCATTGCGATCGCGACCGAGCAGCTCTTGCACCCACTCACCGAGCGGAACAAACTCGTAGGTGTACTTGCCGCCAATCACCAAGAAGATCGCGTGCATCGCGAGAAGACAAAAGAGCAACGGCGTGCAAGGCAATGTGCGCCACCAACCGAACCAACCAACCAGCGCGCCGATCACCCAGAAACATTCCAAGATCCATGTCAATCGGTCACGCGGATCAATCGCGCTCCACACCAAAGCAAGAGCAACAACAAACACCACCACGAAGCGCCAACGATTCGTGTGTGTTGTGTGCGAACTCAGAACCATTCCTTCCTTCCACGCTGATAGATCCGCACGAACTCTTCGTCAGACTTCGTCAGGTACATGATGCCTTCCACGAGCCCAATGATTCCCATCGCGGTCGCGCCAATACCACACGTCAACAGTGACACGAGCAGCATGATGAGCCCCGCACTTGTGTACCCCAATACGAACTTGTGAATGCCAAGAGCCCCCAGCAGAATTCCAAACACGCCGCAGAGGACGCGCTTGCTGTCCAAAGAAGCATTCGGTGAATACGTTGGCGGCGCGGCATTAGGAAAGTTTGTCATCGCTCGTTGATCCTTTGGGTAATACCACAGCAGTGACTCGTGCGAACAGCGTACGCCGCCACGCAACAAGCACCAACCGCAGACGAGCGCAAAGTTTGGCGAATCGCGAAGTGATCCACAACATTGGAGGTCCAACGTGCCTCTTTGCAATTGTCCCGCCTCACCCATGCGCACTCTTCACCCCCACTGCGCAAGCAAGTGCGCGCGATCTGCGGCGTCGACGATGCCGTTGCCATCGATATCAGTGGAGCGCTCGATGCAAATGCCATCGAACCACATTCCCATTGCAGAAACTCAGCGGCGAGAAGTGCGGTGATTGGTTGCGTGCGAATTGAGTGGTTGCGCGAGGATCCTCCGAGCTTTCTGGCGCTTTGCAACCATAGTTCTCGGTGAGCTTGGGTTATCTTTGGTGCATGCTGCAATTGCTCATTCCTGTGTTGACCGCCGCGACTTTGAGCCACTTGGGCCTGGCCGCGCAGCCGTGCGCGCCGCTGCCGCATGTCGTGAGCTCGTGCAGCGACACATTCAGTTCGCAACGCGACGAGTCCTTGTGGTCGCGCGCAGACTTGAACACGTACATCGATCTCGCGCGCGAGCAGACGTTGAACGCGTGCGCGGAGCGCGGCATCGAGCTGCCCAAGGATTTTCTCGCATGGATCGACGGTGACCCGATCGTGCGTGCGTCGGTCTTCGGTTGTCGGAAGAATCCGCTGCCGATTCTGCTCGCACTTCGCTCGCTCGAGATTGACCTCGGCGAAGACATCGTGCGCCGCGACTACACGCAACTCGCGTTGGCCTTCGCGATCAACGACTCGTATCTCAAGCGCAGTCGCGCGAGCTCGCCGTGGAACGATGGCGCTGCGCCAGCCGCAGAGGACGCTCTTCCCGACATCACGCCGCGGCCCGCGCTCGTGCTCGAGATTCCTCGCGATCCGCGCGTCCTCGTGAACACAAAAGATGCCACGCGCGAGCTCGACCTCAATGATCACATCATCAACTTTCTCGAAGACCACGAGCAGATCGAAGCGGAAATCGCCGTGCAAGAGCTTCCTCCGTTGGAATACGACGAGAAGGGAATCGCCAAGCCGCAAGGCAAAGCCGTCACGGTGATGAAGAACGCGCCGCGCACGCTTGTGGGCGCAGATGTGATCGCATCTGCTTCGCTGCAAGCCGAATTCAACGATTACATGCAGACGCACGGCCACGCTGCCACGAAGATCAACTGCGGCGATCGCACGGTGTATTGGCGGTCAGTCGAAGCGGTGCAAGACGCCGACGTCCGCAAAGAGATCGCCACGGCGCACACCATGTTTCACGATGCATACCGCGCGAAGGGGCGCATGCCCGCAGAGCGTGACGCAGCACCGACTGCCGCAGAGTCGATGGCGTGGTTCATTCGCAACGATCAACTCGAACCACTTGACAATGCGAAGCCGCGCGCCGCCGCGAACAAACGTGGAAAACAAAAGTCCGCGTCGTCGTCGCAACCATTTCCCCTCAACGCGCCGTGGCCTGTGCTGATGATGTTGGTCGCGGATGATCAACCGCTGCGTGAACGCGAAGAGATCTGGCAAAAGTTTCGCGCCACTGGCGAAAAGAAAACTTACGGCGAGTACACCGGAGGCATCGCACAGCAAGCCGACATGCAAGCGGCTCGGCGCGTGAGCCCATTCGCGTTCAACTACGGTTCGATCCAAATGATGTGGAAGGATGGCGGCGTCTGCGGCACGATGGGAAACATCGGTGCGCGCACGCATCGCATTTGCGGCGAGCCCTCCTCAACCGCAGGACAACCCGGCCATTGCGCGTTGGTGCTCATGACTTACGACGCCAAGACCAAGCGATTCGAGTGTCAAGGCGAGCAGTATGCGACCGGCGGTGATGAAGTGACCTCGGTGCATCACCCATGGAATCTCGATGATGTTGGCGGACGACGAGCCATGGTGTTTCACAAATGCATCGCGTGGGGAGTCAATGCCGATTTCGCATCGCTGCTCGACACGCTGGTGATGCGCTGCGCATTCGAGTCACTTCCCACGGAACAGCGCGCGGAGAAATGCAAGTCGTTCCTCATCGCAGGGATTGCCAGAAATCCGTTCGCCATCGCAGTTGTGGCTGCGAGCATCGCTGCCGCGCCAGATGCCAACTCCGCGATCGTGCTGCTCGATGCGTTCAACGCGACGCTCGACAAATCGCAACTAGGCACGGAGCGCCAACTCTACGGCGATGCGGTGAAGGAACTCGTTCATGCGCGTGTGTTGGAGTTGCCTTCACCGAAGACGCAGGAGGCCGCGGCTTCACTCCTCGATGCCCTTGCCCTGCAGAAATGCAGCAACGCGAAACTGCTCGCGCGTTGCTGGCGAGACGCGACGGGCGAAGAGGGTTTTGTCGACAACTGCGTCAAGGCCGCACAAACGTATGTCGCCAGCACCGATCGCTCCACCACCAAGCGCGCTGCAACGAAGTTCGCCGCAGACATCAGCGCTTGGGCAAAGACCATCAACGGCAAGTCTGCGCGCAACCTGTGGGCGTGCGCGATGCTGCAAGCCTTCGATCAGCATGAGTACATCACCATCAAGGGCAAAGCGTCGCTCGATCCATGCGTGCGAGAACTGTGCAAACACGCCGGTCGCGCGACGCCGCCGATGCCCGCGCCAAGCGCAAGTGCACCGTGACGCGCAAGTGAACTCGCGGCATACGAACAAGAACGAGAGAGGATCGACAATTAGTCGCTCACGACTCGCGTGCACTCGAATCCACTGCGATTCCCCACGTTTCGCGGAACTCCTCGGGCTCCACCCATGCGAGACCTTCGCGCGTACGACGCATCGCGTCATCTATGAACTCGCAGGAAAGCAGCGCGCTGTCGACGGGAATCAATAGTGGATCAGGGCGGAAGCCCACACGCGCAAGGTCGAGCCGATCGGCTGCGAAACAGGTGTCGATGGTGACATCATCGGTCTTGATGGTCGACGTGTGCAGCTCACATGCGCGACGAAGTTGATCAAACGCAACGTCGTCGAGCGTGCGCACGACTCGTGCCGTGGTCGCGCAGATCGAGTCGTCAGCATGCATCTCGTCGCGACGAACACGAGCGATCCATGCGGCCGCGCGTTCGCCGTGCAGCGGGTCGCGTCGGTCATCTTCGCGAAACGAATCGTGAATGATCGCGAAGAGCCGCACCACGCGCGTGTCCGCTCTGGTGTGTTGCGCCACGAGCAATCCGTTGTGGCGCACGCGCCACCAATGCGCGACTCCATGCAATCCCCACGGACGCATCGCGCGCCGCGCCACATGCGCGAGCGCATGCGTGAGGAACAGGTCTTCATGGAGCTGCGCGGACATGAGAGCAGCCTAACCACGACGGAGCCGCGCGATTCTCGCTGAAACCGCGGCGAAACGCGGTCTTGCGCGAGATCGGTGCGCGCGCTCCCAGCGCGTCGCTTTGCTCCTGTCGCGACTTCGTCGGGCTCGCCAACACCAACGCCACCGAGCCTCGAAGTGCGCTCGCGCAACGGTATAGTCAGCAACGATATGGGCACACTCTTTGTCAGATGTGCGCCGCGCGATGCAGGAGAAACCCACACGTGAACGAGACCCCGCGACGGCAAAGCACCGCGCTTCGGCTGGCGATTGTCGATGCACCGGACCAAGCTCCCGTGCTTCTTGCGCCGGGCGAGCGCTTAATCGTGGGACGCGGAAATGACTGCGGGTTGTGGATCAATCATGTCTCGGTGTCGCGCAATCATGCAGTGCTCGCGTTCGATGCCAACGGCGCCACGGTAGAAGATTTGGGAAGTCGTCACGGCACGCGCGTGAACGGCGTGCCTGCTCGGGCGAAGCAACCTGTGCCCGTCCGCGCGGGCGATGTGCTGCAATTTGGTCCAACCTCGGTGCGTGTTGGTCATCACGTGGAACGCATCGCCACGCAACTTGATCCCAATGAAGCCGACGATGTGCACACCATCGTGTTCGGTGCGCGCGGCGGCGCCGAGCATGCGATGCGCGTGCTCATCGATGTGGTGCGCACGATTCCGCTTGATGGTGATGAGGAGAGCGCGGGACAAATGATTCTCGAGCGCCTCATCGCGGCAACTCGACTCGAGCGCGGCTTGCTCGTGCGCGTGCTCGACGCGAACACCGACGCGGAAATCGTGGCCAGCGCGGGCACCCGCGGAGGTCCAGTGAGTCGCACCGTGCTCGCCGCCGCCGAAGATCTTTCGCGCGTGGCCCATCTCTCGCAAGAGCTCGATATTCGCGGCGCAGAAAGCATCGCGGGCAGCGGCGTGCGCGAAGCGGTGTGCGCGCGCATCGTGGCCGACGGCGCGGAGCGGCTCTATCTCTATCTTGATTCGCGGCAAGCGACGAGCTCGGTTGACGCGGGCATGGCTGAATTCGTCGGCGCCGCGGCGCGCATCATCGGCTTAGTGTTTGAGAGTTTTCAACGACGTCGTCTCGAAGAACTTCGCCAAGATGTCGCGCGCGCGCGCCTGGTGCAAGAGCGACTCATGCCGCTGGGTGTTGGCGAAAACAGCGCCGTGCGTTGGTGTTTGAAGAGCGTCCCCGGCGCGATGCTCGCGGGCGACTTCGCCGGCATGCTCACGCGCAGTGACGGCGCCGTGTTTGCGTGGGTGGGCGATGTCGCGGGCAAGGGCCCCGCCGCTGCGATGTTGATGGCGACGGCGCAAGCGTGGTTGCATGGAGCGGGCACGCATCTCGATCCGCTGGGCGCGATCGCGACCCGACTCAACGAGTTCATCTTTGAACGCAGCGACGTGAGCGAATTCGTCACCCTCTTCATGGCGGTGATTCACGCAGACGGTAAGACCGAAGTCTGCGATGCGGGTCACGGCATCGCGTTTTGTGTGGCCGATGGCGCCGCCCATCGCCTCGATGTGGAGGGCGGCCCTCCACTGGGCGCCGTGAGTGGAATTGAGTATTCCACCTCCATGATTGAACTTTCGCCGGCAGCGCGACTGGTGATGGTGACTGACGGCGTGCATGAGCAACGATCAATTCAGGGCGAGCAGTTCAGCCTCGAGCGCATGCGGTCTCTGCTTTCCTCAAACAAAACCTGTGAATCTGATGTTGAACACCTCGTGCGCGATCTGGCCACGTTCGCCAACGCGCGATTTGATGACGACGTGACCATCCTCTCCATTCAACGGATTGCATGACAAAATACTTTTCAATCAACGCGATCCTCATCGCGAGTAGTACAAATCACAATGTTGATGCGGCGAAGATAGACTGGCCCGCGCGAGTGCTCTGAAATCGCGGCTCACGAATCTGCGAAGGACGCTGACTTAGGAGTCTTCCATGAGTGACGACAAATCAATCTCAGATGAAACCGCCGCATGGAGTGCCTCGGACCCCGCGCCTTCCGCTGCACCAACCCCCGCTGGTCCCGCAAGAGCGCGCTCAACCCATCACGCTGACTCGGATGCATCCTCAGCACCGCCTGAGGCTGAAGGCTTGCGCTTCATTCGCGAACTCGGTCGCGGCGGACTCGGTTCGGTATGGCTCGCCATGCAAGAGACTGCGGAATTTCGCAGACCAGTCGCGGTGAAGCTCGTGCGTCGCGGCATGGACACCGAAGATATCTTGCGCCGCTTCGCGCTCGAACGACAACTGCTCGCAGGGTTGGAGCATCCCAACATCGTGCGTCTCTACGGCGCAGGTAGCACGCGCGATGGTCGCCCCTACTTCGTGATGGAACATGTCGACGGCATCGCGATTGATCGGTTTTGCGATCAGCGTCGACTCACCATTGCGCAGCGACTCGAGCTCTTCGTGCAAATCTGTCGCGCAGTGCAGTTCGCGCACGCGCGACTTGTCGTGCATCGTGATTTGAAACCGTCGAACATCATCGTCACCAACGAGGGCACGGTGAAGTTGCTCGACTTTGGAATTGCCAAGCTCGTCGACAGCGCGTTGTCGCCAGTGCAAGTCGATCCCACTTCCGCAGAAACGCGCGTGTTGACGCCCGAATACGCGAGTCCAGAACAGATTCGCGGTCAAGCGTTGAGCACCTCCAGCGACGTGTACACGCTCGGCGTGGTGCTCTTCGAGTTACTCACCGGACATCGGCCCTATCGCATTCGCACGCGTCTGATGCACGAACTCGAACGCATCGTGTGCGAGGAAGAACCGCAAAGCCCAAGCACAGTGGTGACCAAACCTCTCGAGTCGATCAAACTAGAAACGTCTGAAGGTGGAGCCACGCGCATCGTGACCAGTGAGATCGATGCGCACGCGGTTTCCAAAGCGCGCGGTGTCGCGACCGATCGTTTGCGCAATCTCTTGCGCGGTGATCTTGATGTCATCACCTTGCGCGCGCTCGCGAAGAATCCGAGCGATCGCTATTCCTCGGCGGAGAGTTTCGCCGCAGACATTCTCCGCCATCTGCACTCGGAACCGATCGAAGCGCGCTCGCAGGGCGTGTTGGTGCGCGCAACAAAGTTTGTGCGGCGCAACCGCGTGAGCGTCGCTGTCACGGCGCTCCTTGCCGTCGCCGTCGTGAGTGGCGTGTCGGGGTTGTACTTCGCACAACGCGCACACAGCGCCGAGCAATTGCGCACTGCGCAAAGCGAATTGGCCAAGATGCGGCTCGCGCAAGTACGCGAATTGAGCGAAGTGTTTCTCAACCGTTTCTACGATCGGTTGCGCAGTTTGCAAGGAGGCGCGGAGTTGCGCGGGATGCTCGCGGATGTAGTTGCGCGTCAAATCGAGGCGCTCACCGAGCAAGAGGCAGTGACGGGTGTGGCATTCGACGATCCTGACTTTGATCGCTTGCTCGCGTTGAGTTACCGCGGACTCGGTCGTGTGCGTGGTGATGTGCGTGGTGAAAGCGCGGGCGATTATGCCGCGGCGACACAAGCGTTCAAGCGAAGCCAGGAGATTCTCACGCGCCTGCGCAGCGAAGTCACGGACGCGAAATCGCCGCTCGCGGTGTCGTTGAGTACCGAGATGATGCGCACGCTCATGCTCTGGGCCGACAGCGTGAAAGTCGCGGGCGATCTCACCGAGTCGAAGCGGTTACTCGAGGAAGCGGAAGCGATCGCGCTTGCTCGCGCTAGTGACGCCGCGGTGGATGAACGTCAACTGCACGCGGTGATTCTCATCGAGCTTGCAGAACTCGCCGATCGTGAAGGCAATCGCGAGGCGGCATCGAGTTTCTTCGAGCGCTCATTAGCACTGCGACGCGCGAATCTCGCGGCGATGCCGAGCGACTATGAGGCATTGCGCGCGCTGGGCAAAGGACTGCAATCGGTGCAATCACGCGCCGAAAGCGCCGGCGATTACCAACGCGCGCTGCTCCTCGCGGATGAGTTGCTTGTCATTCGCGCACAACTGGTCGCGGCGAAACCAAACGATGCACGCATCGCGCGCGAAGCCATGCTCACGACACTCGCGAAGGGTCGCGCATTGGCTCGACTCGGTCGCAGTGATGCGGCGCTTGAGGTGCTCCTCGCGGCGTGCGTGACCGCGACGGAGCGTGTGGAACGCGCGCCCGAGAGTCATGAGACGTTGAGTGATCGTGCGTTGGCCTACGAGAGCGCGGCACAATCGTTGACCATGTCGGCGCGCACGGCGGAAGCGCTCGAGCGTGTGCGCGGTGCGCGCGCAGACCTTGCGCGCGCGGCGGTCATGGCTCCAACGTCGACGGGATATCCGAGGCGTAACGCGTATCTCGGCAGCGCCGAAGCGCGCGCGTTGGCGCGGTTGAATCAATCGGACGCGTCGGTCACAACAGCTCGGGCAAGTGCCGCGGCATTCGAGCAGTTCATTGCGCAGGACCCGACGGATATGGAAGTTGTCTTCCAAGCTGCGATCGTGAACGCGATCCTGAGCAACTGCGCGTCACGAGCAAACTTCGTCGACGCAACAGCAATCGCCAAGACGCGCACCAATGAGTTGCTCGCGATGCTCTCGCCTGCCGCACGCATCAACGCCGAGCCGTTTGTGCAAGCAGAACTTGATGCGACGGATTGATCGCAAACATCAGAGGCGATCTGATCATCAACCTGATCATTAACTGATCAGGCCACAGGGCCCCACACGGAAAGCAACTCCACGAGATCGGCCGCGTTCGTCATTCCGTTGCCGTCAATGTCGCCGAGTCCAGGCTCGCCCCAAAGGCTGAGCAAGATGTTGAGGTCGGCTTCGTCCACTTGCCCATCGTTGTTGAGATCGCATGGCGCGTGAGGGTTTCCCGTGCGCACCAACGTGAGTTGCAACGAGTCGCCGCCTGTGGGAAGCGGTTGCAACGCGGCAAGATCATCGGCGGCTCCGTCGATGCTCACGGCCACGAATGCGCTGGGATTAGCCAGTTGCGTGACGCTCGCCATGAGATTCAACGCCAAGACATTCGTGGTGCAATCGTTGCGCACCACATGAGCACTCTTGATTGTGCTCGCCGAATCAAACGTACTCAACGCGAGATCGTCATCGCCATCGCCATCAAGATCACCCAAGGTGAGTCCTTGCGGATCAACGCCGACATCGAGGAGCGTGCTCTGAAAGCTCGAGCCTTGCGCGCGCATGATCACCAGTGAGTCGTACACCGCGGGAGTGCCCGGAGGCGTGGGGCGCGGCGCAAGAGCCGCGAGTGTCGCGATGATTTCCGCGATGCCATCACCATTGAGATCAGCGATTTCAATCGCGTTCACCGGATGAGGCGTTGGAATAAACGTGACTGCGAACGAATCACCGTCGGGAGGCCCACCAGGAATCACTGTCGATCCACCAGTGCTTCCGCCGACGATGTCGTCGTCGCGATCATTATCAATGTCGCCTCCACCAACCGAAGTCGGCGGACCACCTTGCGAGGGCGTCGTGGTTGAACCCGTGCCACTCACGGTTCCGTTTTCGTTTTTCAGTGCGACAAAGGTGCCGCTTCCTTGCACAGCAACCGCGACGCCTTTGAGGGCACCAGCAAACTTTTCATTCACCGTGTCGAAGAAGTAGCCCACCGCAACATCGACGGGCGTGTTGCCCACGGCGATCGGAGCGAGTGAAGTGAATTGGATGGGGGAACCCGTCGTCGTCGAATTCTTGAGCACGCGCACGGAGCCTTGGCCCGCGAGCGCGACCACGAGATCGATGCGTCCGTCGCCATCGAAATCTGCCGCCGCGATTCCGCGAGGATCAACGCCCACTGCGAACTGCCCGTTCGCGACAAGACCGCTGCCCGTACCGCGATAGATCGCGACCATGCCACCGCTGGTTGGACTCGCGCTCAATGTGATCGCCACATCATCGATGCCGTCGCCATTGAAATCACCGCGCACGAGATCATGTGCCCTAGAGCTCAACGGGTAATCACTCTTTGCTCCAAACGAAACCGTTTGATTCACGGGCGCAACCGTCGCGACCAACGCTGATCCTGCGCCTTGCGGAACCACGCTCATGAACACGCCGAGGTTGGCGGGAAGTCCGCGACTTTCGACACTATCGAAACTCGTGGTCAACGCGCTCTCGCTGGAAAGCACGGTGTAACTCGATCCCGCCGCTGGTTGCGCAATCGATCCATCAAACACGAGCGTGCCGTTGAGATTGACCGCTCCCATCACTTCAAGTTTGAGCGCGACACTGGGATCAAACAAAAGTTTCGCAGTGGGCGCGTTGCTGGCGCTGGAGAAATGCAGCGCGCCATAGATCTTGATGTCGCGATGCTTCACGCATCCGTTCCACTCGACATCGCCGGCAATGACTCCCGAGCCCCGCATCCACGACGCAGCACTAGGACCTTTGAGCATTCCCTTCGTCACATCAAGAGACCCTCCGTCAAGTGTGAAGAGTCCCAGCACAGTGCAATTTCCAACGCTGTGTACTGATGCGTGCGCGGATGGAGTTCCCGTGATGAGCAACTCTCCGCTGTCGCTGACATCGAGCGCATTCACCTGCACATCGGCGTTCTCGCGCGCTTCGAAGCTACCGTTGATGATCGAGAGTCGATCAGCGTCGAGGCTGCTTGAGCCCGCGAAAAGAAGCCGTCCGCGCCCGCCCGTGGTCGCACCAACCACAACGTCTGCGGCGGTGCTCACGTCAACATCCACAATCGCGACATCGCTGCTGCGGCCGATCGCACTCGATGCGATGTTCGCGCCGCGTGATCCAAGGGTGAGTTGTGCGAAGCTCGACGCAGGAATGATCGACGCATCAGTGTCGCGCGCGACGAGACCCTCCCACGAAGTCACGCCTTTCTGCGGCAATTTCACGAATCGCGTCGAGCCGCCTTCGGTGTAAGTGCTGAGCACTGCCAGCAACGTACTGGTTGTTGTCGCGGGTGGGCACCATGCGAGCGCGTCTTGCGCGAGGATCGCAGTGCCCAACGCAATGTGCGAGTTCACGCCGAACTCGAGAGCGTCGTTCACCCCGTTGTCATCGCAATCAGGCGAGAGACAAATCCCACATTGCGCGCGAGCAATCTGCGTGCACGACGCATCCCAACTTTGCACACAGCAAAGCGGATCGACGATGCAGACAAGATCGCAACACACCGGATCAGAACAGTTTGGCGTGTAGTGACCAATGCAGCATGAGAGTTCAATGCCGCAGTCGGTCGGAGTGAATTGCACAACCAACGCGGCATAGGCCGACGGGCTGGTCACGGCGTCATAGGTTCCTGCGCCGATGTAGTAGCGCGCATTCGCGATGACCGAAAATGTGACCCTCGAACAAACGGGACAAGGAATGCCCGCATCATTGCTGCATGCGATGTCGTCACCCGACGCACACGAGGCACGCACCGACAGCACAGGATCAACCAGTGGATCGGTCGACGAAAGTTCCAACGTGATCATGCCGTCCGCAGGCGCGTCGATGTAGTACCAACACGAGTTGTGGAAGCGTCCAGTCGCGACGCAGAACGGAGTCTCTTGATCCGACGCGGAATCCGCGAGGCCAATCGGAACAACGGTCACGCTCGGTGAAGCCGCAATCGCGCTGCTGCAATTAGCGTTGATGACATCCGCACGAATCGATGTAGTGACAGCGCCCAACGCGATCACGATCGGGATCACGATCCAGATCACGATCGTGATCGCGTTGGCGAAGAACAACGGCGACATCACGCAACGCGCGCGGAGCGACCAAACCTGACGCATCTCAAATCTCCTCCGAAGGGGGAACGTTCCTTCCGCCGAGTAGGCCAACGGAAACAACCTACTTCGAAGTGCGTCAAATCCAACCAAAGTGTCCGATGAAACTGACGAATCGATGATTTCGCACCGCGATGGGCTCGCCTTTCGCCCGCCATTCCATAGGGAGCCCGATCGGGGAGCGCTAGTGATTGACGGTGGCCGTCCACCGTTCACCATCCCGACTCGCGGCGCGCTCACCCACCCGACGAGGTGATCGATCTCGCTTGCCTCGCCGGCGCCCTCGGATCCATCGCAGCGGATCTCTCAAGCAGATGCGGACGCATCATCGAAACAATGCAACTCCCCCCAGAAACAAGTGTGTTCAGAGCCCACGCGCCACTTGCTGAAGTCACAACATACGCAAACACTTTGAAATCAATGACAAGAGGCATGGGCTCATTCGTGATGGAATACAGCCACGACGACCTAGCGCCGACAGGAGTGCAACGAGAGTTGATCGCGCAGTGGAAACCAAGAGGCGGGGATGAAGAGTGACGGAAGAAAAGTAAGCGCGCTCACATTTTCACAAACCGCAGCACTTCCTCAGTCCCAATCATCCCTGCAGTTCCGTCCGCGGTCAGATTGGCCCGCGATGCTGCGGAAGTGATCTCCTCCACCGTCCACGGCCGCGTGACGAGGAGGTCGGTGATTTCACGACCATCAGGAAGTCTCAGCACACATCGCGTGTCGAGCAAATGAGGATTTCCCTGCATCGCGACAGCGCTTTGCGTCCATTGCACCGTGCCACCCAATCGCGCAATCAATACAGATTGATTCATGCCACCGCGAAACTGCTCGAACACATAGCGCGGATGCACGCCAACAAATGCAATCGCGCCAGACTTCAGCGCGCGAGCGATCGCAGTCATCGTGAGCTCAAGTGATTCAAGAGTCAGCACATGATGAATCGTGGTGAAGAGACAGAACGCCACATCGTGATCGAGTGCAACAGAAGGATGAGAAACGCAATCATGCATACACGCATGAACCACCTGAATGCGATCGCGACATCCAGCATCAATCGCTTTCTTCTCGAGACCTCGCAACATCCCCGCCGACGGTTCAATCGCAGTAACTGCACGCCCAGCCCGAGCCAAGGCGATCGACAAACGCCCAGTTCCCGCACCAATGTCAATGACTTTCGAGTGTCGATCTGCAACGAGCCGAAGGTGCCCTGCAGTCATGCTTGAATACATCGCTCCAAACGCACTCTCATAGAGTTCGTCGTAGAGATCCGCCCATGAGTCGTAGCCGGTAGGTTCGGTCATGACAATTTCGCAGTGAGAGCTCGCGCACTTCAGTTCACTCAGATCGGGCAGCGATGCCAATTTCCGTGCGGAAGGATACCTTACAGCTGTGGCAACAGACGCGCTTTCGATTCCCTTTCTCACGGCGCTTGATTCGCGTGCCGCACTGAAAGGATCTAGAGACGCGCTCGGCGCACAGCAACTGTGGACAAAGCTCGGGCGGACGGTCATCGGCAATCTCACAACGGTCAGCAATTCAGCGCGGGACTTTACGATCACGTTGCTTGGACATCATTTCGCTGAAGTCGTTGCGTCCGACATGCCGAGTTCGAGTCGGCTCGAGACCTTTATCAAGTGGGAGCAACTCACAGGCTTTGCGCGTGCGTATGTCAACGGGGATACGGCGTTTCGCGGCAGTGAGCGCGTGCGGAAAACTCTGGCGGTTGGAACGCGCGCAACCATTTCTGCCGAGCGCGCGCATCAGATTCTCTCGAGCCAAAAAATGTACGGCTTGTGGGGTTTGTACACGGTTCCTTCACGGAGTTCGGGTTTGCTCGAGAGTGGCAGCGCGCAACTCACGGACGCTGCGGCGAAGGAACTTGAACGCGCAGCACTCCCTCGGCTGATGAACGCTTCGCACAGCGGATACGAGAAGATTCTTCGCGTCTTGAAGGCGCCTCGCTCGGTCATTTCACTCGACGGTGAGCATGCAGCTGCAATCGAGGCGATTGCGTCGATCGTGAAAGTCACGCTTCGCGCAGGCGAGAGGTCCTTCTACCGTGACCATCTCGTGCTCGGTGGACCACTTGATCAAACCAAAGGACTCCAACCACAGCTCGCGGAGTTGATCGAAGTAAGCCTGAACTTGCCGAAGTTTCGGTGGTCTGGCCCCATGGTTGGTGACCTCGCTCAACAGGCGCGCAAGCGTGGCGCCGCTTGGTCGGACCTCACTCGGCAACTCAAACAGATCCAATCATGCAGCGCCGTACTCAACGCATCGGCGTCTCTCTACAACCACATGCTCGGATGCGATGAGACCGAAGTCGCTACGCTCGCGACGCGATACCAATCGCACTTCGGCGGAGGCATTCGCACATTCGATCCTGACGAGTTCGCAGACATACTCCCCGCGCTTTGCAGCGGCGATGACCCGCTCGTTCAACGATGGTCCACCATTGCACGGATGTTGAGTGAAGGAAAATATCTCGAAGCGATCCAATCAATGGTCCTTCAAAACACTGCCGCCATGTCTGGGCGTGGTGGGCAACCGTGGATCACTATCGAACGAAAACAACTTCGAGTGCAAATGCGCGACGAAGGCTCCGAGCTTCCAAGCGAAACTGCTCTCCGAAACGCGTGGAATTTCCCCTTCTTCCTTGACTCACTCCGAACAGTCACTGCAGCCGTGTCGAAAGTTGACCGTGGCTGAAGTACCAACCTCGGTTCTCTCAGAGCACTTCGAACACTTGCTCTCTGGGCGACGACTTGTCGCCGCAGTGTTCACGACCTTTCGCTTTGAACCCTCTTTCTTCGAACAAGAAATTCTCCCAGTTTTTTTCGACATTCCTGCCAGCCACATTCCTGGGATTCGGTTGGCACAACTCGAGGTCGCGCTTCGTGATGTCGAAGGCGGCATCGCCGTGTACTACGACCACAACGGAATTGATCCAAGCGATGGAGGCGGTGCTCGACTCGATATTGCTCGCCTCCCGATCCGACACCAGCGTGGGGTGTTTCATCCGAAGCTCGCGTTCCTACTCGTTGAGAAAGCTGCGGAGAATGGCGAGACCAGTCCATCACGCTCATTGATCATCGCGTGCATGTCGGCGAATCTCACACGAGCAGGTTGGTGGCGAAATGTTGAAGCTTGTCACACCGAGGAACTTCAAGCCGAATGCGCCACGCGGCTTCGTGACGATGTCATCGAGCACCTAGGCTGGCTGCGCTCGCGTGCAACCGCACGAAATCGCGTTGATCCGCTCGAGAACATTCTGAAGTTCATCCGCGCGACGGTTCAACGACAGACCCGATCACTCGATGGCGAGTTGCATCCGCACTTCTATGCAGGAAACCAAAGCGTTTGTGCATTCCTCAAAGATGCAGGAGGCAACGCGCTCAGAGGAATGCACCTCGAAATCATCTCTCCCTACTTTGATGATCATGGTGCGAAGCCGCTTCAATCACTCATCGAGCAATTCAACCCTCGTTCGACGCGCGTGTACTTGCCCACCGATGATGGGGGTGCTGCAAAGGTTTCCGCCGATGCCTACGCAGCAATTGCTGCGCTCGATGGTGTCGAGTGGGCGTCGCTGCCCGCATCGCTTCTCCAAACAGGAAAGGCTGTGGATGCGAAAGTGCGCACTGTGCATGCAAAGGTGTATCGCTTCTATTCCAGCACTCCGAAGCGAGAGATCTTGTTCATCGGTTCACCGAACCTCACGACGGCCGCACACAGTGGGAGCGCCAATGTTGAGTGCGGCGTATTGGTTGAGATAGCGACTGCTCGAAGGCCTGAGCCGTGGTTGACGCCACTGACGAAAGCCGTTCGCGCGTTCACTGACCCAACGGATGACGACAGCGCGAGCAGTTCGTCGAGTCCACTCGCGCTTGACTTCGATTGGTCGACAGGACTTGCGCACGCGTACTGGGACGCGCGCGCTGCATCGAGCGAGCTCACCCTTCGCGCGAGCGGCGAGTATGTGAGCACCTTGCCGTTGCTCACGCCGCGCACATGGACTCAACTCAGTTCCGAAATCTCGGAACGCATCCAAGAGTTTCTGTCGAAGACCACTCTGTTCACTGCCGAACATTCGACGCTTCCTGCCGCGATACTTCTTGTGCAGGAGTGTGGCATGGAGTTCAAGCCCTCGCTCGTTCGAGAGCTCTCTCCTGCTGACATCTTGAAGTACTGGGCGCTCCTCACACCAGAGCAACGACATGAGTTCATCCAGAACCACATGCCCTACGCTGATCCCTTTGGACTTGGCGCTGATGTGGATTCCACGCCACCTGTGCTCGATCACTCGCATTCGCTGTTCGATCGTTTCGCTGGGATTTTCCACGCGTTTGACGAGCTTGAACGAGCAACGGTCGACGCGCTCTCGAATGGTCGTGAGCAAAATGCCGCAGGTCGAATCTTCGGCTCCAAGCATGACTCGCTCGGAAACCTGCTTGACGGACTTGCGAAAGATCTTCATTCGCACGACTCAAAGACTGACGGCTTCGACATCATCGATCGGTATCTGATCACACTCTGCGCAAAGCAATGCTGCGCGTCAATCGCGCACGCGCACCCTGATTGGTGGATGAAACATGAGAAGAATGTTGCGCTGCTGCATGAACGACTTTCAAATTTGAAATCGCTCCGTGCCGCTATAGAAACGCATTCCGCTGAGATGCCACAGTTTCTAAAGTGGTTCGATTTTCAATTCCTCACGCGAGCGCGTTTGAAGATGGGCGCGTCTTCATGATTGACCTCACACTCGCGGCAAAACTTCTGCACTTTGAAAAGACGATTGCACCTCGACAGGCGATGCAGCAACTTGAAGGTGCGGTGGCGCTGCACAACATGCTGGAACGCCACGGCGTTGCGTATCTCGCTGATGAAGTTGGAATGGGAAAGACATTCGTCGCCCTCGGCGCGATGGCGCTCTTTCGCCATTTCGATCCGAATTTTCGTGTGCTGATCATCGCGCCGCGAGAGAACCTCCAAGTGAAGTGGCGCAAGGAGATGGTGAATTTCACGCGACTCAACTTCGCGTTTCCCGATCTGCGCGTGCAAGGGTTCGGTGGTGGGCTCGTCCGCGAAATCGTGCACTGCGAGAACCTTGTCGACTTCGCGCGTCTCGCGTCGATCGCGCCTGATCGTGATTTCATCATGCGCTTGACGAGCTTCAGCCTTCCACTTCAGGGCGACCGATTTTCTGTCGACGCAAACGCAGCCCGTGCACTCCGCGATTCGGTTCGAGCGCAGCTTCCGTGGCTCAATGACGAGATCTTTGATCTCCGGAATCGCAGCGAGTTCAAGAACAACATCGCGCGCGCGCTCTGCTGCGGGCTTCCTCCGTTTGATCTCGTCATCGTGGATGAGGGGCACAATCTCAAACATGGCTTTAAGGAAGGCGGATCGGCTCGAAATCAAGTACTCGCGCTCGCAATGGGTCATCCCAACGGCGCCGCAAATCGAAGGCTGTTTCCGAACTATGCGCCTCGTGCACGACGCGTGCTCTTTCTCTCTGCGACG
>QWPW01000029.1 GCA_003671025.1 Planctomycetota bacterium
CCAAACGCCGCGGTGATGAGCAGTCGCCAACGATCGCGATCGCTCACCAAAATCACCGGCACTCGTCCTTGCAATGTGAGCGGCAGACCCGCGCGTGTAAATCGCTCGCGCCATGCATCGACAAATTGCTGCAGCGCCGCAGCGTCCTGCACCAGCGCGCTGCTGTCGCTCTCGGCCAACACCAAGAGTTCGGTGGTTGTGTGCAGGGTCGCGCTTCCACCCGCACGCGCGAGTAATGCGCGCGCACCTTCGAGATTCTGCGCGTTGGCCGTGGCGCTCTCGTCGAGCGAAAGCGCGTTCCATGCTGCGGCAGGAAACGCCGTCGCTTCGGGATGACGCGCCTTCACTCGGCGTTCCATTTCAGTGCGCTGAAACGCCTCGCGCGCGCCGCGCAGTTCATCGGCGACAACTTTGAGATGCGCGACTTGCTCCCTGCTCGCGCCCTTTCGGCGCGCCCATTCGACGGCGTTTCGGCCGATGGTCTCCGAGTCAGCCAACGAAAGCACAATCGCGGCCGCATCGCACGCCGCGTCAAGCGGCGCGTTCACGATCGGCGCACTTGTGTTGGGCGCAGTTGTGGGGTCTGCAGTCGCGTCTGAACCGAGCGCATCGACCAGTTGTTTCAGCAGCGCAAATGCGCTTGCGGGCTTGACTTGCTCCCAGCGGTATGACCCGCACGACCCCTCCAAACCCACCCCGCTCCACGCAGCCACGGTGCAGCGAGCGTCGAGCCCTGTTCTCAACGCGATTGAAAATGGTTGCGCATCGGCGCATTCTCGTCGCTGAATATCCGCTCTTGTCTGCGCATAAAAAGCGAGCATGGCAGAGCAGACGAACGTGAGGACAAGTTGCGGCATAGAAGAGTTCGAACAATACCTTCGCTTTGTCGTATCTCGAAGGCTTGTCCGACCGAAATAGATTGAAGAGGTTGGAACAAGAATTGCCTTTGTCCGACCGAGCATCGCCTGAGGTGGCAGTGCTGCGCGCATAGGATGGAACCAGCGGCCCTCATTTCGACGGCGCTGACCGAACAGGATGGAGCTTCCCATGTTTGAACGACTGACTGATCGAGCCCGCAAAGTCATGGCCCTCGCCAATCAAGAGGCGCAGAGGCTGAATCACGAATACATCGGCACCGAGCACATCCTGCTTGGACTGGTGAAAGAAGGCTCGGGCGTTGGCGCCAATGTGCTCAAGAATCTTGATATCGATCTGCGCAAGGTGCGCCTCGAAGTTGAGAAGTTGGTCAAGAGCGGTCCCGAGATGGTGACCATGGGGAAGCTGCCCCAGACTCCGCGCGCCAAGAAGGTCATCGAATACGCGATCGAAGAAGCGCGCAATCTCAATCACAACTATGTCGGCACTGAGCATCTCTTGCTTGGTCTTCTGCGTGAGCATGACGGCGTTGCCGCGCAAGTGCTGATGAACCTCGGTCTCAAGCTCGAAGAGGTGCGCGAAGAAGTTCTCAATCTTCTCGGCGCGGGCGTGGAAAGCGAAGAAGCTCCACCGACCAGCGAGCCGCGGGACGAGCCACCGATGGGCGCTCCGCCACAAGGCGGCGACAACGCTGCTCGACGCACCGCGAAAAGCAAGACTCCTGCGCTCGATAGTTTCGGTCGCGACCTCACCGAACTCGCCAAAGCGGGCGAGCTTGATCCGGTCGTTGGTCGCATGAATGAGATCGAGCGACTCGTGCAAATCCTCTGCCGCCGCACGAAAAATAATCCTGTGCTTCTGGGCGAAGCTGGCGTTGGAAAGACCGCGATTGTCGAAGGATTGGCGCAACGCATCATCGATCAAGAAGTTCCTGACTTGCTGTTCGAGAAGCGACTCGTCGTGCTTGATCTTGCGGCGATGGTCGCGGGCACCAAGTACCGCGGTCAATTCGAAGAGCGCATCAAGGCCGTGATGAACGAAGTGCGTCGCGCGAAAAACATCATTCTGTTCATTGATGAGTTGCACACGCTCGTGGGCGCTGGAGGAGCAGAAGGCGCCATCGATGCGTCCAACGTGCTCAAGCCGGCGTTGGCGCGCGGCGAGATTCAGTGCATCGGCGCGACGACGTTTGATGAGTATCGCAAGTACGTCGAGAAGGACGCGGCGCTTGATCGACGCTTCCAGTCGATCGCAGTCGAGCCACCCAACGCCGAGCAGACCTTTGAGATTCTCAAAGGCATCCGCCCGAAGTACGAGCAGCATCACCGCGTGAAGTTCACCGACGGCGCGTTGCGCGCGGCGATCGAATTCTCCAATCGTTACATCCCTGGTCGTGTGCAACCGGATAAGTCGATCGATGTCATCGATGAATCGGGTGCGCGTCTTCGTCTGCGCGGAATGGCCAAACCGCCCAACCTCGCGGAGATCGAAGCGAAGGTCGAGCGCCTCGCGATCGAGAAAGACGAAGCGGTCAAGAACGCCGACTACGAGCGCGCCGCGCAAATTCGCGACCAGATGGACAAGCACCGCCGCGAGCGCGAGCGCTTGCAAGTCGAGTGGAAGGAACGCATCAGCGAGACAGTCGGCACGGTCGACGAAGAGATCATCGCCGAGGTCGTGTCCAAGATGACCGGCGTTCCGCTCACGCGTCTTGAGAAGGCCGAGAGCGAGCGACTCATGCAACTCGAAGGCGAATTGCATCGCACCGTCGTCAGTCAAGACGACGCGGTCAAGGCCGTCGCGCGCTCGATTCGCAAGGCGCGCTCTGGTCTCAAAGATCCCAAGCGCCCCATGGGTTCGTTCATCTTTGTCGGTCCTTCGGGCGTTGGAAAGACGCTGTTGGCCAAGGCTCTCGCGGAGTTCATGTTCGGCGACGCCGATGCGCTGCTCTATCTCGACATGTCGGAGTACATGGAGAAGCACAACGTCAGCCGTCTCGTCGGCGCGCCTCCGGGATATGTCGGATACGAAGAGGGTGGACAACTCACCGAGCGCATTCGTCGCCGCCCATACGCGGTGGTGTTGCTCGACGAAGTTGAGAAGGCGCATCCTGATGTGTTCAACATGCTGTTGCAGATCATGGAAGAAGGCCGCCTCACCGACAGTTTCGGTCGCCACATCGATTTCAAGAATGTCATCTTGATCATGACATCCAACCTCGGCGCTGATGTGATCAAGGGCGGCGCGAGCTTCGGCTTCGGTAAGCGCGCAGAAGTGCAGGACTACGAGAAGATGCGCAAGTCGCTCATGGGCGAAGTCGAGAAGTTCTTCCGTCCTGAGTTCATCAATCGTCTCGACGATGTCGTCGTGTTCCGTCCGCTGCTCAAAGATGATCTCACCGTGATCATTGAGTACGAACTCTCGAAGGTGCGCAAGCGCTTGCAAGAGAAGGGCATGAAGCTTGAGCTCGACACGGCAGCGAAGGACTTCCTCATCGATAAGGGCTACAACCCCGACTTCGGTGCGCGTCCCCTGCGTCGTGCGCTGGGCAGTTACATCGAAGATCCGTTGGCCGAAAACTTGCTCATGGGCGAGTTCAAGTCTGGCGATGAGATTCGCGTCACGCGCGTCGAAGGCCAAGATCACTTGAGCTTCAAGGCCGTGCGTGCTGGCGATGGCGGTGGCGGCGACGAAGGTGGAGGCACGGCCCCCATCGAGCCGACGCCAACTCCAGCGGCAGGCGCAAACGCGCCGTAACTGCGGCGTGGCGCGCATGTTGGCGCCGAGCGTTCGACAACTCAAGCATCCGCAACAATGTTCGACGGGCACCTCTCTCTTGAGGTGCCCGTCGCTTTTTTGACGCAGTGCGAAGTCAGGTGCGTGGAGGTTTCACAAAACGAAGCCAGATTGGATGACGAATGCGCCGCATTCTTTTGCAATGGCTTCGACGTGCTCAGACCCTATAATCATGCGGTTTTGCGCATTAAATGCCGATTTTTGCGATCGTTTCGCCAAGCATGCCCATGCGATGTTTCGAGAAATTGGCTATTCCGTTTGCCTTCGCTCGTTTACGTCGCAGAATGGAAATGACATTCTTCGGAGCTCAGGCTTCGCACGAAAGCGTCAAAGAGCGGAACCGCCGGGAAGCGGAACCACTCTAAAGAGGGTCGCACGCGAGTGATCGCAAGCGACGGAATAGGGAATGCACAACACGATTGGCTTCAACGAGCCTTCAGCTGAGTGTTCAGTTGATTGTTCAGTTGTTGTTCTCGTCATCGATCAACTCACGAACCCGCATGCGAGTTCTGGTGAGTGCGGGCGCAGTCCCGTATTCGACGAGTAGTTGATGCGAAGTTGATGCGACGTTGATGCGAAGTTGAATGCGACGGCGATGTCAACAAGGAGTTGCGTCGCGAGTCAAAGGGGGCATCGGTGCCGTGGTGGCGCGGATGCGAGGAACGGGAAACTCGTGTGGGGATCATCAAAGATGCGTATCAATCAAGCAAGCACTGCAGCGGCAGTCGCAGCCATCGTTCTTTCCGTGGGTAGCAACGCACACGCCGCGTTCGTGGCAAGCAACGCCGTCGTTTCGCCTGACGGGTCGTACTCCGACGCGTACTCGAGCAACGGCAGTTACACCTACGCGTCCACTGGCGCGCAGGGGTTCAGCCTCGAAGAAAGCGTCACAATTTCATCACTGCGTTTCTGGGGCTCGAGCAACCAATTCAATGGACTCGGCCTGGGGAACATCGCCGGGTTTGAAATCGTGATTTGGAACGCCGACTTCACGGCCGCGATTTCAACAACGTTGATTCCAACCGCAGCGATCACTTCGAGCGCAACGGGAAGCATGAATCGCTTCGGTGGCGCGGAGTTCCTCTTCGAACTCGCGATCGGCGGAATTCTGGGTGCCGGCAATTACAACATCAACATCGGCGCGCAACTCATCGATAGTGAAGGCGATCAATTCGTCTGGTCGCAAGGCGCAGACACCGCGACTTACTTCATCGCTGATGGAACGCCCTTCGGAGCATGGCGCCCTTTCCCTAACGGAATCGAGGAATCGCCAGGTGGAGCGTTCGAGTTGCAAGGTGGAGCAATTCCAGGTCCAGGCGCAACGGTGCTGCTGGCGCTTGCGTCGCTCATGGGCATCACCAGTCGTCGACGGCGCTAAACATCAGTGAAGCGCGCGCGGCGTAAACTCGTCGCACTAGCGAATTCCCGCGAGCAACACGCGATCGCCTTCGTATTCAATCTCGACGACACGAAAGTGAAACTCCCCCGCCACTTGTGGCGCGAGGCGAAGCTGCAGCAACGTCGGTCCAACTTTGGTCATGATCACCGCGTTGGTGCTGAAACCAAACGACATGCGATTGAGTAGCGTCATCACATTGGTGCGGCTCTCGACACACCACTCGATGAACTTCGCGCGCGCAGCTTCGTTTCCGTCGGCAGCCTCGGCGCGACGGCGTACGCCCGTGGCCACACTCTGATCCCACAACGCGCCGAACTGTTCTTCGCGAAACGCGCGCATCGTGTTGGCGATGACGTGCTCAGGCATGAGCGCGTCCATCTTGACGCTGCCATCACTGAACTCTTCCCACGGCACAAACGCAGGACCGCGCTTGGCATCGTCTTCGAGGCTCGGCGGCTCATAGTCTTGACCCGCGCGACGAGCTTCTTGGCGCGCGATGTATTCGGTGCGTGAGATGTAATGGATCACCGTGCCGTCATCGAGCACGACTTCATCGGGAAGATCTGCAGCGGTGGCGAATCCAGGACGCGGGCGATAGATGACATTCGAATCGCACCCGCCGCACAGTGTGCACGCGAGTGTTCCCGCCGCGATGAGCAGAGTGGCGCGCAACGCGTGCATGCGGCGACACCATCGTGGCCGCAACATGGGATTCACGCACACACCACTTTCGCGCCAGGGAGCACCGCGCGCAACTGCGGCGTTTCTGCGGTGATGCGATAAAGACGACGCACGGACTCGGTTGGACGCGGGTTGGGGAAATCACTGCGCGTGTGTGTGCCGCGCGATTCTTCGCGTGCATGGGCCGCCTGCGCGACCACCACCGCACACGACAACATGTTTTGGATTTCCCAACCGGCGAGATCGTCGAAGATTTTGTCGAGCGAGTAGCGACACCAGAAGTCGATCATGTCGTGCGCATCCGCGAGGCGATTACCCGCGCGCACGATTCCCACATTGCGCCACATGGCGCTGCGCAAACTCGAACGCACATCGATCAAATCGAGTTCGCCTTTATCGCTGGGACGAATATCACTGATGATGCGGACATTGCTTCGCGGAGAGAAATCGCTGCGTGCCGCGGCGTTTCCTGCACGACGACCAAACACAAGTCCTTCGAGTAGCGAGTTGGACGCGAGTCGATTGGCGCCATGCAAACCGTTGCACGCGCACTCGCCGCACGCGTAGAGGCCAGGCACGCCGGTGAAGCCATCGAGATCGGTCCACACGCCACCGATGGTGTAGTGCGCTGCGGGCATCACGGGAATCGGCGTTGTTCCAGGATCGATGCTGTACGAACTCAACAGCGCATGAAGGCCTGGAAATCGCTTGCGAAAGCCTGCGCTGCCCAGCGCGCGCGCGTCGAGAAACACGTTGGGATCTTGCGTGGCTGCGAGATGCTCCACGATGGAGCGACTCACGATGTCGCGCGGGGCCAACTCACACAGCGGATGACGCGACTCCATAAAGCGACGACCCGCGCGATCAATGAGCAGCGCGCCTTCGCCGCGCACTGCTTCGGAAATCAACGATCTCGCGGCGCCCGCGACATAGAGCGCGGTGGGATGAAACTGCACGAACTCCAAGTCGGCAATCGCCGCGCCCGCTCGCCATGCCATCGCGACACCGTCGCCAGTGGCAATGCGCGTGTTGGTCGTCTCACGCCACAACTGACCCATGCCGCCGGACGCGAGAATCACCGCGCGCGCCCACACGATCTGCAGTCCGTACTTGGGATGATGGGTGATCGCGCCGAGGACTCGATCTTCGCCGAGCGCGCCGCCGCCACTGGTGAGCAAGTCGAGGCCGAAACATTTTTCGAAGATGCGAATGCGCGGATGCGCCTTGCACGCGGCGGTCAGCGCGCGCGAGAGTTCGTGCCCCGTCGCGTCACCATCGGTATGCACGATGCGTCGACGACCATGACCGCCTTCGCGCGCAAGTGCCAACGCGCCGTGTTCATCGCGATCGAAACGCATTCCCAATTCGATCAAGTGCGCGATTTCGCCGGGGCCTTCTTCGACGAGCGTGCGCACCGAGTCAACGTCGCACAGCCCGGCGCCGGCAGTCAGTGTGTCGTTGATGTGTTCGCTCGAGCTGTCATCTTCGGCGAGTACCGCCGCAATTCCACCTTGCGCCCATTCGGTGTTCGATCGCGACAATTCATCCTTCGCAAGAAGGATGACCTCGCCATGCTCGGCCGCCGCGAGTGCCGCGCGCAATCCGGCGACTCCGCAACCGATGACCAAGGTCTCGCTGAAGATCGCGGGCAACAGCTGCGAACGAAACGGAATCAAGTAACGCCGCTGTGAGATTGCCGCGAGTTTGGCCGCACTCATCGCGCGGCGCCGCTCGCAGCGCCGGGCGTTGCTGCTGGAGGAACAGTCGTTGGACTCGTCGTCGTCGCTGCGGGAGGTACATATCGTCCGATGTAGAGTTGGCTCGATTTCCCTTCGTGCCGTTGTCCCGTCCACAACATCCATTTGCCATCGGGGGAAAACACGGGGAGCACATCCGCGCCGTCGGACTCAGTCACGCGACGACGAATCGGCTCTTGTGATCCATCGGTTGGAAGCACGATCTCAAACACTTCGTAATTGCGATGGCCCACTTCACTCGAGGCATACAACAGCGTCTTGCCATCGGGCCGAAAGAACGGACACCAGTTCACATGCTCGTTCGATGTGAGCTGCCGCTCATTGGTGACTCCAGTGATTCCGCCGTCAGGGCCAAACACAAGATCCGCGGTGAACACTTGCAAGAGATTGTCTTGCTTGCGATCGGAGCGATAGCAAATGCGCTTGCCTTCGGGCGAGAAGAACGGACCGCCGTCGTAACCCGCGGCTTTCACCAGCGCGGTGCGCACGCCAGTTTTTGCGTCGCGCACATAGAGATCACCGTCGCCCGTCTCAAGCGAAGTGAAGAGCAAGAATCGTCCATCAGGCGAAACGCTACCTTCGGCGACATACGCGGTGCCGTCGCCTTCGAGTGTGGAGAGACTTTCGGGTGAACGATCTGCTTTGCCCGAATCGGCGCTGAGGTCGACTTCAACAATGCGCGTTTCCGGCGGAAAGCTCCACTTATAGCGACTGGTGCCGCGTTGGAAACCAGGCGCGTTGGGCGCAGTCGGTGCGCCAATCGTCGAACCGAAGAGCAACGTCGATGGCTTCGTCGGATGAAACCATCCGCAAGTATTCGCGCTGCCCACAGGACTCACGCAACGAATGTTGTCGAGTGCAACGATGTCATCGTTGCCATCACGCACCAGATCGGCCACGAACATCGCATAAAAATCTGCGGGCTCGCCGCCATCGGTGGGAACTTCGATCGCTTGAAACACGATGCGCTTGGCATCGGGCGAGAAGTAACTTTCTCCTGCTTTGATGAATCGTGTGGGGAAGGTGAGTTGGCGCGCATCGCGTACGCCCGGCTCAGACTTCGCGAGTGCATTCGCGGGCGCAGTGGTGGTCGTCGAAGTTGGCGCCGTCGTTGGCGGGGCACTCGTGAGTCGAGGCGCGTGTGGCGCGTGACTCGGTGTCGAATGGGCGAGAACAATCGGGGCGAAAAGACTCACGACGGACAGCGCAAGAGTGACCATAAGGCGGTTAGTGTAGTCGCAGCCCATTGCTCGACTCAGGCTTCACGATCCTCTTTTGCGACGACTCGATCATTGTCTGTGACAAGATCTCGGGGCTGCTTTCCGTTCCGGGAATTGGCCCCGAAAAGGCGGACTGCCTCATCGCTCGCGTGCAACGCGTGATGCCCGAAGCGCGCATCGTCCATCGCCTCGATCGCGACACCTCGGGCATCATGGTGCTCGCGCGTAATCCTGCGGTTCACCGCGCGCTTTCGATGGGTTTTGAGGCGCGCACGGTCGAAAAAAGTTACGAGGCTTTGCTCGGCGGACACGTCGCGCTTGATGAGGGATTCGTCGATTTGCCGCTGCGCAAAGAGGCACTAGGAAGCGCGCGCCAGATGGTGCACATGACGGAAGGCAAGGCGAGTTACACGGCGTTTCAAGTGTTGGAGCGCGGCCGTGATGCAAGTGCTGCCCGCGTCGTCGACTTTGCGTGGACGCGCGTGTGCCTGCGCCCGGCCACCGGACGCAGTCACCAACTGCGCGTGCATATGGCTGCGATCGGTCATCCGATCCTCGGCGATGAGCTGTACGCCGACGCCGTCTCTCTTGTGGCACGACCGCGACTTTGTTTGCATGCATCAACGCTCGAGTTCGCGCATCCGGTGACCAAGGAGCGCGTTTCGTTTGCGGCGCTCTGTCCATTCAAGTGATGGTCGAGAGAAGTGATCGTCACTTCGCATGATGAACAGACATCGCGCCGCGCGCATGACGCGCGAAGCACCCGCAGGTCTCACACCGGTCGACCACACAAGAGTGCCGCGGCTTCAACGGCGAGCAGTGCTGTTCGTTGATCAATGTCTGCTGAAGGATTCACTTCGACGACTTCAACCGCCGCGATGCCCGGATGCAAACCGATTTGTGTCAATATCGCTTGCGCTTCCGCCCACAAGAACCCACCCTCAACGTGACAGTCGACGCCAGGAGCAATCGAGGGGTCGAGGCTGTCGAGATCAAAACTCACGCTCACGCGACCGTCGTCACCACCAGCGATTTCCAACGCGAGCGCGACCATTGCGTGAACTCCGCGCGTGCGAACCTCTTCCGCCGTGATGATGCGGCAACCGAGTCGTTGCACGATGAGGCGCTCTTCGTCGTCGATGTCTCGCGCGCCGAGATACACGGTGCGCGCGGGGTCGCGCAGACCGCCGTCAACCACCTCACGAAACGCTGCGACATCAAGTCCATGGATCGCTGCGAGCATCATGCCGTGCAGGTTGCCCGAGGGCGTTGATTCCATGGTGTTGCAATCGGTATGCGCATCGATCCAGATCAATCCTGGCACGGAGCGACCTTCGCCACGAGCAACACGCGCAACCGCAGCTTGCGTCGCGGCACCGATCGAGTGATCGCCGCCAAGGATGCAAGGCAGCGAGCCGCGCAACAGAATCGCTTCGACCGCGGCGCGCAGTTCCAGCGAGTACCGCTGCATCTCTGCAATCACTGCGGGACCAGGATCTCGACCAATCGCGCGAACGACAGGGCGCGCCACGATGTCGCCGAGATCGCGCATGTGGTGAATGCGGCGCGACAACCCCGCCGCACGAATCGCAGTTGGTCCGTCGGCCGTTGCGAGGCTGCGGCCACCGATCCCTACGCGAGCTCCTATGACTTCCACTGTGCGTGCCATGAATCTATTTCCCATTAATAATTAACTCGAATGAACGAAGCCCGCAGTTAGCCGCCGCGACTTCGTCCACCGCGTCCGCCCGCGCCACCTGCGCCACCACGCTGCGGACGATCGCGAATTTCTCCGTCACCCGTCACAATAAACGAAACGTCGTCGTCGGTTCCGACTGATGCGTCGGGACCAGCGCTCACGATTTGCGCGATGCCTCCGCTGTCTTTTTCGGCGCCGTCGAGAATCACGAACGGTGTCGACCACCCGTCCTTGAGCGCAGACGCGTCCGCATCGGCGATGACACTGCCCGCGCTGCGACCATCCTTCACCGCCTGCGCGACCAACTTCGCCAACGTCAATGCAGACGCGCGAGTGGTCTCGCTCTTGGCTGCATCTTGTGCACCACGCATTGGATTTCCGCCGCGTTCACGTGGTTGGATCTCGAATGCGCCGCGGGCAATCTCTTGCGGAAACGCGTTGTCCGAGGGATCGCGATCAGCAGTCTCGCGACGACGATCGAGTTCGACGCGCACCAACTCCTTCGCGGTGATGAACAACTTCGATGCTTCACGTCCGCCGGCGTAGCGCCATATTTCCGCAGGAATAAGCACCTCTTGGGTCGTGTCGTCAGCGAAGGTCAAGAGCAATGGCAACGGCGAGGGCACGCCTTCGTCATTGCGAAACCGCACCACCGCAAACGAGAGCGTGGTGTTGAGCAGCGCAGCATCGCGCGCGCCAAGACGCGAGACTAATCGCTTGAATCGCGTGCGATCTTCGGCGGTGACATCGAGTTCATCAAACGTCGAATAGAAGTCCAACAGTTCCGGATAGCGCTCGGCGCGCACCGCGAGTTCTGCGTTGCCCGACTCGCTCAATGTGGCGGGCCGTTCATCGCGTCGCGCCTTCTGCGCGGGCTTGATTGTCTCGGGATCGCCGGTGTCCAGCGTGAATCGCTGCACCGAAGTGATCGAGATGTTGACCGCGCGCGTGGAGTAAAACCATCCGCGCCAGAACCAATCGAGATCAACGCCCGACGCATCTTCCATGGTGCGAAAGAAGTCCGCAGGCTCAGGACGCTTGAACGCCCAACGACGGCAGTACTCGAGAAATGCAAAGTCAAACAGCTCGCGACCGAGCACGGTTTCGCGCAACACATTGAGCGCCGTCGCGGGCTTGGCATACGCATTGGCTCCCAATCGGCGCACGCTCTCCGAGTTGGTCATGATCGGCTCTTGATCCGAGCTGGTCATGTAGTCAATGATCTTCTCTGGCTCGCCGCGACCACTGGGATATTTCTTCTGCCACTCTTGCTCGGCGAGGTACTGGCAAAACGTGTTCAGCCCTTCGTCCATCCAAGTCCACTGCCGCTCATCGGAGTTGATGATCATGGGGAACCAGTTGTGTCCCACCTCGTGAATGACCACGCCGATGAGTCCCCACTTCGAACCCGCGGAATAGGTGCCGTCTTTCTCCGGTCGCGGACCGTTGAAGGAGAGCATGGGATATTCCATTCCACCCACTGGTCCGTTGACACTAATGGCGACGGGATAGGGATATGGATACGCGTGACGCGAGTAGGAATCGATGGTGTGCGCAACGGCATGGGTGGAGAAGCGGCTCCACAGCGGCTCGGCTTCGATGGGAAAGAAACTCATGGCCAACGCCGCGCGATCGGTGCCAGGAATCGGCGCCTTGGCTGCGTCCCAAAGGAACGCTGGACTCGCGCCAAATGCGACATCGCGCACATTCGTTGCGCTGAATTTCCAAGTCTTGGTCGCACTGCTCACGGCGCTGCGCATGAGCGCGGCTTCTTCGGGCGTGGTGATGAATTGCGGCTTCTCGTCGAGACGCGCGGCGGCCAAACGCTCGCGTTGGGTGGGCGTCAGCACATCGGCTTCGTTCTGCAATTCACCCGTCGCCGCGATGGTCCAATTGTCAGGAACTGTCACCGCAAGCGTGTAATTTCCAAACTCAAGCGCGAACTCGCCCGTGCCCAAGAATTGTTTGTGTTGCCATCCGCGCACATCGTTGTACGGCGCGAGGCGCGGAAAGAATTGCGCCATGTCGTAGATGGGCGCGAGGTCGGGCTTCTTGAGTTCGACATCAGTCTCGCCCAGCAATTCGTAGGTGGAACGCGCGCCGCTGACGAGATTGTGCAACACAGAGAAACGCCACGACATGCCAAAGACAAATGTCGCGCCCGAAGCCAACGGGCTGGGCAAGTCGACGCGCATCATGGTGTCGACCACAGTGAACGGCAGCGCCTTTCCTTGCGCGTCTACCACGGTGATGTCGCGGTAGCCGCCCTCCCACTCTTGCTTGGCCACCGCAGAGCGCAAGAATCCGATGTCCTGCGGCTTGGAAAGATCCGGCGCGAGTTCCGCGCGCGCGCCAAGCGAATCCCAGCGGAAACGATTCTGATCCATCTGCAACCACAAGTAACGCAACTCTTCGGGCGAGTTGTTGTGATAGGTGATGGTTTGACAACCCGAGAGTTCGCGCGCGACAGGATCGAGCGTCACCGCGATGTCATGATCGACTTGCTGCTGCCAATAGCCAGGACCAGGCGCACCCGACGCAGTGCGCACCGCACTCGGAGTGGGCAGTGCTTCATCGAGTTGGCGAAACCCATCGCCTTCGAGCAGCAACGAAACTGGGGTTTCTACCGCAGATTTCGTGCGATCGACCGAGAGATCAGGTGGCGCATCGACGCAGCAAAGGCTGATGAGCACGACGATCGCAGCAGGCGAATGAATCATCGTGGCACTGTACGCGAGCTTCGCGCTCACGCGCGTGTGAGTCTCTGCGGCGAACGCGCCGTGCGTGTGATGGACCAATCACGTCGTGCGTGATTCGAGTGTTCAAACATCGAACCCGCACGTTGTAAGAGAGCCCTGCGATGACTTGCGGGCTCTCTGTGCGATGCGCATTCTTTGTCGCCTCCTCGCGCGTGACGACGCGCTCCGATGCAAGCGCTCAAAGAATTCCGAGATTCAGCGGAGAGATCAATCCCGCGAACGCGAAGATGAGCCAGCAGGCGCGTGAGGACGCGCCACTCATACCGATCGCTCCCTTGGTCACAAGGAACATCCCTGATGTCACTAATTTCCCACTTGTGGCCCTGCGATTCACCGTGAAATCGGCGTTGGCTCGACATCGTGTTCAGCATCCGAAATCGGATCTTTGGTCTTCACGCTGTCCGCCTACAACCCCAGCGCAGCGCGTTCGCCCTTGTCGAAGAGACGCACTCCGCGCAAGCCTCGTCCGTGTGCCGCGAGGTAGCGACCGAGCGCCATCGTGGGGAAATACAGGCGATAGAGGTGATAGCGCAGATAGAACACCTTCGGAAAACCCGTGCCGGTGAATTCGGTTTCGCACCAACTGCCCGCGGGATCGCCGTCGGGATTCGAGAGCGGATCCGCCGCCGATTGCGTGTCGAGTTGCGTCGCGCACAACCACTCGATGGCGCGAATCAAACTTAGATCATCAACGCCGTAAATCTCTTGCAACACCATCGCCGCCCACGCGGTCTGGCTCGCGGTTGAAGGCCCCACGCCCTTGAGCGAGGGATCGTCGTAACTGTCGGCGCTCTCGCCGAAGCTTCCGTCGGCTTTCTGAATCGACTTGATCCACGCACCTGCGCGCTGAATCCATGCTTCATCACGCGAGACGCCGCAGCGAATCGGGCCGATCACCGCTTGCCATGTTCCATAGATGTAGTTGACGCCCCAACGGCCAAACCAACATCCTTCGTGTTCTTGTCGCGCGCGAATGAATGCGATGCCTGCGCGCACTGCTGCGTGTTCGGTGGTGTAGCCATGCCACGCGAGACACTCGAGCACACGACCAGTGATGTCGGGGCACGACGGATCTTGCATCGCGTTGTGATCGGCAAAGGGAACGTAATCGAGCACGCTGCGATGTTGCGTGCGATCGAACGCAGCCCAACCGCCATCATCGTTTTGCATCGCCATCATCCAACGCACGCCGCGTTTCGCTGCGGCATGAATCGGTGACGCGTCGTCATTGGGCGCAATACGAATGAGCGCCATCGCCACCATCGCGGTGTCGTCGCTGTCGGGGTAATGCGCGTTGGCATACTCGAAGTACCAACCACTTGGCGCAGTGGGGACATCGAGATTTCGCTGCCATTCGCCCGCAAATGTGCACTCTTTGCTCACGAGCCACTGCGCCGCGCGTGCGGCAGAATCGTCGCTGACGGTGATCCCGCAATCGGCCAACGCATAGAGCGCAATGCCCGTGTCCCACACCGGTGAGAAGCACGGTTGCACACGAATGGGCGCGTCTTCACCATGACCGAGCGTGACGAAGAACGCGTCGAGTTCGCGTTCGGCGCGCATCACCAATGGATGCGTGCGTTCGTATCCGAGCGCGTGCAACACGATTTGCCAATAGACCATCGAAGGGAAAATCGCCGCCACTCCATCGGTCGCCGCTGCACCATCTTGGCCTGCGCGTGTTTCGATCCATTCGAAGGCGCGATGAATCGCCTCTTGCCGCCACGGCGTTCCTCCTGCGTTGTGCAATTTTTTGAGCGCGCCATCCACAGCAAGAAAAAACCTCTTCCATCCGCGCGGCGCAGCGTTGGTGGCCTTGAGCAAATGACGTGCGTCTTGATCCACGAAGAGTTCGCCGATGCCAAGATCGCTGGGCACTTCGCGCGTGTGACGCTTGCTCGACACGATGGTGAGCGGAACGATCATCGCGCGACTCCACGCGCTCACCTTGTCTAAATGGAAGTAGCACCACTTGGGCAGAAACATGATCTCGGGCGGAATCGTGGGAACGGCGTTCCACGAAATCTGCCCTAACCCCGCGAGAAAAAAATTCGTGAAACTGTTGCACCGCTCAGCGCCACCGAGATGACGAATCACGGCGCGCGCCTTCTTCATGTGCGGCGCGTCGGGCGAATCGCCGAAAAGTTTGAGCGCGAAGTACGCCTTCACCGATGCGGAAACATCGCTGCTTGAGCCTGGATATGGCCCCCATCCACCATCTTCGCGTTGCTGTGTGCGCAAGTACGCGAGAAGCCGCAGCAAGGTCTTCGCAGGCCGTCCGTCGACAAGCGGCTCTCGCTCTTGGCCGAGAATCCACTTCATCAACAGATACTCGCTCTGCAGAATCGAATCGCCTTCGAGCTCGGCGCACCAATGTCCATCCGCGCGCTGCAACGATTTGAGCGCCGTCACCGCACGCTCAAGATGCCGCTCCATTTGCGGAATGGTGCACAGCTCAATGGAAGGTGGCATCGATGTGCGAGAAGGAACGATGTGTGGCATGAGTCGCCCGCGAAAAAATTCAGGCACTGCGCAAGCAGAAAGAAAGGCGAACAGAAACGCGCAGCGAGTTGCCGCGACGCGCGGATCGAAAACGCGCGACTAGAACTTGTCGAGTTCACGCAGCGGAACTGGACGACGCTCGCGCGCGCTGCGCAACGCTGCCTCGAGGACGCACTGGGTCTTGAACGCGTCTTCGAAATCCGGAAGCGGCACGATGGAAGAACCACCCGCGACAACGGCACAAGTGTCCGCGGCTTGGCTGATGAAACCGTGCTCGTATCCGATGGGGTGCGCCGCGGGCCAGTAGTGCGACGCGTAAGGATGCGTCGCGTCGGTGCACATGATGCGATTCCATCCGCGCAGTTTTGGATCAAGCGTGTGATCCCACCACTGCAGTTCGTTCATGCGCTCGAAGTCAAATTTGATCGAGCCCTTCTCGCCGTTGATTTCGATGTTGTTGCGATTCTGATTTCCCGTGGCCAAACGCGACGCTTCGAAACTGGCAATCGCGCCTTGCTTGAAGCGCGCCAAGAACAGAACCGCATCATCCACCGTTGATTTGCCCGACTTTTTGCCTGAGGGCAACGACGAACTCTTCAGCACTTTCGCGCCTTTGCCCGAGGCTTCGTCCGCAGAGTGCGCGATGAATTCGCGTTCTTTGATGAACGTCTCTTCGATCGCGCCGACCACTTCGGTGATCTCGTCACCGGTGATGAACCGCGCCATATCGATGATGTGCGCGTTGAGATCTCCGTGCGCACCCGAGCCCGCGAGGTCGCTCTGAAAGCGCCACAACAGAGGAGTGTCGGGGCCGCCCCAATCTTGGAGGTAACTCGCGCGCACATGGAAGATGCGACCGAGTCGTCCTTCCTTTACCAAACGATGCGCAAGCGCGACCGCGGGGCAGCGTCGATAGTTGAACCACACAAAAGTTTGCACGCCCTTCTTGCGCGCCGCGCGCGCCGCAAGCACCATCAACTTGGCATCGGCGAGCGTGCCTGCGAGAGGTTTTTCACACGCGACATGTTTGCCCGCTTCGAGACATGCAATCGCCATCTGCGCGTGCAAGTGATTGGGCGTCGACACATCGACGAGTTCCACCGCGTCGTTGGTGAGCAATGATTTCCAGTTGGTGGTCGCACTGCTCCATCCCCATTTCGCTGCGAATGCCGTGGTTTCATCGCTGTTGCGACCGGCCACGGCTTGCAGCACAGGTTGGCGCTTGAGATCAAAAAACTGCGCGGCCTTCCCCCATGCGGTTGAGTGAGCACGCCCCATGAACTTGGTGCCGATGAGGCCAATGCCAAGTGGTCCCGAAGTCTGCGGACGTGGTTCTTTCGCGCGATCACTCTTGGACATGTCGTTCCTTGTTCGTCATTCATGCGCGTGTGCGCATGGCTCGCTTCATCCGCAGGCTGCATCCGCCCGCACAGTGGGCGATATGCTACCGCCCCTTCGCGAATCGTCGAAGCACCTTGGAGAACTCATGCCGCAGAATGCCCCGATCGCCGCGAATTTCCCTTCCATTGACAACACCGAACTCGCCGCGCTTCGTCACGAAATGGCTTGTTTACAAGGGGAAACACGCGTGTTGCGCCGCAGGGCCTCGATCGCGCTGATCGGACTCGGGCTCACCGTGGTCGGCGGTTTGATCGCCATGACCAACCCTGAAGTTACCGCCGTCATTCAAACCAAGCGTCTGGAAATCGTCGACGATCAAGGCCGCGTCACTGTCGTCGCATCGACGTCGCCGCAAGGTGGACGCGTTGATGTGTGGAATGCGAACGGCGCGAATGTCGCGCGTCTAGGCAGCAACGATCTCGGCGGCGATTTCATCTTGTGGAACCGCGACGGCAAGGCCGCGTTCAGCGCATACGCGCAGCAAAATGGTGGCCGCGTTGAACTCGGTTCGAGCAACGGCACCGTCGCCACGATGATGGAGTCCGCGCTTGAAGGCGGACGCGTGACTCTCGCGAATACTGCGGGAAATCCGCTGTTCGGCGCAGGCGCGTTTGCGGCCGGCGGCGCGTTGCGCATCGGTGATCGCGACAACAATGATGCGGCCGTGTTGCAAGCCACGAGCGCTGGCGGAAGTCTCGGAATGTCTTCACCCGATGGCACGATCATGGCGCGTATGCGCGCGGGTGCTGAAGGTGGTGAGTTTGATCTCGCGGCGAAGTCGGGCGGCACGCGCGTGAGTGCGTCGGTGACGGACAGTGAGAGCGTGATCATCGCGATCTCTCCTACTGGCTCTGGCAAAATCGAAGCGGACAAGGATGGCGGAAAGATCGATGTCCTCAATGACAAGGGTGATCGATTGGCATCACTCGAATCCAACGAAGGCGGCGGCTTGATGGTTTGTCGTGCAGGTGGAGCGCGCCCGGTCGCTAGCTTGGGTTCGAGCGGAACCGGGGGCAAAGGCGGATTGCTTCAGGTGTACAACGGCGAGCAGAATCCCGTGTTCGCCGCCGCAGTGAATGCGCAGGGCGCGGGACGATTGGCCTTGGGCACGCAAGCCGGTGTGGCCACGATCGTCGCTGAGAGCGGACAAGAAGACGGCGGAAGTTTCAGCCTGATTCGCGGCGGAAAACGCTCGATTGCATTTGTCAGCGGATCCAACGGCGGATTGCTCAATCTTTTCTCGCTCACGGGAGTGCCCATCATTGCTCTCGGTGGCGCGATGGATGCGGCCAACGGAACCGTCGATTCTTCGGGCACCACCAGCGAATCTGCGGGCGGCGCCGTGGTCCTGCGTTCGAGTGAAGGTAAAGATCTTGTGCGTATGGGCGTTGATGAAAAGGGCGGCGGCAATGTCGTGCTATTCAACAAAGATGCGACTGAGCGCAAGTCCATCGCCCCGCCGCGCTGATCGCAACAGTCGACAAGACATTTGAAGTCGGTGAAGGCGCGTCCTCACTTCACGCCCGCTCATGCAGCGGTACGCTTGTCGTATGCGCACACACTCGACTCTGCTCACTGTCGCGTTGATGATTGCTTCGCACCCTGCGTTTGCTGCCGCTGCACCTTCGCCAGCTTCCGCGGAGACCGTTGGCGACGCAGAGTTTCCTGAAGCATGGTTTTGGCGCCTCGGCAGCGCGGGACCTGCGCACATTGCGATGACCGGCAAGGCGCCGCCGGCACTCACCGTGCGCGATTGGCGCGGCGACGCAACCGATGTCGCTGCGATTGGCACGGGCGATGTGTGGGCCGCGCTCAAAGGCAAAGTAGTGGTCGTCGACTTTTGGGCGACATGGTGCGGACCATGTCGCGCCGCGCTGCCGGAAAATGTCGCGATGGTGAAGGAGCTCAAAGATCAAGGGTTGGTGGTCATCGGTGTGCACGACGCGAAAAAAGGCAGCGAGAAGATGGACGCCGTCGCAGCCACCGCGAACATCAACTATCCAATGGCCATCGATGATGCGGGCAAGAGTGCTAGTGCGTGGAAGGTCGGCTTCTGGCCCACCTACGCGGTGATCGATCGCGCGGGAGTCGTGCGCGCGATTGGCTTGCAACCACAGCATGTCCGCGCAGTGGTGACGAAACTGCTGGGCGAAAAAGCGCCTGAAACCGCCGCGAAAGCGCCAAATACCAACGCGACGCCTCCGACCAAGGATGCACCCACGCCCGCGAAGGATCCTGCACCAAGCGCAACGAGCTCAACTCCTGTCGCGCTATTGAGTGCCGCGCTCCACGAGGGCGATGCGCGTCGACGCAGCGCATTGGCCAAGTTTGATTCATGTCCAATCGCGCCCGCGCTCACCGATGCGTCGCAGTGGAGCGACGTGGGCGGAACCAGCGGCGGAGCCACTTCGCTTGAGGCACTCAAAGGCAAAATCGTCGTGCTCGATTTTTGGGCGACATGGTGCGGACCATGTATCTCCAGCGTTCCGCACATGAATGAGTTCGCCAGAGAGTACGCGGCAAAGGGCGTGGTGGTGATTGGCGTCTGTCATCCACGCGGCGGAGAGAAACTCGCGGCGACTGCGCTCAGTGCCAAGATCGAATATCCAATCTGCCTCGACACGAAGGGCGAAGCAAATCGCGCCTACGCGGTGGACAGCTATCCCGACTATTACCTCATCGATCGCCAAGGTCGCGTGCGCGGAGCAGACATCGGCAACGGCAATCTCGAAGCAGCCGTGGAACTCTTGCTTGCCGAGCGATGAGCATCACGCGGCGACCGTGCCCGCAACACCATCGCGCGTGACATAAAACAGTTCGCGCGTGATGGGATAGGGGAGGCGAAGGTAATCGTCTTCCACGCGCAACTTGAGGCGACCGACAAATGGATCGGGGCCAACGCTGATCGCGATGAAGCTGTCCCGTGAAGGACACGCAACATAAAAATCGCCCTTGAGTTCGCGCGCCAGGCGACCATGAAGCGACGAGAGCAAGAGTCGCGCCGCGTCGTAACCATCTTGCTGTGCGACAATCGCCGCGCGTCCACCATCGTGCGAATCCACGATCCGTACTTCGAGGTCAGGCGCGTAACGCGCGAGATTTTCCCGCGAAATCACGTCTAAATCGTCTGGCTGCAAACCCCAGCGCACCATCTGTTCGGTGGTGATCGAGACTGTGAGCTGCGGAAGATCGATGACAAACACCACGCACGTGCCGTTCACAAACGGAATATGCGCGACCTGTTCGCGATCAAGATGTTCGAAGATCGTCTCGGGCTGAATGCGCGGCATGATGCGCGTGCGCGCCACCGAAAATGGCAAAGGGGAACCAGAGATTTGATCGCCTTCGAAGAGACGCTCGAGATAGTTTTCCACGATGTCACGCGCGTTGCGCGGATCACGCATCACCATGCGATAAAGATTCTCGAGGCCAAGATGTCGGCCATCAAATACCACATGAAGTGGGCCGGTGATCGCTGCGTTGCGCGCGGGATATTGACGACGCAACATCTCGAGCACATGAGCCGCAAACGCTTCGGGTTCAATTGGTAATTGATCCATCGGGCAGTACTCGCATCGAGTCACTTCGTCGGACTTGGGCGGCGCGTGCTGCCCGTTCCGAGAAGACTTCGGCACTGCCAACCGCTCGCTTTGGTCGAACCTCAAAAACTCGAACAAGTCAGGCGAAATGAGCGCACGATTCGCGCGGGACTTCCTCGCCGGGAGCGAGCTCGCTCTCCTCACCCACGCCTCTAAGCACGAGCCGTTGGTGCGGATTCCGTACACTCCGCGAATGAGCCCAAACGCACGATTGGACCAGTGGTTTTCCACCCCCGCAGGAAGCACGCGCCCGCTGCTGCTCATCGCGGGGCCATGCGTCCTTGAAGACGACGACACCAATCGACGCATCGGCGACACCGTTGCGGAGATTTGTGCGGACCTTGGAATTCTTTACGTCTTCAAAGCGAGTTTCGATAAAGCGAATCGCTCGAGCATCAAAAGTCCGCGTGGACCGGGGCTGAGCAAAGGACTCGCGATGATCGCGGCGATGCGCGAGCGCTTGCAGGTTCCCGTCACCACCGACATTCATGCGCCAGAACAAGCCGCGCCCGCCGCGGAAGTCGTGGACGTGTTGCAGATCCCCGCGTTTCTCTGTCGTCAAACGGACTTGCTCGCCGCAGCAGCAGCCACGGGACGCGCAGTGAATGTGAAGAAGGGACAGTTCATGTCGCCTCCAGAAATGCGCAACGCATTAGAAAAACTGCAAGAAGGCGGCGCAAAACGCATGATGTTGACCGAGCGTGGCACCTTCTTTGGCTACAACCGATTGGTCACTGATTTCATCGGACTCGGCGACATGATCGAGTTGGGCCGCGAGTTCGACACTCCCACTTGTTTCGACGCGACCCATTCGACGCAACTTCCTGGCGGCGACAAGACCTCGACGGGCGGACGTCCTGATCGTTGCGCACAACTCGCGCGCGCCGCAGTGGTCACTGGAGTCGATGCGATATTCCTCGAGTGCCATCCGCATCCCGCGCAATCGAGTTCGGACGCGGCGACGATCCAACCATTGAGTCGCGTGCGAGAAATACTCACCTCGCTTGTCGCGGTTCGCGCGGCGTTACACGGCAGCAGCGCACCTCACTGACTACAGTGTCGAGCGTTGCGAGGTGCTTCATCTCTCGCAGTTTCTACCCTTCTGATTGCAGTTGAGATTGACGGACGAACCATGCAACGCGAATGCGACTGCTGCCCCGAAATCGCCGTCGTGCACGAGACTCTCGTGCGTGATGGAGTCAAGTCGGAAGTGCACCTGTGCGTGGCGCATGCGCAAGAGCGCGGCTACATCCTTCCCAGCAGCGAAGGGCCCACCCTTATCGTGAGCAAGCTGCTCGAGCAGACCAAACCCGTCGCAGTGCGCGCGGCGCGCGCGTGCCCTGTATGCGCCATGACCATGGCCGCGATTCGCGCGGCGGGACTTGCGGGTTGTCCACAGTGCTACAGCTTTTTTGAGGGCGACCTCGGACTCATCATCGAGCGCGCACAAGGCGGCGCCACCGTGCATGTGGGTCGACACCCCGAACACGCGGGTGAGTTGGTTGATCGTGCGGCGATGCGCAACAAATTGGCGAAAGAATTGCGCGAAGCAGTTTCGCGCGAAGAGTACGAACGCGCCGCGCGACTGCGCGATGCGTTGCTGCAGTTGGGCGTGCCTGTGGATAAGAATGAAGTCGACATTGCATTCAAAATCGGATCACAGGGCGACGAGAAAGATGGTGCCCCATCGTGAGTGCGAGCGGCAGCAATCCGCAGCCACCGCGAAGCGACGCTGATCGCGTGGTGCCCACGTCGCTCGATGCCCTCATCGAACGCGACAACGCGCAAGGACTGATCGCGCCCGACAGCGATTGCGTGGTGTCGAGTCGCGTGCGCCTCGCGCGCAATCTCATCGGCTATCCGTTCGTGCATCGCGCGACACCCGATCAACTCAACGACCTCGTTCATCGCGTGCAATCGGCGCGTATGAGCGGCCCCTTTCAAGCGGGCGTGCGCTGGGTCAATGTGCAAGCCACCGCGGCGATTGATCGATTGCTCTTGTTTGAACGCAATCTGATTTCACGTCCCTTCGTCGAGAGCCCGCATCCGCGCTGCGTGGCGATTTCCAGCGACGAAACCACCAGTGTCATGGTGAATGAAGAAGATCACTTGCGTCTGCAGATGCTCGCGCCGGGATTGCAGTTGCAGCCACTGGCCTCGCGCATGTTTGCCCTCGATGCCTCGCTCGAGCGTTCGCTTGAGTTCTCGTTTCATCCGCGCTTTGGCTACCTCACCGCGTGCCCCACCAATGTCGGCACCGGCATTCGCGTGAGTGCGATGCTTCATCTTCCTGCGCTGATCATGCTCGACGAAATCGACCGCATGAAGCGTGCGGCCAAAGACATGCATCTCGCGGTGCGCGGCTTTCATGGCGAAGGCACCGAAGCCATCGGCGACTTTTTTCAAGTCTCCAACCAAACCACCCTCGGACGCAGCGAAATCGATCTGGTCGAAGAATTCACCTTGAGCATCGTGCCGCAGTTTGTCGCCTACGAACGCACCGCGCGGCAAACTCTGGTGGAGCGCGATCCTGCTTCGCTCGATGATCGTGTCTTCCGCGCGTTAGGAATTCTCCGTTCGTGCCGACTGCTCGCATTGGAAGAGTCGCTCAAGTTTCTCTCGCGCATTCGCTTAGGAGTTGCGCTCGGGCGCGTGAGCGATGTGACCCTCGCGCAAGTCGATCGCTTGTTGGTGGAAGTGCAACCCGCGCATCTCGCGCGTTCGATGGGACATGAGCTGAACACCGCGCAGGACGAAGAGTTGGCGAAAGACGCAAGCCCTCACACGGGCAAGAATCGCGACGACCGCGCGGCACGCGCCACGATGGTGCGCGCGTCGCTCAACGCGTAACTCAGCGCATGGCAAGAAAGTTCGCGAGAAGCGTTGGCCCCTCTAACGTCAGAAAACTCTCGGGATGAAATTGCACGCCCTCAAGAGGTGCGCTTCCCGTTGGCGCTTTCCAGCGCAATCCCATGACTTCCCCTTTGGCCGTCCACGCCGTTCGTTCGAACTCAGGATGAATCGAATCAGGATCAACCACCAGCGAGTGGTAGCGCGTGGCCACGAAGGGATTACTCATTCCCGCGAAGAGACCGCGACCATCGTGATGGATTTCGGAAGTCTTTCCGTGCACCGGCTCATCGTTGCGCCGCACCACCATTCCGTGGCAATCGCCGATGGTTTGATGACCAAGGCACACGCCGAGCACGGGAATCCGCCCGCGAAAGTGCGTGATCAACGCGGCACTGATGCCCGCTTCTTTGGGCGTACACGGTCCCGGCGAGATCACCAGATGCGACGGTCGCAGCGCCTCTGCTTGTTCGACCGTGATCGCGTCGTTGCGCACCACTTCAACACGCAACGCGCGGTTAATCTCGCCAAAGCGCTGCACCAGGTTGAAGGTGAACGAGTCGTAGTTGTCGATGAGCAACAGCACTCGAGGAATGGTACGCAAGCACGCATTCGGTGCAATGCGCGAGCACGATGCGAGCGTCGCGCATGCAAGGCGTGCGACTGATGCGCACGGCGAAACCACTCGCGTATGCAGAGCGGGTATCGTCCCAATCCTTATGAACGCCGATGTTGCTCCCCACTGCGCCACGTGCATGCTTCGCCTCGAATCTTCGACGGGCACAAACTTCGTGCTCTCGATTCCCGAAACCGATTACACGCTCGATCTCATCGCCGCGGGGACGACCAACAAGGCGATCGGCAAGCGCGTGCAAGGCACCATTCACGCGCGCGCACAGAAGATGCATCGAGCCACTGCGGGCGGCCAATTCATCGAACCCGTGTCGGGACATCCACGCATCGTGCAAGGCCGCATTCTTGAGATTGACAGCGCGGGCAATCGCGTGCTGCTTCAAGCAGTGGTGCCCATGTGGGTCGCACTCGATCCTCTGCAAGAGACGAGCGCGTTCGCTGCGGGCGACTTTGTGAACTTCTACATGGAGAGCGGAGTCACCTTCGCGCCCACCGCGTGAGCGACGTCTCTGCGGCAGACGAGCGCGTCATCGGCGTGGCAGTGATCGGACTCGGATTCATGGGTCGCGTGCATCTCGCGGAGTATGCGCGTGCTCCGCGAGTCGCGGTGCGCGCAGCGTTTGATCCGGCCAATCCCACGGCCTCGTCGGGCAACCTCATCACTACCAGCGATGACACCGAGCGCCTGCTCGCCGCAACGCCGCGCGAGAGCTCGCTGACCGCGTTGCTCGCCCGCAGCGATGTCGAACTCGTGTCCATATGCACGCCCACCGACACGCACATCGATCTCGCGCGCGCAGCGATTTCCGCGGGAAAACACGTCCTTCTCGAGAAACCCGTATCGCTCGATGCACAGGCAATCGACGCGCTCGAGGCACACGCACGCGCCGCCGGCGTGCTGGTGATGCCCGCGCATTGCATGCGATTCTGGCCCGCGTGGAGTTGGATGGCTGACGCGGTGCGCGAGAAAAAATTCGGCGCGGTGCGGCGTGCTTCGTTTCGTCGCCTCGGCGCGGCTCCCAATTGGAGTCAGAACTTTTATCTCGACGACACGCGCTCAGGCGGCGCGATGGTCGACCTTCATATTCACGACGCAGACTTCGTGCGCTTCGTGTGGGGCGAACCACGGCGCGTCAGCGCGCAAGGCAGCCGTCGTCACGTCCACACCACCTATGAGTTTGCCGATGGATTGAGTGTGCACGCGGAAGGCGGATGGATGAACGATGCGAACTTCGCGTTCACGATGGTCGCCTCCATCGAATGCGAAAACGGAATCATCGACTTCCGCTTGGGCCGTGAGGTAGAGCTGATGGTGTTGGAGGTCGACGGAGCGCAACGCGGCGTCGCGCGCGCGATCATCGCGGGTGTCGACTATGCGACAGGCACTGGGTACGAACATGAAATTGCCGCGTTTCTTGCGGCAATTCGCGCAAATGCGAGGTGCGCGCCCGTCACCCTCGCCGATGCCGCTGCGACGCAACGTCTGCTTGATCGCGAGTTCGCCGCGATCAATGACGTGTGACTCACGCGCAATTCTTCACGCGTTCGCAGGCACCGCGCTGGCCAATCGGTCGGCCTCCGCAGCGAACTCGAAATCTTTCTCGGTGATGCCGCCGGCATCATGCGTCGAGAGCGAGAGCGTCACGCGGCTGTAGCGAATGAGAATGTCGGGGTGATGCTGCACACGCTCGGCGTGCGCGGCAATCGCGCCGACGAACTCCATCGCCAGCAAGAAATTGCCAAAGCGAAAGGTGCGCTGAATCTCTTCGCCGGGCTGCGACCACTCGCTCCGCGCGTCAAGGCGTGAGGCAATTTCGTGATCACTGAGTCGAGTGGTGGACATCAAGCCAGTGTAACTCTCAGTTGAGCCTCGGCACCATCCTCGGCCTCACTGCGAACCGTCGCGCCACTGGGCGTGGTCCGCGAGCAACTTGACGCGGGCATCTTCGCGTCGTACTTCTCTCACTATGCGCCGCATTTCACTTGCTCTGACCATCTCGGTTTTGTTGGGCTGCGACGCGACCACTCCACCGGCGAGTGTGCCCGTTTCTGCTGGCGGCAAGACCTTCGCGTGCCGACTCGCGATCACCGATGCCACCCGAGAAAAAGGTCTCGGTGGTGTGACCAGCCTCGGCGCCGACGAGGGCATGCTCTTCGCGTTTAATGATTCTCGACCGCGCAGTTTTTGGATGTACGGCTGCGTGATCGATCTGGACATCGCATTTATCGATCCGTTTGGTTTCGTCACCGCGGTGCACACCATGCCCAAGGAAGCGCCGCAATCTGCCGAGGAATCCGACGCCGTCTATTCGGGGCGGCTCAAGCGCTATCCCTCGATGGGCGACGCGCAATACGTCCTGGAAGTGGCGCCGGGAACGCTCAAGCCACTGGGCGTTCATCGTGGAAGTAAGGTCGATTTTGACGCACCCGCGCTCAAGCGCTTCATCGAGTGAGCCGATGCCCCTCGCGCGGAAACTCGGCATCGCGAGTTCGCAGGCAGTCCCTCTTTTTGGTCGCGCGTTGTCGTCATGCAGAATTGTCGAGCCGTTGTTCGCGTGGTTGTGCTGAGTTCTCCAACGCTCACGGCGTCGGGGCATCACTGGCGTGACCGCATCGCTCAGGAAATTTCGGGCGTGAGCGTGACCCACCTCGCGCTCGATGCAGCGATGAGTGGAACCGCAACGGCGATGAGTGGGCTCGGCCTTGATGTCGAAGTCGCGCTCTTGCTCATCGACGGCTCCACACAAGAACTCAACCGTGCACTCGATGCGGCTATGCACGCAATGCAACATTCTGCGGGTGAAAGCGGAGGTCTCGGCGCCGCGCGCGTGATCGCCGTGAGCGATGCGGTTGCCACCGTCTGCTCGCGCGCGGGCTTCGAACTCATGCCGCGCGCCAACGCGGACAGCGAACTTCTTCCGTTTTTGCGGGGAATTGTGGCCTGCGCGTCCAACTTGCGCGAAGCGCGCCGCGAGTTGTCGCTGCTCAACCGCGTGGTCGGATCAATGCGCAACGAACTCGAAGAGCGCACCGAAGAATTGCAACTCGCGGCGCAGGTGCAACGCGACTTTCTTCCGTTGCCCATCGAGCCCGTACATGGCGTGCGCGTCTCGACGTTCTATCGTCCACTCGCGTTGGTCTCAGGCGACGTCTATCACATCGAACAAGTCGATGATGATCAGATCTCGATCTTTCTCGCCGACGCTGTTGGTCACGGAATTCCTGCAGCGCTGTTAGGGACTGCAGTGTGTCGTTCGCTCGAAGTCACTGAACGTGTGCACGGCGTGATGCGCGTGCTTGGTCCTGCTGAAACGCTTGCACGCGCGAATCGTCGACTCATCGAGCACCAGCGCGCGACGACACGCTTCGCCACGGCCATCGCGGGATTGCTTGATTGCCGCACGCGTCGACTGCGACTTGCTGTCGCGGGTCATCCCCCTGCGATTCTGTTGCGACCCGGACAACTGCCGCAACAAATCGAAGCGAGCGGCGGGCTCTTGGGAATTTTTCCTGACGAGGAATACAGCGAAGTGGAGATCGATCTCCAACCCAACGATCGATTGCTCTTGTACTCCGATGGCTTTGAACAAGCCTTTTTCGAAGATGGCGCGTCGCGTCACATCGAAGAGTTTGGAAAACTCGCGGGCGTACTCGACTGCGAACAATTGGTGAACGAAATCGCCGCGCGCATCGATGCGCAAAGCGGTTCACTTCATCAAGCCGACGACTTGACGCTGCTGTGCATTAGTGTCGAAGAGATCGTGGCCATGCGCCGCGCAGCATGATGTGGCTTAGTCGCGGGTAGCGACGCGCGATTGCATCCACTCCAACTGACGCGCGACCAGTTTCGCGAGGTAGTCCACTTCAAGGTTGATCACGTCACCAACTTCACGCGCAGCGAGCGTCGTGCGCGCAAGTGTTTCGGGAATCAAACACACATCGATGATGTCACCCATTGCGGTGCTCGCAACGGCCGCAACCTCCACGCGCGCGATCGTGAGCGAGACTCCATCAAGCGTGATCGAACCGCGCTCCACCGCAAATCGTGAGAGCGACTCCGGCAAGCGAACGCGCACGCGCCACTCACCTTCGCGGAGGACTTCGACCACCTCCGCCAGTCCATCGACATGACCAAGCACCACGTGACCGCCGAGAAATGTCATCGGCGTCGCCGCGTGCTCAAGGTTGACGCCATCACCAACGCGCAGTCGTCCCAGACTTGTGACCGCGAGCGTTTGCGCCACTACATCAAAAGAAATCGTTGCATCGAGGCCATCGCCAACGGCAACCACGGTGAGACACGCGCCGTTCACACTGATGCTTGCACCAAGCTCGGGGCGATGCGGCCACACGCCAGTGCCGATGACCAAACGCGTCGCATTTGGCTGAATCACAAGGGAATTGACGCGACCGAGCGCTTGGATGAGACCAGTGAACACGGCGCGAGGATACGGTCGGCGCACGAGTTCGTGCAGCCGTGGAGGCGAATCGAAACGCAGCTTGATCAGCAATCACACGCCTACACGGCTTGACGCTTCACTACCCTTGGGGCGATACTCCGACACTCGGCCCTTAAAGCCGTTGGAGCCCCACCGACAATGATTCTCACGAAGATGTTCTCGTCTCTCGTTCCCTCTTCCGCGCATTGCCTCTGCTCAATGGTTGCGTTGGCCGGCGTCACCACGCTCAGTGCAACGATCACGGCCTCGGCACAAGACGGCGCGGTTCATCCGCGCGTCGCGGCCGATGTCGCGGCAGTGAACAATGCGTATCTCATCGGGCCTGACGCTGCGTCGAAACTCGGTTGCCGCGTGACGTGGCAAACGATTGTTCCGTTGGCGACAGAGCACGGTCTCACCCTGGTTTCGTCGACGCCGCAAGCGGTGTTGGCGCTCAACTCGCGCAACGAACTCTCGCTCATTCGCACCGAGACCGGTGATCGTGCATGGACGACTTCTGGCGCCGAGGCGGTCGATCGCGTGATCGCGATCGAACCTGTCGAAGTGCATTCGAGCCAAGGTCACACCGATCTGCGCATCCTGCTCCTCAGCGACACAACTGCATACGGCATCAACGGCGACACCGGCGCGACATTCATGCGCACACGCTTTCGTCGCGTGCCCAGCACTGCGCCGTCGATCTATGCGGGATCGCTGATCTTCGGCACGCGCAGCGGCGAAGTAGTTTGGCTCAATGCCACCAACGGCGGCGACTATCGCGCGTACACCGTCGATGGTCCGCGCGGACATAGCCCGATCGCGGCGGCGCCAGCACTCGCGGACAACATCATCGTCGTCGGCAGCACGCAAGGAACTGTTGTTGCAATCGAAGCTGCGTCGGGGCGCTCGCTGTGGAAGCGCACGCTGCTCGCTGGCGTCCGCGCGACGCCCGCGATCGGAAAGGATCTCGTCTTTGTCGCCAGCGAAGATCAGTACCTTTACGCGTTTGATCGCGGCAACGGCGCAACGGCGTGGAAATACTTCACCCAGGCTCCGCTCACGACTTCGCCGTTTATCGCGGGCGACATCGTGGTGCAAGACATTCCTGGCGAGGGATTCGTGGCGTTCAACCAGAATCCTGACGGCAATCCTGGCGGCGAAGTGCTGTGGAAAAAGACTGGCCTTCACGGTCAACCGATCGGCACACTCGCCGAGCGCGATACCGATGCGCTTGTGTTCTGGTGTCCGCTCACGCATCAGGCCACGGTGGTTGACATGAAGAAGGGCGATGTTCTGCGCACGATCGCGTTGCCTTTGGTGCAACACCTCGTCGCCGACTCCATCGAGAGCGATGGCTTCCTCGCGTGGAACCAAGACGGTCGCATTGAGCGCCTTTCGCCTAAGACCAAGGCTGTTGTGCCAACCGCTGAACCTCTCGCACCAGCGACGACGACCGCGGCTGCTCCTGCAGCAAATTCGAACGGCTGAAAAACGCGCGCGTTGATGTTCAACATCCATTGTTCCATGGATGCATGCTGTGAACTCGCAGAGTTGTCGCGGCTCGTCGCGGCCTGAGACATCGTTGAGAGATTTCATTATGCATGGACTCGTCCGCGTTCGCCGTGCGTTGATTTCCGTCAGCGACAAACGTGATCTCATCCCCTTCGCGCGAACGCTCGCCGAGCTTGACATCGAAATTGTCTCGACCGGTGGAACGGCCAACGCGCTCTCCGCCGCGGGAATTCCCGTCGTTCCCATCGAGAAACTCACGGGTTTCCCCGAGATGATGGACGGCCGCGTGAAGACGCTACATCCGCGCGTTCACGGCGGATTGCTGGGTCGCCGCGATGTGCCTGATCACGTCAAGAGCATGCTCGAGCACGGCATCGCGCCCATCGATTTGGTGTGCGTGAATCTCTATCCCTTCGAGATGACCGTGCGTCGCGAAGGCGTGCATGAGCACGAGGCCATCGAACAGATCGACATCGGCGGACCTTCGATGCTGCGTTCGGCGGCGAAGAATTTCGAGTTCGTCACGGTGATGACCGATCCATCGCAGTACGACAGCGTGGCCAGTGAACTCGCGAACAATCAAGGGCAGACCACGATGGAGTTGCGTCGCGCGCTCGCGTGTGCAACCTTCGCGCGCACTGCGGCCTACGACACCGCCATCGCCGCGTGGATGTCGCAACGCGCGGGCAATCGCTTTCCTCCTGTGTTTGAATTGCGCGGAGTCAATGAAGGCGAACTGCGCTACGGCGAGAATCCACACCAAGCGGCGGCGGTGTATTGCGATCCCACCTATCGCGGACCCAACGTTATTTCGGCACGGTTGCTCCACGGCAAACCGCTCTCGTACAACAACCTGCTTGATGCTGCGGCGGCGCTTGAGTTGGTGCAGGATCTGCGCGAGATCGCGCCGGACTGTGCGGGCGTCGCGGTGGTCAAACACACGAATCCCTGCGGCTGCGCAGTAGATCGTTCGTTGCAAGACGCATTCGCGCGCGCCTACGCAGGCGACCCGATGGCCGCGTTTGGCGGAATCGTCGCGCTCAACGCTCCTGTCGATCGCGCCACCGCTGAAGCGATTGTCAGCGGCGAAAAATTTCTCGAGGTCATCGTCGCGCCCAGTTACGACAGCGACGCATTGGCCCTGCTGAGCGCGCGCTGGAAAAACGTGCGCTTACTCGCGGTAGGCAACATGGCCGCGACTCACAAGTCGGTGATGGTGCGTTCGATTGCGGGCGGCTTCTTAGCGCAAGAGTCAGACACGCACGCGATCAAAGCTCACGAGTTCGAACTCGCCGCGGGGCCGAAGCCGAGCGACGCCACGCTGCAAGACGCTGCATTTTTGACGGCGGTGGTCAAGCACCTCAAGTCCAACGCAGTGTGCATCGGCGCAAGCGGACAACTCTATGGCGCAGGCGCGGGACAAATGGATCGCGTCGCGAGTTGCCGCAACGCCATCGAAAAGACACAAGCCCAGCGCAGTGCCCTCAACGCGCAACGCGTTGACGCACCACTCGTCGCCGCGAGCGACGCGTTCTTCCCCTTCGACGACGGACCGAAACTACTGATCGACGCCGGCGTCCGCTGCCTCGTGCACCCCGGCGGATCCAAGCGCGACGAAGACACCTTCAAGTTGTGCAATGAGCGCGGCGTGACGTGTTTGCTGACGGGAACGCGTCGGTTCCGGCATTAGCAATTGGAGCGGTCGCAGTTGGGGTTGATGTTCGATGTGATCGACTTCGCATCGATCACTGGCGCGCTGGTGCTCCCAGATTCAGAGAGTGCGAAACACGCACGTGACTGAATTGCACACGCACGAAAAAAGGCCCGTGTCGTGATCGTGGTATTGCGCGGCTTCCTCAATATTGCCGCCGCGCTCAAGGAGGAATTCAGAGGCCGCATGCACGACGCCACCGGGCGATCAGGGCAAGACAGGTTGAGAACGCTCCGGTCACTCATCATCGATTCGGTTTGGCATCGTTGGCCCATTGGGGCACTGCAAGCGCACCGATCTGACCTCGGCGTGACCGAGAGAGCGCGGCCGACCGAATCGACTCGGCGGCGCCTTAATGGACCGCCACGGTGGACCAAGTCGCGGCGATTCATCGAACACGTCACGCGATCGGCGCGACGAGTTTCGCGGCAGCGATGATGAGCTGCGCATTCCCTGCCGCCATGACCACGCCGTATACTCGCCGCCCTATGTCCGCGAATGCTGCTTCGACGCTTGATCACCCGACGCTTCCCATCATCAAGGAAGCGTTTACCGATGTGAAGTTGTCTGCGGCGGAGTTCCGCGGGCTCACCACCATCATCTGTCCGCCTGAGCGCATGCACGATGTGCTGCGACAAATGCGCGATGACCCGCGCCTTGATTACAACTTTCTCACCGATGTGGCGGGCATCGACTATCTGAAGTATCCCGCCAAGCAGCCGGGGCGATTCGCCGTGCTCTACCTCTTGCAGTGCCACAAGCGCGAACTGCGCATCGGCGTGAAGTGCTATCTCGAGCCGACGCTTGATACCAGCGGCATCTTGGTCGACCCTGCGCTGGAAGTCGACAGCGCGAGTGATTTGTGGCCGGGCGCGGAGTGGATGGAGCGCGAGATCTACGACATGTACGGCATTCGCTTTCGCAACCATCCCGATCTGCGGCGCATTCTGATGTGGAAGGATTATCCCGCGCATCCGCTGCGTAAGGACTATCCGCTTCGTGGTCGTGGCGAGCGCGAAACCTTCGTGCCGCTGACGCGCGAGAGTCGATAGCGCGGCTTAGAGCGAGAGCGCAAGGGCGAACGATGATCGCCGCCTGATTGATTTAGAGAGAGCACAAACAAAAACGCGCATGGAACCATGCGCGTTTGTTTTTTGCGTCACTCAACTTCAGTGGAGGAAACCTCAATGCCCGAGACCAAACGACATCTGCAATTGAAAGACATCGCGCTCGCGTGGCTGCGTGCTGCTGGATGTCGCGCCGTTGCGCTGGAAGTCTCGTGTCCATTCCACCGCTATCGCTTTGATGCGCTGGGATGGCTTGATCACGCCGATGCCCCTGCGGCAGTTGCCGCCCTTGCGTCGATGGCTCCTTCGAGTGCGATGCGCGCATCGAGTCCCCTGCAGTCCGACCCACACGGTCCGCGCGTGATCGCGATTGAGTGCAAGCAATCGCGCAGTGACTTCGCGTCAGATGATGTCGATCCTGCGGAACTCGCTGCGCGCAAGGAGTATCTCTTGCAGCGTCGACAGGTCATCGAAGAGTTGCGCGTCAAAGTGCGCGAGACCCATCTCAAAGTCGAAGGATCGAGTTTGTTCGAGGAACTCGCGACGTGGGAGTTTGGTCACAGTCGCATCCATGCGTATCGCAACGTGCTCACGCAGCTCGCGGCCATCGACGCGAAGATGGGCATCGATACGAAGTTCGCACAAGTGGCGCGTTGGCGCGCCGCCGATCATCTGTTGCTGATGACTCCCGCGGGGCTGCTTCGTCCGCGCGAGGTTCCTGCGGGCTGGGGTTTGATCGAAGTTGACTCGGGGGCACTGCGCAAGAGTTGGCACGCGAAGTCGGGCGCGCCGCTTCCGTGCGTCACGCGCGTCATGCCCGTGGCGTTGGCGATGCCGGCGCATCGACGCGTGCGACTGCTGCGCAATCTCGCGGTGGCCGCCTCGCGTGGTGTCGGTTACGGCGTCGCGGAATACGAAAAACCAGCGCGAAATGCCGTGAAATCTCGCACTCCGGCGACAGCTGCACCAACGAACGCGGCTCACGACACGCTCTTCTCATTCGATCACGCGCCGCGCTCCGATACTATGGCGCGTCACCCTGAACCTCGGTAGCTCAGTTGGACAGAGCACCCGCCTTCTAAGCGGGCGGTCGGCGGTTCGAATCCGCCCCGAGGTGTTGCATCAATTGATTCGCAGCTCTCTTTTATGAACGCGTTAAACCAAGAAGCCATCACTCACGGCCGCCTCGAAGTGATCTGCGGGCCGATGTTCGCGGGCAAGACCACGGAACTCATGCAACGGATTGCGCGTGCGCGCGCGGAGGGCCGACGCGTGGTGGTGTTCAAGCCACAACGCGACACGCGCTACGCCACGGATGAGATCGTTACTCACACAGGATGTCGTCTGAGCGCAGTGAGCGTGACCCATGCACGCGAGTTTCTCACGCACTGCAGCGACTACGCGACTATCGCGATTGATGAAGTGCATTTCTTTGCGCTCGATGCGGTGGAACCGATCACGCACATGCTGCGTCGCGGGCAGAGCGTGATCGTCAGCGGCTGCGACCTCGACCACTTCGGCGATACCTTCGAACCATTCGCAGCGTTGATTCCCCTTGCGAACGAGGTGTTGCGACTCACGGGAGTCTGCACGCGCTGCGGCGGACTCTCCACGCACAGTGCGCGATTGAGTGGTACCACGCAACGCATCGAAGTCGGCGGCGTGGGCCAATACGAACCGCGCTGCGCGGCGTGCTTCACTCCGAGTCATCGTTGACCACGATGAAATCCGCCGTCGCGCGGTAGCGCTCAGCCACGCGGGCGAAGGTTGGATCCGCGACGGTGTGAAAGAAGTGCTCGACGTACTCCATGCTCCAACCGCGTTCACCAGCGAGTTCGCGCGCCTGCGCCCGCTGCCAACGCACCGCTTGCGCCGACTGCACAAACACCGCGATGTCGATGTACGCGCGAGGAATCGCATGCAGTGCGTGCAACCCTTCGCACACGATCAGGTGCGCACTCTCGATGCGTTGCTCGCCTACGCGACTGTGTGAGTCGAAGCTCCAGCGCGGAATGAGCGTCGACGCTCCGCTCGCGAGCGATGCAAGATCGCGCGCTAATCGCGGCAAATCGGATGATTCGGGCACGTCGCGCAAAGGCTCTGGCGTGAGGTCGTAGTCGGGCAAGTAGTGATCGGTACTCACGACCAGCGGCGAGAGCTTGCGCGCGAGCGTCGACTTTCCCGCGGCGACGGCACCGGTCACTCCGATGACGACGCGACTTTCGCGCGCGCGTGCCGCGGCCAAGATCGTGGCCACCGCGTCTCTCCACGCAACAACAATCGGACTGCGATGAGGCGTGGGTTGGTTCACCCTCGCAGAGTAAGGCGCGGAAGTATCCTTGGAAACTGTGCGCGTTCACTCACGCATTCAGTCCGCGCGCGGGCGCGTCATTGCGCACCCAACTGCGCGAGGAACTCCATGCAACAACTCACTGGACTGTTCGGCGCCACCGCAAAGGCGACATCTTGGCATCACTGACAACGGCACCCCACGGAGTGCGCCAGCGATGTGAACGATGTCAAGTGCATGGACTTCGTGCACCACTGCGACGAGCGCCGTCGATCGCAGGTTGGCTGGCGATCGTTGACGAGTTCACGCGTGACTATGTCGCGTTCGACATGTTTCGCTCGATGACGTCCCTCGATGTCCTCGAAACTCCGGTCGGTGTGCTCAAGCCTCGCGGCGACGGTTCCCTGTGCGGCATGCGTGAGATCATGTGCTTGATGTGAACAACCCTCGTCTCAGTGTGAGGGCATCGAGAGCGGGACAGGTCACCGCTCTTTCGCGTGCGGTGAGGGCCAACCGTTCCACCACTCACTTCTTTGACGCATCACGGCGCTGTAACTCGCCACGTACTCTTCGCGACCTCTCACCCGTCCGTAGAGTTCACGCGTCGCTGCGTGGAGCCACAGGAGCGTCTTGCACAGCGTGCTGTGAACTGGGCCGTAGTGCTTGTCATAGAAAGTGGCATTGCCGCGGGCCCGATTGAGCATGCGGGATGGCGTTCGCCGTGCGCCACTTCCAGTGTCATGGAGCATACGAATCCTCGGATCGACCACAAGCGTTCCGCCCGCGTCAGCGATGCGCTTGCAAAGGTCAACTTCTTCCGCATACATGAAGAACCGTTGATCAAAACCGTCGAGAGCCCGCCAGACTTGGGCGTCAACCATCATGAACGCTCCGCTTAGCACCGGAACCGATTGAGGTTTGAGGCGCATCGGATCTGCGGCGCCGGGACGGAGTCTCGCGAGTCCAACCAGCGCCAGCAGCAAGGGCGTCATGCCGAGCATTGGTTGAATTGAACCACCATCGATCTCGCCACTGGGCAGCACCGTGACCGCACCCCAAGCAGATGCGTCGGCATGCAATTTTGCGAGTGTGAGCAGCGCGCTCAGTTCATCTTCCTGCGCGAACGCATCGGGATTGAGGAGGAGCAGCCGATGCCCGCGCGAGGCGGCGGCAAGCACGTTGTTTCCTCGAGCAAATCCGAGATTACCTTGATAGGGCAGAACTCGAACCTTGGGAAACTGTTCGCGCACGAACGCTTCGCTGCCGTCGTTTGAGCAATCGATAAACAGAAACTCAAAGTCAGCACCGCGCGCGGATGCCATCGCGCCACGCAAGCAGCGTCCGATGTAGTCGAGGCTCTTGTAGCCAACAACGAGCACGCTCACTTCAGGCAATGCCGCTGACACCGAGCCGCTGCTGAGTTCACTGTCCAAGCAGGAGCCTCGCACGCCGCGTGATGTACGCCGTCATGTTTCCGCTTCGCTTCGCGTTGATGAATGCGGCGCGGACGAGTGCGGGAAGCGCACTCGCGTAGTAAGGCGCTGTGGACAAAAAACTTGCTCGCGGTGATGCGGATTCGTAACCCATGCGGCCGAGGGCTGCGCCACAGCAACGCTCAACCACAGCGATTTCCTGTGGCAGCATGGTCTTATGCCACCGATCCATCGCGCCGCGCACGAATCCGCCGACTTCCGCGTATTGCTCGTAGCTTGAGTTTCGAACAGGAACATTGGTCATGCCCTCGGGGCGTTCGAGTCCGAGCCAGTCGAAGACTTCGCCAAGTTCGCTCTCTGGTTGATCACAGAGGGATTCGTAGCGTTGAAGTCGCACTCGCGACGGACCGAATCGGCCGAGCGCTTGCGATGCCGCTTGCGCAGCTGCCACCCAGAGAAGTGAAATCGTGACCGGGTGATAGGAGCGACGCGCGCGGGAGTGATCAGCCGCAAGTGTTTCAGCGTGACCAGGGTCATTTGTGAAGTCAAACCCGCCCTGGTTTTTCCAATCGCGGTAGCTGGCGACAACGGCGCGCGGATCGCGGAGCATGAAGAGTACTTTCGCATCGGGAAAGCGCGTAAGCATTTCGGTGAGGCGAAAGACATGCCGTGGCGTCTTCTCTCCCCACACGGTGGCATTCGTGCGCGCACCCCATTCACGACAAAATGCCTCGAAGTACTCATCCGCACCGCCGCCGAGAAGCTCGGCGTGAGAACGCAAAGATTCGCGCTGCATCCATCCTTGATTGGGATCACCTTCGTGACCAAATGGCCGATGCGAGAGCCCAAGAAAGTAGTCTTCGATCCGCTCACGACGCGCATCGTCTAGCGGACTCTTGATGCCGACTGCGCCGAGTGCGACACGCATGTCGTCGAAGTAGTGTGTCTCGCCCGCGATCGATACTCGGGCGTTCTTCTCGAGAGCCGATTGCAGCAAACTTGTTCCGCTTCGGCTCGTTCCGCAGATGAAGATGGGTCCAGTGAAAGTCATAGTGCTGAAGGACGGGTGCTCGAAATGAAAACAAATCAACTCGCTGATTTGCTGAAGAACGATTTCCTCACTTGTAGTGTATTGCAAGTCATCACGTCAGCCGCCGCTGACTTCCATCATCAACGATCGGATATCGGAATTTCGTGCTGCCCCTGTTTACATCTCATGAGCAGTCGTCGCGCATCGTGAATTAAAAGACGACGCCCCGGTTAGGCGTCCTCTTGTTGATCTTGTCATGCGCCGACTTCGAGTCGCTCCACAACAAGTCGAATGCGCACAACCGGCGCCAGCTTGATGATCGGGACTCACCACCACCGATGAGAGCGCGCGCGTGCCGCGGCCAAGATCGTGGCCACCGCGTCTCTCCACGCAACAACAATCGGACCGCGATGAGGCGTGGGTTGGTTCACCCTCGCAGAGTAAGGCGCGGAAGTATCCTTGGAAACTGTGCGCGTTCACTCACGCATTCAGTCCGCGCGCGGGCGCCACGCTGCACAAAGCAGGATGCACAAGGAACCTTCATGCAACAACTCACTGGACTGCTCGGCGTCGCCGCGATTCTACTGATCGGCTTCGCACTCTCCAAGCATCGTCGCCACATCAACTATCGCACGCTGGCCACTGG
>QWPW01000003.1 GCA_003671025.1 Planctomycetota bacterium
GCGGAGGTCTGCATTGCACGATCCAAAACTGACTGCCGAAGCGCTCGCGGAGTTGCCCTCAGACATCGCATCAAGCCCGTTGTTTAACGGCGATCTCGCGCCGACACCAATCGCGCGCCGCACGTGGACTACCTACAACTTCGCTGCGCTGTGGATCGCGATGGCGCATTGCATTCCGACTTACATGCTCGCGGGCGGTCTCATCGCGCTGGGCATGAATTGGTGGCAGTCGCTGCTGACCATTGCACTGGGCAATCTGATCGTGCTGATTCCGATTCTGCTCAACGCGCATCCTGGAACGAAGTACGGCGTCCCCTTCCCCGTGCTCGCACGCAGTAGTTTCGGCACCGTAGGCGCGAATGTTCCCGCACTGCTTCGCGCCGTCGTCGCGTGTGGTTGGTTCGGCATCCAGTGTTACATCGGCGGCGAAGCGGTCCGCATCTTCCTCGTTGCAGTGTGGCCATCATTCAACGATATCGGTGGGGGAGCACAATTGATGGGGCTCGCTGTGCCGAGCATGATCACGTTCCTCATCTTCTGGTCGCTCAACATCGCCATCGTGTTGGTCGGCATCAACGCAGTTCGAGTGTTCGAGAATTGGTCGGCGCCGCTCATCATCTTTCTCGCGCTATGGCTCTTGTGGTGGGTGGTGCAACGCGCAGGCGGACTTGGTCCCATGTTCGACCGTCCGTCCTCCTTCGCGACCAACGCAGATTTCTGGAGAGTCTTCGTTCCATCTCTCACCGGCATGATCGGATTCTGGGCAACGCTCAGTCTCAACATCCCCGACTTCACGCGCTTTGGCAAAGGACAGAAGCAACAGATGTGGGGACAGGCCATCGGTCTTCCCACCACGATGCTCGCCTTCAGCGCAATGGCAGTGATCATCACCAGCGCATCGGAAACGGTGCTGTCAGGGTGCGACCCGAAGACGTTGTGGGATCCCGTCGTTGTGCTCGGACACATCACGAGTGCAACGCCGCCGATTGGCTTGAGTGAACCACTTCTCGCCGATGCAACGACCCGCATCGTGATCGCGATTCTGAGTCTCGTCGGTGTCGCCATCGCCACGATCAGCACCAACATCGCAGCGAACGTGGTGAGCCCCGCCAACGACTTCTCGCATGTCGCGCCGCGGTGGATTTCCTTCAAGACTGGCGGCGTGATCACGGGAATCGTGGGGATTCTCATCATGCCGTGGAAGCTGCTCGCGAGCCCCGACGTGTACATCTTCAACTGGCTCATCGGGTACTCCGCGTTGCTTGGACCCATCGCCGGCATCATGATCGTGGACTACTGGATGTTGCGAAAGCGCACGCTCGATGTCGCGGATCTGTATCGCACCAAGGGGCGCTACGCAGGAGTCAACTGGATCGCAATGCTCGCGCTCGCGATTGGTGTTGCGCCAAGCGTTCCCGGATTTCTCAAGAGCGTGAAGTTGCTCAGCGGCGAGCCGAATTTTTGGGATGCGATCTATCCCTACGCGTGGTTTACCGGGGTAATTCTGGCCGCGGCCGTGCACTGGATGTTCAGCCCGACGCGACACGATCGCATGCGATAGGTGTTTGAAGCGCCGCATCAGTCGCGAGCCACTCAAGCACAGCGGCTGCAGCGATCACATGGAATCAGGACGGCTGAACCTCACCAACACGCGTAAACAAACAGGGCGCCAGCACGGCGCCCTGTTCGTTGGAATTAATGGAGTTCAGTCTTCCCACTGCAGACCGCTAATTATGTCGCGGCAAGTCTCGCTGTCGTTGCGCCCCACTCTGCGTGGCGCCACTATCGGCGGCGAATGGGTCCATCGCCGAGGGATTGGCTGATTGCAGCGCGAGTCGGATCTTGTCCAGCGCTTTGTTTTGAATCTGGCGCACGCGCTCCTTGGTGACTCCGATGACTTGTCCCACTTGCTCAAGAGTCAACGGGGCGAGCGCTGGTGCAGGAATCTCTTGAGTCACGGTGAACACTCGCGCCATCGCGGCTGCCGCAGCTACGCCCTCGGTGTTGGTCATTCCTAGTGCCTCGCGCATTCCGTAGCGATGCCCGATGACCATGATTTCGAGTTCGGAGAGCTCGGCCTTGTTGGACAACACAATGTGGCGAACCTCATCGGCGCAGTCGCGCTCGTGGGTGGCGCGCTTGGTTGCGGGGAAGTTCGACTTCTCAAGGATTGGGTCAAACTCGGCTCCGAAGCGCTTGCGATGCGCCGTCACCTTGATGCCGTGGCGGCTGAATGCCTTGAGAATCGCGCGGCAGGCGTAGGTGGAAAACTTGAAGCCGCGTCCGCAGTCAAACTTGTCGACCGAGCGCATGAGCGCCATGTTGCCTTCGCTGATGAGGTCAGCGAAATCAACCTCGGGGAGACGCACGCGCTTGGCCATCGCAAGCACAAGCGCGAGATTCGTTTCGGCAAGTTGCTCGCGGTATTGCTCGGCGATGGCGTTCCACCGCAAGATCTCGTGCGCCTCTTTGAGACTCACAGGACGCGAACCCGCGGTCTTCTGTACTTCAGAAATGCTGAAGCGCGCGAAGTTGTACTTCATGAACAGAATGCACTCTTGCGCGCCAGTGAGCAGAATCGAACCCTGCGACTTTGGGCTGCGCGGAGTCCGATGACGCGCCGCGATGAAGTCGTCCATGAGCGGCCGGTACCACGTGACATCGGGGCGCGCGATTTCGACGGGGCCGTAGATGCGCGTCTCTGCTCCGGGGGTGTGAAACTCTGGGTGATCGATGTAATCCATCGGTTCCGAGAGGATGACTTTGAGGACGCGTTCCTCAACGCTCGAGAGCGCGCGCAGGGAATCGTCACTGTCGCGGCGCTTCGACATCGTCGAGCGCGTGGACGACGTGCGCGTGCGCACCGCAATCGAATGTCGCTTCTGCATGCGTTGCAGCGGCGATTCACGACGCGGCGCGGCGTCTGTCTTGACAGTCTCGACAGTCTTGACGGTCTTAACGTTCTTGACGGTTGATTTCATCTTGCTTGCAGTGTTGCTCTGGGGCATTGAAGAATCCTCCACACTCTGAGATCTGAAGTCCCTTGGGCGAGGGAGACTTCGGATCAAGGCGGGGATCGAGTCGAGCTGGTGCTCTGCACGCGATCGGGTGAGTATCGAAAATCACGCGAATATGTTAGCCCGATGAACGCTCGCGCGCGGCGAGAGGCCGAGGTGAATCGTTCACTCTTACCTCGTTGTTCGCAATCCGCTTCGCAATCCTGTTCGCGTCGGTAGATAAAGTCCGATTCAGTCCGATTCAGTCCGATTCAGTTCGGCTGATCTCTTTGCGCACTCGCGTTAAATTCGGATTCAATCCGACGGGTGGTCGGCGGCTGTCACTTCCAATCAGCGGACAGAGACAGACGTGGTCTCACCCTTTGCAATTCAAATGTCTGGCGTAACTCCTCTGACAAATCACAACATACTTCGTGTCCATGTCAATTCGCCTGTGATGCCACGATCTCGCAGCAGATACACCTGATGTGGGAAACGTCCCCATCGGTCTTGGTTGAGTCATGCAGGTGATCGCGATTGAGTGAAGAAGCGTGACGTTGACACAAAAAAGCGCGCGGCGATCTCGAGTGAGATCGCCGCGCGCCCTGTGTTTTTGCTGGGAAACGGCGCGTCAGTGGGGATCACGATCCCGCACCAATGCGCGCCTGTCGCAAGCGAGTTACTCAGCCTTGCCCGATGAGCTGTCGTAAACCCACTTGTCGGCGGCGCGTGCGAACTCCAACACGTCGCCTGCAGCGAAGAAGAGTCCGAGCTCGCGGGTTGCGGCTTCTGCGCTGTCCGAACCGTGAATGAGATTGAACGAGTTCGACACGCCGAAGTCGCCGCGGATCGTTCCCGCAGCAGCCTTCGAACCAAAGGTCGCGCCCATCATGCTGCGACAAATGGTGATGGCGCCGATTCCGCGCACCGCGAGCACCAACACCGGCGCGCTGGTCATGAAGCTGACGAGCCCGTTGTAGAAGCCCTTGCCTTCATGATCTTTGTAATGCGTCGCGGCGAGTTCAGGCGAGATCTGCATGAGCTTCGCGCCCACGATTTGCAGGCCTTTTTCTTCGAGGCGCGTGATGATGCGGCCCATGAGACCGCGTTGAACGGCGTCGGGCTTCAGAATGATGAGTGTGGTTTCCATGCTGCAATTTCCTGTGAGTTGGGTGCGGTAGAAGGGCGGCGAGCATAACGGCATCGCGCGGTGGAGGCGAGTCCGTTGACGCTGCGAAGTGTGTGGTGGGCAAGGCTCGGCGCGCGTTGTCTTGGATTGCGTTATTGTCGCTCGCGGCGAAGGATCGCCTGGAACCAACGACATGAAAAGCGCAGTGAAGGAGCGTATCGCGCCATCCCCCAAGACTATTCGCCGCGGTGCCACCGCCGAAGAGATGTCAGCACGGCAGAAGGAAGTCTCGGTCAGCGAGTTCTTTGTCAAGAACCGCCACCTTCTTGGCTTTGACAACGCGCGCCGAGCCCTGCTCACCACGGTGAAGGAAGCGGTCGACAACGCGTTGGATGCGTGCGAGGAAGGCGGCATCCTTCCCGAAGTCGCCGTCATCATCGAAGACCTCGACACTCGGCGGCTCGCGACGGCGAAGAGTTCGCGCTATCGCGTGACCGTGATCGACAACGGTCCTGGCATCGTGCGCAAGCAAGTCGAAAACATCTTCGGTCGACTGTTGTATGGATCCAAGTTTCATCGCTTGAAGATGTCGCGCGGACAGCAGGGGATTGGAATTTCCGCTGCGGGAATGAACGGCTTGATCACCACCGGTCGACCGATGGTGATTCACACGAAGCCTGGTGCCAAGCAAGAGGCGCACCACATCGAATTGGCGATGAACACCAAGACCAATCGCGCAGAAGTGACGCTTGACAAGATCACCTCCGACTTTCCACCGGCACGATTCCGCTCACTTTCCGCAGGAACCAAGCAGCTTTTTAGCGAAGGCGCATTTCTCAGCGCGGATTCGTTCGTCACCGGAACGAGCGTGTCGATTGAGCTCGAGGGCAAGTATCAGAAGGGCCGGGGCTCTGTCGATGGTTTGGAACCAAGCAGCTTTTTAGCGAAGGCGCATTTCTCAGCGCGGATTCGTTCGTCACCGGAACGAGCGTGTCGATTGAGCTCGAGGGCAAGTATCAGAAGGGCCGAGGCTCTGTCGATGAGTTCCTCGAACTCACCGCGATTGCCAATCCGCATGCGCGCATCGTGTTCGTGCCACCGTCGCGTGTCGCGCAAGATGATGTCGATGATCTGTTGCCCGGAACCAGCGCGGCCGCTGCGCAAGAAAGTAAATCCGACGCGCCGGCGCAGACTACTGAAACCGGTGGACTCACCGTGTTTCCCCGCGGAGTGCATGAGCTTCCGCCGGAAACGAAAGAGATTCAGCCGCATCCCAAGGGCATTGAGTTGGGCATCTTGCTGCAGATGTTGAAGGACTACGAAGTCACCGAGAAGGGGACGCTGTACGACTTTCTGCAGACTCGATTCTGTCGCGTTTCCCCAGTGACGGCGGCGAAATTCTGCAGCGCGGTTGGTGTCACCAGTCGCACGCGCGCGAGCGATATCGAGCCGCATCAAGTCGAAAAACTTTTCGCCGTCTTCGACAGCGAGCGTCTCTCACCGCCGCCCACGGATTGCCTCGCGCCTATTGGAGTTCGTCAACTTCTCGCGGGAATGCTCAAAGGTGTGAAGGCGGAGTTTTACGCGGCGTCGACGCGCGAAGCCGCGGTCTATCGCGGTCGTCCGTTTCAGATCGAAGCGGCGATTGCCTTCGGCGGTGATTTGCCTGGCGATCAGCAAGCGCGCGTCATTCGCTTTGCCAATCGTGTGCCGCTGCTGTTTCAGCAGAGCGCGTGCTCGAGTTTCAAAGCCATCGAAGAAACCCCTTGGAAAAACTACGCGATGCAACAGCCTCGCGGCGGTCTTCCCGTTGGCCCGTTGGTGGTGATGATTCACATGGCCAGCGTGTGGGTGCCCTTCACCAGCGAATCGAAAGAAGCGATCGCCGACTACGACGAGATTCGCAAAGAGATGCGTCTCGCGCTGATGGAGTGCGGGCGCAAACTCGGAACGTATCTGCGCAAGCGACTCAAAATGCGCCGCGAAGGAGAGCGTCGCGATGTGTTCGAGCGCTACATCGGCGAGATCGCCAAGGCGCTCAACGCGATCACGGGCGAGGACGCCAAGCGCATCTACGAAGCGTTGCTCGCACAAGCACGCTCGCGCACCGCGGTCGCCGATCAGCAACTCGATGAGGACGGCAAGATCGCCAAGGACGATGAGGACAACGATGACGAAGGTGTGATCATCGTGATGAACGCGATCGCGCCTATCGAAGAATCGCAGCCGATTCTCGCGCCTAACTTTGATGCACCGGTTGCGAGTGGCGCGCGTGAGTCGACGCGCAAAACGCCGCGCAAAAATGTGAAGCCTTCGGCGAAGGACGCGAAGTCTGCTCCGGTGAAAGTCGAGAAAACCGCGGCAAAACCCGCGAAAAACGCGATCGTCACCAAGCGCGATCTCGCGGCGCGAGCACCAACGTCAACGCCGGGGCACACACCGGCCGTCACACCCGCATCGACGCGCGCACCATCGCGCCCGCTGCGCAAGCCCGACTCGGATGACGATCCGCGCCTGTTCTAAGCCACCTTCTGACACACATGGTCCCTCGAAGGATTTCGCATCATGGCCAAGAAGATCACTACGAAAACTGCAGTCGTCGCCACGCCAAACGCTGAGCGCATCAAGAAGCGCGACTCGGCGACGCAGCAAAAAATTCTCACTCTCGCGATGGAGATCGCCAAGCGATCACTCGCGGGCAACGAGCCGATTGTTCGCATTCCCATGCGCACCAAGTCGAACACGATTTGGAACAAGAAGCGCGGCATTCTCGAGATGGGCGACGCGGCGGCGGAACGTCCGCTCTTTGATCTCAAGACCGCGAAGCAGTTCATGCAAACCATGCTGCACGCAGGAACGATCAAAGATCTGATCAACGCGCAGAAGACCAGCAGCCTCCGTGGTGTGTTTTACAAAGCGAAGCACACCGTCGCGGGCACCAAAGAAAACACCTTTGACACGCAAGATGAGAGCGATCCCATCTTGGAAGATCTCGAAGTCGCGCTCGGCGCGCTGCGCGAAGAACTGCACGTTTTTGCGGAGAATCGCGGCTCGATGGTGGGCAACATCACGGTGGTTGATCGAGGCGATGAGATCGATTGTCGCCGCATGGGTTCGGGCGGATACGCGCTGCCTTCGATCGTCGAGCCCGACATCATCCAGTTCAAGAAGTGCGAAGCGAAGTTTGTGCTTCACGTCGAAAAAGGCACGGTGTGGAATCGCTTCAACGAAGATCGATTCTGGGAGACGCACAACTGCATCCTCACGCACGGTGCGGGACAACCTCCGCGCGGATGTCGCCGACTCTTGCAGCGACTCAACAGCGAACTCAACTTGCCCATCATCTGCGTGCTCGACAACGATCCTTGGGGTCACTACATCTACAGCGTGATCAAGCAAGGTTCGATTTCGTTGGCCTTCGAGTCATCGCGCTTGGCGATTCCCAGCGCGAAGTTCCTCGGCATTCGCGCCAAAGACTTCCGCGAGTGTGGGTTGGATGACGCGGTCAAGATTGATCTCACCGACAACGACATCAAACGCGCCAACGAAATCGCCGCCTATCCCTGGTTTGAACATCACAAGGGATGGCAGCGCGAGATCGACGGGATGTTGCGCAACGGTTTCAAGATGGAAGTTGAGTCGCTCATCACCAAGGACATCTCGTATGTCACGGATACGTATGTTCCGCAGCGGCTGAAAGCGAAAGACTGGTTGGAGTGAGTGGCGAACGAGCGCCGAGCGTGCGCGACGATCTCAGCGCACCGCGCGAGATTGCGCGCGCGCGAGAAGGCGGTCGAGCAATGTGCGACGCGCGGTTTCTTCAGCGGCGTCCTCTCCATCATGCTGCGCCGGGCCAGCGACAGGTAGACGCACGACGAAATCACTGCCCTTGCCTGGCTCGGAGAAGAGATCGATATGCCCGCCGTGTTCTTCGACGATGCGCCGTGTCACGGCCAGCCCTAACCCCGAGCCGCCTTTGCGCCCCGTCACGTAGGGGCGAAAGATTTCCGCATGACGCGCGGCATCAATGCCTGGACCGCTGTCGATCACGTGAATGGCGACCTCATCGGGCAGGGTGTTTTTCGCGCCGCGAAGCGCGCGTGGTGGCGGCGCGGTGAGTCGCACCAGAATCTCGCGTGTGGGCATCGATTGCGACGCGATTCCTTGCGTGGCATTGATGAGCAAGTTGAGTAGCGACTGCTTCACCAACGCGGGATCGACGCGTGCGATCACCGGCTCGCTGGGAACATCGGCGCGCAGAATCACCTTGTGCAAGTCGCACTGCGGGCGATAGAAGTCGAGAAGTTCATCGATGACTTCGCGCAAGTCGGTCTCGACGGGCGCGAGTTTGATGCGGCCAGCGAAGCGCAAGAAGTCGTTGAGGATGTTGGCCAGTCGCATGGCCTCGCGGCCGACGGTTTCGACGCGTCGAACCAAGTGTGCGCGCGGCTCTTCGGGAAGCGCGGACTCGTGAATCGCCTCGCAGGCGAGTTGCACATTGAGGCCGATGGTCGAGAGTGGATTCTTGATCTCGTGCGCCAGGCCGCCCGTGAGTGCGCCCAGCTCCGCGAGACGCTCATGCCGCTGCGCGCGAGCCTCGGCGGCGCGCAGCCGCACTAGTCGCTGGCGCAGCGCGCCCGCGGTCACTGCGAGTACGCCGATGCCGCCAACGGCGACGCCAAAACCGAAAACGCTCCAATCCATCGAAGGAGGAGCGTACGGGATGAGTGATAGCAATGAGTTGAAACGGACGTTGCGACGCGCGGAGTTTTTAGGCCTCGGCAGTACGCACGCGATTGTTCAGACGCTCGGCAGGCGGGACGCGCGTCCCCAGGCTCTTCGCCTTGGTCGCGGACCAACCCTTGTCGCCGTTGTTCGCCGAGTACTGCACGCACTCGCCGTCACGGAGAGCGCGAAAGCCTTCCACCTGTTCGATCACTGAGAAGTGAACAAAGATGTCTTGTGATTCAGGACCGACGATGAAGCCAAATCCCTTACGCGCGTCAAACCACTTTACTACGCCTTCGATGTCATTCAGAGACTGCACTTGCGCCATTGTCGGGCTCCAATAAAAGTTCACAAAAATCAGGGGACGAACCCGCAGTCTCATTGTGAAGCGCGATTGCACATCGTGCAAGCGCGACACTCACATCAGATGAAGAATGCTAAAAAACATATGCGGAGGCGGCGAAAATCGCCGCCTCCGCAAGAGTGTCTAAGTCATTTGCACACACGCTCGGAGTTGAGAGCAGATGCACCAAAGAAATTGGTGATCGCGCCTCGGCTCGTACCGCAAGTGCATTACACAAGTATCGGTTGCGAGACAACTTGCACCGACGCATGCATCAATGATTACTCGCGTGCCGCACCCTCTGGGCATCAATGATTACTCGCGTGCCGCACCCTCTGGGATCGGCAACATGGCCTTGCGCGAGAGCTTGATGCGGCCGTTGTCGTCGATATTGATGACCTTCACGGTCACCACGTCGCCGACCTTGACCTGCTCATCAACCTTCTTGACGTAGCCGTGTGCGAGTTCGCTCACGTGCACCATGCCGTCGGTGCCGGGAGCGAGTTCAACGAAGCAACCGAACTCCTTGATCGCGACGACCTTGCCCGTGTAGACCGCGCCAATGCGGATTTCCGCACCGAGCGCCTCGACCGCAGCCTTGGCCTGCGCGGCTTTTTCGGCGTTCGAGCACGCGATGAAGACGGTTCCGTCTTCTTCGACGTTGATCGTCGCACCGGTGGCCTCTTGGATGCCACGGATGGTCTTGCCGCCTGGGCCGATGAGCTTGCCGATCTTCTCGGGATCGATCTTGACGATGGTGATGCGCGGCGCGAGTGGCGAGATGTCGCCGCGTGGCTTGGCGATGACCTTCTCCATCTCCGCGATGATGTGGAGACGGCCTTCCTTTGCGTGCGTGAAGATCACGTCGATCTCCTCGACCTTGAGTCCGCGCGCCTTGAGATCAAGCTGAATACCAGTGATGCCTTCGCGCGTGCCCGAGACCTTGAAGTCCATCTCGCCGAAGAAATCTTCTTCGCCGATGATGTCGGTCACGTGCTGAACCTTGCCGTCGGTGTCAGTGAAACGACCCACGGAAATGCCCGCGCAGGTGTTGCGAATAGGAACGCCTGCGTCCATGAGTGCAAGGCAACCGCCGCACACGCTGGCCATCGACGAAGAGCCGTTGCTCTCGGTGATGTCGCTCACCAAACGAATGGTGTAGGGGAAGTCTTCACTGGTTGGCAGGATGCCCAGCAGCGATCGCTCGGCCAACGCGCCGTGTCCTTGCTCGCGACGACCTGGGCCCATGATGCGGCCAGCTTCGCCGGTGCAGAACGGAGGAAAGTTGTAGTGCAGGTAGAACTTCTTGGCGTACTCGGCGAGCAGGCCGTCGACGATCTGCTCATCCTTGACGGTGCCGAGCGTGCAAGTCACGAGTGACTGCGTTTCGCCGCGCTGGAAGAACGCCGAACCGTGCGTGCGTGGGAAGACTTCGACCGACATGTCGAGATCGCGAATCTGGTTGAGCTTGCGGCCGTCGGCGCGAATGCCGTGCTGCGCCACGAGATAGTGGGTGACCTTCTTCTCAAGAATGCGGAACGCTTCCTTCGCGTGCTTGAGCGCCTTCTCGGCAACCATGTGCGCGGAGTAGCTGATGCCCTCAGGAATCGCAAAGTGCGCCTTGAGGATTTCGCCCTTGATCGCGTCGACCGCAGCGTTGCGATCCTTCTTGCTGTTGATCTTGCGCGCTTCGACCAAGCGCGTGTACGCAGCGTCCTTGACCTTCTTGAAGATCTCTTCGCTCGGGGTGTTCAGTTCGCCCATGCGAATCGCTGGTGCGCCGCACTTGGCGCGGAGTTCTTCGATGAGTTCAAAGATTGGCTTGACGCCTTCGTCGTAGCCGAAGCGAATCGCGCGAAGCATCGTGGCTTCGTCCATTTCCGCCGCGCCCACTTCGATCATGTTGATGCCGTCCTTGTGGCCCGAAAGCACAAGGTCGAGATCGCTGAATTCCATTTGCGCCTGAGTCGGATTGATGACGAAGCGTTCGCCTTGTTCCGTGATGATGCGACCCACGCGCACGGTGGCGACTGGTCCCTGGTACGGCGCGTCGGTGATGTAGAGCGCGGCGCTTGCTGCGCTGCACGCGAGGACGTCAGCATCGTTCTGACCGTCGTGACTCATGACCCACGCTTGCAACTGAATTTCGTCGCAGAAGCCTTCGGGAAAGAGCGGACGAATCGGACGATCAATCATCCGCATCGTGAGAACTTCCTTCTCGTTGGGTGCGCCTTCACGCTTGCGGAAGCCGCCGGGGAACTTGCCCGCAGCGCCGGTCTTCTCGCGGTAATCGCAGGTGAGTGGGAAGAAGTCGATGCCCATGCGGGGATCGGCGCGAACGCAAGTCGCGAGCACGACGGTGTCGGCGTAGGTGGCCATGACGGCTCCGCTGGCGAGCTTGGCGACGCGGCCGGTTTCGAAGCGAAGCATGCGCCCGCCCACGAGTCTTTCAACGATAGTGACTGCCATGTGATTCTCCATTTTGCCGCGGTTTTCGCGGCGTTTGGACGCGTCATGCGTCCGGTTTCAATAGGGGTGTGAAGACTGGTTTGCGTCGCTGCGAGCCTTGACCTGTGACATGAAATTCATGTCGCTCGTCCATGGCACAACACCGACGCCGAGATGCGCATCGCGTTGCAGAGCCAAAGAGCGTGGAGTGCGCATCAAGCGCGCCAATCATCCAACGCACAGAGCCGCAGACGCGGCGCGGGATGATTACTTGCGCAAGCCGAGACGCTTGATGAGCGAGAGGTAGCTCTCGCGATCAGTGGCCGCGAGGTACTTCAACAAGCTGTTGCGCTTGCCGACGAGAAGGAGCAGGCCGCGACGCGACGCGTGATCCTTCTTGTGTGCCTTGAAGTGATCCTGAAGTTCGGCGATGCGAACAGTGATGGCGGCCACTTGGACTTCGGTCGAACCCGTGTCTGTGGCGTGGTGGCGGCTGGCGTCGACGATCAAATTGCTCATGTGTTTCCTTCGGGCGACATTCCCGTCGCCCTCTGCTGCTTGTTTGACGAGAATCGGAGAACATACATGAGCAAGGCCTACCCACGCAAGTGCTTGAGCGATGCGCGGGCCATGTTCATGGGATGTTTGAGTCGAGTGATCGAGTCGTCTCCGATGCTCGGTCGCGCGGCGGGGTTCTCGGAACGGTTCCACGAGCGGGTGGGCGAACGAGCGATGGGAGTACGACGCGAGGTCGGCGTGCGACACCACTCCTGATTGCTCTATTCTGCGAGTGACGGTGGGCCACGGCCTAAGCGAAGCCCGTTTGCACCGAAGGCGCGCTCAGCGATTGCCTTCGATCGCGAGGCGCGGGATTCCCGCATTCGCATGCTCATCGCCAGACAATTCGAATTCCTCACGCTGCCAACGCTCTGCTGCCACCACCCGCCATGAACGCGACTCCGACTCCCATCGAAACTGCCACCGCCGAATATTTTTTGGAGGCCGCCAAGATCGAAGAGGGCGGCGGAAAATCGGGAACAGAACGCCAACACCGCAATGGCCGTCTCACCGCGCGTGAGCGCTTGGCGTTGTTGATCGATCCGGGCACGCGCGCGATGGAGTGCGGATTGTTCTCCGCGTGGAACATGTATCGCGAATACGGCGGCGCACCCGCTGCAGGCGTGATCACCACCATCGCAGAAGTCGACGGACGTCTCACCATGATCGTGGCCAACGACGCGACGGTGAAGGCGGGCGCGTTCTTCCCCATGACTTGCAAGAAAATCATTCGCGCGCAAATGATTGCTGAGCGCGCGCGTTTGCCCTTGCTCTATCTCGTCGACAGCGCGGGTGTGTTCTTACCGTTGCAAGAAGATGTGTTTCCTGACACCGATGATTTCGGCCGCATCTTTCGCAACAACGCCGTGATCAGCGCGCAAGGCATTCCGCAGATCGCCGCAATCATGGGCAACTGCGTCGCGGGCGGCGGCTATCTCCCCGTGCTGTGCGACACGTTGTTGATGACCGAAGGAAGTGGGCTCTATCTCGCAGGCCCCGCGTTGGTGAAGGCCGCGATTGGACAAGAGGTCAGCAGCGAAGAACTCGGCGGTGCAGCGATGCACGCGCAGATTTCGGGCACGATTGATTTTCGCGAGAAGGATGATCCCGCGTGCATCACGCGCTTGCGTCGCATTTTCTCGTCGGTGCGTACGGCTCCTGCGAAAGCGCGCGCGCCGTTTGCAACAACTGCGCCCACGCGCGCAGCTGCCGATGCGATCAAAGTTTTTCGTTCGAAAGCTGGCGAGCAGTACGACGTGGTTGAACTGCTCTCGTGCTTCGTCGATGGCGACAGTTTCGATGAATATCGCGCTGAATATGGCTGTTCGCTGGTGTGCGGCTACGCGCGCATCGATGGATTTCCATGCGGCATCGTGGCCAATCAGAAGAAGCTCACGCAACGCAAACTTCCTGGAGGCAGGACTGGTCCAACCAGTGCGACCAACATGCCTGCGGTGATCTATGACGACAGCGCGGACAAGAGCGCGCGCTTCATCATGGACTGCAATCAGAAGGGTTTGCCCATCATCTTTGTCACCGACACCACGGGGTTCATGGTTGGTCGCGACAGTGAGCAGGGCGGCATCATTCGCGCGGGTGCGAAGATGGTCAACGCGATGGCCAACTGTGTGGTGCCCAAGATTTCGTTGGTCGTCGGCGGCGCGTTTGGCGCGGGAAATTACGCGATGTGCGGACGCGCGTTCGATCCGCTGCTTACGTTGGCGTGGCCTGGTGCTCGCTTCGCAGTGATGGGCGCGGCCCAAGCGGCGAGCACACTGTTGTCGATTGATCTCGCCGCGCGCGAACGCAAGGGCGAGAAGATTGACGAGACCATGCGCGCGCAATTGCTTGCTGCGATCACTGCAAGTTACAGCGAGCAACAAGACATTCGCTACGCCGCGAGCCGTGGATGGGTTGATCGCATCATCGATCCCGCACACACGCGTGATGAACTCGCGCTCGCACTCGCCGTTGCGGCACAGGCGCCGATGATTTCGCCTGGCGCGTTTCGCACTGGCGTGATGCAAACCTGATCATCACTCGATCAGCGCTTCCGTCGCGCGATGAATCCTGTCAATCCTGTCACGGCGATCCACGCGAGTGCGCCTGGCGCGGGGATCGTTGTGAATTCAATTTCCAAACGCGGCACGATGCCGCCGACGCTTCCGCTGTAGGCGCTGTCGAAGCGTCGCGTTGTTCCCATCGTTGACTCATCGCCGAGCAGAAACCAGCCGAAATTCTGCGAAGGATCGAGTGCGAACGATCGGACATCGTTGAGCAATCCCAGCGAACTCCATGTTTGCAAGCCAGTCGTTGTCGTGAGCAGTGACGCGCTGAAAAACGCGCTGTAGTCGCCGCCGACGTTGTTCCATGCGAGGCCGCCACCCGCGCCATCGGCAGTGCGGTAGAGCCACGTCGTGTCGTTGATCAGCGCGGGCGCGCCGCTCGCTTCAGTGCCCGACGGAGTGATCCGTCGGGTCACTCGCGCCGGTGGTCCACGAATTCAACGCGCGATGAACACTGACTTCGCGATCGCCACCGTTGGACTGGCTGATGTTGAGCGTGAGACGCGCGCCAGTGATCGTGGCACCGACGGGTATCGCGGAGAACACATCGAACTGCACCAGTCCGCGGCGAATCAAATCCCCGTTGGTGCGTCCCGCAAAAAAGTATTGCCCTGCGCCGTTGGCCACTGAGCCGTCGGCCGATGGATACAGCGTGGCATTGCGCATCGCGGTGAGCGACACGAGATCCGCGTTCGTCGCGAGTGTGATCGATGCGATCACCGCGACTCCAATCAGAAAGTTCATCCGCATTTCTGTCCTCCATCCCGTAGTGTGCGCATGGCGTTGAAAGTGCAAGTTTGGAGAGACCAGAATCATGCAGAAGCTTGTGATCGCAACCTCAAATCCGCACAAGGTCGAAGAGATCGAAGCCGTTCTCGGACAACTTGGCATCGTGTGCGTTGCGCTTAGGCGCAGCGATATTCCCGAACCGATTGAGGATGGCGCGACGTTCGAGGAGAACGCGCGCATCAAGGCGATTGCCTACGCGCAAGCGCTCGGCGTCACGGTGTTGGCCGATGATTCGGGGCTCGAGGTCGATGCGCTCGACGGGAGGCCCGGCGTGCACAGCGCGCGTTTTGCGGGGATTGGTGCGTCGCGCGGCGAACGCGATGAGGCCAACAACAACAAGTTGCTTGCGTTGCTTGCGGATGTTCCCGATGCAGCGCGCGGCGCGCGTTTCGTGTGCACGCTCTGCGTCGCTCGACCCGACGGCACGATCGAAGCGCAAACGCGCGGGACATTCGAAGGTCGCATCGGTCACGCGCCGCGAGGGAGCAACGGCTTCGGCTACGACCCGTTGCTCGTGCTCGAAGATGGTCGCACCAGCGCCGAACTTTCTGCGCAAGAAAAAAACGCGCGCAGTCATCGGGGCGATGCTCTGCGCAAACTTGTCGCGTGTTGGAGCGGTGCGTCGAGTCCGCGTTGATGCACGCGTCGACGCGCGCGCTGATGCGTGTTCGTCAAATGCTTTCGCGCACGATGCGACGCAGTCCATCGTCAAGTCGGAAAAATTCCAAGCGCAAGCGTTCGCCAACTGAGCCGAGCCACGGCGCGCGTCCTGCGTGACGATCGATGCGTCCGAGTGCGTCGCGCGCATCATCAATAGTGACTTCATCGTGATGACGCGCCGCGGCCAACGCGCGCGCCAACCATGCCGTGCAAGCGAGATTGAGCGTCAACGCTTGCAAGCCGCGCACCGCGGGCCAACCGTAGTAGCCCGCGCCCCACGCGCGTCCGCCGAGAATCGTGGCGCGCGTGTATCGCGTGAACAACGCATCGATCGCGTCTCGGTCTTTGCTCAGTGAAAGTCTCGGTACGCGCGCGATGTCTGCGTAGGTGGTGTCGCGCAGAATGCCGCGCGCGACATTAGGAACAGCACCTTTTCCTCGGGTAAACGAGCGACTCGCGAGCATTTGCGTGATCACGGTGCGCATGCGACCGAGTGCCTTGGCGCGATTGACTTGCACATCTTCGATGCGCGCATACACCGCTTGCCGCAGCAAACGCAACTGTTTGGGCAGCGCTTCATCGAGCGGCACGTGTTCGAGTTCGCCGGGAAGCGCAGTCGCCAAGAGCACCACTAACTCGGTGAATCGTTGTGCGCGCACTTGCGCCAACTTGGCGCGACCGAGACTCGACGCGATGAACGCGAGCCCGTCGAAGCGGTCACTCATTGCAACATCGTCGCGCGCAAGAAATCGGTCGACTACTTGCGCGAGTGCCTCGAGTTCGCCGTCCTTGGCGCCGAGCGCATCGGCGAGCATCGCGCTGTAGGTCGCGACGCGCGTTTGTGGCAGCGCCTGACTCATGCGATCAATCTCGCTGAGATGGCTGCGCAACACCGCGCCTTTGTTTTCACGCACGCTTTGACAGGCGAAGGAAATTCCTACGCGCGTGCGTTGATCATCAGGCACCAACACGAAGGGAAACAGCTGGCATGCGATCGGTTTCTCGGCGAAGCCATATTCGCGGTGAATCCGGCACAAGCCATCATCCATCAGAAAAATGCACGCGCCATCTTCACGTTGCTTGAGATAGACCGTGCCGCGAAACTCAGTGGTGACACTCATCCCCAACTTTGCTTCCCACTCTTGCGCGCGCAATTTCTCCAGATCAGCCGCGCGCAATTGCACGGTGAAATCTCGGCAGCAATTGCCACATCCATGGCAGCTGTAGTTCTGTTCGGGCAAGGGCAAGACCAAGATGGGAAGCGCGATGTTCATGAAGAAGGCGCGCTCCGCTTGAAGGCACGCCAACACCACACTGCGCCCGCGATACCGAGTGGAATGGTGATCGCCGCTTCGCCTGCGCTCTCGAGCAGCGCCAATTGCGATGTGAGCGCAGTGACTTCTTCCGGCGTTGCGCCGCTGTGAATCACCAACGGTGCAACCATCGCCACCAACGCTTCGCGCCAACCGATGCGGCCCAACGGATTTCCTGCGCCCAAGATGGCAATTGATGCCAGCAGCGTCGCCTGCGCGGGACCCAATTCAACGCCAACGATTTGCGCAGCGGCCCACATGCGCAGCGACCACATCGCAAGGTCGATGACGCGAAAGGCCAAACTTTCGGCGAGCACGCGCGGGTTGGTCAACACTCGCTCGCCGCCTTTGAGTAGGCGTGCCAGCAGCGGAATGCGACCGATGGAAAGCGTGAGCAGCGAACCCGCGACGAGGCACAGGCCAAACGTTGCCCACCACAATCCGTCGAGCGCCAACGCCTCACGACCGAGCGCAATTTGCAGCAAGCCCGCCGCGAGCGCGCAGCCGAGCGCGCCGAGCGTGACCACCGCCACGCCGGCAATCCACGCGGTCAAATCGCTGACCGACATGCGCTCGACGCGCCAGTGAAACGCGCAGCGCAGCACGAGTCCAAGACGCACGGGCGCATAGTTGAACAGCGAGGCCATCAAGTTCACGGCCTGCATTTCGATGACGGTGAATCGTCGAATCGGCCGCGCCATCGACCAGAACGTGAAGCCCGAGCAGATGATCGAAACCAGCGTCGAACCCAGCAAAATCGCCACCAACATCGGCGGCGCGTTGCGCAACTTCTCGAGTCCATCGCTTCCGCTTGATGCCGCGCGCATCACGCACCACACCACCAACGTGCAACCGACGAGGAATCCCAGCAGTTGCATGATGACGCGCGCGCGCGACGGCCCGGTGGGCGCTGGTGCGGTGTTGGAACTGTCCTGCGCACCTGCGTGACTCACGCGTTCGAGTGTAGCGCAGGCGTGCGCGCGCCCGTCAACGCAGGCGCATACGTGCAGTGCGGCGACGCTCGCGCCACAACACGACGAACACGCGCAGTCCATCTTTCATGCGGATCTTCTTGCCTTCGTCAAACGAGCGCGGTGCGTAGGTCACCGGAACTTCGCACACACGCAGCCCGTGACGCGCGGCGGCGGCGACAATTTGCGGCTCGATGCCAAAGCGCTCTTCGTCGAGATCAGCAATCACGCGGGCAAGCGCGGGCGCGGTGAACAGCTTGAGGCAACACTCCATGTCACGGACTTTGAGTCCAGTCATGAGATTGCTTGAAAGCGTGAGCAGTCCGTTGAGGGTGCGATGCAATGTGCGCTTGAGTCCAATCGGCGCGGTCGCGAAACGATTTCCCAGCACAAGGTCAGCTTCGCCTGCGATCGCTGGTGCGAGCAGCGGAGCAAAGTCGCGCGGGTCGTATTCGAGATCAGCGTCTTGGACCAAGATGCAATCTTCCGCGTGAGCCTTGCTCAGTGCGTGGACGAATCCGCTGCGAATCGCCGCGCCTTTGCCGCGATTCTGCGGATGGAGCAACACTTTCGCATCGCCCGAATCTCCCAGCGCTGCCACGAGTGCTCGCGTTGGCGCATCCGATCCATCATCGACGAGCACAACCTGCGTTGACCAACCGTGGGGCAATGGCGCACTCTTCACGCGCGCCACCGCCGTCGCGAGTGTCGCCGGCTCATTGAAGACGGGCATGACCACAATCAGAGTCGGCATGAACTTCGAGTCTCGTCGGCGGGTCGACTGGCCACGGTCATGTGGCGCGTCGGCCTTGAGTTGCTCAGTGATCACGCGCGCTCATGCATGATCATGGATCAATCACGAGTGTGGCTGCGAGCCACCGATAGCGCTGCGCATCTGCGTGTCAGCGTTGAGATTCTGCATGCGGTAGTAATCCATGAGCCCAATCTTGCCGCTGCGCAGTGCGTCGGCGACGGCGCGAGGAATCTCTGCTTCGGCGAGCACGACCAACGCGCGGTTCTTCTGCGCTTCGGCTTGGTATTCGACTTCTTGCGCGACGGCCAATGCGCGTCGTTGTTCGGCTTGTGCTTGAAATCGCTTGGTATCCGCTTCGGCCTGCGCGGCTTGCAGTTGCGCGCCGATGTTCTCGCCGACATCGATGTCCGCGATATCGATCGAGAGAATTTCAAACGCCGTTCCCGAATCGAGTCCCTTCGCGAGCACCGTCTTTGAGATGCGATCAGGATTCTCGAGCACGCTCTTGTGATCTTCTGCCGAGCCGATGGTGGAGATGATTCCTTCGCCCACACGCGCGATGATGGTCTCTTCGGTCGCGCCGCCGACGAGGCGCGAAATCGCGGTGCGCACAGTGACGCGCGCCTTTGCACGCAACTGAATTCCATCTTTGGCCACCGCGTCAATCGTGCTCTTGCCCGACTGCGGACTGGGGCAGTCAATCACTTTCGGATTCACCGAAGTTTGCACCGCATCAAGAATGTCGCGGCCGGCGAGATCAATCGCGGTCGCGCGATTCCAACTCAGTTCGATGCCCGCTTTGTCGGCGGCGATCATCGCGGCAACGACGCGACTGATGTTTCCGCGCGCGAGGTAATGCGCTTCCATCATGTCGGTGGGAATGTCGAGTCCGGCTTTCTTGGCGCTGATGCGGTTGAGCACCACCACATCGTGAGGCACCTTACGAAGGCGCATCATGATCAAGTCGAGCATGCTCACCTTGGCATCGCTGAACAACGCCTGCACATAAAGCTTGAGCACGCCGAGCATCACAAAGAAGATGAACAGCGCGATGAGACCGATGATCGCGAGAAACACCCACAGGGCGATTTTTCCAGGGGGGACAGATTGGGCCAAAGTAATAGTCATGGTTTCTACCTAAGTCGCGAGGAGCAGCACGGAAGTGCGCGCAAGCTCGGTGCATAGCGCACAGTATCAGAGCATTGGAAGTGGGCGCGGTGATGGACTCGCACTGTCATATCGCGTCGAATCGTGTCGAGTCGCGCGTCACTCATGTGTTCATTGTCGATGAGGGCGCACGCGCACTTGACCGTCGCGCACCGAGACGACTTCGACCAACGTTCCCGCGTCGATGAGATCACCTTCGGCACTCGCGTCGACACGGCGGCCGTCAAAGCGAACGTATCCCGCAGGTCTCAGCGGCGTCATCGCTTCGCCGACCGCGCCAACTCGCGGTCCGTCATTGGCATCAGACGACGATTGTGCCTGTTGATTGGTGCGCGCGGGATCTTCTGCGCGGAGCACCATGCGTCGACCGAGCCGCGATTTCGTGGCCATTTGCAACGCAAACATGAGCATGAATGGCGCGGCGACTGCATAGAGCGCGAGCAGGATCATCCCCGTGGTCGCGTCATACATGAAGCCTAAGACCACCGATGCGATGGCGGAAAGCGCGCACAAAATCGCCAACAAGCCGCCGGTGGGAAGTACGAACTCGAGGAAGAAGATTGCCAACGCGGCCACACCAAGCAGCAGTGAAGCGAAGAGCGTTCCGTTTGATCCGTCGCTCGTCATGAAGCAGCCGTTTCGTCAGAGTGGTGGTTCGAAACAGCGACGCGCTCGACGAGCACGGTTCCGCCAAGACGTCCGATGACGCGCACCGACTCTCCGCGCGAAATGTAGCCGCCGTCCGATTGACCATCGAAAATCGCATCGCCAAAACGCACCCGCCCCGAGGCGCGCAAGTCAGTGTCGGCGACTCCGAGTGCGTCGCGCGAAGGCAACACTTGTTCGTTGCGCAGTGGCATCTCGGTCGCGCCACCAACGGCTGCAGAAAGAATCGCACGCTTGAAGATCGTCGTCTCACCAAACCAACGCGAGGCAAACCATGTCGCGATGGCGCCGAGGACGAGTCCCGCAATGGTGGTCGTTGAAGCGGTGAGCAACGTGCTTCGCTGCGAGGCGCTGGTTGGATCGCTGCCGGTGAAGCTCGCGACCAATCCCACAAGAATGCACAAGCCGCCAGCAACTCCCGCGACTCCGGTGCCGGGGAGCACAAACACTTCCGCGCCGATGAGTGCGAGTCCCGCGACCACCAACAGAATTTCCCACCACTGCGCGAGTCCGAGCAATCCCGGCGCTCCCACCAGCAGCAGCAGCGCGCATCCCGCGATGGCCGCCGCGACACCGATGCCAGGATGCAGCGTCTCGATCACCAACGCAACGATGAAGATGCCGATCAACAAGATGCGCATGGGCCAACTCACCAGCAAGCGCACCAGCGGCTCAGACCAACTCTCGTCGAATCGGGTGAGGGTCGCGCCGCCGAAAAACTGCGCGAGTTCCGCGTCGTCTTTCACTTGCGCGGCGGCGAGTCCCCAACGCATCGCCTCATCGCTTTGCACGACGAGCAGCCGCGTTGGTTCATCGACGAGTTCGATGATCGTCCACTGTGACTGTTGCTGCGCGTTGAGTGGCGCGCTCGAAGGCATGAGCGGTTTGCGAGCAACGGCATCGACAGGTTTCGCAGGCAACGATGTGGGATCGAGTGCGAGCAATTCGAGTTCCGCACGATCGGCAAATCGTCGCGCTCCATCGCTGCTGCGCTCGATGAGCCAGAGTTCGCGATCAACAGCGACAAATGCTTGCAGCAGACGTGGGTCTTCATTGCGACGAGCCGCCGAGGCGTCGAGTTCGTCGAGCAACGGCGACTCTTGCTTCGCGCGTTCAGTCGCGGGAAGCGGGATGATTCCCATGCCGGGCATAGCCACGATCGGCGCGGCATCGCCAAACACCGAACCGGGCGCGACCACGATTTCACGACACGCCAACGCAATGAACGTGCCCGCACTAAACGCCTTCGGGTGAATCCACGCGACGGTGTTGCTAGGAGCATCCGACTTGAGGCGCAAGCAAATGTCGAGCATCGCGCCCACTTCGCCGCCGGGAGTATCGAGTTCGATTACCACCGCGTCGATGCCTTGTTCTTGCACTGCAGCGAGTCGGCGCTCGATCGACCAGAGCGTGACATCGTCGATGCCGCCAGTGATGGGAAGAATGGCGACGCGCTTTGCTTGCCGCGCTGCGGGAACCGCGGTGACTCCGGCAGTGGTTGTAACTTTCGTGTCTTGTGCCTTAGCGCTGTTACTCGTCGCGACATCCGCACGAGAGACGAGCGCCGTCGCTAGCCACGCAAAGACAAAGATCAGTGCGGCATGAGGCATCGCTCGTGTCCGCACCATCCGCGCGTATTTTCGCGGAGCAACAATGAGTGCGAGTTCACGGTGACCGCTGTGCGACAGTTTCTCACTCATGGGGCTCGGATGGTAGGGCGTAAAAAGCCGACGGCCGACATCAAGTGTCGGCCGTCGGAAATACTCAGTTGATGCGCTTCTCAATCAAAGCGTGAGGACTCGCGTCCTTCGGCTCAATCGTAGATCGGCGCAGTTGGGACGCCGGTGGCGTTCATGGTGTGCACCATGGCCAGCCACGAATCGCCACCGGTCGCGCCGAGTTCGTTCGCGAAGATGTTGTCATCTGCGAGAACGGTCGACGGTGGAACACTGATCTGCTGCACGCCTTCTGGTTGCAGTTTGAGATCGTAAATCACGTGATTGTCGTTGAAGCAGATGTTGCCTTCCCACTGCTTGTCGTCGCCGTGGATTTGCAGGGTCTTCGAGGTCAGGTACTTCGCCTGATCGATCTGACCGTTGGGCAGACACTCAGGGCCGCGGTTGGCGATGACAGGGAAACGCGCGTCGTAAGAAGCGCGCCACTGTCGTGCCTTGCGGGTGCCGGTGAGGACGAGCGTTCCGTAGCTCACGTTGGCGACATCGTCGAGCTTGGCGCGGAAGGTCGGATCCCAGAATTGGTCGACGACGGCCACTGGGTTGTAGACGTCGAAGTTGTAGTTCGCGAGAGCGATGACGTTGGTGCTGGTTTCAGCAGGACCGACGAGCACGCTGGTGTCGAAGGCGCGCTTCATGACAGCCGCCGAGTAGAGGTTGGCGTGTGTGTTCTGCGTGACGTCCTCGCCACCGCGTCCTGGGATGCTCTGGTTATTGACGGAGAGTCGGTCGATGAGTCCCGGAGTTGGGTACATGCCCGCGCTATCACCGATCGAGAGATTCACGAATCCCTGGTGAATGCCGCGAACTTGGGTGGAATCCTTGACCTGCTTGGCGTTCGCGCGGGCGCGACCTAGAGCGGGAAGAAGGATGGCCAACAGAAGGGCGATGATGCCCATGACGACGAGAAGTTCGATGAGGGTGAAGCCACGCTTCGCCTTCAGGCCGACTTCGGTTTGAGTGCTCTGACGCATGTTCTGGTTCATTGATAAATGCTCCGAATAAAGGTGGAGATGAATATGGATTTCGTTAGAGGCCCGGCGACGGATCAGGAGGATGGAGTGCCGTCGATGCGACGCTCAGGAGCTTCGGTGTAGGTCAATTCGCTTTGAGGAGGGCTACCGATGGCCATCGTCAGCCAAGTGTCGCGCTCTTTGATGCCCTTGCAGGTTGGAAGCGGAGGGAACTCGGCAGCGAAGATGTTGTCCTTCTTCAGGTTCACACTGCCACACTCGTACTGCACGGTGTCAGGCAGCATGCTCTTCTCGAGCACCACGTGACTGTCGCCGTAGCAAATGTTGCCTTCCCAGGTGTCGTCAGGCGAATGGAATCCGAGCGTGTAGCTGAGACCATAGTTTGCGCCGACGTACTGTCCCTTGTAGGTGCCGCGATTGCCCATGACGGGCTTCTTGTTGTCAGCCTTGTTCGACCACGTGAATCGCTTGCGGTCTCCGATGAGCGCCAAATGCGCGTAGGAGGTGCTGCAGATTGAGTCGGGCGTGCCGTCTGGTAGCTTGTGGATGTTTGCCTTGAAGGTGTCATCCCAGAAGGTTGGGTTGGCCGCGGATGGGCTGTATCCCGCGAAGTTGTAGTTCAGGTGCTTGGCGACGACCGGATTGGTCTCGACAGGCGAGATGAGAATCTCAGGGGAGATGAAGTTCTTCGCGATCATGCACGAGTAGAGGCGTGCAGTGTTGTTTTGCGTCTGATCCTCTTCGCCTTGTCCGGGGACATAGCCGATGCCGGGGACTTGGAGACGCTTGATCAGACCTGGGAGCGGCAGACGACCCTTGGAGTCGTTGTTGGCCCAGGTGAGGAAGCCCTTGTGAATTTGGCTGACGCTGGCGGCGTCCTGCGTGGTGCGCGCGGCTCGCAACGCCTTGCTGAGGGCTGGCAAAAGCAAGCCAATCAACAGGGCGATGATCGCGATCACGACGAGGAGTTCGACGAGAGTGAACCCGCTCTTCTTACGTTGCATGATGCTGTCTCCTAGAGGATGGACTTCGCCCGACGCGGGAGAAGTCGCTGGTGAATGATGCGGCGCAATAACGCGCGCCGATAACGGCAAAGGGAGGGGCTGATCGCAGCGAGCGAAGTCGGATGAGGACACGCGTCGCGGTCGATGGAGCACGGTCGCCAGAGAAAGACCGCCGCGCGTTCCGAAACTTCGACTTCGCGCGAGCCATCGAATTCGCCGGATGAGGGGCAAAGTCAACGTCTTCACGAAACACCATCGATTTGGAACGATCGCTCGAGCGTGTGCGGAACCGAACCAAATTCGCGGTTCGGATCGAAGTCCAGTTCGCTCTTTGCTTGCGACGGTCGACGGATGTCAACTGACGGGTCGCGTTGAGGCGGGGCTGGTTGCCAACGCTCGAATGACGGCTGGCGGGTTCAGGATGTCGGCGGTTGCGGCGGGATCTGTCGGGGTTTCCGACAATGATTTTGGCGCGAGTCGTGGGTTCTCGGTGATTTGTCAGTGACGTCTCACCGCGAGGACCACGTCGGTTGCCGAATGTAGGACGGTTTGAAGTGAGCCGTGGCTCAGATCGGAATGTCCGCAACTGCCAGGTAAGCAAGAGCAGAGTAATACGACACGATTCCTTGTCAAGTTCCTGTGAGGATGAAATTCCTAGAAGAGTTTCGTGGCATGGGGTCTCTCTGCGATGCACATGCAAGGTAGATTGCTGAGCTTCCTCGATCGCGCGCGCTCGGCATCTCGAGTTTGCCCTTCGAACCTACGAGAATCTACGAGAACCTCCGATGCATGACCCACACGCTGAACTCACTCGACTTGGCCTCGTCCTGCCCGCGGCTCCCAAGCCGGTCGCCGCCTATGTGCCCGCCGTGCGCACGGGAAATCTGATTTTCGTCAGCGGGCAACTGCCTATGTCGAGCGGACAACTGCTCGCAACTGGTCCTGTCCCCTCCAAGATTTCGATTGAGGACGCGCAGAAGGCTGCCCGCCAGTGCGCGCTCAACGCGCTGGCCGTCGTGGCGGATCAACTCGGGGGAGATCTCCGTAAGATCAAGCGGGTGGTGCGTTTAGGCGTGTTTGTCCAGTCGGACGACCGCTTCGACGGTCAACCCAAGGTCGCCAACGGCGCAAGCGAATTCATGCAAGAAGTCTTCGGCGACGCGGGCCGCCACGCGCGCGCCGCCGTCGGAACCAACGCGCTTCCGCTCGACGCCACAGTCGAAGTCGAAGTCATCTTTGAGGTGTGAGGTCGGACCAAATCAGATGGCTCAGAGCAGCCAAGCCTCAGAGCAGCCAAGCCTCAGAGCAGCCAAGCTAGGAGCGCGCCGAGATTCGCGGCGATGCTGAGGGCTAAGAGAACCACCATGGTCATGACCAGCGGGTTGGAGAGGGGGCCCTCGGCTTCTTTGCGCACGACTTGCACGCTCTCGCCGCCGTTGCCGCCGAAAGTTCCCGTGGCGATGCGCGAGAGATCAATCTCTGGCTTCGCATGAGGCAGGGGCACGCTGTGCGAGCCCGCCGGGCGCTTGCGATTGGCGATGCAAACTTCGAGATCTTCGATGAGATCGCGCGCGTTGGGGTAGCGCTTGAGCAGGTCGCGCTGGAGCATGGTCTCGATGATGAGCGCCGACTGCTCGCTGAGCTTGTCGTTGCGCTGATCGGGCTGCACCAAGCGTCCATTGAGATGCGCGTGGAACACATCGGTTTGGGTGGTGCCGTCAAACGGAACCTTGCCCGTGGCCATGTGATAGAAGGTCGCGCCGAGTCCGTAGATGTCCGTGGGAGGACCGAGGTCTTCGCGGCCGCGAATCTGCTCAGGCGAGATGTACCACGGAGTTCCGTAGGCTTTGCCCGCTTCTTGACGCGCGAGTTCCGCGTCCTCTTTCATGTCGCGCGCGAGGCCGAGATCCGCGAGTTTCGCGACACCGGCCTTGGTCATCATGATGTTTGCAGGCTTGATATCGCGGTGGAGAATGTTGCGGCCGTGCGCGTGATCAAGCGCCTGCGCCATCTGCAGAATGATCTGCAGGCACTCGTCTTCACCCATCGGATGAGGCTTGCGCGAGTCAATGCGATCCTTCACCGTATCGCCGTCGACAAACTCCATGATGAGGTAGAGCCGTTCATCCACTTGGAGTTGCTCGACGAACTGCACGATGTTGTTGTGGCTGAGTTTGGCGCCAATGCGCGCCTCGCGGAGAAAGCGCTGCACCGCGTTTTGGCTCGCGTCGAGCTTCTTCATCTCTTTGATCGCGACCAAGCGATTGAGCGAAAGTTGGCGGCCGAGATAGACCTTGCCCATCGCGCCCTTACCGATTTGGCGAATGATCTCGTAGCCTGGAAGCTGGCTCGAAGTTTTCGCAGTGTCGGCGTCGCCGCGCAACCGATCGAGTTGCTTGCGGGTGACGAAATCGCGTTCGACCAGAAGGTCAGCGAGCGTCGTCGGTGCCGAGGATTGCGCGCGCGTGAGGATCGCCTCGTTGCAGTCGTCGAGCTCGGTCTGCGAGAGCAATCGGCGCTCGACCACGATCTTGCCCAGCACCGTGTCGATGCTTGATCCAGCGCGCGCAGGATCATCGGTCGGGGTTGGGGTTTGATCAGACGGCTCAGACACTCAGGCGTTCCTCCGCGCCAACGGGCGCTTCACACATTCCTTCACGGCAGGCCCACGTCGTTGTTCGCGGCGGTTCGCGAATTCGTGTCACTGCACTCGTCACGGCACTTGTCATGGCACTTGTCACTGCACTCGCGCGTGCTTCACACAAGCGCGCGAGCCTGAAATCCTGCGCGAAATCGTTCGCAGACTCAGAACTCCTCGCGACGGCTCGCAAGCTGTCACCCCAAATCCACGCATGCGTTTTTCGCCCCCTCACGCGCGCCGAGCCGTCAGGCTCATCATGCCGCGCGTCGCGACCATTCGTTCCGCGCGCCGCATCGGCTGCACCGCTCTCCCCGCTTATCGCCAGAAGTCGATGAGCACTTTTCATCGATGTCTCAGTTCTCGTCCTGTCGACGCATCCGACGTCGCCGAAGAATACACGAATGCGCTCGCCTTGCCGCAAGGCCGTATTCTCTCGCGCGTGGTGCAGGGCATGAACTCTTCCCAACTCGACCAATGCACCGCTGAGTTCGCCCGACTCGTACTTGCGAGTGGTTCGCCGCGGCGCATCGAACTGCTCGAGGCAGCAGGCTTCGTCGCCGAGGTTGAGCCAGCGGACATTGATGACGCTTCGATTCCACTTGGGCAAGTCGATGCTCGGGCAGTTGCAGCGGCTTTGGCGCATTTCAAGGCAAAACGCGTCGCGCAGCGTCGGTATGCGCGCGGCGCCGATGCAGCATGGATTCTCGCCGCAGACACCGTGTGCGAACTCGACGGAGCCGTGCTGGGCAAGCCGCCTGATCGCGATGCCGCGCGCGCCATGATTCGTTCGCTGTGCGCGCGTCGACATGGAGTGGTCACGGGTTGGTGCGTGTTGGGTCCTGATGGATCGTGTCGTGTCGGCCGCGCAATCGCGACGATTGAAATCGGCGAGGTCAGCGATGACGCGCTCGAATCGTTTCTCGATGAGGAGTTGTGGCGCGGAAAAGCGGGGGGCTACAACTTGCCCGAAGTCGTGGCGCGTGGTTGGAACATCACGTGCGAGGGAGATCCGCAAACAGTGATCGGATTACCAATCACCCAATTGACGCCGATGCTGCGTTCACTGTTGCGAGGCGCGCGATGAGCGCACGCATCCGGCTTGAACTTGATTCGTTGCGCTCGACCCTCATGAGTCACGAGATCGATCCCGCGTTGGTGGGACGCGAACTTGGAAAGTGGCTGCAAGTCCCGCAATGGATGAGCGTCTCGCTTGCCGTGTTGCTCGCGGGCGTGTTGTGTTGGTACTTCGCTCGACTCGGCCGCCCCGATGTTTCACGCGCGCGACGGTGGATGCGGCGCGCGTCGGTGTTGTGCGCGCTCGCGGCGTTGCCGCCGTTGGTGCGTGGATTGAGTTTCGTGCATCCCCACGAAGATCGCGTGGGCTTCGCAATTGCGTGGACGATCGCGTTGATGTTCTTGCTCGCGTGGTTCGCGTTGGCGCTGATCGATTTCCTTCTGGTGTTGCGCGAAGGGATCGGCGAGTATCGAGCGCTGCGTGACGAGACCATCGGCAACCAACGCGTGCGAGCGGCGTCAGACTCCCCCAGAGATTCACATGAGTAGTGGCATGGGCGGACCACTTCCGCGCGTGCTCGCGCCGGCGACATTTCTCGCCGCGCGCGTCTACGGAGCCGTCGTTGCCGCGCGCAACACCGCGTTCGATGCGCAGCGCGGCGTGCACACGCTCACCGTCAAAGGTGTGCGAATCCCCGTGATTTCCGTGGGAAACATCACGTCGGGCGGCACGGGTAAGAGTCCGTTCGTCGCGTGGTTGTGTGGTGAACTTGCGCAGATGGGCATGCATCCCGTCATCGCGATGCGCGGCTACCGACCACACAAAGATGTCGGCAGCAACGAGCTCTTTTCCGATGAAGCGCGCGAGTACGCCACGACCGCGCCCAGTGCGACGGTCGTCGTAGGAGCGCGTCGCCATGAAGCGTTGACCATGCGACTTGGGCAGAGCGATTGCGATGCGTGGCGCGCGCGTGCGGTGGTCGTGCTTGATGATGGGTTCCAACATCGCGCGTTGTCGCGCAACCTCGACATCGTGCTCGTCGATACCACGCGTCCTGGACTCGCGGGCGATGTGCTTCCACATGGATGGTTGCGTGAGCCGGCAAAAAATCTTGCGCGCGCCGATCTCGTCGTGCTCACCAAAGTCGCGATGGGTGATGGAGCGGTTGACGGCTCACACGCCGCGACCGTTGCAGCCGCAGAGTTGGTGCGTAGCACACGCGGCGCGTTGCCTGACGCATGTTGCGCACATCACTGGAGCGCACTTGATGTTTATCAAGACGGTGTCGCGCGCAGCGAATCAGTGCAATGGCTCGCATCACAGCGAGTCGCAATCTGTTGTGGTTTGGGAAATCCCAAGCAGTTTGAAGCAAGCGTGCGCGCCGCTGCGGGAGCCATCGTGCGCACATGGGCGCTGCCTGATCATCGGGCACTCACTGCGTCGGCACTGGAATCGGTGTTGCAACTTCCGGGCGAAGCACAAGCGTGCGTGATCTCACGCAAAGACCTCGTCAAACTGGATCGACTGCCCGCAATGACATTGGTCGTTCCAAAACTCGAGCTCGTGTTTGACGATGGAGTCAAGCGATTGCGCGCGGCGGTGCGGCGGGTCGTGAGCGCGTGATCAATGCGCGATCAATGCGCGATCAATGCGCGATCAATGCATGATCAACATCTGATCAAAAATTGATCAGCCGCTCGCGAGTGACCGTACTCGCGCGATAGAAGGTGTAGGGACGGCCGTTGTATTCCCACTGTCGATCGGTGACCGCGATTTCAACGTCATCACTGACACGGATCAACGCATCACGATGAGCGCCCAGCGTGCTGTCGTTGCGCATCATGTCGTCGTAGTCGCCCTCACTCGCGCAGAGCACCAACGCAGCGTTGGGCGCGCGTCGCTCCGGGACGCTCATCACCACAGTTGGCGAGGCGCAACTCGTCAGCACGAAGGCGGCGAGGCAGAGGCTTGCTGCGAGCATGGCTCGAGAATTGGTTCGAATCTTCAGTTTGTGCACATCAGTTCTCCTCGCTGAGCGTGGCGCGACTCGCGTCGGAGGCAAGTCGAATGGGTCAGGATTGCCGCGTATGAGGCACTCTTGCGCCATCCAGACCGAACAGATCATCCCGCGGTAGTCCGCAAACTCATTTGCGAAGGCGCTCGACGCGTGCAAGTAAACGAACATCGTTAAAGCCTTGACTTTGCACGGTCTGTGCATGGATACTCGGTCTGTTCTCTGTTCCTTCCCTTGACATCCTTCGCGGCTTGCCGCGCTCAACCCCGCACAATCTGAGGTAAGAGATGGCTACCACGACCAAGAAAGACCTGATCGAGCGCGTTGCGACGGAGACGGATATCTCGCGCGCGGATGTGCGAAGAGCAGTGCAGAGTTTTCTCGAGCACGTCATCGATGAGCTCGCCCGCGGAAACCGCCTGGAGTTTCGCGACTTCGGAGTGTTTGAGATTCGCGAACGCGCGGAACGTGTCGCGCAAAACCCCAAGACCCTCGAGCGTGTTTCCGTTCCTGCGCGCAAGAGTGTGCGCTTCAAAGTCGGTCGCTTGATGCAGCAGTCGCTCGCAACCGGCGCAACGGGAGCATCAGGAAAGCGCGTTGCCGTTGGGGCTCTCGACGACAACGAGTGATGCTCGCGACAACACGTTGAGGCATCAGCGCGTGACGAGCGCGTGAAGAGCACGAGACGAGCACGAGACGGAACTCGGCTCGCACACAAATCGACTGACCTGTGGGAATGCTGACATCAGCGAGTTTTCTTTCGCTTGATGCGCATTGCTCGGGTAGCCTCCCGCGCGTGAGCGACGACCAATCATTTGTTCAAACCCGACGCGCGCGCAATGGTCGAAAGGACCGTGATGGCCGCAGTGATGCAGCGCTCGAAGGCCAGCGCCGCGACATTGCGGCACTCTTTGGAACTGAACCGCCGGTCGCGATCGAAGCAGAGATGGGTCTCATCGGCGCGATCATCTGGGATCCCAAAGTGGTCGGCGATGTGATTGCAATCGTGCGCAGCGGCGATGATTTTTCGTCGCCGCGTCATGCGCGCATCTACGACGCGATTGTCGAAATCTACGAGCGCAACGCGACCGTCGACATTCTGCTGCTCAATCAAATGCTCACCGATCGCGGCCTCGTCGATGCGGTGGGCGGACTCGAATACATCGTGCAATTGGTGGAGAGCGTGCCCAGCGCGGTGAACGCTGTGCATTGGGCGCGCGTGGTGCGAGAGAAGGCGACGACGCGCGAACTCATTGCCGCGGCGGGCGAAATCTTGGCCGAAGCGCATAGTTCGCGCGAGCCCGCGCAGCAGTTGCTCGAAGGCGCAGAGCAAAAGATTTTCCGCATCGCGCAGAAGCGCGAGACCGGAACCATCGCCACCGCCAACGAGCTGGTCAACGAGACCATGCGTTTGATTGACGCGAGCGAAGGCAAAGGATTCATGGGAGTTCGCACGGGGTACAGCGAACTCGACGAGATGACCAACGGACTGCAAAAGGGTGAGATGCTCATTCTCGCCGCGCGTCCGTCGATGGGAAAAACTGCGCTGGCGTTGAACTTGCTCGAGCAAATCGGGCAGTTGGGTACGCCCTCGGTGATGTTCAGTCTGGAAATGGGAAAGCAACAACTGATTCAACGCATGTTGTGCGCGTTGGGCCAAATCGATAGTCAGAAGATGCGTAAGCACATGCTGGGCAGCGATGACTATCGCCGACTCATGGGCGCGTGCGGCGAGATCTCCAAGCTGCCCATCTTCATCGACGACACTCCAGGACTTTCGCTGTTGGCGATGCGCTCGAAAGCGCGACGACTCAAAGAGCGTCACAACATTGGCTTCATCGCGATCGACTACTTGCAGCTCATGAGTTCGGGCACGCGCGTTGAGAGTCGTCAACTTGAAGTGAGCGAAATCTCCCGCGGAATCAAGGCGATGGCGCGCGAACTCGAAGTCCCCGTGCTCTGTCTTTCGCAGCTCAACCGCGCTGCTGAACAACGCGAAGGTCATCGTCCGCGCATGAGCGATCTGCGTGAATCGGGTTCGATCGAACAGGACGCCGACGTGGTGATGATGCTTCACCGCGAGGAGTACTACCACAAGGCTGATCCCAACTGGGCCGACGAAAACCCCGACAAAGTCGGCACCGCGGAAGTGATTCTCACCAAGCAACGCAACGGACCAACCGGAACCGTGCACCTCATTTGGGATGGCAACACCACGCGCTTTCGCAGCCAGTCCTATGCGACGCCGCCCGATGATCAGCACGATCGTCCGCGTCGCGTGATGGCGCCAACGCGCATGCGCGTGGCCGAGCGCAACGACGATGACTCCGATGCGTGACGAACTTGCGACCGAACTGCGTTCGCTTAGCGCGTGCACATGAACGACGGCGCAATCTCGCAATGCCGCGCAACACGGATCGTTACGCTGCGCGCGCCGACCATGAATCAACCAGCGGACCTTGACCCAAGCGAGTTGGAACTGCTCCTTTCCCGTGCGGCGAAGGGTGATTCGTCTGCGTGGCGATCGGTGGTCGGCCTGTTTGCGCCGCGGATTCACGGACTCGTGCGCGCGCATTGTCTCGATCACAATCTTGCAGAAGAGATCACGCAGTCGACCCTGTGCACGGTGGCGGCCAAGATCGGCGCCTACATCGAGAGTGGTCGCTTCGAGTCTTGGGTCTTCCGCATCGCCATGAATCGGCTGCGCGACGAGATGCGCCGACGCGCGCGTCAAGCGCGTTCGATGCCTGACGATGCGATGCAGGCGATGCACGCCGCGAAGACGGCCAATCCCGCGCTCGGCGAAGACGTTCGGCGCAGCCTCGAAACCGCCCTCGCACGCCTCAGCGAAGGCGACCGCGAGATCATCGAGTTGCGCCACCTCGGCGGCATGAGCTTTCGGGCTTTATCAGACTACTACGAGGAGCCGATCGGAACGCTGCTTGCGCGTCATCACCGGGCCCTGCGCAAACTCAAGGGACTGCTCGAGGGACTCGGCATCGACGGCTCCGATGTCGGGGCGGTGGGGTCGTGACGGTGAGCAGAAATATGCAGGCTGCGAAGCCGCGCGGTTTTTGTGGTGCGCGGCAATTGATCGCAACGCACGGCGTTCAGGTGTTGAGGAACTGCGCCAGTTGAGGAGCTGTCAAGACGCATCCATGACGAACCGTTTCGAGTTGAACCACTTCGAAACCGAGCCAAGCCGAGCCAACGCAAGCCAACGCAAGCCAACGCAAGCCGATTTTGAGTCCGACCAATCGCGATCGCCTCTGCACGTCCCGTAGAACACGTCCCGCAGAACACGCGAACCGCACACGATCGAATGAGTGTCAGCCATGAACGACAACGTGAACGACAACATGAACGACAGCCTGAATGACGACACGCGCAAGAGCGAGGCGCTGCCTCGCGAGTTGACGTTCGTCGCGCGCGCGCTCGATGCGCGTGCCACGCACATGCGCGGTGAGCTCTCCGAGCAAGCGCTTGAGCGCATCTTCGCCGCGAGCGACATGCAACTTCCGCTAGGCGAATACGCGAATTCCGCGCCGATTGCAGGCCGAATCGTGCGTGCAACCAACGTGACTGGGACGAACTGGGTGACCCGCGCGCTGCGCATCGCGGCAGCAGTCGCCGTGGTTGCGGGGTTGACTGGCGTGACCATCGCGCTCGTGCGCGGCTACGTCAATCCAGTTGTTCCGGGCATGGAGCCAGGCGGCACGCTGGTTCAGGCGCCTGAAATTCCCGCGGCAGCGCCTCTCGATGTTGTCGCGCGCAATGATTCCTCAGTCAACCCAGTGATGACGCCGCGTAGCACGCCTGCCTTGACTCCCGATCACCTCGATCAAGCGCTGTCCGCAGCATTTGTCACGCAAAGCGCTGCGAACTCAACGACGGCGATGATCGTGGCTCTCGCCGACGGCAACGTCGCAGCGGTGACCCAGTTTGCTTCGACCGCCGAGCGAGGCAGCGACTTTGAACTTGATCTTGATGCGACAACCTACGACGATCTCTCTGGCGAGATCTCTGCGATTCTCGCCGCGCCCGCGAGTCCTCACTGACGCGCGCGGACAACTGATCGAAAGCTCGGTTGATCGAACAAACTTTTCCGCGAACTCCTCATGCGACACACGCTTCGAACTCCGCTTGCATCTGGGCATGAGCAAGTTCATGCGCAACACGCGCGTCGTTTGATCGGCGCACTCCTCGCAAGTCTGTTGGTGAGTGCCGAGGCACTCGCGCGACAGGCTCCGCCCGCAGATCCGCCGACACATGCGCCGACACATGCGCCAGCGGTGAACAACGATCAAGCAGCGCGCAACGATCGAGCGCCGCGCAACCAACCGCTGCCTCCCGATTGGCCGCGCGCGGGTGGCTTCGGTGCCGCCAGTGAACGGCCGATGATCGAAGGTCTCGTCGCGGAAAGCATCAACGGACCGATGCGCGCGCGACGAGAGTTGACCGACGATGACGTGATGCGCGCGATTGAGGTCGCGAAAGAAGTGGCGCCGTCGTGGGGTCAAGCACTGCAAGCGCGCGCGCAGGAAGACATGGAGCAATTCAAGATGGCGCTGCGTGGTCGCGCCCGTCGATTGCTCGAATTGCTTGCGCTCAAAGAGCGTGCGCCTGTGGTGTATCAAGCGAAAATCACCGAGTTGCGCGCGCAAGCGGATACGGAGCGCGCTGCCGCAGAGTTGCGCGCTGCGGAGCACGATGCGAGTGTCACCGCTGAGAAGTTGACGCAACTCCGCGCGGGGCTCGACGACGCTGCACGCAAACAAGTCGACGCCACATTGGCGGCACGTCGTGCAGAGTTGGTCGCACTTGATGAGCGACTCACGCAGTTGCGCGGCAAACTCGATGCGGATGCGACGATTGCCGCGGAGTTGGCGCTTGAAGTGAAAGCGCATGCGAACCTGCCGCGCGAACAATCGCGTGGCGGCGAACGCGGCCCCGATCGGGATGACAATCGCAAACCGCCGCGTGAACCTGCACCGCGCGATTGATCGCACTTGATCGCGCGAGCACGCGCGATCACCGCAAACACATCGAATGACAAACATCAGCGCGCCGTCGCGCGAGTAGCATTCGCGCCATGCAAGACGGTGAGGATGAAGGCAACACCAGCGCGACGAGCGCAACGACAGGAGCAAGGACGAGCGCGGCACACTCACGCTCGTCACGCTCGCGTTTCGCGCTCGGCACTGCGGGACGCATCGGAGTTGCCGCGCTCCTCTTCATTCTCTTGGCCTGTGTCGCAACACTTCCGTGGTCGCTCGGCAGCGTGGCCACTGGCGCGACGCGTCTCGCGCGCTACGAAGCGTCAAACCTCTCGCTCAATCTGCTTCCACCCATTTGGAAATCGCTGCACGGCGATGATCTCACGCGCGTCGACGCCGCCGTCGCTGCGAATCAATACGTGCCCACGCGCATCCTCGGAACCGATCGACTCGGTCGCGATGTGCTCGCGCGATTACTCGCCGGCGGCGCAATCAGTTTGTTGGTGGGACTCAGCGCCGCCGCGATCGCGGTCGTCGTGGGAACGTTGTACGGATCACTCGCGGGCACCGCGGGCGGCCGCACCGATGCTCTGCTCATGCGCGTCGTTGACATTCTTTTCGGATTGCCCTCGATCCTTTTGGTCGTGCTCCTCGCAGTAGCGGTGGACGGCGTGATGGAACGGCGCGGCGCGGATCTTTCGTTGTTCGCGCGGCAAACAATCAACATCGCGACGCTGCTCATCGCCATCGGCGGCGTCAGTTGGCTCACCATGGCTCGCGTCATTCGCGGTCAAGTGATGTCGCTGCGCGCGAAGCCGTTCATGGAGGCGTGTCGCGCGATCGGCGTCGGCGCGCCACGCCAGTTTTACGCGCATTTGCTGCCCAATCTCATCGGCCCGATCGTCGTCTATGCCGCGTTGGCCGTGCCTGCCGCGATTCTCTCGGAGAGCTTTCTGAGCTTTCTCGGCATCGGTGTGCGCGAACCGCTTCCGAGTTGGGGCAACTTGGCCGCCGATGGTTTGGGCGAACTCAACACCGTCGAAAGTCGCTGGTGGTTGCTCGCCGCGCCTTGCCTCTTCATTGCCATGACATTGGTCTCGCTCAATTTTTTGGGCGACGAGTTGCGGGAACGATTCGATCCGATGCGCGGCCGTCGCAGCGGCTGAGTGACTCGCGCGCATTGTTCGCGTGCAGAGCCGTTAGGATGGCCTCTATCCAATCTGGAAGGTGCCTCTATGAACAATCGCTTCGGCCTCAAGGACTTCATTCAGATCGTGCTGCTCGGCGCGGTTGTGCTCTTGGTGTGGTTGCAGATGGTGCAGCAAGATCGCGATCGCGTCTTGCAGCAAGACGTCATCGCCAAGCTCTCTGCTATCGAGAAGAAACTTTCCAGCGGACTTGTTGCGGTGCAAAGCGCCGCGAGCAATTCTGCGAACCAAGCGGCGTCGTCGACGCAGGCATCCGCACGCGATGAATCGTGGGCGCGCCCGGGCATCAAGATTGAATGGCAAGAGCCGTGGAACTTCGCGACCGATCCGAATTCAATTCCCGGCTTTCAAGATGGTGGCGAGTTCACCGAGATCTTCGAAGGGCAGCCTGCGAAGGTCACGCCGTATCTCGCGAGCGATGTCTATGCGCGACGCGTGCTTGACCGCGTCTGTGATTCGATGGGCGCGTATGACCCGAAAACCCTGCGATTTCGCGGGCTTTTGGCTGATGCATGGCAACAAGACCCCAACGGTTTCTGGATCCGCGCGCGCTTGCGCAGTGGTCTGAAGTTCTCTGACGGCGAGCCGATCACCGCCGAAGACATTCGTTGGACGTTCATGGATTTCATCTTCAATCCATCGATCGAAGCGGAGCGCACGCGCTCGACGCTCGACCAGATCACCGGTGTCACGGTCATCGATCCGCTCACGGTCGAGATCACGTTCTCCAAGGCGCTCTCGTTCAATCTCGATTACGCCTTGGGTGTCTACATCCTGCCCAAACATTTCTACTCGAAGTTCGAGCCCGCGCAGATCAATAGTTCGACGGGGCTGTTGCTCGGCTCTGGTCCCTATCGCGTGGAGCGACTCGACGCGAGTCAGCAATGGACGCCAGGCAACGACCTCGTGTTAGTGCGCAACGAAAATTACTACGGTGTGCGATGCCCGTTGGACAAGATGCGTTTCAAGGTCGTGCAAGATGACCTCGCGCGCTTGGTCGCGTATCGCAACGGTGAGGGCGACATGATCATCCCCACCAGTCCGCAGTTTGTGAAGACCATCAAAGAGCCGGGCTGGGATGACGCCAATCATTCGCTCAAGTGGATCAACATGCGCTCGGGCTACTCGTTCATCGCGTGGAATTCGGGACTGCGCAACGGTCGGCAGACACCATTCGGCGACAAGCGGGTGCGCTTGGCAATGACGCTTTGCCTTGATCGTGAAAAGATGATTCGCGACATTTGGGAGGGCATCGGCGTGGTGGCCAAGGGTTCGGTGAATCCTGAGAGTCCCGCGTCGGATCCCGCGCTTTTGCCATGGCCGTTTGACCCAGAAAAGGGCAAAAAGCTGCTGAAAGAGTGCGGTTGGGAAGATCGTGATGGCGACGGCATCATCGAAAACGCAGCGGGCGAGCGCTTTGAATTTGAGTTCACGCGTTCGGGTGGCGGCGAGATTGCAGAACGCATTTCCAACTACGTCAAAGACAGTTACACCAAGGTTGGCATCGTGGTCACGGTCAAAGTGGTGGACTGGTCGATCATGCAAGAGATCACCAAGAGTCGCGACTTCGACGCGCTGACCATGGCGTGGTCCGCGAGCGCGCCCGAAAGTGATCCGCGACAGATCTTTCACTCCGAGTCGATCAAAGAAGGCGGCGACAACTTCGTGCAATGGAACTCGCCGCGCGCGGATGAGTTGATTGACAAGATTCGTTCGACGCTCGATTTCGACACACGCATGGCGGTGTGGCATGAGTTCGAAGCGACGCTGCACGATGAGCAGCCGTACACGTTCATTCGCTTGTCGCCGTGGGCGCGCTTCGTCAAGAAGTCGGTGGGCAATGTCGAGATGTACAAGACGGGACTCGAGCCGTGGGAATTCTTCCGCACTGGCGCCGAGCCCGCGCCCGCGGGTGGATGATGTTGTTGATACCGATCGAGCGATCAAGCAAACCGCGGTGCGAAACCCTGATCAAGACCCTGAGCCAAGCGTGACCGGATGCTGAACTACATCATCAGACGCATCCTCTTCATGCTGCCGACGGTGGTGGGAATCACGTTTCTCGTCTTCCTGTTGTTGGCGCTTTCGCCGGGCGGAATTGGCGCGGCACTCTCGGTGTCGGGTGGTCAGCAAGATGCGTCGAAAGCCGCGATTTTGCAGGCATATCTCGAAGATCGCTACGGACTCAACGATCCCGTCATCGTGCAGTACGGTCGATGGCTACATCGCATTTCGCCGGTCAAGTTCGGCACGCGCGATCAGGTGACTCCTGCGGGCGAGCGCTTGCGCAGTCCCAAAGAAATCCCTGAGCCTCCGCTGCGCGAGTGGTTCGCGAAAGGCAAGTCGAGCGGCGCTGCTGATGCTTCGATGGCGACTGATTCAAAACTTGGATCAGGCGCAAACGAGACGCAACTTCTTGCGAGAGTCACTGCGATCATCGGGGTCGATGGCATGGCACTCGAAGGGGATGACGAAGTCGCGCGCCAACGCAGCTATCGCAAAGCTTCCAACGACGCGCTCACTGCGCGTTCGCGCTACCTCGCCTCCAAGCGCTCGTTTGAAAGCGCGCTCGCGGAGTACGCGACGGTTGCGCAGGAGCCGCAACTTCTCGACCGCAAAGGCAAGATCGTGATTGATGCGATGGAGTCGCATCGCATCGATCATGCCAACGCCGCGTGGCCGAAAGTGGTGACCTCGGGCGACGCGATGTTGCAAGCGTTCAACGATGCGTTGGTCGCACGCGAAGTGCTTGCGCTTGCGTTTGACGAAGGCGCGTTTCCCAACGCGGGTTTCCCGCTGATCCCCAATGTGTTGTGGGTGGGCACACCTGACTTAGGAGTGGCGTTCTCCAAGAGTCGCCCCGTCACCGAACTCATCGCCAATGCGTTGCCCGTCACGCTGCTGCTGAACTTCTTGGCCTTCCCCTTGATCTATCTCATCGCGATTCCCTCGGGTGTGCTCGCAAGCGCGCGCGCGGGTTCGTGGTTCGACAAGATGTCTGGCGCGAGTTACGTCGCGCTGTGGTCGATTCCGACGGTGTGGGCGGGCGTGCTTGCGATTGGATATCTCGCCAATCAGCAGTATTTAGGCCTGTTTCCCGTGTCGGGATTGCATGACCGCGCTGCCGATGCGTGGACCTTCTTGCCCGGCATTCAAGCCAACGGCGTGTGGGCCATGGGTTGGTTGGTGGATTCGCTGTGGCACATCGTGTTGCCCGTGACCTGTTTGGTGTACGGCGGTTTCGCAGTGCTCTCCAAACAAACACGCGCCGCGATGCTCGACAACTTCAGCGCCGACTACGTGCGCACCGCCAAAGCTAAAGGCGTGTCGCGCAAAGATGTGGTCATCCATCATGTGTTTCGCAACAGCCTCTTGCCACTCATCACGATGTTCGTCACGGTGTTCCCCGCGACGCTCGCCGGAAGCGTGGTCATCGAGCGCATCTTCTCAGTGCCGGGAATGGGCAGCCTGATTCTTGATGCGATCAATCAACGCGATCGTGAACTCATTCTCGCCAACACCTTCATGGTCGCGTGCGTGAACCTCGGCGCACTGCTCTGTGCCGACATCCTCTACGCATTGGCAGATCCGCGGGTGAGCTATGAGTGATGCACGCAAGCCACTGCGCGACGGCGACGCGAGCGCGACGCCCGCGTCTATCTCCGGCATCGAAGCGATGCGCGGTGTCGGTTCGGCGCGGGCCAAAGGATTTTGGGCCGATGCATGGGATCGAATCCTCGCGCGTATCGGCGTGCGTGTTGCCTTGGCGTGGATCGGAAGCATTGCGTTTTTTGCGGTGTTTGCGCCAGTTTTGGCCAGCGCGCATCCTCTGCTGCGCAGCAACACCGCGACCGGGACATGGGATTCGCCGCTGTGGCAAAATCTCACCAGCGTCGATTTCGTGTTGCTCGCGGGCGCAGTGTTTGGCGTTCCCTTTGTGTTCATGCCCGCGTCACTGGCGTCGCGTTTAGGCGTCGCGCAACGCTCGACACGCCTCGTGTTGATGTTGCTCATCGGCATGCAGGCGGGCATCACCGTCGTCGTGTGCGGCGCAATCTCCGCGTGGGCGCGCGACATCGACAGCGCGACGTGGATTCGCGAACTCTCGCGCGTCGCCGCATTTCCGTGGATCGCCGCAAGTGTGGTGAGCGCGGTGATGGCCGCGGTTGCGCTGCTTCTCGCGGGACGACAGTCGACGCGAGTCGCGCTGATCGCGCTCGCCGCAGTGATTGCAGTTTCATCGAGTGCGTCGCGTTGGACCGATCGTCTGGTGAACTTCGATGCTTACGACGATCAAGAAGCATCGGGCGAGTTCAGCATGATCTACACGTTGGTGCCGTTTTCGCCCGACTTTGGTCGATCCGATTTGTACGTGCTCGAACCGATGACCAAGATTTCGCAGGCGATTCCGCAAACGGCGGGTCGGCCTATCGGCGAACGCACCGTGCTCTTGGGCAGCGACGCGATTGGCAAAGACGTGCTCTCACAGATGATGTGGGCGTGCCGATTATCGATTTCGATTGGCCTCGTCTCCACGGGGCTCGCCGTACTCATCGGCGTCACCATGGGCGCAGTGATGGGATATTTTGGCGGCTGGGTTGACCTGTTGCTCTACCGCGTGGTCGAGATCTTCATGGCCATTCCCGTGTTGTTCTTGCTCATCGTGGCGGCCGCAGTTTTGCCGCGCAACACCTACATGATGATGGCGATCATTGGATGCGTTTCATGGACCGGCGCCGCGCGCTTCACTCGCGCGGAGTTCTACAAACTGCGCAAACAAGACTTCGTGCAAGGCGCGCAAGCAGCGGGTTTGCCCCTGCGTTCTGTGCTCTTTCGTCACATGCTTCCTAACGGCGTGACTCCAGTGTTGGTCGACGCGTCGTTCTCTGTCGCCGCCGCGATCATCGCCGAAGCGACGCTTTCGTATCTCGGCCTTGGCCCTGATGGCCAAGCGTCTTGGGGCAAGCTGCTCTCGAGTGCGACCGGAACCACCGGCACATTCGTGTGGTGGTTGGCGATCTTCCCTGGCTTTGCGATCTTCTTCACAGTGCTCAGTTACAACATGCTCGGCGAGGCTATGCGCGACGCGATTGATCCCAAGCTCCGAAAGGCGGCGCATTGATGCAGTCTGCCGCAAGTCCTTCGCCTGAACTCGCGCCACCGCGCACCACACCATTGCTTGAAGTCGCTGATCTCGCGGTGAGCTTCGCGAATTCCGCGGGCGGTCCGCGCATTCAAGCGGTTGCAGGCGCGTCGATGACGGTGCATCCCAATCAAACGCTCGCAGTGGTCGGTGAATCCGGTTGCGGCAAGAGCGTGACTGCGATGAGCACCATGCAACTCATTCCGCGGCCGCCGGGAAATTACGATCGCGGTTCGATCTTGTTTGAAGGACGCGATCTGCTTTCGCTCGGCGAACGCGAGATGCTCAAAGTGCGTGGCGGTCAGATCGCCATGATCTTCCAAGAGCCGATGACGAGTTTGAATCCGGTCTACACCATCGGCGACCAAATCGTCGAAGCGGTGTTGCTCCATCAAAACGTCGGCATGGATGAAGCGTGGAAGATCGCCATCCGCGCGCTCATTGACGTGGGCATTCCCAAAGCAGAGGAGCGCATGCGTGCGTATCCCCATCAATTTTCTGGTGGCATGCGCCAGCGCGTGATGATTGCGATGGCACTCGCATGTCAGCCGAAGTTGCTCCTCGCGGACGAACCGACTACCGCGCTCGATGTCACGATTCAGGCGCAAATCCTCGAGCTTTTGCGTGATCTGCAGCGCAACCGTGGCATGGGCATCATGCTCATCACTCACAACTTGGGTGTCGTTGCCGAGAACGCCGATGTGGTTTGCGTCATGTATGCCGGCCGCGTGGTGGAGTACGCGCGCGTGTTTGAGTTGTTCGACAATCCGCTCCATCCCTACACGCGCGGACTGTTCAATTCGATTCCGCTGCTCAAACAGCGCAAGCATCGATTGACCACTGTGGAAGAAATCGTGCAGGATCCTGCGCAGTTCAAGATCGCGCTTCCATCAACGCCCGCGAGTGACTCTGCGCACAAACACGTCGGTGATGTCTCTGCGCTTGTTCCGTGGTGGCCCGATCCGCCGCGCGATGTGCGACCGACAACAGTTGCGGGGCGCGATGAGTACGCGTTGGTGCAAGTGAGTCCGACGCGCTGGGTCGGATGCTTCAACACGCGCTTCGTCGAAGATCATCCGAGTGCGCGACCAGATCTCGACTATCGCCGCACCGACCACTAGGTCGACGCGGTACGCTGCGAATATGGATGCAGTCCTCATCGAGTTTCGGCGGTTGCGCGCAGGCGCGATCCTTCCCGCATACCAGTCCGAACAAGCCGCGGGCATGGACCTCTCCGCCGATCTCGACGAGCCCGTCGAAATCGAACCCGGCGACATCGTGGTGATTCCCTGCGGCTTCGCCATGGCGTTGCCCATCGGTTTCGAAGCGCAGATCCGTCCGCGCTCAGGGCTGGCCACCAAATTTGGAATCACGCTGCCTAACGCCCCGGGCACTGTCGACTCGGACTATCGAGGCGAGATGAAAGTCCCGCTGATCAATCACGGCAAGATTCCCTTTGTTGTCGAGCCAGGGATGCGCATCGCGCAGATGATTGTGGCGCGCGTTGAACATGTGCAAATCCTTGAGGTAAAGGAACTTACGCAGACGCAACGTGGCGAGCGCGGCTTCGGCTCGACCGGCGTGGGACACGGTCCGCTCTAGTTCCCTGAGGTCGATGCGCGGCGCATTCCGTCGATGCGAGGCGCGCCAACCCCTTTCCCAAACGCATCAAAAGCGTGACAATGCGCGGCTCGCCGCAAAGGACGCGTACGCGTTCGATGTGTCGCCAAGGAGTTTTGATTGCCAACTGCGACTGCATCCGCCTCTGCCGTGACTGTTCCTCTGCTTGATCTCAAGGCGCAGTACGCGACGCTGCGCGCGGAGATCGAGCCGGTGATCAAGGAAGTCATCGAGAGCCAGTACTTCATTGGTGGCCCGCACATCGAGCAACTCGAGCGTGAGACCGCGACCTATTGCCAGACGCGCTACGCCATCGGTTGCGCCAACGGGTCGGACGCGATTCTCTTGGCGTTGCAGGCGCTCGACATCAAGGCGGGCGACGCGGTGATTTGTCCCAGCTACACCTTCTTCGCGACCGCGGGAAGTGTGCATCGCCTCGGCGCGACTCCGGTCTTCGTCGACTGCGAAGACTCGACCTACAACATTTGCCCCGAGTCCACTCGCGCGGCGTTTTGTTGTCACAAGAACATCAAAGCGATTCTTCCCGTGCATCTCTTTGGACAAGCCGCTGATCTCGATGCGATGCTTGCCATCGGAAAAGAGTTTGGTGTGGCTGTCGTCGAAGATGCCGCGCAAGCGATCGGCACCGAGGACGCGCATGGACAACGCGTTGGTTCGCGCGGCGTGATTGGAACGTTTAGCTACTTTCCCTCGAAGAATCTCGGTGGTTTTGGCGACGGTGGAATCATCACCACCAACGACGAAGCGCTCGCGCAACGGATGAAGCGCCTGCGTAATCACGGCATGGAGCCGAAGTATTACCACGACGAAGTGGGAATCAATTCGCGTCTCGATGCGCTGCAAGCAGCGATCTTGTTGGTGAAGATGCGTCATCTCGATGCGTGGAGCTCGGGTCGTCAACGCAACGCTGCCTTCTATGGCGAGGCGTTTGCCGCAGCGGGCGCGCGCGTTTCTGGCACTGCGTTTGACCGCGACAGTTTGCCTTTGCGCACGCCCAAGCCAGCGGTGAAAGGCGCGCGCCACATCTACAACCAGTACACCATTCGTGTGCCGGCATACATGCGAGACGCAGTGCGTCAAGATCTTGCCGAGCGCAAGATTGGCAGCGAAATCTACTATCCCGTGCCGCTTCACTTGCAGAAGTGTTTCGCATCACTCAACTACGCGAAGGGCAGTCTTCCACGCGCCGAACAAGCCGCGTTGGAAACGATTGCGCTGCCGATTTACGCGGATCTTCTGCCCGCGCAACTCCAACACGTTACGACCTCGGTGATTGAAAGCGTCCGCATGCGCGCGACGAACGCGCAATGAATCTGAACTACCGACGCAAGCAGCGCGAGCGTCAACACGCCGCATCGCAAGATGACAATCCCGAACTCACGCCGCATCTCGAGCATCAAATGGTGCCTCGTGGTGATGCGCAACTCATTACCAATAAGGATGAACTCGCCGAAGCGTTGGCGCATGTGCGCGAACAAGGCGTCTTTGCCTATGACACTGAGTTCATCGGTGAAGAGAGCTACTGGCCGCGCATTTGCGTGGTGCAATTGGCCACCACTGAACGGGTGGTGTTGATCGATGCAGTGGCGGTGCCTGACCTCGGGCCCATCTTTGAGTTGGTCGCCGATCCCACGCTGCTCACGATTGTGCACGCGGGCACGCAAGATCTTGAACCTGTGCGACGCGTGCTCGGACGCGAACCAGCGAACACGCTCGATGTGCAAGTTGCCGCAGCGTTCGCCGAGATGCCGTGGCCTGCGGGCTTGGAAAAACTCGTCGAGCGTTTCGCGGGACACAAAATTTCCAAGGGACACACGTTCACCAACTGGGATGCGCGTCCGCTCTCCGCTTCGCAATTGCGTTACGCCGCCGACGATGTGCGCTATCTCCCGTTGGTGTGGGAACGCTTGCGTGAAGAACTCGAGCGACGCGGCACACTCGATTGGGCGATGCGCGAATGCGAGCTGAGCAGCAAGATTCCTGCGCGTTTCGACGAGGAATCGCAGATCCGCCGCATCATGAAGAGTTGGCCCATGAAGCCCGCGCAGATTCCCACGCTGCGATTGATCACGCGGATGCGCGACGAAATCGCGCGCGGCGAAGATCTGCCGCATCGGGTGGTGATGCCCGATGAAACGCTGGCTGAGATCGTCAAGCAACGACCCATCTCGACGCAACAGCTCGCTTCGGTGCGCGGGCTTCCCAAGCGCTTCATGAGTAAGTACGGCGACACGATTGCGCACGCGGTCGAAGAAGGCGGACGATTGCCGCCCGAAAAACTCGCGCACGGAAAGATCAGCGAAGAGTCGGGCGATGATCGTGCGCGCATCGATGCGCTGCTCGCGATCGTCGGCGCGCGCTGTGTCGCCAGCGGCATCGCTCCAGGAATGGTGCTCACGCGCGGAGACATTTCGCGTTGGTGGATGACGCGCGAGAGCAAGTCGCCAGTGCCGTTGTTTGATGCAGGCGATTGGCGCATCGAGGCGGTGGGCAACTGGATCGAGGCTTTCCTCAAAGGCGAAGCGGGCGTATCTATCTTGTGGAAAGATGGACGACCGTTTCTCGCGGAGTCCTGATGCGCGCGATCAATCCCGCCACTGGTGAATCGTTCGGTGACGAGTTCGCGCGCTCGACGCGTGATGAGCTCGCACAGATGGCCGAGGCAGCGCTCGAGGTAGTCGACGTGCTCGCCGATGCGCCGAGTGCGCAATTGGCTGGTTTTCTCGATGATTTCGCGATGCGGCTCGAAAGCGATCGCGACGAGATTGCCGCAATCGCTCACGCGGAAACGGCGTTGCCACTCACGCCGCGACTGCGCGAGATTGAGTTCAACCGAACCACCGGACAACTGCGAATGGCCGCGAACGGCTTGCGTGATGAGTCATGGCGCGAGGTCGCGGTGGATGCCAACAACAACTTGCGCTCGACGTTGGTCCCGCTCGGTGGCGCGGTGCTGTGTCTGGGGCCGTGCAACTTTCCGCTCGCCTACAACGGTGTGAGTGGCGGCGATTTTTGCAGTGCGATCATGGCGCGCAATCCGGTGATCGCCAAGGCGCATCCCTCGCATCCCAACACTACGGCGCGCATGTTCGCGCACGCCGTTGCAGCGCGCGACGCCGCCTCACTTCCACCAGCGTCTGTGCAAATGTTTTTTGACTGCGCCAACGAAGACGGTGAGGCGCTGCTCGCACATCGCGGGGTTGCGGCGCTGGGCTTCACTGGTTCACGCGCGGCTGGTGTGCGCTTGAAGTCGGTGTGTGATGCGCTGGGAAAGCCTGCGAGCCTCGAGATGGCCAGCATCAATCCCGTCTTCGTCGCCTCGAACGCGCTGACTGCGCGCCACGACGCGATCGCCGATGCGTGGACCGCGTCGCTGCTGATGGCCGGCGGACAACAGTGCACGAAACCGGGCGTGATCTTCGTTTCGGGCATCGATGCCGCCGCGCGCTTCATCGCTCGTGCCGAGCACAACGCGCGAGCCGTCGCGCCTGCGGTGCTGTTGAGCGAATCGATCCGCACGTACTTGTCTGATTCGATCAGCGCATGGAAAAACGTGGGCGCGTCGATTCGTTGCGGTGGCAACGCGAGTTCGCCGGGCATTCGATGGGAGCCGACGTTGTTGTCAGTCGATGCAGCGTTTGCTGCGCTCCACCGTGACCTGCTCCATCACGAAGCGTTTGGTCCGCTGGGTGTGATCGTGATCTGTGACAGCGATGCGCAACTCGTTGAGTTCGCGCGCGCACTCGATGGTCAACTCGCGGGCACGATTGTTTCGGATGCCAGCGACGCAAACACACGTCATGCATTGCAGCGCGCGTTGCGCTTCAAGGTGGGACGCATGCTCGATGAAGCGATGCCGACCGGAGTCGTGGTGTCAAACGCGATGGTGCACGGCGGCCCGTTTCCTGCGACGGGCGATGCGCGCTTCACCGCGGTGGGACTGCCCGCATCGGCGAAGCGTTTTTCCAAGACGTTGTGTTGGGATCGCTGCCGCGCGTAAGTCGCCCGTTCGATGAGCGCAGCACGAAAGTCACGGTTTTCGCCGCGTTTCATTGCGTTTCGCGACCGTCAAATCTTCGGGCGATGACTCAGCGCATGGCGAATCAATTCAATCGCGCGCGCGCGTGCGGCTCCTTCGACGGGTAGACGCGGCGCACGCACGCGTTCATCGCCGCACTCCATTTGCGCCATCACCAGTTTGATGAGTTGCACGAAATCGCTGGTCGTGTCCAGACGCAGCAGGGGAAGGAACCAACGATAGAGTTCGTCGCACGCACTGACATCGTGGGTTGCATTCGACTGCGCCAAGGCAAACAGTCGCACGCTTTCGTGAGGCATCGCGTTGGCCAGTCCCGCGATCCATCCGCACGCGCCCATGCGCGCGCCTTCGACAGCGCAATCATCAAGGCCCACCAACGCGCCCACTGGTCGCGCGCGCTCCGCACTGCCAGCGATGAGCGCGGTAAGTCTGCGTGCATCTCCCGACGAATCTTTCACTGCGACGAGATTGGCATGCTTGTCGGCGAGCGCGAAGGTTTGCTCGGCACTCACATCAACGATGTACGCCGCAGGATTGTTGTAGAGCATCATCGGCAGCGGCGCGGCAGCGAGCATCGCCTCGAAGTGCGTGCGATATTCGTTCCAACTTCCCTTGTGCACATAGGGCGGCAGAATCATGCAGCCACGCATGCCGATGCTTGCCGCAACCTCAATCTGCTTGACCGCATCGCGGGTGGACGCAGCCGAAATCGTGGCAAATGCGTGACCTTTACCTTCGCTCGCGGCGGCCATCATGCGCCAGCCCTCGACGCGTTCATCAAACGAAAGCGTCTGACCTTCGCCGAGCGATCCTGGCCACACACACCCCGTGCATCCCGCGTCGAGCATGCGATGCGTGAGTTTGGCCAAGCCGGAAACGCACAGCGAGTCGTCTTCACGAAACGGTGTGATCAGCGCAGGAATCACCCCACAAAACGGAGAGCCGACAATGTCAGACGAATTCATTCACGCAGCATAGAGCCTTGATGTTGACGCGCGCGTATGAGGCACCGTGATGGAGGTCGCAACGCGCGAGATCAGTTCATCAGTGATGAACCCGTCGAGCAGACACTCACGCCAAACCCGTATGCTGCGCGGTGTGCAATTCACTCGCTTTGTCGATAGTCACACCGAAGGCGAGCCCACGCGAGTGCTGCTTGGCCCGGATGGCGGGATGTTTCCCATCACGCTCGACGCATTGATTGCGTCATGGACGCGCGATGGTCGCGTGGTGGTTCCCGACGATTGCCTGAGTTTGGCTGGACATCCGCGCGCGGCCGATGCCACGGTGTGCGCGTGTGTTTGTCGCCCCTCGCCGCGTCACTCATCGCAGCAAGCCGCGTTGTGTGGCGTGCTGTTTTGGAATGCAGCTGGCGTGCTGGGCATGTGCGGTCACGGAACGATTGGCATGGCGCGCACTCTGGCTCATCTTGGTGTGTGTGTGCATGGTTGCCATGTGATCGAGACTCGCGTGGGCGATGTGTCGATCGAGTTCATCGACGACGGTCGCGTCGCGTTTGAGAATGTTCCCTCGCGCGTGCATGCGCGCGATGTCGAGGTGGTGCTCGAAGAGGGTGGCGTTGTGCGCGGTGATATCGCGTGGGGCGGCAATTGGTTTTTCATCGTGCGTCTCGAGCGAAGCATGCGCAGTCACGCCGAAGAACTTACGTTTTCATGCAGCATTTTGCGCGGTTTACAACGCGCGGGCATCGCGGCGGGAGCAGAGAACAACGGCATCATCGATCACGTGCACCTGGTGTTTCCCGCTTCGCGCAGCGACGCCAATGCGCGCAACTTCGTTCTTTGCCCCAACGGAACCTTCGATCGTTCGCCTTCGCGCAGCGACGCCAATGCGCGCAACTTCGTTCTTTGCCCCAACGGAACCTTCGATCGTTCGCCCTGCGGCACAGGGACGAGCGCGCTGTTGGCACTGCTCGCGGCGCGCGGTGAACTCGCAGCGGGCGCTCCGTGGAAACAAGAGTCTGCGATCTCGAGCATCTTCGACGCGCGTTGGAGCGCGGGCGAAGCCGGTGCGGTGCGACCACGCATCATCGGACGCGCGTTCATCGTGGCGGAAGGAACATTGGTGCACGACGCACGCGATCCATCGCGCAGCGGTGCGTGGAGAGAACACACATGAAAGCGGACGCACAGACGATTTTGTTCAACCCGCGATTGAACAAGGGAACGGCGTTCACCGACTCTGAGCGCGAACTGCTTGGCCTCACGGGATTGTTTCCTGACGCGGTGGAATCGAGCGAACTGCAGCAACAGCGCGCACTCATGCAACTGGGGATGCGCGCCAACGATCTCGAGCGCTACGTCTATCTCAGCGAGTTGCAAGATCGCAACGAGCTTCTCTTCTATCAGTTGCTGCGCGCGGATCCTGCGCGCCATATGCCCATCGTGTACACGCCCACTGTCGGTGAAGCGTGCCAACGATTCGGTCACATCATGCGTCGACCCAAGGGTCTCTATGTGTCGCTGCATCATCGCGGTCGTATCAAAGAGATCTTGCGCAATTGGCCCGAGCAAGACGTGCGCATCATTTGCGTCACCGATGGCGAACGCATTCTTGGCCTCGGTGATCTCGGTGTCTGCGGCATGGGAATTCCCGTGGGAAAACTCGCGCTTTACACGGCAATTGGTGGTGTTTCGCCCGCAGTGTGCATGCCAGTGGTGCTTGATGTGGGAACGAACAATGCGGCGTTTCTTGCAGATCCGCTGTATCCCGGTCTGCGCCAAGCGCGGGTGCGCGGCGCGGAGTTTGACGCGTTGGTCGAAGAGTTCGTCACCGCAGTGCAAGAGGTCTATCCACGCTGCTGCATTCAGTTTGAAGACTTCCACAACACCACTGCGATTCCACTTTTAGCGCGCTATCGCGATCGTGTGTGTTGCTTCAACGATGACATTCAGGGCACGGCATCGATCGCTGTCGCGGGGTTGTTCGCGGCGTGTCGAAAGTTGGGCAACACGCTCATCGATCATCGCTACTTGTTCTTCGGCGCGGGAAGTGCGGCGACGGGCATCGCTGATCTTTTGATTCAAGCGATGAAGTCACAAGGCGCGAGCGACACTCAGGCGCGCGCACGCGTGTGGCTGCAGAACTCCAAGGGCATCGTTGTGCGCGACAACCCTGGGCTGCAACCACATCAACATGATTTCGTGCGCGAAGGTGCACTGGTTCCGACGTTGGTCGAAGCGGTGCACGCGGTGAAACCCACGGTGCTCATCGGCACGAGTACGCAAGCAGGCGCGTTCACACGCGAGGTGATTGAGGCGATGCTCGAGTACTGCGCATCACCAGTGATCTTCCCGTACTCCAATCCCACATCAAAGTCGGAATGCACTGCGGAACAAGCGTGGACATGGACCAACGGTCGCGCGATCTTCGCGTCAGGCAGTCCGTTTGCGCCAGTAGAAATCAACGGAGTGCGCATGATTCCTGGGCAAGGAAACAATGTGTACATCTATCCCGCGGTGGGATTGGCGGTGTATGCGACGCAAGCGTCGCGCGTGACTGACGAGATGTTTCTCGCCGCGGCGCACGCGTTGGCCGCGCGCACGAGCAGTGCGGAGCTCGACGTGGGGCTGATCTATCCGCCCATTGAGCGCATCCATCACAGCGCGGTTGAGGTCGCGGTCGAAGTGGCCGAGCTCATCTTTGCGCGCGGACTTGCGCGCGTCGAGAAGCCGCACGACATCAAGGCGTGGATCACGTCGAAGGTGTATGACCCGTCTTACTGATGTGACGTGCGGATGCGATGATCAGTGCGATCATCAATGCGATGCGCGCGAATTGCCCGCGCCAACAAATCACACATTCGCGAGCGGATCGACGCGCTTCTTCGCCTTGGCGCGCACAATCAACGCAGGAATACCAAAGCCAAGCAGCATGATGCCGCCGCATCCCGCAGCGCACAGACCACCCGCGCCAGCGGCGATTTGCCCTGCTGAACCAGCGAGTTTGTTCACGTCCTCTTCCGTACCTGCAGCGACCATGATTGCGGCGGGCACGCCGGTGCTGGTCTGCACATCAATCTTGTAAAGCCCCTTGGTTGGCGTTTCGAAGAAGCCGATGAGCTCGAATGGAGCACCCGGTTGCCGCGGCGAGCGATTGGGAGCGAACTCCACCGCAGTGCCAGTCGCATCGGTGATGGTCACCGTGAAAGTAACATCGGGCGGAGGCGTGCCGATGGTCTTGTCGCCCACAGTCCCGCCCGGCGAGAGCATGACCACGCCGCCGCCGACATCGAACTCAACCTCTTCCGACCCTGGTGCCGCAAAGGTGGTCGCCTTCTCGGTGAAGTTTGAAATCTGCTTTTGCACGTCAGCGACGGCACTCATCGCATCCGACGTGAGCATGAAGATCACTCCGCCCACGAGCAGCAGAAATCCCACGACCGCGAGTCCCATGAGTGTTTGGATCAGGCAACTTCCACGACGGGTGTTGATGATTGGTGACATGCGCGAATACTAACGCCGTCGGTAAATCCATGCACCGCGCCGGTCGCGCGAGACAAGCGCGGATGCCCTCAGCGTGAAGTCTCGAGTTGCGGCGACATCGAGCGCGCCGCGCCGATGGCAGTACTATTCCCCTACGTCGATCGATTTGCGTCGCTGGACTTTGAACAAATCGAGACTGTGCAAAGTTTGGTCCCCATGGGGACTTCAAGATTCCAGCGCCGCGCGCGCGTCGAGCAAGAAACACAACGCGATGTCCGCGAGCAAATCGATTCCGCCCACCACCGTCACCATTACGAGCACCCCAGAAGGCGTGCGCGTGGAACCCGTGGGCGATCTCACCATCGCGACGCTCGCAGCTGTGCGCAGCGCGGTTGAACGAGAATTGCCCGCAAAACTAGGGCCTTCCATCACGCTTGATCTTGCGAAATCTGGCGAGGTTGATGCGTCGGGCGTGGGACTCGCGGTGTTCCTCTATCGCACGGCAAAGAGTCGCGGCGCATCGTTTGTATGTGTCGGCGTCACTGCCGACCGACGCGTGTTGGTCGATCTCGCGCTGCGCGGGCAAGATCCGCAAATACATGGAGCGCCGACGGGACTCGTGCGCGAAGTCGGCATCGCCTCGCTGGCAATCTATGAACTCGCGGTTGATCTGGTGCGATTCAGCGGCGAACTCGTGTTGGTCGCGGTGCAGCTCGTGTTCAAGCCTCGCGGACTGCGTGTGCGCGACACACTCAACGCGATGGCGCGCCATGGAACCGATGCCGTTCCTGTGGTGTCACTCTTAGGACTGTTGATTGGCGCGATCATCGCCTTCCAAACATTCGATCCGCTTTCGAAGTACGGCGCGAAGTTGCAGGTCGCCGATGTGGTGGCGATTTCCATCGTGCGCGAACTCGGTCCGCTCATCACCGCGATCATTCTCGCGGGTCGCTCGGGCAGCGCGTTTGCCGCGGAAATCGGCACGATGAAGGTCACCCAAGAACTCGACGCGCTGCGCACCTTCGGCATTGATCCCGTGCGTTTCTTGGTGATGCCGCGCATGATCGCCGCGGTGTTGGTGACGCCGCTGCTTTCTGTGTGGGCATCGATGCTCGGCGTCGCTGGTGGATACGCCGTCTTGGGCGCGCATGGATTTACCGTCGCGCAATACATGAGTGAAGTGAAGGTCGCACTTACCGTGGGCGGATTTGTGCAAGGGCTGATCAAGGCCGCGATCTTCGCGTTGCTGGTCTCGGCCATCGGTTGTCTCGCGGGTCTGCGCACGGGGCAGGGGCCTGGCGCTGTCGGTGTGAGCACAACGCGCGCGGTCGTCGCGGGCATCGTCGCCATCATCCTTGCGGACAGCGTGCTCGGCGCGTTCTTCTACACCATCGGAATCTAAGGTTTTCGCGCGAAGGTTTAGCAATCTGAAGTGTGAGAGCTGAAGTTAGAAGTCTGAAGTTAGGGCATTGAAGTTAAGACATTGAAGTTAAGGCATTGAAGTTCGATTCATGAACACCGCGGCACCAACTCCTTCCAACACCGCCGCCGTCGCGCCCGCAAGCAAAATTGCCGTGGCGTTGCGCGGCGTGTCCATTGGCTACAACGGTGTTCCCGTCGTGGAAGACATCGATCTCGAGATCTTCGCGGGCGAAATCCTCTTCATCGGTGGCGGTTCGGGATGCGGCAAGACCACGCTGCTCTCTTCGCTCAACACATTGCGTCCGCCGATTTCTGGTTCGATCAAGATCGATGGCATCGAAATTGTGGGAGCGGACCAAGAGACATTGCAATCGGTTCGTCGTCGCTTTGGAATGATGTATCAACTGGGCGCGCTCTTCGGCGGAATGACGCTGCTGGACAATGTGCGCCTTCCGCTCGAGGAATTCACTGATCTCGATCGCGCCTCGATGGACGAAGTCGCGCGCGCCAAGCTGGGCTTGGTTGGCCTAGGAGAGCACGCGCTCAAGCAGCCTTCGGAAATTTCTGGCGGCATGCAGAAGCGCGCGGCCATCGCGCGTGCGTTGGCACTCGATCCGCAAATCATCTTTCTCGATGAGCCCAGCGCGGGATTGGATCCTGTGACGAGCGCCGATCTTGACGCGCTCATCGTCGCGCTCAATCACATGCTGGGCACGACGTTTGTCATCATTTCCCACGAGCTCGCAAGCATCTTTGCCATCGGTCATCGCTTCGCGATGCTTGATGGCGCGCGCAAACGATTGGTGGCACTCGGGCCACCGGCAGAGTTGCGCGATCATTCACCCGATGAGTGGGTGCGCCGATTCCTTAGTCGCGTCCCGTCTTCCGAAACCTAAGTCTCTGACCATGAAGCACTGCCACGCCAACATTAATTTCCGGAGCTTCCCATGAGCGCGATGAGCGAATTCAAAGTGGGCGCGTTCGTCATCACATCGGTGGCGCTCATTCTTGGCGGTGTGGTGATCCTCGGATCGGGCGCCATCTTCAAGGACACCGCGACGATCGAGACTTCCACCATGGAGTCGGTCAACGGATTGCAGATTGGCAGCCCCGTGAAGTTTCGCGGCGTCCCGATCGGCGAAGTGACGGTCATTAGTTTTGCCGATCGCTTCTATCCCGAGAACCCCTTGGGCGAAACGCAGTTTGATTACGGCAGTCCCGTGGTGATTCGCATGAAGGTGCGCATTGACGTGTTTGGTCCCGAGCAATCGGAACTCTTCACCAAAGATCTCGAACGCGGGGTGATCCAAGGACTGCGCGCGCGTCTCACTTCGGCGGGATTGACCGGCGGATTGTTCGTCGAGCTCAGCGTGCTTGATGCGGAAACAGTACCCGTGGTAAAACTGGCCTTTACCCCTGAATTTCCCTACGTTCCCAGCGCGCCTAACAAACTCGATCAAATGCTCACCAGCATAGAAACCATCACCGCGAGTCTCTCTCAGGTTGATTTCTCGTCGCTAGGCTCGAGTTTGCAATCGACGATCAGCAGCGTCGATGACACCGTGAAGCGGCGCGTTGATCCCCTGATGGTCGACGCTGATGCGTTCGTTGACGAAGTGCGCGAAAGCAATCGTAAGTTGCAGGCGATCCTGACCAATCCCGACATTAACTCGTTCATTGCTAACGCCAACTCGATCTCGGCGGATCTCAACGATGTGCTTCATCCCAACACTGAAGGACTGCGCGCGGCGTTGCTCGATCTTCCGCTCATGATGAAATCCGCACGCGATGCCGCGGATCGCCTCGACAAGTTGGTTGCTTCGGACCAAGTCACGCGCATCTTGGCCAACGTGGATAGCGCTGCAGGTGATTTGACTCCGACGCTCGATCAGTACCGATTGCTAGGCGCAGAACTCACCAGCTTCCTCGAGTCAGAGAGCTATGAGTTGCGTCAGCTCATCACCGCGCTGCGGCAAACGTCGCAAAATCTCGAACAACTCTCCGAACGCGCCAAGCAAGATCCATCACAACTCTTGTTTGGCCAGCCACCGCCGAAGTTGGCGCCGGGTGCCACGGCTCCGAGTACTCCGCAGTAAAGAGTTCTTGTTCGCGACGGCAAGTTCATTGCCAAAAATTTTGCATCAAGCTTCGCAAGAGTTACACCATGCTTCGACATCGCTCCCTTCAACTCTTCACGTTTGTCTTGTGTTCCGCGGCGCTTGCGGGCTGCAGCTTGTTCAACCGCAAGTCGCCATCGGGCGAGATGTTTCGGCTCAATCCCATTGTGGCCGCCGAGTTTCCAGGACCGAAGTTGGGCTCGATTCTCATCGATCGCACCAACGCAGCGCCTCCATTTGACGGCGCGGCGTTCATCTATCGCCTCGGTGATGGCTCGTGGCGCATCGATCCTTACAACGGATTCATCGCGAATCCCGGCGACATGCTGACCGCGAATCTGCTGCAAGCGTTTGATGGGAGTGGTCGCTTCACTCTCGTCGCGACATCGCGCGCGGGTGTGCGTTGCGATTTCGCGCTTGAGTCGGTGCTTACCGATTTCTACGCCGACTTCACTGACCCGCTCGCGCCCGTCGCAATCACCAACATTCGCGGTTATCTCGTGGATCGACGTGGCTTCAAGCAGGTCGTTCTCGCAGCATTCGACGGTGCAGGCAGAGCGCCCATCGAGTCCGATACACCTCGTGTCGTTGCGGATGCGTTTTCCCAGTCGAGTGCGAACGCAATCACCGCGCTGCTGCAGCAGATTCCACAAACGATTCCTCCAATTGCGATCGGTAATGCGCCGTTGTCTACGACGACGTTCGCGCCGCCCGTAACCGAAGCGCCTCCCGCGACGCCAAGCAAATAACGCTGCACTGATCGCGCATCACATCGCGACAAGCCCGCGGCGCGCGCCTGACAACTTGTCGCGACTCGTCTAGGCTGCGCGATTCATGGTCAAGGCCTCATCGCATCGAAACCTCTCGCGCGACGATGCGCCGCTCACGCCTGAGCACGGCGCGCGCGTGTTGTTCGGGCGTGTGTCAGAGCTCGTGTCCGCGCTCGCTGATTCGGCGATGCCGCGCGCGCGCGAATTCGTGCGACTGGAAACTGCGCTCGAACCGTGCGACCTGTTGCAGTGGTTACGTGGAGCGCCCGCGGGCGCGCGCCGCTACTTCCGCGATCGAAGTGCCAAGTTTGAAGTCGCCGGAATCGGCATCGCGGCTGCCGATCAGTTTGGCGCACACGAATCATGGGAACAGCGCGAGGGATCAAGCGCGACGGCATCGACATGGTTTGTCGCGTTGCCCTTTGATCCCGCACGCGCGCGCGATCCACAGTGGGGCGCGTTCGTCGATAGTGAATGCGTCCTGCCCCTCATTGAGCTGCGCCGTTCAGGTGAAACGCATCAACTCGCGGTGAACATCACTGCGTCCACCGATGTGGTGGCGCTGCTCGAGTTGCTTGAACGTGTCGCGAATCCCGACAAGAGTTGCATAGTCGAGCCCGCGTTGGTGCGCGAGAACGATGGCACAGGCGAGGCCGAGTGGACGCGTGCAGTATGCGCGGGGTTGACGCGCATTCGCGAGGGATCGCTGCGCAAGATCGTGTTGGCGCGCACGCGTCGCTACAGCGCCAGTGCGCCGCTTGATCCTGTCGCGGTGCTCATGCGCTTGGCCGCGCGCGAGACGCGTGGATTTCGTTTTCTGCTGGAAACCGCGCCGCGCTGCGCGTTTTTGGGTGTGACGCCGGAACGCCTCGTGTCGCGCACTGATCGCACCGTTCGCAGTGAAGCCGTCGCAGGAACGCGCCCGCGCGGAGTGGACAGCGTTGCGGATCGCTTGCTCGGCGAGTCCTTGCTCGCGAGCGCAAAGGATCGTCGTGAACACGAACTGGTGATCGAATGTGTGCGCGATGCACTCGCCTCGCGCGCACTCACGTTGCGGGTTGATGCGGAACCGCGACTTCTCCGCTTGGCCTATGTGCAGCATCTCGCCACGCGCGTACACGCAGAAATGCCGGCGGGAACGAGCGACGCAGATTTGGTTGCGCTTCTGCATCCCACGCCCGCCGTTGCCGGCTCACCTGTCCCGCGCGCAGTGGAAACGTTGCGCGAGTTCGAGCCGTTTGACCGCGGTCTCTACGCTGGCCCCATCGGTGTTGTCTCGCGTGATGGCGCGGAGATCGCCGTTGCGATTCGCTCCGCGCGCATTGATGGCGATGTGCTCACGGCGTTTGCTGGTGCGGGCATCGTCGAAGGATCCGATCCCGCCGAAGAGTGGCGCGAAACAGGACACAAGTTGCTCGTGTTTGAGCGACTCGCTAACTGAACCCACGACTCGTTCGCAGTCACATTCGCAGTCACACTTGTCTTATGCGCGGCGCGCCCAACATCAACCTCGCGTGGACCATGCTCGCCGCCGAGGAGTGTTCGCGTTTGGGCATGCGTCACGCGGTGATCTGTCCTGGTTCGCGCAGCGCTCCGCTCGCCGTCGCGTTTGCGCGGCACGCTGACATCGCCGTTCACATCGCACATGATGAACGCGGCGGCGCGTTTCTCGCGCTCGCCATTGGCAAGGCGACTGGTGTTCCTGCCGCGCTGATCATGACCAGCGGCACCGCGGTGGCCAACGCTCTTCCTGCGTTGGTGGAAGCGCGCCTGACGCGCACGCCGTTGTTGTTGTTTGCAGCCGATCGTCCACCAGAACTGCGTGATTGCGGGGCAAATCAAGCGATTTCGCAGGCATCACTGCTCGATGGCGCGGTGCGTTGGTCGTGTGATTTGCCTGCGCCCACCACCGACATCGCTGCGGAGTATGTGCTCTCCACCATCGACGAAGCATTCGCGCGCGCGGTGGGTGATGCGGGTTCACAGGGCGGCGGCGTGCATCTCAATTGGCAGTTTCGCGAACCGCTCGCGCCCGAAGTGGTGCCGTGGGATATCGCGTGGTTGTGGAGCATCGCGCGTTGGACTCGAGATGGGCGCAAGCAGCGCGCGCCGTGGAGAAGTGCGGTGCGCTTGGCCCCAAGCGAGATCGTCATTGATGATGCAGTGATCGTTGCGGGGCACATGACTTCGACGCGCGCCACCCATGCGCTGCGCAAATGGCGCGGCACACTCTTGGCGGATGTCGCGAGTGGCTTGGCTTGTTCGAGCACCGTCGGCGCGGATCTCGTGTTGCGCGCGGCGGCGCAGCATCCTGCAATTCTCGATGCACTCAAGCCAAGTCAGTTAGTGGTGATCGGTGACGGAGTTGTTTCCAAGCGCGTGAACGAGTGGATGTCGCGGCTGACGTGTCACACGACGGTGGTAGGGGCGGGCGATCCTCGAGTCGATTCGTTTCATCGCGCAAACGCGTCGATTGCGGCCACTGATGTCACATGGGTCAGTAATCGCAATCTGCGCGCACATCGCGGTTGGAAGCGCGCGTTGCACTGCGCGACGCACGCGACGCAGCAAGCGTTCGCGCAAGAGAAGACGCTGTGCGAACCTGTCGCGATTCATGATGCAACTACGACGGCAGCCGCGCTTGATGGCAGCGGCACGATGTTCTACGGCTCGTCGATGCCTATTCGCGATGGCGATTTTCTCGCGATCGCGCCGCCGAGCGGTTGGGCCAGCGCGTCCAATCGCGGCGCGAGCGGGATCGACGGACTCATAGCCTCGGCGACGGGGCATGGGTTGGCAACTGCGCGTCCGGTGCTCGCGTTCATTGGCGATGTGAGCGCGTTGCATGACATCAATAGTCTGTTGCTCGCGGCGCAATGCACCACGCCGCTGGTGCTCGTCGTGCTCAACAACGATGGCGGTGGAATCTTTCGTTACCTCCCAATCGCTAAATATCCCGAGTTTGAGCGGTGTTTTGCCACTCCGCATGGACTGCAGATTTCCGGCATCGCCCGCGCGCTGGGTGTGCGCTGCGAAACTCCCACCACGCGAAGCGCGATGTGCAAATCGGTTCACGCGGCACTGCGTCGCAGCGGAGTCACCGTGATTGAAGTGGTGTGCACTCGTGAGCAGAGCGAAGCCGCGCGCGCGCGCATTGCTGCCGCGGCGGTTGCTGCGTTGGCGCGGGAGTTCGTGTGAGCGCGCGTGTGACTCTGCTGCATGGATTTCTCGGCTCGCCCGCAGATTGGGCCGACGTCCTCGCGCATCTCGCGCCGAACATCGCCTGCGATTGCGTGTCGCTCGAAGAACTCAACTGCGCTTCGATTGCCGCAGCAGCGCTCGCGCTCGAGCAGCGATTGCAAGCACGCCCCTCCGATCTCGTCGTGGGCTACTCCATGGGCGGACGCATCGCGCTTGAACTCGCCGCAACGCGAGACACCTTGCCCACGCATTCATTGTTGCTGAGTACGAGTTTGGGTATCAGCGACCAACGCGAGCGACTGCAGCGTCGAGACGAAGACCTAGAGCGATCGCGCGCGATTGGTCGCGATGGCCTCGAAGCGTTTCTGCAGTCGTGGTATCACCTGCCGATGTTTTCTTCGTTGCGCGCGAACGCGGCCTTCGAGTCGATGCTCGCCCGGCGAAGTGTGGGAAATGCCGCGTTTTGGGCTGATTGCGTACGCAATTGCTCGCCCGGCATTGCCCAGTCGCACTGGGATCTGTTGCCTAGCATTGCCCCTCACCTCACGCTCGTCGCTGGCGCCAACGACGAGCGATATGCTCTGATGAATGTTGCAGCGCAACGCGTGGCACCTGTGATTGCGGTGCACACCATCGAAGGCGCAGGTCACGCGTTGCCTCTTGAAGCGAGTGCGCGCGTGGCACAGCTCATCGAGCAACAACTCCATACTCTGCGCCGCTGAATTCGCGATCTCCTTCACTCAACCCTCGAGCCACCATGACGACTCTGCCGAAGCCTACGACCGAAACCACCGAGAAGATTCGCGTCGCCCTTGATTGGCAAGCCGTCGCCAGCGCGGCCGCGTTCACCGAAGTGAAATTTCACAAAGCGGAATCGATCGCCAAGATCACCATCAATCGCCCCGAGGTGCGCAATTCATTCACGCCGCGCACCGTCGAAGAGATGCGCGCCGCGTTGCTTGACGCGAAGAATGATCGCGACATCGGTGTGATCATCTTGACTGGCGAAGGCGAACGCTCGTTCTGCGCGGGCGGCGATCAACGCGTGCGCGGACATGCGGGCTATCGCTCCGAGAGCGGCGATGAGATGCTCAACGTGCTCGAGTTTCAGCGCGAGATTCGCACCTGTCCTAAACCCGTCGTGGCCATGGTGGCGGGCTGGGCCATCGGCGGAGGCCATGTGTTGCACATGATGTGCGACCTCACAATTGCCGCAGAAAACGCCCGTTTTGGACAGGTTGGTCCGCGCATGGGCAGCTTCGATGGCGGATTCGGCGCGAGTTACATGGCGCGCATCATCGGACAGAAGAAGGCGCGTGAGATGTGGTTTCTCTGCCGCAGTTACTCCGCCCAAGAGGCGCTCGACATGGGCTTGATCAACACGGTCGTTCCTGTCGCGGCTCTGGAAGAAGTCACCGTGCAGTGGTGTCGTGAGATGCTGGCCAACTCGCCCACCGCGATGCGCGCGCTCAAGGCAGCGCTCAACGCCGACTGTGATGGTCAAGCAGGATTGCAAGAGCTTTCGGGCATCGCCACCATGCTCTACTACATGACCGATGAAGCGAAGGAAGGACGCGACGCGCAAATGGAGAAGCGTCGCCCCGACTTTCGAAAGCACGCGCCGTGAGTTCACCAAGGCGTTCGCGCATGATCGCAGTGTGGATCAGCGCGCTGCGGCCGAAGACACTCGGCGCATCGCTCTGTCCTGTGATGATGGGTGGAGCTCTCGCATGGCATGACGGAGTGTTTGCGTTGCTGCCCGTCCTCGCCGCGTTGATCGGTGCGTGGCTCTTGCAGATCGCAAGCAACTTCGCCAATGACTTGTTTGATGGCGTGCGCGGAACCGATTCAGTTGCGCGACTCGGTCCGCAACGCGCCGTGGCTAGCGGAGCAATCGCGCCGCGCACGATGAAGTTCGCATTGCTGTTGACACTGGTATTTGCGGCGATTCCCGCAGTTTTCTTGACGATGCATGGCGGTCTCGCCTTCGCCGCAATCGCCGTTCTCGGCGCAGTGTGCGCGGTGGGCTACACGGGCGGACCGATGCCATTGGCCTATGTCGGACTCGGCGACATCTTCGTGTTCGCGTTCTTCGGTCCGCTCGCCGTCGCGGGAACGCGCGCGGCGTGTGACGGAAGTTGGACCTCACTCGCATGGTGGTGCGGAGTTGCGCCAGGCGCCATCGCGGTGGCGTTACTCGCGACCAACAATCTGCGCGACCGCGTTGGTGACGCACTCAACAACAAGCGCACGCTCGCGGTGCGATTTGGATCGAGATTCACTCGCGCGCAGATCGTGATCTGCCATCTCTGCGCCATCGTGGTTCCCGTCATCGCAGTTGTTGTCGGGAAACTTTCGCAAGGCGCACTCGCGGCGTCGCTGCTGGCGTTGCTCATGATTCCGATTTCGATTTCGATCATGGGCGGCCGTGATGGCGTGCTGCTCAACAGAACTCTCGCCGGGTTTGGCGCGATGCTTTATCTGTACGGCGTCGCGTTTGCCATCGGCGTGCGCATGAGCGGAGTGTTTGCATGAGCGTGGAGATGTTGCGCGTCTCGTTTCCCGTGGTCGCTAAGGCGCGCGCGCTCGTCGGTTCGCCCACGCGCGAAGCAGTCTTCTTGCGGGTAAATGACGGTGTTTGTGCAGGTTTTGGCGAGTGCGCGCCGCTCGCGGGTATGCATCACGAATCACTCGACGATGCGATGACCGCGCTCGAAGAGTGGAGCGACGGCGCGCGCGAGTTGGAAGAACTTCCGCCTTGCGCAGCCTTCGCAGCGTCGTGTGCGGTGGAGACGATGGAGGGCTTCGGGCAGCAAGCCGTGCGCAACGCCGCGGTCGCGCACCTCTTTGTCCGTGATGGCAACGCACACGATGATGAACTGTTCTTCGAGTTGCGCGACGCACGCGTGGTCAAAGTCAAGATCGGTCGCGCGAGCGCCGCGTTTGAGATGCAGTTGCTGCGCACACTTTTGCGCGAGCTTCCGCACATTCAGCTGCGCCTCGACGGCAATCGCTCGCTCACGCGCGACGAGTGCATGGAACGCGTGCATGGGTTGGACGCCGCGCGCATCGAGTACCTCGAAGATCCGCTGCGCAATCCTCACGAGCTCGCGTCGCTGGCCCATGCGACTGGCATTCGCATCGCGCTCGACGAAACGGTGCTGGATGATTCGATCGAAGCGATTGCGCTGCGTGAATCGCTCGCGCGTGACGGCTGCGTCGCGGCGTGGGTCTTGCGTATGTCGCGGCTTGGTTCGCTCGAATCGGTGCGCACGCGCGCGGCGCAAGCGGCTTCACTCGGCGCGGACGCCGTGCTTTCGACCGCGTTTGAGAGTTCGTACTCATTGCGCGTGGCCGTGCATTTGGCAGCCTCGATACCCAACGCGCGTCGAGCTCATGGCCTCGGCACTGCATGGGTGTTGGCCAATGATTCGTGCGCGCCCGCACTCATCGAAGACGGAGCGATCGCGGGCACACCGCTACCGATTCCTTTTGCGCAAGCGTGGGAATCATGAGGTCTTGGCGCGACGCGTTGATGGGACACTCGATCGTGTCGCCGATCTTGTTCAGCAGCGAAGGCGCCGTTTCGCGCGGAGAAATCATCGTCGACTCGCTGTACATCGATCGATGGCTCACGCGGCGTAAAGTCGGTTCCTATGCCGTGATTGCCTGCGACGCATCGCTGTCGCGCGAGTTGGTGGCACTCATTTTCGCGGCGGCGGCGGTCGGTGCCACACTGTTTCCCATCGCGGATGGGCTTCCCCCGGCGGCGCGGGCACAGCTTGAACGCGCCGCCGGCGTCACGCTCACGCTGACCAACAGCACGTTGCGCGAGATCCTCGCCGAGGAGTCACTCACGCCTGCTCCGCCGCCACCGTTGATCGTGCGGCGAATCTTGTCGCACGCGGCATTCGCGGTTGCCACCAGCGGATCGACAGGCACGCCGCGCGTGATTTCGATTCCGTGGTCCGCGGCGCATATGAGCGCGATCAATGGAGCAAGTGTGATTCCGTTTCGCATCGGCGACGTGTGGCTCGCCTCACTCTCTTGCGCGCACATCGGCGGATTGATGATCGTGGTGCGCGCGCTTGTGCTTGGTGGTGCGGTGCGCGTCGCTACAGCACCACGACTCTGGCGTGATCTCGACGGCGTGACTCACGCATCATTAGTCGCCACGCAATTAGCGCGTTTGATGGAGGATCCGGCATCGCCTCCACCGTCACTGCGCGCAGTGATGCTCGGCGGCGGTCCGAGTTCTGCAGCGCTGCGCGACGCGGCGGTGGCGCGCATCGGCGCGCTCTACTCGACATACGGCCTCACCGAAACATCATCGCAAGTGGCCACGACGAAGTTGCAGCATGGCGATCCCGACACGCTCGTCGGCGCGCCGCTGCCTGACGTGAAAGTCGTGATTGATGCACGCAACAATGAGATCGTGCTCGATGGCCCGATGCTCGCGGACGCAGAGTTCATCGATGGTCGACGTGTGCGACTGCCGCGGCCGCTGTACACACGCGACGTCGGTTGGATCGACGACGCGCGAAGACTGCATGTCACTGGTCGACTCGACGGAATGTTCATTTCCGGCGGGAAAAACATCCATCCCGAAGAGATTGAACGTGCACTCAGTGCCATCAGCTCTGTGCGTGCCGTGTGTGTCGTCGCCGTCGCGGACGAGAAGTGGGGCGCGCGTCCAGTGGCGTTCATCGCGGTCGCGGACCACGCATACATGACGAAGTCGCAACTCAACTCGGCTGCGCGCGCAGCGCTGGCGCCGCACCTCATCCCCGACGCGTATTTTCTGATGCCCGAGGACGAAGCCGCGCGCGCCAAGCCTTCGCGTGCCGCACTTGCTGCGCGCCTTGCCGCGGGCGAACAGTTCACTTCGCTGTGACGCATTGCTGAGTGTGCGTGATCCATGCGCGCAACTTTTCTGGCAGCGTCACTGAGTTGCGCGAGGCAACATCAATACCCACGCGCTTCACCGTTGCGCTCATCACCACTTGCGCGTCGAGCGTGAATGTCCACTCCAACGAATAGCTGCTTTTGCCTATTTCTACGCGGGAAATGCGCACCATCAAGCGGTCACCCGCGCGTACTGCGAGGCGAAAGTCTGCAGAGCAATGCACGATCGGAGTCGGCGTCAACGCGCCCGAAAGCATTTCGTGCAATTCCATTCCCCCGAGTTCGAGCCAGCGTTCGAAGAGCTCTTGCTCGAGCTCGAAGATTCTTCCATAGAAGATCACGCCCGCGGCATCGGTGAGTGGAAGTCGAATGACGAGGCGTTCGGAGAAGTCATCGATATGCATAATTTGAGGATACGACTTTTCCCCTCAACTTCGTGGGTGCGGATCTGAGGTACAAGAGTCGCTCGGCATCACTTCGCACCTCTCACTGAGATTCTTCCATGCGCCTCTGCCCACTCTGCCCCATCGTCTTGGCTGTCGTTCCTGTTGCTCTTCTACTTGCCGCTGCACCGTTTGCGCAAAACGCAACTCCAACTGCAACTAAGGAGTGGGGCGTGCACGACCTCAAGCGTCCGCAACCCGCGCGCGTGACTGCGGGCACCTGCACCGCCAACGGCTGCACTGCGCCGAGTGATGCGATCGTGCTCTTTGACGGCAAAGATCTGTCGAAGTGGACGGGCAACGGGGGCGACGCGAAATGGGCAGTGAAGGATGGTTACTTCCAGGCCACTTCCGGCGCGGGCAGCATCAAGACCAAGGACTCGTACGGCTCGTGCCAGATTCACATTGAGTGGATGGTGCCCGAGACTTGCAAGTGCGAGAGCCAACATGGCTGCAACAGTGGTTTGTTCTTCATGGATCGCTATGAACTGCAGATCCTCGGCTCGAATCCCAACGAAACCTATGTCGATGGCATGGCCGGCGCGATGTATGGCCAACATCCTCCGATGGTCAATCCTTGCCGACCAAATGGACAATGGAATACCTACGACGTGGTGTTCCATGCGCCCGTGTTCAAGAAGGACGGGACGCTCGAGACCGAGGGTTCGATGACCGTCTTCTTCAACGGCGTCCTCGTGCAGGACAACTCCAAGATTTTGGGCGCGACTGCCCACGCCGCGAAGGCGACCTACTCCGCGCACGAAGCCAAGCTTCCCATTGGTTTGCAAGATCACGGCGATCCCCTGTGCTTCCGCAATGTGTGGCTGCGTCCGTTGGCAAACTAAGAGAGTTCGCGCGACGATTACCACGACGCAGTTGACTGCAAACGCGCGTGAACACTGGTCACGGGAAAACCCATGGGATTCACTTTTCGTCGTTCGATGAATGTTGGCCCGTTCCGCGTCAACCTTTCTAAGGGTGGTGTGGGTTGGTCCGTCGGCGGGCGCGGGTTTCGTACTGGAACCAGCGCCCGCGGGCGTAAATACAGCGTTTTTTCGATCCCCGGCACCGGCGTGGGCTATCGCGCGTCTCGCGGTTGTTTGCTGGCACTCGTCGCGCCGAGCGCCGTGCTGCTCGCACTCGCGGCCATCACTGCTTCGCAATAAACATGCCGCCTTCTTTGGCGGCTCCCAACCAACATTAGGAGACTCAAATGAGCAACCGTCCCAACATCGTCGCCACTCTTCATTTCAAACGCACGCTGCGCACGGCGAGCAGCGAGCGTCTCGTTGCACTGCATGGAACGCGCGATGCAGTCGCGGTCGATCTTCACTTTCTTCCCGACGGCACTGCGGCGGGAACAGTCACTGTGCTCGATGGATCGGGCATTACTGACGCGGATGTCCCTGAGTTGCTCGAGCGCATCGATGAAGACTTTCTTCCCGGCATCCAGCTCGGCGACGAAGACGAAGAAGGCAATGCCGGCGTGAGTTTCACCGTTGTCTTCGCGCGCGGAGCGGAGAGTTTTCAGAGCGCACCTTCGACGCCTTCGCCTGCGCGCGGACGCTGAGCGCGCAAAGTGCACAGAGAGTATCGCGGCAGTCGAAACAACCGCCATGAACACGACTCTGTCACGCGCGTCCTTGTTAGCTCCTCGCTGGTTGTGCATGATGGTGACCATCATCGGTGCGGCATTGATTGCATTGATGAGCAACGGTTGCGCCACGGCTGCGAAGTCGGGCGTGAACGTCAGTTTGGATCAGGCGAGTCTTACATCCATAGACGCCGTTGGCTCATGGACGTTGACCGACGATGAGAACACGACCTTCGACGTGGTGTTGGCGGAGAGCGGCGTCGCGAGCAGTAATTGGTCCAAAGGCCCAACAGGTGCGCAGGGAGAAATCGGTACGTGGTCGTTGCGCGATGACTGCATCGTCGCCGAGTACGAAGACGGTTGGTGCGACACGATTTTTCGCAATGAGCAAGGCAAGATGAGCAAGCGTTCGTACGCGCCCGGCGTTGCGCGAACCGGCGCGCCGAGCAACACCGGTCAAGCGGTGCGCACGCCCGCCGCCTATGCATCGTGGGTTGGGGTCTACGAGACGCCGATGGCGCAGTCGCGGGTTGGACGCCAGTTCTATGTGGCCATTCAATCGAGTCACGTCGCGTGGAAGACCGCCGATGAGGTGCGTGTCGGCAGCTGGTGGATCGAAGGCGGGTGGCTGCGCGTGCGCTGGGCCGATGGTTGGTTCGATGAGTTTCGGCCCCTTGCAGGCAAGATCGAAGTGCGGTCGTGGAAGCCGGGATCTCCGCTCGACGGCAAGGGCAACCCTGCGGGCGAGCCGACAAACATCGGTGTTTCGCGGCGAATGCACTAGTTTCGCGCGCGTGGCTTCTGTGTGCATCGACGCGAGCCGGCATCGCGCTTGGGGTGGAGCGAAGGCTCACCGGCTCGCTGCCACGTTGCCGCATGTCGGACGCACAAACTTTTCGTCTCGCTCCAAATGGACGCTTGCGACTAGCCTTCGTGTAGTCGCGCACTAGTATCCATTACTCATGCGCACGATTCCCGTGCGGGTGTTGTTGCCCCGAGATCCCATGAACAGATTCGCATCGTCCATCCGTCGCGCAGGATCATTCACTCTCGTTTGCGTGCTCGGCCTCACCGGTTTCGCACAGGCGCAGAGTGCGCGGCCCGGCGTGGGCGCGATTCCATACTTTTCGCCGCTGCCTGCGGGAACCACCTTTCGCGTTTGGGCCCCCAACGCTTCTGCGGTGCGCGTGGCGGGTTCGTTTAACGGGTGGAACGCGACGAGTCATCCGCTCGTGAACGAGGGCAACGGATACTGGTCCAACGACATCAACTATGTCTATGCAGGAACGCAATACAAATATGTGATCACCAACGCGAGCCTGACGTTGTGGAAAAACGACGCGCGCGCGCGGCAACTTACGAACTCCGCGGGCAACTCGGTGGTCTATTCGCCAGTCGCCTATCAGTGGCAGAATCCAAATTTTCAGATCAGTAGTTGGAACGAGCTCGTGATCTATGAGATGCACATCGGAACCTTCGGTCAAACGCCCAAAGGAACCGTGCCCGCCAACTTTGATCAAGCGAAAGCGAAGCTCGATCAACTGCAAGATCTCGGAGTCAACGCGATTCAAGTGATGCCGTTTTGCGAGTTCCCCCAAGGCGTTTCTTGGGGTTACAACGGCGCGCATCCGTGGGCCGTGGAGTCGGCGTATGGCACGCCCACCGACCTCAAAGAATTCGTGGATGCCGCGCATTCTCGGGGAATTGCAGTACTTGGTGACCTCGTGTTCAACCACATCGGTCCCAACGATGTGGATCTCTGGCAGTACGACGGATGGAACCAGAGCAGCGGTGGGGGCATCTACTTCTTCCAAGATTCGCGCGCGGTCACTCCTTGGGGCAACACCCGTCCCGACTACTCGCGCAACGAAGTGCGTTCCTACTTGCGCGACAACGTGATGTATTGGCTCGAGGACTTTCATCTCGATGGTCAACGCATGGATGGAACCAAGTACATCCGCAAAGTCGATCAATTCGGCCCCGACATTCCCGAGGGTTGGACGCTGCTGCAGTCGATCAATGATTCAATGAATGCCACGCAAGGCGGCAAGATTTCGATTTGCGAAGACCTCGACAACAACGCGTGGCTGACGAAGAGCACCGGTGCGGGCGGCGCGGGATTCGATGCCCAATGGGACGCGCAGTTCTACTGGCCCGTGCGCACGAATCTCATTTCTGCCAATGACTCTGATCGCGATATGTATGCCATCAAGAATGCGGTGCTGGCCAACTACAACGGCGACGCATTTCAACGCGTGGTGTACACCGAGAGTCACGACGAAATCGCCAACGGACAATCGCGCATGCCTGAGGCGATTTGGCCGGGGAACGCGGCGAGTTGGTATTCGAAAAAACGCTCGACTCTCGGCGCCGCAGTGGTGATGACTTCGCCGGGGATCCCCATGATTTTCCAGGGACAGGAGTTTCTTGAGGACGCGGCGAGTTGGTATTCGAAAAAACGCTCGACTCTCGGCGCCGCAGTGGTGATGACTTCGCCGGGGATCCCCATGATTTTCCAGGGACAGGAGTTTCTTGAGGACGGTTACTTCCAAGACACCGATCCCCTTGATTGGTCCAAAGGCACAACCTTCGCGGGAATTCGTGCGCTGTACAAAGATCTCATCGCGCTGCGCAAGAACACCGCAGGCCTGACCCGCGGACTTTCGGGCCAGAACACCAATGTCTTTCATGTCAACAATTCGCTGAAGACGCTCGCATATCACCGTTGGATGAACGGTGGCCAGCGCGACGACACCGTGGTGGTGATGAACTTCTCCAACACGCCGCGCATCGGCTATCGCATCGGCATGCCGCGCGATGGGCAGTGGAAGGTGCGCTTCAACAGCGATTGGAATGGCTACGACAGCGGATTCGCCAACACGGGCGCGTTCGACATCGACGCGAGTTACGCCACGCCGTGGGACGGACTTGCTGCAAGCGCGGTGTTCGACATCGGCCCGTACACCTGTCTGATTTTTTCGCAGGGCGACGCGCCTCCCGTGGGAAATCCTGCGGACATCAACAGTGATGGCGCGGTGAACGGTGCCGACCTTGCGCTGCTGCTCGGTGCGTGGGGACAAACGGGCGGCTCGGCCGACGTGAACGACAACGGAATCGTGGATGCCGCGGATCTCGCGGCGCTGCTCGCGCAATGGGGTTGGACCGCGCCGTAACTTTCCGCGTCGTTCGCCCCGTAACTCGCGCCGGAATTCCTGCGCACGCATCGCGGCTGATCGCGCGATGGAAATATGCCGCGAACTTTTCCGCGATAAAGCTCTTGAAAGCGCGGCTACTTCGCAGATTTCATTTGTGAGCGAGCAACTCCTGAGCTAGGTTGTATGACTTGACCGTTCTTTCGGATCGCGGACGATAGTTGCTGCGATCTGTACTCGCACCAACTCCGGAGATCGTTAGATGCGTTCGAAATTGTTCTTTACCGCGCTCCCAATGTGCCTCGCAATTGCCGCAGCCTCGCAGGCTCAGGTCGTTCTCGATGGTTCCGCGGAAGCGAAGCTCTACGGCGCGGCCATCGCTGTGCAAAACACGCAGACGCAATTCGGCGATGCCACGCAGGGCACAGTTGATTTCGCGAGCGGCTCTGAGCTCGATGCCTGCTACGCGACCATCGATGGCAACTTCCTGTTCATCGTGTTCGCGGGCAACCTCGAGTCGAACTACAACAAGCTGGACATCTTCATCGATGGCGTGGCTGGTGGACAAAATCGCCTGCGCGGCAACAATCCCGATGTCGACTTCAACGGCATCAATCGCATGGGCGACGATGGCACGGGCAACGGCTTGACCTTCGACGCGGACTTCAGCGCGGACCTCTGGATGAGCCTCACCTGCGGCGGCGCGCCCCTCGCCGTGTACATGAATCAGGCCCAATTGCTCACCGAAGGCGGGGGAACCGGCGGCTATCTCGGTACCGGCGGCGCGGGCGCAGCGGGCGCAGTCATCTTCAAGAGCGGCTTCGGCTTCGGCCTCGACAACTCCAATATCGCGGGCGTTGCCTCTGGTTCTGAGTTGGCCGACACAGCTGCCGCCGAACTGGTGCGCACGGGCGTCGAAGTGCGCATTCCGCTTTCGGCAATCCCCGGCTACACCGTGGGCGACCTCAAAGTGTGCGCGTTCATCAACGGTGGCGGTCACGATTACCTGTCCAACCAGGTCCTCGGGCCTCTCGGCGGCGGCGCCAATCTCGCCGAGCCACGCTTGGTCAACCTCGAGAATTACCCGGGTTCGCAGTACGTGTTGATCGCCAACAGCGGCGCAACTCCTTGCCCTTCCGATCTCGACCTCAATGGATCTGTCGACGCGGCTGACCTCGCGGCGTTGCTCGGTGCGTGGGGCGGAACCGGCGGAGATCTCGATGGCAGCGGAACCACCGATGCCGCTGATCTCGCGATCATGTTGGGCGCGTGGGGCGCTTGCAGCTAAGCCGCGACTTGCAGCGAGGGACAGACTTCGCTCGCAGTGCATAAATTCACGCGCGACCGCATCAGGACACTGATGCGGTCGCGCGCATTTTTATGGCTAATTGCTGCAGGCTTCTCTCGATTGCACGAACTCGATTTTCTGCACGCGGTATGAGCGGCTCCCCCAATTGTCGCGGGGGCGCTTGTCGTACAGTGGACATTGACGCGTTCCGATTCGCGGAGCGCCACTTCATAACGGAGTCTTCACATGATGTGTTCTTTTCTTCGCGCGAGCGTCGCGCTGCTTCCGACACTTGCCGTCGCCGTAACCTTTGCGGGTCCTGACCTGCCGCCATTCGCGGATGTGTCAAAGGATTACGAGCGCATAAACTCAACCCCTGATGGGACGTCGCTCTTCGGACTGTTCGTCAACAAAAAGGAAGATCAACTTCTCGCCGAGCTTCCGCGTGGTTGGGAGAAAATGAAGTTCCTCATCGCTGCGACTCCCGCTGGCGGCGAAATCTTCAGTGGTTTACAAGGCCCCGAAAAGTATGTGTTTTGGCGGCAATACGGCAATCGCCTCGCGTTGGTGCAGCCACAAGTAGATGTGCGTTCGACTGGTGAACAAACATCGAAGGACTCGGTCAAGCGCATCTTCACCGACAACGTGCTCATCGAAGTTCCCATCGTGGCCACTGGTCCAAACGGTCAACCAGTCGTCGATCTCGACGCAATGTTGGTGGGACAATCGCAGCAACTCGCGGGCACCAGCCTCAATGCGCGACTGGCCAAGATCGCCAAGTCCAAGAGCTTCCCGCAGAATCTTGAAGTCGCCATCGAAGCGCCGGACAACGCGGGCAACTTCAAGCTGGTGCACTACTCGATCTCCGTGCTTCCCGAGAACTCGGGCTACAAGCCGCGCGCTGCAGATGATCGCGTCGGCTACTTCCTCACCGGCTATCGCGACCTCGGCCTCTACGGCACCGAGACCAACGCGACGCGCAACATCAATCGTTGGAATCTCGAGAAGCGCGACCCCAAACTCACGCTCTCGCCGCCCAAGGAACCCATCGTGTATTACGTCGAGCACACGGTTCCCGTGCGCTATCGCCGTTACGTGAAGGAAGGGATTTTGCAGTGGAACGAAGCGTTCCGCAAGATCGGCATCGACAGCGCGATTGAGGTCTATCAACAGGACGAAGTCACCGGCGCGCACATGGACAAGGATCCTGAGGACGTGCGTTTCAACTTCGTGCGTTGGCTCAACAACGACGTCGCCACCGCGATCGGGCCAAGCCGCGCGCATCCGCTCACGGGTCAAATTCTTGATGCGGACATCGTGCTCACCGACGGTTGGATTCGCGCGTTCTACAACTGGTACGACGATCGTCCGAGCGAGATGACCCAGAGTCTCACCGCCGAAAGTTTGGTGTGGCTCGAGTCTCATCCGCAGTGGGATCCGCGATTGCAATTGCTCTCGACTGCAGAGCGACAAGAAGTGCTCGCCGATCGCGCAACTCGCGCGGCGGCAGGCGATCTTGATTCGGCCGACAGTCGCAAAGATCCCGCGCTTGCCGCGAGTCCACAGTTGCGTCAAGTTGCCGATTGGTATCGCGCGGCCGGAGGATCTGATCACTCCAAGTGCGGCGCGATGTGTTTCGCTGCGCAAGGAATGGCCAGCGACATGGCGATTGCAAGCATGGCGTTTGACACGCTTGATTTGCTCAGCGCCGCCGATGATCCCGCCGCGCCCAAGACCGATGCACCGAAGCCAGTGATCGAAACGCTCGACGGCGTCCCCGAGTCATTCGCGGGTCCACAGTTGGCGCACTTGGTTGCGCACGAAGTTGGCCACACGTTGGGACTGCGTCACAATTTCAAGGGCTCGTCGTTGTACACGCTCGATGAAATCAATTCCGCCGTGGTCAAGGGCAAGCCGCTCGCCGCGTCGGTCATGGATTACATGGGCACAAACTTCAACTTGGATAAGGACAACCTTCAAGGCGACTACACCATGGTGGGCATTGGTCTGTACGACATGTGGGCCATCGAGTACGGCTACACCTTTGACGATCCTGCCAAGGTTGCGGCGCGTGTGGGCGAACCAGGCCACATGTACCTCAGCGATGAAGACACCGGCGGCCCCGATCCGCTTGCTCGTCGCTACGACTTCTCCAAGAATCCAATCGATTTCGCGCAGGCAGAGATGAATCTCGTGCGCCAGTTGCGCGCGGCGTTGCTCGAGAAGTACGTGAAGAACGGCGACAGCTGGGAGCGCGCACGCAAGGGTTACGTCAAGACTCTCAACAAGCAGCGCAAGTCGATGGACATGATGGCATCGTGGATTGGCGGCACCTACGTCAATCGCGTCAAGAAGGGCGATGCCAACACCAGCGATCCGTTGGTTCCTGTTGAAGTGGCCAAGCAGCGCGAGGCGTTGCAATTCATCATTGAGAACGCATTCCGCGATGAAGCGTACGGCATCACGCCTGAGTTGCTCAACAAGATGACCATTGAGAAGTGGATGGACGGACCGCAATCGATGATGGCTACGAGCACGTTCCCCATCAACGATCAGATCGCGGGCACGCAATCGATGGCGCTCACGATGATCATCAATCCATCGACCTTCACGCGCATCTACGACAACGAGAAGCGCGTTGGCGCAGATCAAGAGGCACTGACACTTCCTGAGGTCATGCAGACGCTGACCGACGAGATTTATTCAGAGGTCTCGCCGTCGAAGTTGGGTTCATCGGATGCACGAAAGCCCATGATTTCGGCCTATCGCCGCAATCTTCAGGCGGACATGACCGATCGACTCATCGCCATTGCCACGGGCAAGGCGGGTCTTCCTCGCGTGGCACGTCAGTTGAGTGCACAAGAGTTGCGTGATCTCAAGGTCGCTCTCGATGCCACGATGGCCAAGGCCAGCGCGAGCAACATCGACCCCTACACACGCGCCCATTTGGCTGACTTGCAAGCACGGACCGACTCTGCCCTTCAGGCAATCGTCGTGCTGCAATAAGACGCACAACACCGCAGGCGAGATGCCGGCGGGCCAGAGACAGCAACCAACGCCGCCCCGCGAATCTGCGGGGCGGCGTTGTTGTTTGGAGTCACGGGCGCTGTCGCGCAAACACATGATCGCATCCAAGTCAGTGATGACTGTATTTGGGTGATGGAATGGCACAGCGCGTGCGATATCCTCAGCCGATGCGCGTTGCGGTACTCGCTCTTGCTCTGTCCATGTGTGCGCTGCTCATCAGTGGCGGTGCGCGCGTTGGCGCGAATGATGTTGTCGCAACACACAGCGCATCATCACCTGATGCGCCCGTCGATTTCGCGCGCGAAGTGTTGCCCGTGCTGGCCTCGCGTTGCTTCCGTTGTCATGGCGGCGTGCGTGAGATGGCGGGGCTAAATCTTTCGGATCATGCGCGCGTGACCAGTGCGCTCAAGAGTGGACACATCGCGGTGGTGCCTATGGATCCGCTGCGCAGCGAGTTGCACACGCGCGTGACCAGCGTCGATGCCAATGAACGCATGCCGCCCGACGGCGATCGACTCAGCATCGAGCAAGTGGCGACGATCACGCGATGGATTGAACAGGGCGCGCCGTGGGGCACACATTGGGCGTTCACGCCGCGCGTGGAGCCGCCGATTGTGATGCGAGCGGATGACTCATGGTCGCGTAAGGATCTCGACCGCATCGTGCTCGCGCGAATCACTCAAGCACAGCTCACGCCCGCGGAAGAAGCGCCCGCCGAAATGCTGCTGCGTCGCGTATGCCTTGATATCACGGGAATTCCGCCGAGCCTCGAGCAACGCGCGGAGTTCCTCAACGACACGCGCACAGACGCGTACGAGCGCCTCGTTGACACGCTGCTCACCGACAACACATACGGCGAGCGATTCGCGCGCGTGTGGCTCGACCTCGCGCGTTACGCCGACACGCAGGGATACGAGAAGGATTCGACGCGCGAGATTTGGGCGTGGCGTGATTGGGTCATCGACGCGCTCAATCGCGACATGCCCTACGACCAGTTCGCGGTGCGCTTGCTCGCGGGGGATCTGCTCGCAAACGCGAGCGATGACGATCGGCTCGCGACGGCGTTTCATCGCAACACGCTAACCAACTCTGAAGGCGGAACCGATGACGAAGAGTTCCGCATGGCCGCGGTCTTCGATCGCGTCTCCACCACATGGCAGTCGTTTCTGGGCGTGACCTTTCAATGCACCCAATGTCATGGTCATCCCTACGACCCCTTCACGCATCGCGAGTACTACGAGTTTCTCGCGTGCCTCAATCAAACCGAAGATGCCGACCGCGATGACGACGCACCGCGACTTGCGATCACGCGCAACGGCATCAATGCCAGTGTTCCGGTTATGCGCGAACTCGCGTTGGAGTTGCGACGCACCACGCATGTGTTGGCGCGCGGCGCGTTGACCAGTCCGACCGATGTGGTCGACGGCGGAGTCCCCGCAACAATTGCAACACAGAGCCTAGGTGCATCGCACACGCTCTCGCAGGACGCGCCGATGGATCGATTGGCGATGGCGCAGTGGATCGCGTCGAAAGAGAATCCTCTCTTTGCGCGGGTTGCGGCCAATCGTGTGTGGGAGTTGTTCTTCGGTCGCGGCATCGTGCATACCAGCGAAGACTTCGGCGTCATGGGCTCGGGCGCGTCCGATCAAGCGTTGCTCGATCATCTCGCGGGTGTGCTGATTGCCCATGATTTCTCGATGAAATCGCTGATCAAAGAAATCGTGTGCAGCGCCACCTATCGCCAATCGTCGATTGCCTCGGCGCGAACGCGCGCGCGTGACAGCGAGAATCTGCTGTGGTCGCGCGCGCCACGTATGCGACTCGAAGCGGAGCAAGTCCGAGACAGCGCTCTCGCCGTGAGCGGCTTGCTCTCGCGTAAGCAAGGCGGCGCACCAGTGATGCCGCCGCAACCCGAGGGCGTGTGGCAAGTGGTGTACTCGGGTGACGCGTGGAAAGTGAGCGAAGGCGAAGATCGCTACCGCCGCGCGATCTACACGTTCTTGCGCCGCAGTTCGCCGTATCCAAGTTTCATCGCGTTTGATTCGACGAGTCGCGAGACTTGCACAGTGCGGCGCATTCGCACCAACACGCCGTTGGCCGCGTTGGTATTGCTCAACGATCCCGTCTATCTCGAATGCGCGCAAGCGTTGGCGCGATCGGTGCACGACGAGCACGATGACGTCGATGCGGTGCGCGTCATGTTGCAACGCGCACTCGGCCGTGATGGCTACGACGATGAAGTGACGACGCTGACTGCTCTAGTCACGCGCGAACGCGAGCGCTACGCAGCACACGAGAGTGAAGCGCGCCTCTTATCCGGTGATGCATCGATTGCGGCTCAAAGCGCGGGCGAGAGCAGCACGAACGCAAACGCCGTCGACTTCGCGCGTCAGGCGGCGCTGGTCGCTGCGGCCAACGCCATCCTCAACCTCGACGACTTTCTCACACGCTCATGAGTCATCCGCGAAACAACTTCGATATCGATGCACTCGCGCAGACGACGCGCCGAACATTTCTCGGATCGCTTGCAGGCGGCGCTTCTGCGTTTTCGTTGGGTTCGATCGCGCTCTCACAGTTGCTTGCGCGCGAGGCGCACGCGGCGCCGATGGCTGATTCTCCGCACGAATCGACGCAACTCTCGCGCGCGCCACACTTCGCCGCGCGCGCGAAAAACGTCATCTACATTCACCTCGCTGGTTCGCCCAGTCAGCTCGAACTCTTCGATTACAAACCGACGCTCACGAAGTTCAACGGACAGTCATGTCCCGATGAATATCTCAAGGGCGAAAAGTTCGCGTTCATCAAAGGTCATCCCACGTTGCTCGGCCCCGTGTGCAAGTTTGCGCAATCGGGCACAGCGGGATTGTGGACTAGCGAATTCATTCCTCACTTCCGCTCGATTGAACATGAAGTCTGCGTCATCAAGTCGATGACCACCGATCAATTCAATCACGCGCCCGCGCAGTTGTTGTTGCACACGGGCGAGGCGCGATTTGGCGGCGCGAGCTTTGGATCGTGGGTGGGATACGGACTCGGCAGCGAAGCGCGTGACTTGCCCGGATTCGTCGTGTTGGTCTCAGGCGACAAGACTCCCGATGCGGGAAAGAGCGTGTGGGGAAGCGGATTTCTTCCCAGCGTCTATCAAGGGGTGCAGTGTCGAGCGAGCGGAGATCCCGTGCTCTACGCGAAAGACCCCGAAGGCATGCTGCGTGCGACGCGTCGCGCGACGATTGATGCGATCACCGAGATTGCGCGCGCGGGCGTGACGCGTCACGGTGATGGCGAAACACAATCGCGCATCGCGCAGTACGAACTTGCGTATCGCATGCAGATGGCGGTGCCCGAAGCGATGGACATCACCCGCGAAAGTGCGGCAACGCTGAGCGAATACGGCGCGACGCCGGGCACGCCGAGTTTGGCGAATTCATGCGTGCTTGCGCGGCGATTGGTGGAACGTGGCGTGCGCTTCGTGCAGCTTTACGATTGGGGTTGGGATGGACACGGCACTGGCACGTCAGATGATTTGCTCACACAGATGCCCAAGAAATGTCGCGAGATGGATCAACCAGTCGCGGCGCTGGTGCGCGATCTGCGACGACGTGGATTGCTCGACGAAACGCTGGTGATCTGGGGCGGCGAGTTTGGTCGCACTCCCGTCGCGGAGTTTCGCAACGGAGTCAAAGAGTTCCTCGGTCGCGATCATCATCCGCATGCGTTCACCATGTGGATGGCGGGCGGCGGAGTGAAGGGCGGCCACACCTACGGCGAGACCGACGAGCTCGGTTACAAAATCGCACGCGACCCTGTGCGCGTGAAGGATTTCCAAGCAACGGTCTTACATCTGCTGGGACTCGATCACTTGCAATTGGCCTATCGCCATTCGGGACTTGACCACCGACTCACAGGAGTGCAGGGTGATGCGAAGGTCATTCACGGCCTCCTCAGCTGATTGATGCATCGCGTGTTCAACGTGCGCGCGCGTGTTCAACATCAATCGCGTACACGCCAGTGCTCGCAGTAATCCACAGCGTTTTGCCGTCTTTCCCGCCGAGTGCGCAGTTGGAGGGGCGCTCGGGCAAGCGAATTTCTCCCAGCGGTTTTCCTTGCGGCGAAAGCACGTAGATCGCGCTGCGCGCAGGAACCGTGATGTAAACATTTCCTTGTGTGTCGACGGTAAGCCCATCTCCGCCAATCGTCTCGCGCGTTCCCGCTGGAATCTCGTAGAAGAGTTTTCCCGCGCCGAGTTTTCCAGGGCCTTCGATGGGATAGGCCATCATCGCGCGCGTCGAGTAAGGCAACACGTACAACGTCTTGCCGTCGGGCGAGAGATGCACACCGTTGGGCGCGCGCATTTCTCCGGGAGCAATGACTTCAATCGCTTCGCCGCCTGTAGTGGGAACGTAATACACGGAGTCAGGCGCGCGCTTGGCACGCACGCCGCCGATGACCGGCGCGGTAAACCAAATTCCGTTGTCATCATCAATCACCAAATCATTGAGTCGACCGAGTGAAACGCCAGTCTCACCAATGGGTGAACGTTTGTCGCACACGATGCGCGTCTCATTCTTAACCACATCGATGGCCACGATCGCGCCAGGATTTCCTTGGCATCCGTAAAGCGTGCCGTCCTTCGCGAAGTAGAGCCCGTTCATTCCCTTCGAATCTTTGAGCGCGATTCTCGCACCCATGGCATCCACTTGCATCACTTGATTGCCCGGGATGTCGGTGAAGTACACGCGTCCGTCGGGCGCGCACGCGGGACCCTCGGTGAAGTTGTGACCCTCGGACCACTTGTAAATCGTGGTCCCTTTCTTCACGACACCAGAGATGTCTTCACCCGCGGCGCCCGCAATTTGCGGCCATTTCGCGGGCAAAACCGCGAGCTCAGGCGTGATGGACACCGGCGGCGTCGCGGTCGGCGTCACGGTCGGCGTTGAAGAGGGAGCAACACTCTGCGCAAGGACGAGAGCGGCGATGATCGATACGAGCATCAGCGAATCGTAACGACGCGCGGCACAACTTCGCGTGTCTACTGAACGTCGCGGATGGACTTCGATGCCACCGCGACATCAACCAACATTCCTGGTTGCACGAATGGAGGAGGATTCTCCATTGCGTAAATCACCTGCACTACGCGGGTGTCAATGCGCTCGCCGTTCTCGCCAGTAAGTGTGCGCTTGGGTGCAACATCGGGAACCACGCGCACAAAGTGCAGCGCAACTTGCTGGCGACTTCCGCCGCGAATGATCGCCAACGCCTTGCCCGCACTGTCGAAGCGCCAACTGTCGAGCTCGTCTATGTCCGTGCGCACGTGCAGTGTGTTGATGTTTCCCAAACGCAACAGCGCGCTCGAATTGCCGGCGCCGCCTTGTCCGCCACCTTGTCCTGACGCTTTGAATTCGCCGACATGGGTATCGATCCGCAGCACCGTGCCCGCGATGGGCGCGCGCACGACCAGAATCTCGCGCGTGACTTCGGCTTGCCTGAGTTCCGCCTCAAGCGCGAGCAGTTCACTGTTTGCCGTTTGCGCGTCGCTCTCGGCCACGGCGCGTTCTTCGGGATACGCGCCCGCTTCGACGCGCGCTAACTTCGCCTCCGCTTCGATCAACTGGGCCGCAGCAATGGCGACTCCAAACTCCAGCGTTGGCTGTTCGTTCGCGGTGGTTCCGCGATCTCCCACGCCGAGCAAACGATCGAGTCGCCCCTGCGCATCGGCCAGCGAGGCTTGGCGCGCGCTCACCAACGCCGCGGCTTGCGCAACATCTTCGGCGCGAGGAAGCGCGTCGAGCTGGGCAATTCGCGCCGAGGCCGCATTCACGCGACTCCTTCCGCTCTGGACACGCGCGCGTGCGGAATAGATTCGTGCCTCGGCATCGCGCGTGTCGAGTTCGATGAGCGCTTGCCCCGCAGTAACGCTCTCGCCTTCGATCACGAAAATCTTGGCGATGATTCCACCCACGGGCGCGCCCAACAAAATGGTTTCGCTCGCGGGCTCCACGATTCCCACTCCAGCAACGCGATCAAGAAATGGAATCGGCGTGGGCGCGATCGGCTCTGGGCCGATGGCGGGAGGCGCGTTGAACTTGATCACCGCGACCACAGTGATTCCAAAGCCAGCGAGCGCAAGAATTGGAAGGGCGATGAGTCGAAGTTTCATGAAGTGTGCTCGGAGTCAATGTGCGGCGCGTGCAGGCGTGTCACGCGGCACTCGGTGTAGTTGATCAATGCGGCCATCATCGAGATGCGCAATCGAATCGGCGAGGTGAAAGATGCGATCGTCGTGGGTGACGACCACCACCGCTCGATCAGGACTGGTGGAACGACCGCGAATGAGTTCCATCACTCGTCGTCCAAGCTCGGCGTCGAGTGCGCTGGTTGGCTCGTCGCACACCAACAAACGTGGGTCATGAATCAACGCGCGCGCAATCGCGACGCGTTGCTGTTGTCCGCCGGAAAGGTTGAGCGGCGCGCTCTTTCCTCGGCCCTCGAGGCCCAACGTCTCGAGCAACTCGTTGGCGCGACGCACCGCGCTAGCCACCGATTCGCCCTGCAAAACCAGGGGAACCGAGACATTCTCGGCGACGGTGAGTTGCGGCACGAGGTTGAACTGTTGGAAGATGAAGCCGACATTGTCGCGACGCCAACGCGCAAGTCGATCGCGTTTGAGTGTCGCGAGATCTTGGCCAAAGACGCGCAACTCGCCGCCATCACGCGCGAGCAATCCGGCAAGAATCGAGATGAGGGTGGTCTTGCCACAACCCGACGGGCCGACCAACATCGTGAGTTCGCCCGCGGGAATATCAATATCGATTCCGCGCAATGCAGCGACCGCGCTCTCGCCACGACCAAATGTTTTGGTCACGTTGCGCAAGCGAATCGCAATCGGGTGTGCTTCGACGATGGTGTGCTGCGTGCTCATGCGCCTTTAAACACATCCGCAGGATCGAGGCGAATCACTTTCCACATTGAGATCACGCTGGCGAAGACGCAGATGATGAGGACCGCAGCCGCAGCGATGAGGGGGATTTGCCAGAGCATCTTGAACGCGAGCTTTCCGCCCGACGCATTGAGTCCAAACACGCTCACGGCGCCGAGTCCAAGGCCTAAGCCGAGCACGCCCGCGACCAACGCTTGCAACGCGACCATTCCCAGCAGCGTCCTCGTCGATGCGCCCATCGCTTTGAAGGCGCCGAAGTAGCGCAAGTTGTCGAGCGTGAAGTTGTAAAACATCTGCCCCGCGATCGCGACGCCGACAAAAAATCCCAGTGCAATCGCGATTCCGAAATTGATGGGGATGCCAGTTTCGCGTAACCAATAGCCGAGTGTGCGTTCTGAGTACTCACTTGGAGTGAGCGCTGCGAGACCGGTTTCATCGCGAATGCGTTGCGCCAATGTTGCGGGCGTGACATCGGGCGCGGCCTTCACCAGCACCGCGCTCATCACGCGGCGCGATGGCGGAGCGAAGGTGATCGCCCGCGAATACACGGTGTACAGCGTGGGTGCCGGGACAAATGTTTCGGCGCACTTCACCAGTCCGACCACACGCGCACGCCTTTCGTTGAGCTCGATGATGTCGCCGATTTCAACGGCTCGCTTGGGTCCGAGCGGATCGAATTTCTGTCCTGGCGCGGGAACTGCGCCGGGCGGAAGTTCCGCGGGAAACTTCAATCGTTGCTGCGACGAGCCCACTTCAGCCATCACTGCATCAGGAAGCCGAAGATCAGCGAGTGAACCCGACACGATTTCCACAGGCCCACCCGCAAGCGTGTCATCATCAATGCCAAGAACATCGCACACTTGCCGCGATCCATCGGGAAGCGTCGCCACCAACAAACCCTTGTACAGCGGCGCGGCCCATTCGACTCCAGTCACGCCACGCACGCGATCGAGTGCAGTGGTGCGCAGCGGTTTCGGTTCATCGACATACGACTGCGTTGGATCAAACACCCACAAGTCGACGTGTCCTACTTCGCCGATGAACGCGAAGGTGCGACTGATCAATCCCACAAAGATCGACGCTTGCTGCGCGATCAACAGCGACGCGAATCCAAGTCCCAGCAAGATGCCGTAAAACTTCGCGCTGTCGCCAAAGAGCATCTTGATGGCAAAGCGAAACATCAGGCCTTCGCCGCCGCTTTGCGTGCGCTCCACCAGGCGGCCATCACGGGAATCAAACTGACGAACACGATGGCCAACACGATCTTGGTGAAATGTTTTTCAACGAACGGAAGGTTGCCAAAGAAGTAACCCGCGCCCACAAACAGTCCCACCCAGATGAGTGCGCCGACGACGCTCGAAAGCAGAAAGCGCGGATAGGGCATGACGCCGACGCCCGCAACAAACGGCGCAAAGGTGCGCACGATGGGAGCGAAGCGCGCGACGATGACTGCTTTCGCGCCGTGCTTCTCAAAGAATGCTTGCGTGCGCAGAAGATGTTCGCGCTTGAGCCAGCGATAGCGACCAGAAAACGCGCGCGGCCCGATGGCGCGACCAACGCGGTAATTGAGATTGTCGCCCACAAGTGCGGCGCAGAAAATCGTCACGCTCGCCGTCCACACATCCAAGTGCCCCATTCCGCACAACGCGCCCGTGGCAAACAGCAGCGAATCGCCGGGAAGAAGCGGCATGATCACCAGACCTGTTTCCGCGAACACGATGGCGAACAACACGACATAGGTCCATGAGCCTAGTGCGCCGAAAATTTCGCCCAGCACTTCTTTGGTGTCGGTGAAGATGCGCAGAAAATCGTGGAGCAACTCAGGCATTGTGATTCTCTTCGCGCGCGTCGTCGCCGTTGGAACCGTTGGTTGCGTCGTGTTGATCCTCGCTCGCAACCGCAGGCTTGGGAGGAATGATCATCGACAGCGCCATGGTGGCGAGGATGAGTCCAATGATCACACACAGCGAGAGCACGATGGGCACGTGGCCATCGAAGAGGTAAGGCAAGAGGGTCATCTTGAGACCGACCCACACCAACACGAAGCCGAGTCCGTACTTGAGCAGATGAAACTTTTGCATCGCTTCGGCGACGACAAAGAACATCGCGCGCAGTCCGATGATGGCGCAGATGTTGGAGCCAAACGCCACAAACGGTTCTTGCGAAATCGCCAACACCGCGGGCACTGAGTCAACGGCGAATGCGATGTCCGTGGTCTCGATCACGATGAGAGCGACAAACAACGGCGTGGCTGCGAGACGACCAATGCGCTGCGATGCGTTGCTGCCCGCTTTGAGTCGCGTGAAAAATCGCGTTCCGTCGAAGGTCGTCGAAACAGGAACCACGCGCGAAAGCATGCGAATGAAGGGGTTTTTCTCGGGGTGAAGTTGCTTTTCTTCACCAGTCACGAGTTTCGTTCCCGTCACCACTAAGAACACGCCCATCGCAAACAAGACCCATTCAAACTGCACCAACAAACTTCCAACGCCGATGAACACCGCGCGAAATACCACGGCGCCGACGATGCCCCAGAAGAGCACGCGATGTTGCCGCTCATGGGTGAGTCCGAAGTAGCGAAAGATCACCAAGAAGACAAAGAGGTTGTCGACGGAGAGCGAGATCTCGACCAGATAGCTGGTGACAAACTCAAGGAAGAGTCGAGCGCCGGCGTCGACTGGTGTGAGCGCGGCGTACTTGGTGCCTTCGAGCAGCGCGGGATGCGCCGTGAGTTCGCTCACCGCGAATAAACGAAATGCAAACGCCGCACCGATGGCCAGCGCAACACAGATCGCGGTCCACACAAGACAGACGCGAAATCGCGCGCGTTGATGCTGGGCATCACTCTCTATCTGGTTCGGCTTGGAACGCGTGAGTCGTTCGATGACCAAGAAGTCGAACGCGAGCAGTGCCGCAACCGACGCAAGAAAAATCGCGAGCACGAGCCAGTAGTCGAGTGGAGAGAAGACGGCGTGCGAGAGCAATCGATGCCTTAGAGGAATAGGGAGTTCGTGGCTGACGGAGAAACACGTCCTTGCAGCCACAAGCCTCGCGGATCAGGGGTCGCAGTGTAGGGTCGGCGAACACTTACTTCGCCCGCTCGGGGATGAAGTCCGCGCATTCGCGCGCCGATGTCGAGCACGCCGTCGCTATCCATTTGCATCGACAGGATTCGTCGCCGATGAAGTTTCAATTGATCGATCGTCGCCACTACGCGCTCGCGCAGAACGACGATTCAGTTAATGACGAAGCACTCGCAGGCGTGAGCGACAGCTTCGACGCGGCCGAACTTATCCCTGCCGCAGCCAGCGCGTTTGAGCCGATTCTCTCGGGACAGGATCCAGGCGGGCGCGAACGTGGTGCTGCAGTACCCGTCATCGCCTGCGCGTGCAGGGTTTCGCATCGCCGCGAAACAGTTAAACGCGCATCCATCGTGCAAGCACGACGCGGCTGATCAGACTCACCGCGCCAAACACGGTGAAGCCGACGCACGCAGAGAGCAGCACGGACACGAAGACGCGATCGGTTTGGAAATTGCGCAGCGCGGTTGTGATCATGATTCCCAGTGGCGCACGGTCGCCGCCGACGCCCGCGATGAACTCGCCCGCGATGGTGCCGATCACTGCGAGCCCAGCGGCAATGCGGAGGCCAGTGACGATGGAAGGAACTGCAGAGGGGAGCGAGAGTTTCCACCACACCGTCAAGTGTTTCGCGCCGAGGATCGTGAAGAGTTCGAGGTGTCGCTCATCGCGTGAACGCAAGCCAGTCAGTGTGTTGGCAATGATGGGAAACACCGAAACGATCGCAGCGCTGGCGACAATCGTTGGTCGTCCGTAACCGAACCACAACACTAAGAGTGGCGCGATCGCGATCAGTGGAACCATCTGAAAAAGCAGCGTGAGCGGATAGACGCTGCGTTCAACGAGACGTGAAAGCGAGAGCGCGCTGGCCAGCGACACGCCCACGATGACCGCGATGAGGAAGCCGAACGTTGCGCTCAATGCCGTCTCGAAACTTCCGACCAGAAACGGACCAGGAGCGTCGAGAAATGCGAGCAACACGCGCCACGGTGAAGGCAGCACGAAGTCCTGCAGGTCGAACACGATTTTGATCAACGCCCAAGCGATGACGAGCACAGCGATGGCGGCGAACGGGGCGCTCGCGTGCAACACGCGCACCGTCAAGCGGGGAGCCTTGTCTGCGCGCGCACTCATCGACGCTGCTCCGAGATTCCTGCGAGTAAGAAGTCGCTCGCCTTTCGTACGCACGTTCCCATTGCATCGCTGGTCCATGCGTGCGCGTCACGCTGGTCGTGTGGCGTTTCAACTTCCGCGATGATGCGTGCAGGACGCGGCGTGAATACGAGCACGCGTTGCGCGAGAAACACTGCTTCGGGAATCGAGTGAGTCACGATTACCGCGGTAAAACGCTGTGATTCCCACAGTGCGCGCAATTGCGCATCGAGCTCGTAGCGGGTGACTTCGTCCAACGCCGCGAAAGGTTCATCGAGCAACAGCAGTTGGGGTCTCGACACCAACGCGCGCGCCAGTGACGCGCGCATCATCATGCCGCCCGAGAGTTGATGAGGAAATCGTTGCGCGGCATCGCTGAGTTGCACTTGTTCGAGCGCATCATTGGCGCGTTCGATGCGTTGCGCACGAGGCACGCCCGCTAACTCAAGTGGCAACGCGACATTCTCAATCGTGGTGCGCCACGGAAGCAGTCGCGGCTCTTGAAAGCAAAAACTTGTGCGCATCGATTCGCGCGTCACCGTGCCGCGATCCGCATGATCGAGCCCGCCCATCAAACGCAGCAACGTGGTCTTACCGCAACCAGACGGACCGACCAATGCGGTGAAAGATCCTTCTGCGCACTCGAGCGAAACCTCGGCCACTGCAGCGACTTCTGCAAATGAACGGGTGACGCGATCAAGGCGAATCGACGAGCCATGCGAGGTGGAAGGCGGCGCGAGTTGAGGGTCCATGCGTGCGGTGAGCGCACATTACACTCCGCGTCATGAACTCGAATCTTCCACGTGCGCTGCTGCTCGCATTGTTTGCAAACACCGTAATCGCGTTGCTCGGTTGTGATGGTGACGTGCCGCTTCCACCAAGTACTGACTCTGCGCAAGGCGGCGCAGTCATTCCTGAGTTCACCAACGTGAAGTTGCAGCTGAACTGGGTTGCCGAGCCTGAATTTGGCGGGTTTTACGCCGCGCAAGAAAAAGCGCTCTATCAAGCGGAGGGACTTCAAGTCGAGTTGATCCAAGGTGGTCCTAGTGTTCCCGCGCCGCAATTAGTGGCCAGCGGCAAGGTCGAGTTTGCCATCGTTGCGGGATCACAGTTGCTCGAGTTGCGTGAGCAAGGCGGCGATCTCGTCGCGCTGTACGCGGTCTATCAGGGCAACCCGATGGGCGTGATGGTGCACGAGGCTTCGCCCTATCAAACGCTGCGAGAACTCTGGGAGTCGGATGCGACGGTTGCGTTTGAGCAGGGGCTTGCGGACTTTCGTTGGATCACCAAATCGTTTCCTGGTGGACATCTCAAACTCGTGCCGTACTCGGCCAATCTCGCACAGTTTGCCAGCGATCCAACGATGGCCGCCCAGTGTTTCATCACTTCGGAGCCGGTCACGCTCGCGTTGCAAGGCGTGAAGACGCGTGTGTTTCTCGTGGGCGAGTCGGGCTTCGATCCCTACAACCAAGTGTTGGTCACGACTCGCGCGTATTACGACTCGCACACGGACTTGTGCCAGAAGATGGTGCGCGCGACGGCAGCGGGATGGCGTGCGTATCTCGATACGCCTGAGCCATTCAACGCAGTGATGACGCGCCTCAACGCTGGCATGAGTCTCGATGCGATGAATCGCGGCGCAGCGCTGCAACGAGTGTTGGTGGAGAACGACGAAACCAAACGCATCGGCCTCGGCGGCATGCGTGCGGTGCGTTGGCAAACCACCATCGATCAACTGAACGAGTTGGGTGCGATCAAGACTCGTCCCGATCCTACGACTCTTTTCGTGTGGGACAACGAAGCTCCGACTGCTCGCTGAGCGACGACTTGCGTGAAGAATCGCGTGAACACACCGCGTCTCATTCTGCACATCGACATGGACGCGTTCTTCGCGTCGGTGGAGCAACGTGACAATCCCGCGCTGCGCGGCAAGCCGGTGTTGGTGGGGGGTCGTGATGGTCGCGCCGTTGTGTGCGCGGCCAGTTACGAGGCGCGCAAATTCGGGTGCGCCGCGGCGATGCCCATGATGAATGCGTTGCGACTCTGTCCCCACGCCGTGACGGTTTCCCCACGATTTGCCGCGTATTCCGCCGTTTCCGCGGCGATGCGGGAGATCTTCGAACGCTACTCGCCGCAGATCGAACCACTCTCACTCGACGAAGCGTTTGTGGATGTCAGCGCGTCGCTCGCGTTGTTTGGAACTGCGCGCGCGATCGGCGAAGCGATTCGCGCGGCGATTGCCCACGAACTGCAACTCACCTGTTCCGTCGGCATCGGTCCCAACAAGTTTGTCGCCAAGATTGCCAGCGATCTCGAGAAACCAAACGCGTTGGTTGAGTTTGACGCGGCGACGCTGGCCGAGCGACTCGCACCACTGCCGCTGCGACGCATGTGGGGCGTGGGACCTGTCGCTGAAGCATCACTGCGCGCGGAGGGACTCGAGACTTTCGGCGACGTGCAACGCGCGGGCATCACCCAACTCACGCGGCGCTTCGGCGATGCGGGGCGCACTTGGTTTGAATTGGCGCATGGAATCGATGATCGCGAAGTGGAGAGTTCGCGCGAATCGAAATCAGTGGGCGAGGAAGAGACGTTTCCCGTCGACATCGATGATCGCGCGAAAGTCGAAGCGCATCTCCTCAGCCAAGCGGACACGGTCGCCCGGCGATTGCGTGAGAAGCAATTGTTCGCCCAAGTGCTGACTATCAAGATTCGCTTTAGCGATTTCGCAACCCACACCCATGCGAAATCGCTGCTCACCCCGACTGATCACACCCACGAGTTGCGTGATGCCGCGCGTCAGTTGTTGCGCGAATTCGAGGTGAAAGAATGGCGTGCCGTGCGTTTATGCGGATTCACCGCGAGTCGCTTGACGGCATCACTGGGCCAACTGCCGCTGTTTGATGAACCCAAGCGAGCCAAGCTGGCCACGCTCGATGATCTGCGCGATCAGATTCATCGTCGCCTCGGTCGGTGATTTGCAACGGCGCACAGTCGCGCGCTCGAAGCGTTACGACTTCGCGGCCTCAAGCAAGCGAATCAGATCAGTCGCGGTGGCGATTCCTATCGGCGTCTCGTCGGCGCGTCCGTGCTCGGTGATGATCACCGCTTCGAGTCGCGGATTCTTTGACCACAGCGTGAGCGCATCGTCGGCAGAAGCATCGCGGGCGAGCAGGGCGAACTCATCGCGACGATGGTCACGCGCGAGCACTTCACTCACAGCGACCGAGGCGATGGTGCAGATCACTCGTTCGCTGCTGCCATTGCTATTCGTGGCATCGAGCGCGCCAGCTTGTGGCGAGCGAGCGCTGTTGGATTTGTGCGTCGGTGTTGGCAATGCGCACGCATCCAAATCGTGCGAGGCGATCCATCGCAACACTCCGCTGGCAGTGAGCAACGCCGCGATGCGTCCGTCCACTCGCACCGGAAAGCGCACAAAGCCCTTGTTTTGCACCAACGTCAACACGGCACCGATGCGGTCGGTCGCGTTGATGGTCACGACATCTTTCGCCGCCAATGCGCGCAATGGGACGGGTTTGCGCAACTCTTCGTCAATCGATTCGAGGGTCTGCACCGTGGTCATGGTGGGAACCGCGATGTATTCGGTGGCGCCGAAACGATTGTGAATCAACGCGTTGCGCAGCTCGCCTACTTCAAGCAAGAAGTCGAGATGTCGGCCGAAGTGTCGGCGCTGCGCAGCGATCTGACGCACGCACGAGGAGTAGCCGCGTCGTCGACCGTCGCGCGGCTCATCGAGCACATGCTGCATTTCGCGATCGATGCGGTTGTACGCGCCCTCGAAGCGGTCGATGCAAGAGCGATCAGCGTTGGAGCGATCACTCGCACTCTGGTTGTCATTTGAGCGCACTGAGGATTCGGTCGAGAATGTTTCCCGTTCGCGTGGATCGTTCATCGTGCGTTCTCTCTTGCCGGAGTTTCTTGTCGATTGGTGGAGGGTGCGCGGAGTGCGCGCCAACGCGAAGCGAGTCGCCCTTGGTCAAGCGTCGGGTCGAGCGCTTCAAGTCGGTTGAGACGCGATGCGATGTCATTCGCGCGTGATGGCTGGTCGATCAACATTTCCAGTTGCATCAGTTGCGCGCGCCACCACCATGCATCTCGCGTCGGCGCGGCGATGGGCGCGAGATCGCGTGCCAGCGAAAACGCTTCTGCGCGCGCTGAATCCGTGCGATTTTGCATGAGGCATTCGGCGAGCAGCCAACGCGCCGCACGATCGGTGTCATCGGAAGCGACCATCGCGCGCGCGCGAGCGGTGGCCCGATCGATTGCATCTGTTGCAAGACTCGCCCACACCGCGGCGAAATCGAGTGCGCGTGGAGCAACGCTTGGAGCAATCAGCGCGAGTGTGGTCATGGGCAGCAATTCTTCGCGCGCGAGTGTCGCTGCATTTGCTTTGTCTTCGCTCATCCACGCTTCATCGACTTGCGTCGTCACGCGCGCAATCGGAGCCATGAGCGCGTCGCGAACCGAGAGATCAGTTGCCGCCAGCGCAATGAGGTCGGGTGGCGCGTCAAATTCGAGCGAGCCTGATGTGGCTGCGCTGATCCACACCGAAGCCGCGCGTGCCGCAGCGCGTGAATCCACAATCGGTGGAGCGAACGCGCGTGCGGCGACGGTCATCGCTTCGCGCGGGTGAGAGAGCGCGAGTGCCAACGCAGCGCGCAACACCTCAGCGCGCGGCAGCACCGACGTGGCGCGCGTGGCAGCACCAACGGGGCGCACTTCGATTTCAAGCTTGGTCGCGACTAGGCCCACGCGGCGCGCGAGATCAGCAAGGTGCGACGCGTTTTCGATACCGCGCGCGTGTTCGATTTCGAGTGAGCGCAACTCACGCACCGTGTTGAACTCGCGCGACGTTGGAACCGCGAGAAGTGTTTGCCCAGCGAGATCAAGTGTGGGCGCGGACCAGCGCGGAAACAGCGCGAGATCAACTCGTTCCAGAAGCCAATCAGCGTGTGCGTCATCGTTGGGAAGGCGCGCGCACGCGATGGCCAGCGCTGCATCGAGGTTCCGTTCACCCGCAGCGTCGCGCTGTGCCAATGCTCGCTCCATCGTGAGCGCAAGCGCCATCGCGGCGGCGGCGTTGGGATGTGTTGGCGCACGACTCACGAGATCAAGAATGTGTTCGCACGCGCGTGCGATTTCTCCTCGCGACGCGAGAAAACGCGCGTAACGCAGGGAAAACCAAGGCATCACCAGCGGATCGTCTGCGCAACGCTCGGCCGCTGCGGGATGCGCCGTCAACAGCGCATCGCTCTCGTCGCTGAGCACGGCGAGCGCAAACAACACTGGCGGCGCATCGTCGGAATCCGCGAGTGCGCGTAGCGGCGCATTGATTCTCTGCGAGAGCGTTGAAGCCGCGTCGAGCAAGGCAAGGGTTGAAGCCGCCTGCGTGCTGCGCGTTTGCGATTGGAGAAAATTGCGCAGCGCCGCATCGACCGTGGTCGCGCCTTCGCTCACGCGCAGCGATGCTTGCGCTGTTGCCGCGAGTAACGCTAACGAGTCGCGCTCTGTCACGAGATAAGGGAAGGGCTGCGCGTTCGTGCGATCACGCCATGATTCGACTTGCGCGACATAGCGCGTGGTTTCGTCTCGACTGCGCATCGCATCTTGCAACAGCCGCGCGCGCAACGCGGTGTCGTTGTTTGCACGCGAGCGCGCGAGCGCAAGAATCGCAGCAAGCTCGCTGTCGATGGGAAGTTCGGTAGAGGCAGCGCGCGTGAGCAACGCGTTCGCTCGCGTGCGCGTTGCGCTGTTGATCGCAGGATCGTCGACGCCGCGAGTCAAGTCAGCTTGCGCGAGTGTCGCGAGTCCGGCAAGCGCGTTTGCGCGGAAAACCGCAGGATTTGTGGCAATCGCGCTGTCTGCGGCGAACAACGACTGCAACGCTGGCTCCGCCAACCATCCTTGCACGCGCGCGAAGATCTCTGTTGCCCATGCGCGCTGCGCTGAGCTGGGGATGCCGATCGCGATCATGGCATCGCTGCCATCGGCGGGCAGTGCGCGCAGCAGCACGTCTTCTATGCATTCGAGTAACAGTTCGCGCGCCTTCTATGCATTCGAGCAACAGTTCGCGCGCCGCGAGAGTGTCCAGTCCTTGGGTGTGCGCGAGATCCGCACGGAGCCCAACAAGTCGCACTTCTACGCTGCGAAGCTCTTGCGCGGAGTGGGCCGCGGCGCGTAATGAAATCGCCTCGCGCGCCAGGGCCGCGCGGATCGCGACTTTGCTCGACGGTGCCTCGCGCGTGATGACATCAATCTGTGCGAGATCATCGGCCACTTCCGCAGCGCGCAGCTGCGCATACACACGCGCGAGCGAGTTCACAGTCTCCGCAGCCGTCTGCATGGATGCCCGTGAGTTTGCGCCTTCGTCTGTGTGTGGCGCAGCGCAGTGCAATCCAGTCGCAGTCATGAGCAGCGACGCGATTGGAGCGATCATGGTTGCGTGTTCCCAAAGGCCACCGAGCGATAGCCCGCAGCAATGATCGCGTTGAATGCTCCCACGACATCCTCCCAGGCCACATCGCTCGCGGCGGCAATGCGAATGGGATGATCGGCGGCGAAGAGTCCGCGTGGTGTGTCGCGCGTCAACAACACATCCGCGAGTCGGCGCTCGAGTTGCGCGGCGTTGTTCACGGGCGCGAGTCCCGCGCTGAGCGTGATGTACACCGCGCCATCACGGTCCGTGAGTTCGATGATGAGCGGATCAGTTTCGAGCGCGAAGGGATCGGAGTTGCTGGAAACCCCTTTGGAATCAGGCATTTCCGCGCGCAGCACGCGCTCGTTGGCCGCCGCTCCCGAGGTAAGCAGAAAGTACACGAGCAACATGAACACCACATCCACCATGGCGGTGATCGAGAGCGAGAGGCGCATGCGGGTGTGCGGCTCGCGAAGATTGGCGCGGTGCTTACGAGCCATGCGTGCCACTCCCGCTTGGGATCTCTACGACGAGATTCAGTCGTGGCAACGCGCCGCCACCAGCGATACGCGCTCCTGTTGTCGCGGCCCGCATCGCCGGTTCGACCCACATGTACTGGGTCGAGCGATCTGCGCGCAGATGCACCGCGAGCGTTGGGTTGAGTCGATATCCATCCGCGAGCGCGAGCGCGAGTTGTCCAACGCCTTCCGCAGACGCCGCGTAGGTCGTGCCGTTGAGCAGATATCCGAGCGCGCCGCCATTGTCGTCGGGCAAGACATTGATGATGTATCGCGTCTCCTCAACTGCTCGACTGGAGGCTCCGGCGGAAACGCGAGCGAGCGACATGTCGACATGTTCACTCTCACTCAGTCGTGAGGCCAGCGTGAAAAACACCAACAAGAAAAACATGACATCGATCATCGGGATGAGATTCATCTCGATCTGCGCATACGCGGGACGTGATTTGCGGCGGGCCATGAACGGTGGTTGAGTGGGTTACTTGTTGGCGGCGGCGTCGTGCGCAGGACGAAAGAGCGCGATGAGTTCTTCGGTCGCGGCGAGCGCTTCGTCGGAGTGGGCGATGGCGTTGTTGCGCATCGCGGCGTAGGCGCCTGTGGCTGGAATCGCTATGAAAAGGCCCCAAAACGTCGACACCAGCGCGGCACCGATACCGCCGGCAAGCATCACCGGATTCGCGGCGCCTCCAGTGCTGGCGATGGTTTGAAACGCGGCGATCATTCCGTAGACCGTTCCAAACAAGCCGAGCATCGGCGCAACTTGCCCGAGGATGTTGAGTCGCTCCAATGCGCGTAAGCGAACGGCCAGCAGTTCATCCGCGCGTTCTTCCGCGGCGTGCGACATCGCCTCGACTCCTTGTGGTGATCGATCGAGCGCGCGCGCCACCATGAGCTCGAGGTCGCTTGTTCCTCGCGTGGCGCGTTGGATCGCGTCGTTGTAGCGGCCACTCGCGAGCAGTTCGCGCAATGCATCGCAGGCACTCGCAGAAAAAACCGTGCGCCGTTGGTTGCCCATCATCGATTGAACGATGAGTGAAATGTTGACCACGGAGAGAAGCAGCAGCACCCAAATCATGGTGCTGCCAACCCAATCGAGCGCGCCTTCGCCGTTGAGCGCGTAGAAGAAAATGCTGCCGTTCATAAATTTGGCTCCGTCGGATGTGTTTCCGTCGCCGATGGTGTCGATGGCGCATCGAGTCCCGATGCGCTGCGTGAGATGAAGCGGTATCCGCCTTCGCCGTAGTGTGCAGCGGCGACGGCTTCGAGTGTTCGTCCTGGGTCTTCTTCGAGAAACTGAATGCACTGAATGGTCGCGAGCCGTCGCCCACTCGATGCGTCGCGCGGATTGAGTCGCTCTAAAAGTTGCAGCAACGAGACGCGGTCAAGTTCGTGTCGCCCTGGACCAGTGATGGTGGTCGAGAGCAAAAACACGCAATCTGCGCCGGAATCAAGTGCTTTCGTCAACGCTTGAATCGGGCTCGATCGTCCCGCAGGCACGATGCTCTGGCGCAACCACTGAAGACTTTCCGCGCGATGGGCACGGCTGGCGCTGCGCAAGCCAAGTTCGTCGCGCAACGTTTCTGCGCCGTCGCGACGAAACACGATGATGGTGAATTCTTGCGTGGGTTCGAGTTGCGCCAACGAGCGCTCGACTTCATCGACGATGGCGGAAAAACTTCCGATCATCGAGCCCGAGGCATCGACCACATACGCAACTTTGGTGGCGTTCCCTGCGACGAGTCCTGCGAAGGTCGCGCCCGCTCGCATCGGTGCACGCGAGTCATCACGCGCGCGTTGGTCATCGTCGCGCGATCCGCTGCCTGTCGAAATCGCACCGAAGCGTCGTGCCAGCGCGTCGAGCTCGCTGTTGTCGGCACTGCTCGCCTCAAGCGCACGCAACTGCTGTGCGAGATCGGCGGCGTTCGCGTCTTCATTGCGCGCAGGTTGCTGACGAGCCGCGGGGGTCGCATCAACGCGAGCACCGTCGGTCGCGCGAGGCGCGGGAGAAAAGAAATCTGCAACAAGCACAACCGGAGGCAACTCGTTGGTCGCAATGCGCGTCACGCCCCATGCTGTGCCCAAGATTCCAAAGCCGATCAGCCCGTGGATGCACAGCGAAACTGCGAGACTCGTTCTCGCGCGTCGCTTCGTCGCAGCGTGCGCGTGCGCGGTTGCTCCCGTCACTCTTGCCATTGGCGCATCCTACGGTTGCAAGGTGCGACGCTCGCACAACAGGCAGATTTCCCTAGCAAACAAGGGCAATTTTGCGACGAGCCACTTCTCACAGCACGATGACAACTTGAGTCGCGTCACACACAAGCGTTGTCGATGGCGCCTGCGTAGTGATGGGTGAACCGTGATCGATCACCCATCATCATGGTCATTGCCCGCGTCACGACGGAAGATGAGTCCATCGAGGCTGAACTTTCCTGGACCCATGAGCATCAGACCAAGTGCGACGACCAAGATTGCCAACAGGCTCAACGCGAGCGCTCGAGGAAGGAGCGCATTAGGGTCGGTCGGCGTCCACAGCGCGAAGAACGTGTCGGAAACGGAAGATGTGCTGAGGTAGAGCAATGCCAGCGACCACAGCGAGAGCCCTGCGGCCCACACGCGAGTGAACAGTCCCACCAACAACAGTGATCCGCCCACCAGTTCGAACACAGTCACGGTCCACGCCCAAACTTCGGGACGGGGTAAGCGCAAACCGTCGAACACCAACGTGAGTTCGTGCAATGAGCGCGTCTGCACACCAAGCGCTTCGAGCGCCTCGGGCGAAAGTGGTGGCGCGTCCTGCTGCCACGCGACATGCGTGATGTCAGAGGGTGCCGCGGCCGAAACGATTCCGAGGTCGCGCAATCGTCCCGCGTGCGTGCCGCTGAAGTCAGTGAATTGCATCGCGTGATGCCAACCCGCAGGAACAAACGCAAGAAACAGCAGCACTCGCGCGAGAAACGGAACGACGTTGGCGGCTGCTTGCTGGCTGAATTTCATATTGGTTGGTCCGCGCCTGATCCGTGTGTGCACCCGTTGGCAAATGCGGGGTCATGAGCAGAGTCATGATCAAACTCTCTCGCTGCCCACCGCGACACCGATGAGTCGGCGATTGTCGCAACCTTGATGAATCGGCTCGACGCGGCAAAACCGTACAATCTCCACCGCTGCGGGCGTGGCGGAATGGCAGACGCGCGGGATTTAGGTTCCCGTGGGGTAACACCTGTGCAGGTTCAAGTCCTGTCGCCCGCATTTGATGGGAGTTCGTTGGGGTTTCGGTGCTCGCGCATCGCTCCCTCATTCGGGCGTGTGCGCAGCCGTCCGCCGCGGCGCGCGCGGATCATGGACCATCGCATCGAGAAGTCGCGGTCGGGCAACAGCGGGCAGGGGCGATGCGCCGATACTCTCTGTCCATGCCTGCTCGCCTTGACTCTGGATCGCAGCCTTCCTCTTCGTCTGCTTCGCCGTCGGTCTCTTCGTGGACGGTCTCTTCGTGGCGAGACCTCGCGTGTACGCAGCAACCGATCTATCCAGATGAATCAGCGCTCGTGCGTGTTCTTGACGAAGTCAGGGCGCTTCCGCCGTTGGTGACGAGCTATGAGATTGAGGCGCTCAAGCTCGCCTTGGCCGAGGCGGCACGCGGTGAACGGTTCGTGCTTTGGGGCGGCGATTGCGCGGAGAGTTTCTCCGATTGCACGTCCGCTGCCATCGCGTCCAAACTCAAGATCCTCTTGCAAATGAGTCTGGTCTTGGTGCACGGAACGCGCAAGCGCATCGTGCGAATTGGCCGTTTTGCAGGGCAATACGCCAAGCCGCGCAGTACACCGACTGAGACAAAAAACGGCATCGAGTTGCCCACGTTTCGCGGCGACAATGTCAATCGTCCTGAGTTCACCAAGGAGGCGCGCACTCCCGATCCGACGTTGCTCCTGCGCGGCTACGAACGAAGCGCGTTGACACTGAACTTCGTGCGCGCCCTCGTCGATGGCGGATTCGCCGACCTCCATCACCCCGAGAACTGGGACCTCGAATTTGTAAAGCATGCTCCGCTTGGAGGCGAATATCAGCGCATGGTCGATTCGATCGGTGAGAGCCTGCGTTTCATGGAAACGCTTGCAGGCGGAACCATCCTGGCCATGCAGCGCGTCGACTTCTTCACCAGCCATGAGTTGCTCGTCCTCGCTTACGAAGCGGCGCTCACGCGCCAAGTTCCGCGCCGCGAGGGCTGGTTCAATCTCTCGACCCATCTCCCTTGGATCGGATTGCGCACGAGCGATCCTACTGCGGCACACATGGAATTCTGCCGAGGAATTCGCAATCCCGTCGGAGTCAAAGTCGGGCCAGACACGGCGATCGAGACTTTGCTGCACACCGTGCGCGTGCTCTCGCCGGACAATGAGCCAGGGCGTGTGGTGCTCATCTCGCGCTTTGGCGCCCATCGAATTGGCCGCGCGTTGCCACCATTAGTCCGCGCCATTCGCGATGCGAAGCTGCACGTCGTGTGGATCTGCGACCCTATGCATGGCAACACGGAAACGGTGGTTCCGACCGCCGGCGAGTGGGCGGGAAAGAGCGTCAAAACCCGCAAATTCGCGCACATTTTGGCGGAAGTGGAGCAGGCGTTTGAGATTCATCGCAACGAAGGAACCGTGCTCGCGGGCGTGCATGTTGAACTCACTGGCGAGAACGTCACCGAGTGCACCGGCGGCGCGCGTGGGTTGACTGACGACGATCTTTCGCGCGCGTATCGCTCACAGGTTGACCCTCGACTCAACTACGAGCAAGCGCTCGAACTCGCGATGCTCATTGCTCGCCGCGCCGCGCCATAAGCGCGACAGGAGTGCATCCCCAAGCACAGTCAGGCTCGCTGCGACGTACCGATATACTCCGCTCCCTATGTCTCGCCGCCGCGTCGTTATCACTGGCCTTGGCCCCGTTACAGCTCACGGCAACGGGATCGCGCCGCTCTGGGATGCGTTGTGCGAGGGGCGCTCGGCGCTGGCACCGATTCGTGTCTTCGATGCCCGTGGATTTCGCGCGGCCTCAGGCGCGCAGTTGCCGGACTCTTTCGATGTGAAGGAGTTCGTGCCCAAGAGTTACCGCAAGGCGACCAAGGTGATGGCGCGTGATATCGAGATCGCCGTCATCGGTGCGCACTGTGCAGTCAAAGACGCAGGGCTGATCACGCGCGGCACCGATCCCGAGCACGCCGCCACCATCGCGCCCGACCGTTTCGGTTGCCACATCGGCGCGGGACTGATTGCTGCGGAGCTCGACGAGTTGACTGCCGCATTGGCCACCTCGCGCGATGAGAACGGGAAGTTCGATCCTGCGCGTTGGGGCGCGCAGGGGATGCAAGAGCTCACCCCGTTGTGGCTGCTCAAGTACTTGCCCAACATGCTCGCGTGCCATGTGACCATCATCCATGATTGTCAAGGTCCATCGAACACGATTACTTGCAATGAGGCATCGGCCGGGCTTTCGCTTGCCGAATCCCAGCGGGTGATTGAGCGCGGCGCCGCCGACGCTTGCCTCTCCGGTGGCGCGGACAGCAAACTCAACCCGATGGCCTATCTCCGCCAAGAGTTGGCGGGACGACTCGCGCTGTGTCCGATCGATGTCGACGCGACCACTATCGTGCGCCCCTTCGATATTTCTGCGGCGGGAACCCTAGTTGGAGAGGGCGGAGGACTTCTAGTCGTCGAAGCCGAAGAGTGCGCCAAAGCACGCGGCGCACGGATTCACGCGGTGCTTTCGGGCACGGGTGCATCGCAAAGTTGGTGCGAAGACACGGTGGGATTGCTTCCCGATTGCTCGGGCGAATCGCTCGCCGATGCCATCCAAGCGGCGCTGCAGGATGCGAGTATTTCGCCCTCTGATATTGACGCAATCATCCCCTATGGATCTGGCGTTGCCGCGTTGGACTCGCTCGAAGCGAAGGCGCTCGCGTGGGTGTTTGGCGACGCGCTGAAAGACAAATGGATCATCACCTTGGCGCCATCGGTTGGCGCGACCTACGCGGGCTTTGGCGCCATCGCGGTCGCGGTCGCGGCCAAGTGCGTGAGCGAACAACGCGTTCCCGCGCGACTCAACTCACAGAACACACCGACGCTTTGCGCGACGGTCGCCGCAAGCGCGTCGCGCTCTTTGCGACACATTCTTGTGTGCACTCCAAGCCTCGGCGGACAAAACAGCGCCGCGATCATCTCCCGATCGAACTGAGTCGCGAACCGCGAAGCCACTGACGATGAGCACAACGATGACCAACACGACTTTCGCTTCTAGTCAACAATCCGCCGCATCGCGTCGCGTGGTGGTGACAGGCATGGGTTGGGTGACGCCGCTGGGACACGATGTCAATAGCGTGTGGCAGCGACTGATGAACAGTGAGTCAGGAATGGGGCCGATCACGCGCTTCGATGCGCGCACGTTTCCCACCACCTTCGCGGCGCAAGTGAAGGACTACGACATCGCGCGCTTCGTAAAGGATGCCTCAGTGCATGCGAGCGCGGGACTCAACTCACAGTTTGCGCTCGGCGCGGCCTGTCAAGCATGGGCGCAGTCGGGGCTCGACCGCTGTGCGACGCTGAACAAGAAACGTGTCGGTCTCTATCTCGGCGCGGGCGAAGGTGTGGTCGACTTTGAGAATTACGCGGCATCGAATCTCGCGGGTTGGGACGAAGCGACCCAGAAGCTCGACGGCGTGAAATGGGCTGATTTCGCGCATAAAGCGATGGATCGCATGCGTGAAGTTGAGCAAGAACCCAACATGCCGCTCGCGCATCTCGCGCGCGAATTCGGAGTGCGCGGACCCGCACTCAATTGCCTCACCGCATGCGCCGCGAGTACCCAAGCCATCGGTGAAGCCTTCTCGCTCATCCAGCGCGGCGATGCTGACGTGATGATTTCGGGCGGCACGCACACCATGATTCATGTGCTCGGCGTGACTGGATTCAATCGCCTCACCGCGCTCTCGACATCGAAGGGTGATCCCACGAAAGCGTCGCGACCGTTTGACAAGACGCGCGATGGATTCGTGATGGGCGAAGGCTCGGGGATGATCGTGCTCGAGAGTCTCGAGCATGCACTCGCGCGCGGCGCAACACCGCTGGCCGAAGTGGCGGGATACGGTTCAAGCGCCGATGCATTTCGCATCACCGACATTCAACCAGAAGGCCGCGGTGGCGCAGCATCGATGGGCGTCGCGCTCAAGCAAGCGGGCATCGATCCCGCGGCTCGACGCAGTGACGGTCGCGCGGCGATTGACTACATCAGCGCGCACGGAACCGGAACCAAAGAAAACGACTCCATCGAAACGCGAGGCGTGAAACGAGTCTTCGGCGAGAACGCCAAAGACATTCCCATGAGTTCGATCAAGAGCATGATGGGACATCTCATCGCCGCTGCGGGCGCGGTCGAGTTCATCACGTGCGTGTTGGCGATTCGTGACGGCATGCTTCCGCCCACCACCAACTACTCGACGCCTGACCCCGACCTCGACTTGGACTACGTGCCCAACGTTGCGCGCGCGGCCAAGGTTGACATTTGTCTCTCCAACAGCTTTGGTTTTGGCGGGCAGAACGACACGTTGGTGGTAAAGCGCTACCTGTGATTTGTCGCTGACGATGCGACTTTTTCGGCCGATTGCCTGCGGTTTGATGCGCGAGGCACACCGTTGCGCTCACCGTTGATGGCGTCGTCGTGGGCGAAGACCTCGCCATGCGCTCTCCAACATGTGCTCTCCAACTGGGGCGCGTTGAACTGAGCGCGACACACGTGCGAGTCGCGTGCATGAAGCGGTACTCTTCTCGCGTGAGTGCATCGATCGGATCATCTGCCGCGAGTTCATCAAGCACCCCGCGCGTGCGACAAACATGCATCGCCTCGGTGATTGGCGCAGCAGTCGCGTTGCTCGTGTTGCTCTTCCTCCCACCAGCGCAGCGCAGCGTGCTTCCTGTTGATGCCACGGTGCGCGGTGAAGCGCTCGAGCAAGCGTTCGCCGCGGCGATCACCAAAGTCCGCGAGCCTCACAGCGAGTGGTCAATCGCCATCGATCCCGCAGACATCAACGCGTGGTTGGCCACGCGGCTGCCTCGTTGGATCGAGCACGATCCCTCGCTGGCTTCGCTCACTTCGTTGACCACGCTGCGCCTCGCATCGATCGACGGCGCGCTGCAAATCGAACAACCGCTGCAGCTGATGGTGGGATCGATCATCGCGTCATTGCGATTCACACCCACCATCGAAAACGGCGCGCTCGCGCTCGAGGTCTCGACACCGAGACTGGGACGCATGCCCATTCCTGGAGTCGCCTCCGAACTCACACAAGCACTCGCGTCGCATGTTCGCGACAGCGCGTCGCTCTCCGCAGCACGTTTTCGTTTGGCCGATGGTCGCGTGGTCGAAGTGCGTGAGATTCGTTGCGATGCGGGACAAATCGCGATTCTGTTTGCCACGCGCACAGCGCTTGATGTTGCTGAGCGCGAAACGCCGCCGACGCGCTGATCGATTCAACAATCACACGCGCTCGACTTCACCGCGGTCGATGTACGGCTGCAGCGTGGCGTGAAGCTCGATCATCGTGTCGATGAGTTGCTCATGAATTTCCGACCATTGCTCGATCGGCGCCTCGTATCCGCGCGCAAGGGGAATCGAAAGTTGACAGCCATTCCTGCCTTCGATCGCGATCCACTTGAGCGCGGGCAACGCCTTAGCGATTTCGCGACGATGCGATTCAAACCACGCGAACTGCCGCTTGGGACGAGTGGGGTCTTTCTTGCTGACTTGAAAGTACAACTCCACGCGCCCTGTCTGGCGTCGAACCACGTACTGATAGGCGAGCCCGCGTACGCCACTGGTGGCCGAAACATAGCTGTCGCTCTGCGGACTCTGATTCGCATGCAGCGGCGTGCGCAGTCGTGCTGCGGCCAACAACTGTTCGAACCATGTCATTTGAATGCGTCCGACCTCAGCGGTTCGTTGTCGCTTTCGCTTGGCGCCAATGTCTTCGAGCGATGGTTCGACGGCCACACGAAACGCATGCGCTTGATTCGCGAGCCACATGATCGCCGACGCTTCGCCTTGAGCCGTGGACAGACCAACATTGGAACGTTCGATCGAAAACCCCGGCGTGCGCCCTCTGCGCGCTTCTTGCTCCCCGACACTTGCGCCTAGTCGTGTTTCGATGCGCGCACGTTGTGTGCGCAGGGTGGCGAATTGCCGTAATCCATCGGCGCCGCAAAACGAAGCGCGCACACCAATCTGATCGGTCGCGCGGTCGAAGCGCAGCACGATGCGCAGGCTCCGGAAGTTTGTCGCCGCGATCATGCTGGTCTGCCCGCAAGGCGTACCCGAAAAGTCCGCGCTCTCGAGTGCGCCAAGCGCAGTCGCAACCTGTTTCCAAAATGCGCGGTTGATATCTGCGCGCTCAGTGCGCTGTACTTGATCGATGCCATCGTCGATCGGCGCACTCCCGACAACTGGAAACAATGAGCAGAACGTCGCGGCCAGTTCGTCGCCTCGTGCTTCGATCACGCTCGCGTTCCACTTGCGACGGGCGACGATCGGATCATTCAGTCCGATCTTGCTCTTGCGCAGGGTGGCACATTTTGTCGCGAATGCCTTGTTTGAAAGGGTTTGATTGAATCCCGTCAGCGTGAGGTTTCCCAGCGTGTGCACTCTCGCGGCATGATCATCACGCCAATTCTCACCGAGCATTGCTTTCCATTCCTGTCCATCCGCGCCGCTGAGTTTCTGCGGAAGTACGTGCTCGATTTGCAGAGCAGCCAATTGCGATGCTTCGGGATGCGCTTCGGCGCGTTCGAGTTCCTCGAGGATCAATCGTGCCTTCATCGGCTCAGAGCGATACAGCGCGAATGAACGCAGCTCGTTCACCACGATGTTGTCGCTGGGCCAGCCGATGCGATGCAGCTCGGTTTGCAAACACGCGCGCACCGGCGCTTCGAGTCGGCGCGCGATCTCGACGAACTTCTTTGCGTAGATCTTCGATTGCTCACCCGCGAATGCGCGGCGGAGCAAGAAGCCGACGATGTCGTGCATGCAGTGAACGAGTTCGCCCTTCTCGAGCTTGCCTTCCTGCTCGCGATCAAACAACTCAAGAATGAGCGGCATCGCCGAGCGCGCGTCGCAAAAAGCCAATTGCAACAAGCGTTTGTCGATCGCGTTCTTGGGCCAATCGGCTCCCGCATCGCCACGATTGCGTTGATCGCGAATGCGCTCGACGCGACGAAAGTCTGCGTCGATGTCCGCACTCTTCTTCATCATGGCCACGATTTCTGCGGGGGAGTTGCCCAACCCATCGGCCCACGCTTTGAACTGCACGAACACTTCACCGCGCGCGAAGTAGCCAACCTTGCGCATGAGAAAGTGACGCAGGAACACAGTCGCGCTCGTGCCCACCGAACCATCCTTCGCCGCGCAGTCGATCCAACTACGCTCGAAGTTGCGCCACACTTTTTGATCGAAGAGTTCTTGCTCGGCGACAGGCACTTTCATGAAGAGGTGATTGCGCACGAGATCAAACTCAGTGAGCGCGAGGCCCGTGGTGTTGAGACTCTCGAACACGCGATAGGGATTTTCATCCTTGATGGTGATGGCAACAAACGCGAGCCGCTGACTCGCCGCATGCAGAAGTCGGTTGAGGACATCAACACCGTCGCGTTGCACCAACGGTTCGAGTTGCTCCTGAAACCAACGCCACGCGTCATCGATTTTGCTTTGATCGCAGTGCGTATCCGCATCGCGATCGATCAGCCGTTGCCACACTCCACGATCGGTGGTGCGAGGCACGAGCTTGTAACGAAAATGGTCCTTGCGCCGATGGTGCAGCAAGAAGTCTTCGTTGATCTGATCGGCAAGATCGTGGTGACCAAATTTGTGTGCGACATCGCGCATCGCGCCAAAGAGCGTGGACAAGGTGGTCAGCCGTTGTTGTCCATCAATGACTTCGAAGCGCACCACGTTCTCGCCCGCAACAAATGGCAGCGCGGCGCACACCAAGGGGCCGATGAAATGTTGCCGCTGCGCGTCGCCGGATGCGACGTTGTGCAAGTCGGCCCACAATCGTGCCCATTGCTTTTCGCCCCATGAATAGGAGCGCTGAAAGTGGGGGATGAGAAACACGCTGCTGCCGTGGAGCAGCGACTCAACAGTGCTGATGTCTGCTTTCATGATCTGTTTCCCAGACGCGTTTTGTCGAGGCAAAAGCCGCGATGGCTTGGCAAACTAACAGAGGTAGCTTGCGGGGTCGGCTTTGATTCTCGCCGCGTGTGCAACGCGTCCGCGACTTCTCGCGCAACGCCTCCCCGCATGCGATTGCTGCGCTACATTGCGTCGCTATGGCTGAGCTCACGATCAACGGCACGAAGTATCCCTTCACCAAGGGTCAAACCATTCTGCAAGCCGCGCTCGACGCGGATGTCGAGGTTCCGCACTACTGCTATCACCCGGGTCTTTCGGTGGTGGCGAACTGCCGCATTTGCCTCGGTGAAGTGTGGGCGCCTAATCCGCGCACGGGCAAACTCGAAGCCTTTCCTAAGCTCGTTCCCACGTGCCAACAGGCTGCATCCGAGGGCATGGTGGTTTACACCGACAGCCCGAAAGCGGTAGCCAATCAGAAGGCGGTGATGGAGTTCTTGCTCATCAATCACCCCGTTGATTGCCCCGTGTGCGATCAAGCTGGCGAGTGCCATTTGCAGGACTATTCGTATCAATATGGGCGCGGACAGAGCCGTTTTAGCGAAGCCAAGATCAAGCAACCCAAGAAGGACATCGGTCCCAATGTGTTGCTCTACAGCGATCGCTGCATCATGTGCACGCGCTGCGTGCGCTTCACCCGCGAGGTCACCGGCACCAACGAACTCATGGTCGATGGACGCGGTTCTACCGAGCAAATCGACATCTTTCCTGGCATGGCGCTCAACAACGAGCTCTCGGGAAACGTCGTCGATCTCTGCCCCGTGGGTGCGTTGCTCGACAAAGATTTCTTGTTCCAGCAGCGCGTGTGGTTCCTCAAGAAAACCCCTTCGATTGACGGCATTACTGCGTCGGGCGACAACATTTCTGTCGAGCACAATGACGGCGTCGTCTATCGCCTCAAGCCGCGCGCGAACGAAGCGGTCAACAAATGGTGGATCACCGACGAGGTTCGCTACGGATGGAAATTCGTGCACGCGCCAACGCGACTGCTGATGCCTTCGATGAAGGGTCGCGACGCGTTTGATCCGCTCAAGCCGATGGAAGCGTGGAGTGAGGTGATCAACGCGGTCGACAGCGCGATGACCACGTTGCGCAGCGTGAGCAAGAAGAATCTCGCGTTGCTGGTGAGTCCGATGTTGTCTTGCGAAGATGCGTTTCATCTCGCGCGCTATGCGTTGTCGATCGATCCTGACACGCTGCTTGCCGTGGGACCGATTCCGTTTCATGGCGAAGACAAGACCTTCCCCGGCGGCTTCACGATTCGCGCCGAAAAAGCGCCCAATGCGCGCGGCGTGCGTCGTGTGCTCGAAGCGCTTGCGGGTAGAACACCAGTGGCCAACGCGCAGGGGTTTGAATCCGCGCTGGCTACGGGCAAGTTCGGCGCGGCGATTGTCACGGGCAACTATCCCTCGCGTTGGGTGACTCCAACGCTCACCGCTGCACTCAAGCAAGTGTCCACCATCATTGCCATCGACACCCTCGCAAGTGGGCTCACCGAAATCGCGACGATCGTGCTTCCTGGCGCGGTTTGGCTCGAGAAAGCGGGCTCATTCGAGAACGCAACGGGTCGTCTGCAAAGCTTCGAGCAGGCCATCGATCCGGTCGAGTTTGCGCGCAATGAATCGCAAATCGCGCTTGATCTCGCGGCGGCTCGCGCGGGCAAACACGCGGCTCGCGCGTGCGCCAACAACTCACGCATCGAGATGGCCAAGATGGCCGGCCTCGAGTGCATGGCCAACGCGCTGCACGCTCCCGCGCACAGCGAGACGGTCGAAAGCGACATGGTCACCGTCGAACTCTAAGTTGACGTGAATGCGCGTTGCGTTGGTGAGTTCGCGTGATCGCGCGCACTCACGCAACGAAAGTGTTGGCGCGTGTTGGTTACGCTAAGTCCCATGATTCAGCGACTGCGCGCGCGAGGCGACGACATTGGTGAAGTTTGGAAGCAAGCGTGGCCCACGGTCATCGCGATGCTCAGCTACACCTCGATGCAGTTTGTCGACAGCCTGATGGTGTCGGTGCTCGGCCCCATCGAAGTCGCCGCCCAAGGCAACGGAGGAATCTGGTCGTGGGTTCCACTGGCCGCAGCATTCGGCGCGCTCACGCTGGTGAACACACTCGTCGCGCAACGAGTCGGCGCAGGGCGCACCAACGAAATCGCACGGTACGGCTGGGCGGGTTTGTGGTTGTGCGTGTTCTATTGGCTGGTCGTGTTGCTTCCGTTTGCGCTGTTCATCCCAATGCTCTTCGAGTCGATGGGGCACGATCCAACGTTGGTGGCGATGGAGAGTTCGTACGCGCGCATTCTTCTGGTGGGCGGCGTGATTCTGCTGATCAGCAAAGCGCTCTCGAACTTTTTCTTCGGTCTGCAAAGACCCAAAGTTGTGACCATCGGCGCCATCGCGGGCAACATCGCCAACGTGCTGGGAAACTACGTGCTGGTCTATGGCGAGCGCGGACTGCCCGAGCTGGGATTGCCTGGAATTCCAGGCGTTCCCGCACTCGGCGTCGCGGGATCGGCGATCGGTACCGTCATCGGCACCACGGTTGAACTCATCGTGCCGCTGATGTTTTTTCTCTCGCGCAAACTCAACGCGCAGTTGAATGTGTGGCGCGAGTGGCGGCCAAATGTTGCCGCGATGCGCGAAGTGTTGCGCCTCGGTTGGCCCGCGGGATTTCAGTTTGGCAACGAGATCGTGTGTTGGGCCATCTTCATGACCGTGCTCGCAGGAAGTTTCGGCAACGAACACATGACCGCGGGTTGGGCGGCGATGCGTTTCGTGCACATTTCATTTATGCCTGCGGTAGGACTCGCAACGGCGGCGACGAGTTTGGTGGGCAAGCACATCGGCGAAGGGGATCTTGTGCGCGCGGCACGAAGCGCGCATGCGTCGGTGGCCATCGCGGTGCTGTGGATGAGCGTGTGTGCTGTGATCTTCGTGGTCTTTCGCCATGAACTCACCAGCGTGTTCATTGACGCCGACACTCCTGCAGACAGCGCGGCGCGCATCCGCGACATCGGTGCAACGATCTTCATTTGCGCCGCGATCTTTCAGACGCTCGACGCAGTGGGGCTCGTGTACACAGGCGCGCTGCGCGGCGCTGGCGACACGCTCTTTCCAGGACTGGCCACCGTCGTACTCTCATGGACCATCATTGTCGGCGGCGGCTTTTTGATGACGCGCTACCGCCCCGATCTTGCATCGACAGGCCCGTGGATCGCCTCAACGGCGTACATCGCGATCTTGGGAGTTGTGCTTGCCGTGCGCTTTGAGCGTGGCGGTTGGCGCGCGCTTCATCTGCTCGCGCCCGTGCCCAAGCCTGTGCTTGACTCTGGGGAAAAATAGCGGCAAAAGCAGGAGCGGCGGTTATGGGAGTTGGAGCGCGTCGCACGCTCAGCGCGCGCGAAGGTTGCGGCTACACTCGCCGATTCGCGAAGGCCTGACAGAGGTGTGACCTCTCACTTGCGCGCTGAACTTCTTGTATCTGCGATCTGGAACACACATGACAACGAGCGGACTCGACACGGTAATCGGCGGAAAAGCGGGCAATCCAGACGCAGTCAAGAAGCACCTCGCGGAAGCCGCTCGTCTCGAGAAATCACGCGATCGTTACGGAGCGATTGTTGAACTCCGCGCCGCGCGTGAAATTTCCGGCGACCCCAACGTCACCTTCAAACTCGCGTATCTCCTCGACCTCGCGGGCGAAGAGAACGAAGCAGTTGCGCTCTACACCGAAATCACCAGCGCCAAGCGTCCGCACATGAACGCGCTGGTCAACCTCGCGGTCATCTGCGAAGACCGCGGCGAGTTTCTTCGCGCCGAGCGTTTGCTCACCCAGGTCGTCGATACCGATCCCAATCATCCGCGCGCGCGCCTGTTCATGAAGGACGTGCAAGCGAGCAAGTTCATGCAGGTCACCGAAACGGTGAGCACGATCAACGCATCGAACGCGATACTGGACACCCCAGTCACCGACTTCGAACTCTCGGTTCGCGCGCGCAATTGCCTGAAAAAGATGCAGATTCGCACGTTGGGCGATCTGCTCAAGATCACCGAAGCAGAGTTGCTCAGCTACAAGAATTTCGGCGAGCAGTCGTTGGTCGAGATCAAGGCCATGCTGCAATCCAAGGGGTTGCGTTTGGGACAAGGACTCGAGAGCCAGGGCGGTCGACCGAGTGTGCGTAAGGACATTCTCGACGAACTTAAGGCGCTCGTTCCTGAGACCGTGCTCAACAAGCCAATCGCGGCGCTCGAACTTTCCGTGCGCGCACGCAAGGCTCTGCAACTTCTCAACATCGCCACCATCGGCGAACTCGCCTCGCGCACCGAAGCGGAGCTCATGGGCGTGAAGAATTTCGGCGCGACCAGCTTGGTCGAGATTCGCGAGCGTCTGTTGACCAACGGCCTCACGCTGCGCCAGTTGACGTGAGTGCGCGACTGACTGCGCGAGTGCCGATGAGACCTGTGGTGTAAGAACAATTCAAGCACCGCTCGCCGCAAACGAAGGAAGGCTGCATGGACTCGCAAGCCCCTGATCGAGATCGCCGTTTCTTTCTGCTCGCCTCCGCGGTCGCGGCCTCGGGCGCGGTTGTCGCGTTGATCCCATCGTGTGAGCAGCCGCAGGGATTGAAGCGGCCGCGCAACGCGAGTGCTTCGCAGAGCGGCTCGTCAAGTGGATCATCAAGCGCAGCGCCTGCAGCGAACACCCCGACGAAACTTTCTCCGCGCGCGCAAGCCGAAAAGGATGCCGCCGAAGCCGCCGCAGCCGCAGAGGCAGAAGCGAAGCGCAAACAACAAGCGCCGACTGAGCGGCCGATTCCGCCCACGAGCGAGCCCGCGATTCGCATCAAATCAGGCGGATTGCCCAAGAGTGAGCCGCTTGCGCCGAGCAGTTCTTCGCAAGGCGCGAAGTCGCGTGTGCGTATCGAAGGTCCCGGTCCATCGATTTGGATCATCGAGCCAGATGCCGGTCGACCAGGCACAGTGGCCGCGGGACCAGTCGATTTCGAATGGACAACGTCGGGCTGGAAAGTGACAGAACTCGCAGGCACACGCGAGGCAGCCACTGTCGCTGTGCCGCCATACGCGACCCTCGAGATCATGGCGCTGCGCAACGAGCCGCAGCAACTGCGCGTGTACGGAAGCGATTGGCCGGGCAAGGTGCGATTGGTGTTGCAGCGCGATGATCCGCGCGAGCCCGTCGACATCGTGCATGAAGTGCCGATGGAAACGTATCTCGCGGGCGTCATCGCCAAAGAGTTGTTCAACGGTTGGGGCGTTGCGACACATCGCGCGCAAACTGTGGCCGCGCGTAGTTACGCGTTGTGCGAGATGGCGATGTGGAAAGGTCGTCGCCACTACGACGTGGTTGCGGGCGAGCAAAGTCAAGCGTGGATCGGAACCACCAAGCATGAACGGAGCCTCAACGCCGTCGCGCACACGCGTGGGCAAGTGCTGTTGTTCGACAGTCGAGTCGTGCCTGCGTATTACTCGAGTTGTTGCGGCGGCGAACGCGCGGCGGCACGCGATGCGATCTCCGGTTCGATCATGCACGACATCGCGCCGCTGTCTGTGACCGGAAGCGATGGACGCGATTGTTGTTCGTGGGCGCCGACGTATCGCTGGAAGTCGCGCGTTGATCTCGCGACGTTTGCGCGCGCGCTTCCCGCGTGGGCGCGCAACGAAGGCTACGCATCACTACTCAAAGTCGATGGTGTGCGCCGCGTTGATTTGCTCGAGCGCAACGCCGCAGGTCGACCGGTGCGCTTTCGCATCACGGATGCCAAGGGCGCTTCGTATGAAGTGACCGCGGAGCGTTTGCGTTGGGCACTCAATGCCGATCCTCGCGATCCCGCGCTGCTGCGTCCCTCCAAAGATCGCGTCAAGAGCGCGAATTTCGAGGCACTCATTTCTGGTCGCGAGTTGGTGCTCGCAGGTCGCGGGCACGGCCACGGCGTCGGCATGTGCCAGTATGGCGCCGAAGCGATGTCGAAAAAAGGCGCGAAAGAAGCGGCAATTCTCTCGCGCTACTACCCCGGCGCGAAGGTTGTCACCGCGTACACCTAAGTGTGAGTCGACGCCGATGCCGTGCCGATGCTCGCGCGCGACGCGTGATGGCGACTACATTCCCCTCATGTCGAAATTGCATTCGGGCGCGCAATTGCGCGCACTCATGGAGCGCGGCACCGTGTTTGTTCCGGGCGCGTTCAATGCGCTGGTGGCGCGAGCGGTCGCGCGTGCGGGCTTCGCTGCGACGTACATCTCCGGTGGAGCGACGGCGAACGTCGCGGGTTTCCCCGACATCGGACTGATCACATTGAGTGAGATGTGCCGCACGATTCGCGAAATCAGCGACGCATCAGGAATCCCCGTGATCGCCGACGCAGATACGGGCTACGGCGAAATCGAATGCTGTGTGCGCACGGTGGTTGAATACGAACGCGCGGGCGCCGCAGCACTTCATCTTGAAGATCAAGTCTTCCCCAAACGCTGCGGCCATCTCGACGGAAAAGATCTCATCACCGCGCAAGAGATGGCGGACAAAGTTGGAGCAATGGCCAAGCACCGCTTGTCTGACGACTTCGTGATCATCGCCCGCACTGACGCGCGTCACGTCACCAGTTTCGAAGACATGATTGCGCGCGCGAATCTCTATCGCGAGGCCGGCGCCGATGTGATATTCCCTGAGGGTTTGCATGACGCCGATGAGTTTGCGCGGTTCATGAAAGCGTCGAGAGGGAAGACGCTTGCGAACATGACCGAGTTTGGCAAGACCGCGCATCTCACCGCCGACGACTTTCGCGCATTGGGTTGTTCGATCGTGATCTATCCGCTCTCGCTCATGCGCATGGCGATGAAGGCAGTCGACGATGGACTCGCGCTGCTCGCGCGCGACGGCGGGTTTCACAGCTCCATCGATCGCATGCAAACCCGCGCCCAGTTATATGAATTGATGGCGTATTCCCCGGGAAAGCCTTGGGTATACCCTGCGAACAGCAGGTGAAACATCGCCTGCAAACAGCAGGTGAATCATCGTCTGCGAACAGGCGGGCGAATCATCGTCGGCGAACAGCAATTGCAACATCATGGGCGACTCGTCGCACAAGTAAGCACGCTCGCTATTGATTGGTGAGTGTCGCCGCGATTCCCACCACAGCGCCCAGCGCGAGTAGCGCCATGATCAAGACTCCAATCGCCGCAGCGAGTGCGCGCGGACGAACTGCGGGCGGCTCTTGCGGAAGTGGACGCACCGTCTCAACGCGGTACGCGCCCGTCCACCAGTTGATCAAGCGCAGCGTGGGCCTCGTTGAAGTGGTCGCGTCCGGAGGAGGCACAGGCGTGCGCACCGAATCACTGCGCAGCGTGGCGTCGAGAAATCGTTCTTCGTCGCTCTTCGCTTCTTCCACGCCGCTGCGCATCGATGGGAGATCAGCGGGGCGCACCGCAGCAGGATCGCCGCCGAAAATAGCGTGATCGAGGTCGCGCAACATTTCATCGGCGTTGGCGTAGCGCGCATCAAACTCGGCCATCGCGCGACGCGCGATCCACTGCAAGCACGCGGGGCTCTCCTTGCGAAATCTGCTGAGCACGCCATGCGCAGGAAAGGTGCCTTCGAGCACAAAGTACAACACCGCACCGGCACCGTAGAGATCAAATCGTGCCGCGTCGACTTCGGAAACGCGCGTGCCGCGCATCGCCTGTCGCACCAACTCAGGATCACGAAAGTACTCCGTTCCGTGGGTTGTGAGCGTCATTTGACTGGCCAGCGGCGTGACCAATCCAAGATCAACCACGGTCGCGCGACCCTCATGCACGATCGCGTTCTCTGGCTTGATGTCCTTGTGCATCAATCCCGCGCCGTGCCAATCACGGAGCGTGGCCACGATGTCGCGCACCAGTGATGTGACCAACACCAATCGCTCGCGGTCGAGGCCCGGAGTGCGATCGAATGCATGCGCGTCCACGTTTGCGCTCGCTGCAGTTTCGTGCAGCGTGCGCACGAACTTGCCCAGATCAACTCCCTCGTAGTAGCGCATCACGTAATGAAATCGCCGCTGTGACGCCTCATGATCGAGCACCAATCCCAACGTGCGCGCCGAATCAAGCGAGCGCGACTCGCGCAGCATTTCTGCCAGTCGCGTGCCTTCGTCAAAATCGAAACTCTTGATGACCACCAGTCCGTGTGCGAGGCTGATGCGCCGACGCGTTCGATCATCGGGTTGCGCCACCAAGAGTCGCGCACCCGAACCGCCGCGCGCAAGTTCGCGCAGCACGGTGTAACCCTCGAATACGGCGCTGTCGCTGCGTAAAGACGTGTGCTCTTTTCCATCAAGCGCGACAGGTAAGCGCGCTGCAACATGACCGACGATGCTCGAAAAGCCGAGCAATTGCAGTGGTCGCAGCAGCAATGCAGAGATGAGCGCACGACCTGCATCGCGCAATTCGCGCCATGATGAATGAAGGCACGCGCGAGCCGGCACAGGCTTGAGCATCACCAGTCGCGCCAATGCAACCGGCAAGAGCAGGAGGGACACGATGAACCCGCCGATGAAACGGACGAGGTCGCCGCCGAAGCCGCGCACGGCTTTACCGATGTGTGCGAACAGCAAGGCCACTGCGACACCGAGTCGAGTCAAGACCATTCCAAATGCGATGAGCGCGGCACTCGCTGCGATAACGCCAACCGCGCTGAGCACCCAAGCGAGCGGACCGAGCGCGCTAAATCGCGTCAAGATGTCGGGCGCCGCCGCCGCGAGATCAAGCTCGGTCAATGATCTGTGCTCCGATCGTCGCGCACCATGGCGTCGCGCATCGCGAGATCGCGCAGCAGAAGTTCTTCTTGTGCGCGCCAGATTTCGCCGAGCGCATCATCAAATGCGGCATCGTCGGCCACGAGTCCTGCGTCGCGTGGCTCGCTTCGTTCGTCGTCGGTGAAGCTCCACTCTTCCACCGCGGTGCGCAGCGAATCGCGCAGCACGGTGCGCACGCGTTGGCAATGTCGCGTCACCGTTGGTTCGCTCACACCGAGCAACACGCCGATGTCGCGGCCAGGCTTCGACTCGAGCACGCGCATGCGATACGCCTCAAAGTGCACGAATTCACAGCACTTTTGCGTGGCGCGCACGGCGGCGTGAATCTTGGCTCCCAAGATGCGACGCTCGTACTCGACATCGGGCGTGGCCTCGCGCGACTGTCCCATCCATGTGTCATCGAGGCTCACACCGCGACGACCGCTGCCGCGCTTCTGCGCAAAGCGACGATCGAACTCGTCGCCGAGCACATGCTTGGCGATGGCCAAGAGCCACGTCGAAAAACGAACCCCACGGGTGGGATCGAAGCGATCAATGGAGTGATCGAGTGCGGCAAGCGTGTCTTGCGTGAGGTCGCGCAGCGTCTCTTCGCCCAGACGCCCGCCGCCCCAACGCGCGAGCATGGCGCGAATCACTGGACCAAACGCCTCCCACAATTCAAACCACGCGGACTGGTCGTGGGCGCGGAGCCGGCGCAGAAACGAAGTATCAACTTGGTGCATGATGAGTGGAGCGGACATGAGTTCCGCTTGGGGTTTCGAGTGACGACATTTCGCCGTCACCCTATGGTTGATCGAGAAGGTTGCCTGATGGAGTGGGAGGGTTCGCGGTGGGGTTAGTCGCGGGAATGCGCTTGTATTTGGGCGTTTTCGGAGCTTCGCGCGGGGAGAGCAACTCGTACTCGAAATCATCGCCGCTCTTGCTGCGCTTCCACTTGAGCACCAATTCACGAGGTTCCAACCCGCGCGTGGTGATCACCGAAGGCGTTGGATGCAACTCATCGAGCGCGCGTCGTGCGGAGGATCCTTTCGCGCGCGGCGCCGGCATCAACTCAAACACTGGTTGAGCAGCCGCGAGTCCGTCCTTAGGAATGGTGATCACTTGCGGCGTTGCTTCCATTGTTTGTGTGCATCCATGCACGGTGACCGTCGTGGTGAACTTGCGCTCCGTCAGTTGCGCCAAGAGATCGTCGAGGGTTTCCGAGCGCACGCCTTCGCGCGAGAGCACGCGCATCCCCTCGGCGAGATAGGTGATTCGACTGGCTGCCACGCTCAACGCCGAGGGCTGCGCCACGAGCGCCCACGTGGTCCATGCCTTCTCGAATTTGTCCACTTCGTCGGCACCGAATGCTTGAACGAACGCTTGCTCGCTGGGCGTGCCAGCATGGAGCGCGCGCAAGTACTGTTCAAAACCCGCTTGATAGCGCCCGTTTTCTGCCCATCCTAAAAATTGCACCATCGACCACGCCTGTTGATATTGGATGGTTGCGTTGCCGTCGCGAACATTTGCGCTCCACTCGTCGCTCGACATTCCGAGCATGCGCTTGAAGCCAATGGTGCTTCCTTGCTCGATGGCGCGGCGCACTGCTTCCACGGGAGCAGAACTCGATTGTCCCACGATGACTCGATCGCCAATCACCACCGCTTCGCCGAAAAACTCTGCCAGTCCCTCGTTGACCCACATGGGCAGCGTGTTGGCGAAGCGACTGTTGGCGTACTGATGAAACCCTTCGTGCTGCATCACATGAAACACGCGCATGCGCGGATGGTCGCCCGTAAAAAACGCGAGCGCGCTTCCCGCAGGAGTGGTGAAAAACATTCCTCCGCTTCCGTTGGCGTTGATGCCGTAGCGGTCTCGCAGCACGTCGAGGTAATCGCGTTCATGCGCGAACATGAGCACGAAGGGAACTTCCGGAGCCTGCTGCGCGAGGCCGCTCAAACGTCGCGCATACTCGTCGTACATGAGTTCAAGGTGCGCGCAGTACAACTCAGTGAGGTCGCCGCCGAGATCGCTCAGCACGCGGTAGTGCTTGGTGCGGATCTCGCGCCCTGCGCGCGCGAAGTAGTTTGGCTCGTCTTGCGTCGTGGTGCGAATCGCGCACGGCACACTGGGTTCGGCGCGCACCAGTGCGACACTCGTCCACGCCATCAGGATCGAGATCGCCAACCGCGCGCTGCAAAAGCGATTTCGAGGACAAAGCCTTGGCTGAGCTCTTATCCATGACGGCATGGATGGCAGTCTATGAGCGGACTCAGGGAACGCTCAATCCGCTGCGCCTGGGCTCGTCGGGCGCGGAATCGCTGATGCCAACGAGGCGTCGCATCAACAAACGCCCATAAGCGATTCACATGTTGCGCGCGTTGCCGAAGTGCAAAAATCAAGAATATCGACAGATTGCGCAACACAAATCGCCAATCAAACGGAACAATGCTCTTGGCTGGCTTCGGTCAGCCGCTCAGGCGCGTTAGGGACTCGCTTGGGTATTCGCAAGTCTTTGGGTTGAGGGACCTGAAGACGGGCGGAGGTAAAAAGGGACAGCAGTCGACTTCGGTTGGCTGCTCGTGTGCGGCGGAAAGGGAACCTGCCGCTCACAGACTTACAGCCGAGCTTCGCGCTCGGCTGTAAGTTTTTTTATGGCGTGAGGGCGTAACTTTCGCCGTCGACCTTCGTCGCCGAACGTGCCGAACTTTCGCCGTCGACCTTCGTCGCCGAACGTGGCAAACCTTCGCCGTCGACCTTCGTCGCCGAACGTGGCAAACCTTCGCCGTCGACCTTCGTCGCCGAACGTCCAGAACTTTCGCCTTCGACCGTCGACCCTCGATGCTCGATGCGACGCGTCGCTCGCGAGAGCGATTCGCAGCGACGCTCGCGCGCGAGTTCATCATGCAACTCCGTGTAGACCCGAACGTGGCAAACCTTCGCCGTCGACCTTCGTCGCCGAACGTCCTGAACTTTCGCCGTCGACCCTCGATGCTCGATGCGACGCGTCGCTCGCGAGAGCGATTCGCAGCGACGCTCGCGCGCGAGTTCATCATGCAACTCCGTGTAGACTCACGCCTGAGTGGGCGACAGAGTTGTCGTTCACGTTTTGCGTTGAACAAGTGGTGTGCGAGCGTCTTCGCTCGTTGCCGATCAAACTTGGAGTTCTGCCATGACCGCTGTCCCAGCTCCTGCGACGAAACCAGTTGACACTCGCGGCCTCGCGGGACAAACCGTTGGCGACACCGCGATCTGCGCGGTGACGCAAACCGAACTGATCTATCGCGGTTACGAAATCGCGGATCTCGCGGAGAACGCGACCTTTGAAGAAGTCGCACACTTGTTGCTCATCGGGCACAAGCCATCGGCAGCAGAACTCGCAGCGTTCTCGAAGGAGATCGCTTCGATGCGCGCGATTCCCGCCAGCGTCCGCGCCGCGATTGTGCGTGTCGCACAAGAGTCGCCAAACGCGCATCCGATGTCGATTCTGCGCACCGGTGTTTCGCTGTTGTCGCATCTTGATCCTGATTGCGAAGACAACTCGCCCGCCGCGGGTTTGCGCAAATCCAAACGATTGCTCGCGCAGATTCCGTCGCTCATCGGCGCGTGCCAGATGACGCTCGACGGCAAGACGCCGGTTGAACCTGATGCATCACTGGGCCACTCGGCGAACCTCTTGTGGATGATGAGCGGGCGCAAGCCCGACGAACTCGCCGCGAAGATCATGGATGTCTCGCTCGTGCTTTACGCCGAGCATGACTTCAACGCGAGCACCTTCTCGTGCCGCACCATCGCGTCAACCGAGACGGATATGCATGGCGCGGTCTGCGGCGGAATTGCCGCGCTCAAGGGACCACTGCACGGCGGCGCCAATGAGATGGCGATGGAGATGCTCAAGGACCTCGATCGTGATTGCCGCGGTGGCGCGATGACCATCGATGCGTGGATGCAGCGCGCGTTCACCGAGAAGCGCAAGTTGATGGGCTTCGGACATCGCGTCTACAAGAACGGCGATCACCGCGCGGGCATCTTGCGCCGATGGGGACTCAAGCTCGCGGCCAAGCACGGAGCCGAGTCGCAGAAATGGTTTGACATGGGCGACGCCGTGCAAGCGATCATGCTGCGCGACAAGAACATTCATCCCAACGTCGACTTTCCCTGCGGCATGACCTACTTCATCCTCGGCATTCCGGTGCCGCAGTACACGCCGATCTTTGTGGCGAGCCGCATCACCGGTTGGTGCGCGCACATCATGGAGCAGCATGCGAGCAATCGCATCATTCGTCCGCTGGCGAATTACACCGGTCCTCTCGCGCTCAAGTGGTAAGAAGCGATCTGTCAGATCACGAACGCGTGTTGGGCAGGTGCCGACCGCAGTGACCGATGATGAATCGTTGACGCACCTCGTCGTGCCACCAGTGAATGGAAATGCAGGTGTTTTGGCTGCGGGAGCCTAG
>QWPW01000030.1 GCA_003671025.1 Planctomycetota bacterium
AGCATTTTTCACCAACATCACTTCGGCGTCGGTGGGATCAAGCGGAACCGCCGCCGCGAGTGTGCCCAGCAACGCGGGCGGGCTCAACGTGAGTAGGAGCGACCACGCCGAGTTCATGATGTCGGTGTTGGTCTCGCTGCCGACGAGGTAGAACACGCCACGCAGCAACGCGGGGGCGAGTGCAAGCAGCACAAAGAAGGCCATCGCGCCCGTGCGCGCGCGTGGCGTTGATCGACAGGTGAACATCGAAAGCAGCGCCGCGACGAAGGCGATCGACATCGCGAGCGCGACATCCATCGCGATCATTCGTGTGATGGTCCATGTTGTGACCAAACGCAAAGGCCACAACACCACCTGCGCGAGCGTGAACAGTGAGATGGCATCAAGCGCGCATTGCGCGACGGGTGCCAACGAGCACGGGCCCGACAGTCGCAGCAGCGGCCAAGCGATTCCGATGCCCACGCCAAACGAGACCATCATGAGATGCATCGAAGGCGCGTAGCTGCCCGCTTGACTTTGAATGGGCGGATCGAATCCAAAGAGCGAGAGCCACGTCGCGAATGCCCACACCGATGCGACGAGTACCAGTCCGCGGGGGACAAAGAGCCGCGCAGCAACAGGTGGCAGCTGCTGCTCAACATCACGCTCGGTGTCTGTCAATTCGGCCGACGCTAGACGCGCATCAACACTTGACGAATCAAGCTCGCGGGCGATCGATGGTGGATCGTCGCGCTCGCGAGCCTCGTCGGTCACGGCTCGTCCTGTGCCATCGCGGTCGAAGCGGGCGCGACGGCAGCAGGCTGCATGGTCACGAGATCGCCGCGCAAATCGAGAGTGCGGCCGCCGCCGTTGTCGATGCGTCCGTGTTGCGCGTAGAGGTAGCCGAGCGTGCGCAACTTCGTGTCGCAGGGAACTTCTGCGGCGGTGCGTTCACTCGGAGCGCGTCCCCAAATCACTTCGCCACCGTTGGCGGTGATCAGCGTGAGCGCGTTGCTCGATGCAAACTGCGAGACGTTGATCGCCGCGACTTGGCCGATCCACGGCTCTTGATGGAGCGCGCGCGCCAATTCGAGTCCTGCAGCGATGTCGCCGCCTGGCCACGGCGTGCCAAACTCTCCGCGAGGAAACTCTTTCGCGCCTACGAGTGCGATGTAGTGCGGACTGGCAGGGCGATGTCCCGCGGGCCATTGCAGCGGAAGCAGTCGCCCTGAGGTGTCGACGAGATAGTCGTATTGTTCGTGGCGCACCACTGCGAACGGTTTCACAAAGGTCGCGTCGACGATGAAGCCGCCGTTGTCTGCCAAGCGCACTTGTTCGACCGTGTGAAACCATCCTGTTGACGTGAGCGCAGCCTGCGCCTTGGCCAATCGATGAGGATCGAGAGTCGAGCCCGTACCCACCGCGCGCGCGACTTGCTGCGAAACCTCTGATTGGCGCAGGCCGTCAAACCACGCTGGTGCATCGACGAACGAAACAGTGGTGAGACCGCCGCCATCAAGCAGTTTCTGATCGAGGCGCGTGCGCAGTTTGGGCACGCCCCACCACACGAGTCCAACGCAGACCAGCAAAAATGTGACGGCGGCCAACGCGCACAAGCGCGTGCTTCCCGCACGAATCGCGGCGCGCAGTGAATCGAAACGGTCGGCGAATGAAGATGATTTGTTGCGTGTTTTGCGGGCCATCCGTGGCCTTTCGGTGTGTGCGGTGTGTGCCGAGCAGGAGCTGTGTTTGAAGAACGAATCGAAACACGTGGATCGGGAATGAATGCGAATCGCGAAAGAGAAACTTAGCGAGTGACCGCGCCGCGCGCCAATGCGCGATGCACCATTCCTGCGCAGAGTTCTGCCATGTCCACGCCGCGATGACGCGACGCCATTGGCACAAGTGAGTGGGTCGTCATGCCAGGCGCGCTGTTGATTTCGAGAAACCACGCACCGCGCGCGTCGACCATGAAGTCCGCGCGCGCGGCGTCGCGCAGACCAATGCGCTGGTACACGGCTTTGGTCGCGTCGCACATTTCTTGCTTGATCGCTTCAGGCATTTCGGGGTCGAGCACGTAGCGCGTGTCGTTGCGGAAGTACTTCGCCTCGTAGTCGTAGAACGCAACCGCGGGCACGATCTCGATGATGGGCAACACTTCACCGTTGACGATGGCCACGGTCATCTCGCGTCCTGCGATGTATTCCTCGGCCATGAGATGCGCGCGCTTTGGTTCGAGCTCGGCGCGTGCCGCTGCGACTTGTGCGTCGTCGTGGCAGATGCGCAGATCAACGCTCGAGCCATCATTGGAAGGTTTGAACACCAACGGCGGTTGCAGATCGAGTTCTTCGCCGGCACGAATCTGTCGCGAGCGCGGCGTGCGCACCTGCACCGTGGCCGCGAGCATCTTGGTCTGCAACTTGTCCATCGCAATCGATGCGGGCAGCGGACGCGGACCGACATAGGCGATGCGATGCGCGAGAAAGATTCCCTCGAGAATTTCTTGCAGCGGACCGCCTTCTCCCCACGGTCCATGGAGCACGGGATAGATGACGTCGGGCGCGCATTCGAGAAGTTCGCGCGCGTCGGGACGCATCACCGTGCGCAGCACAACCTCGAATTCGCCCGAGGATTCCAGTGCTTTCGCAACTTCGGTGCCCGACATGATGCTGACCTCACGCTCGGCGTCGGGTCCGCCCATGAGCACGAGTACGCGCGGCTTGCGGCCCGTGCATTCGCCTGCAGTGACGACACCGTGCGTGGAAAGGGATTCATTGGAACTGTTCATAAACGACTCATGCTTCATCGCCGCGACGCCAGAACACAACCTCAGTGTGAAGATGCACATTGAATTGCGCGAACACGCGCTCTTGCACCAAGTCAACCAACGCGCGCATGTCATGCACCCGCGCGCCTTTGTTTACTGCGAGAAAATTTCCATGCTGCATGCTGACAAACGCGCCGCCAACACTGGTTCCCTTGAGCCCCGCGAGATCGATCAACTGCCCCGCGCTCTTCATAGTGCCATCGGGCATCGTGGGATTGCGGAACATGCAGCCCGCGCTTGATGCGGCGAGCGGCTGTGTCGACTGCTTGTAGGTAAAGATTTCGAGAACACGTTTGCGGCACGCGACGGGGTCATCGCTGGCGACTCGAAAGCTCGCCCACACCACGATGCCCGCAGGAAGATTGGTCGTGCGATATCCGAAGTTCAACTCGTCGCGCTGGTAGATGCGCAGCGCGCCGTCGTGTGCCAGCAACGCCACCGCGTCGACGGCATCACCGATCGCTCCGTACTTTCCGCCGGCGTTCATGCGAATCGCTCCGCCGATAGACGCAGGAATTCCCGCCATTTGCTCGAGGCCGCGTAGTCCGCGACGTTTGCATTCTTGCACGATGCTTTCCATCGATGCGCCGCCATAGGCACGCATGCGCTCGACGATTCCCGATGCATTCCATTCAACCGTCTTGAAGATCGCGCTGTCGAGTTTGACCACGACTCCATCGACGCCGTCGTCATCGACGAGAAGATTCGCCCCAGAGCCGAGCACGCGCAGGGGAAGTCCATCGCGACGACAGCGACGCATCAACGTCTCAAGCGCGGGCAACGTGCGCGGACGAAGCAAGAGATCCGCGTGACCACCAATGCCAAACCACGTGTGTGATGCGAGTGGCGCATCGAGTTCGACTGCGACGTCGAGATCGGAGTAGAGGCTCGACGGACTGGCCACGGTCATGCCACCGCCCCAGCGTTGCAGCTTCCGTGCACAGCGCTGGAACTGATCCCGCGCGCGAGAAACTCTTGCGCCACTTGATTCACCGGACCAGCGCCCATGGTCACGATGAGATCGCCATCGCGACACACGGATTCGAGATGAGTCACGATTTCAGGAAACGCGGCGATGTGCACTGCCGATGTGTTTTGTTCACGCAATCGATCGACGAGGTCTTGGGCGCACACGCGAGTCTTCTCGAGTTCGCTGTCGCGCACAAAGTAGATCTGCGGCACGATCACCTGATCGGCCTGCGAGAAACTCGTGGCGAACTGCTCCAACAAGAATCGCGTGCGACTGTGTTGGTGCGGCTGAAAGATGCACAGAAGTCGTTTGGGTGAATGTGCAGTGCGTAACGCGCGCAGCGTCTTCTCGCACTCGGTCGGATGGTGTCCGTAGTCGTCGAACACTTCCACTTTGCCGCCGCCGGCAAGCGTGCGCGTGCCTAGTTTTTGGCTGCGTCGATCGAGTCCGCGGAAACATCCCAGCGCAACACTGATGTCATCCCAATCCGCGCCGAGCCAATGATTGATGATCGCCGCGGCCGCGCTGTTGAGCGCGTTGTGTCCGCCAGGCATCGTGCCATCCCACTGCGCAACCCAATGTCCATCGCGCAGCAATCCCACGCGATTCGCCTTCGCGTCGTAGAACACTTGATAGTCCGCCGACGGCGAAAAACCAAACGTCGTCACTTCGCAATCGAGTCCCGCGGCAACTTCGCGTCGATGCGCGCCTTCTTCGGCGATGAGCAACTTTCCACCGTGCGACGCAGGAGGCAGGATCTTTGCGAAGTCGCGAAAGCTGCCAATGATCTCGGTGAGTGACGAGTAGTAGTCGAGGTGATCTTCTTCGATGTTGTTGATCAACCCGATGGTGGGGCGGTGTTGATGAAACGAGCGATTGAACTCGCACGCTTCACAGACCAACACGCCGGGCGCACCTTGCATGGCGCCGGTGGGAATGAGCGTCGAACCAGTACGCGAACCGCCGCCGAGTTGATCGCACGTCGCACCAACAATCACGCTCGGATCGAGACCGCAGTGAATGCCCACCCACGAAGTCATCGCGGTGGTTGTGCTCTTGCCATGCGTTCCCGCGATCGACACCGCAGTGCGTCCACGCTGCGCGAGGCCGAGCGCTTCGGCGTAGTTGATCCACTCAATGCCCTTCGCGGTCGCGGCGAGAATTTCAGGATGATCGGTCTTGATCGCCGCCGACGCGACCACCAGCTGTGTGTCGGCGGGCAGCGACTGCATCGCATTGCCGACACGCACCACGATGCCCTCTGCATCGAGTCGCGCAATCATCTCGCTGTCGGATTGATCCGAGCCCGTCACAATGGCGCCGCGATTACGCAGCATCAACGCAAGGCCAGACATCCCGCATCCACCGATCCCGATGAAGTGGATGTGCCGATCGGAGAAACATGGATCGTGCGTGAGCCGATCAGACGGAACTGGATCGTGCGTGAGCCGATCAGACGGAACTGGATCGTGCGTGAGCCGATCAGACGGAACTGGATCGTGCGTGAGCCGATCAGACGGAACTGGATCGTGCGTAGCCGTCGAGCGAATTGGATGGTGACTCACGCGCGCTGCTCTCCGCGGGGGTTCTCTACAACCTAAGATGAACGCTGGTCGCGCGGGGAGCGCGGGCTTGAGATTATCGTCGCGGCGCGGACTTGCGCGCCACTTTCTTCACGATTGGTGCGCGACTTTTTTTGGCTGCTGATAGCGCCTTCGGAGCAGTCGGAGTCTTCGCCTTCGAGCGTGCCTGTGAGCAGTACTTCTGACAGATCGCATCGTGTGCGCAATCGCCTCCGCGCGCCTTGCATGCGCGGCGACCGTGGAAGATCAGGAGGTGCGAGAGCAAACCCCACTCTGGCTGCGGGAAAAGTGCCATGAGATCGCGTTCGATCGCCATTGGGGTGGTGGCATTGGTGAGCGCAAATCGGTGCGCCAATCGATCCACATGCGTGTCCACGACGACGCCCACGTGACTGTCGAAACAATTGCTCAGCACGACGTTGGCGGTCTTGCGCGCGACGCCGCGCAGGAGCAACAACTCGTCCATGGTGCGCGGAACTTCACCGCCAAACTGTTCGACCAACAGACAACAACTGGCGTGGATCGCTTTGGCCTTGTTGCGAAAGAGCCCGATCGAGCGCACATAGGGTTCGATCTCGAGCGCCGTCGCGCGCGCAAACGCGTGCGGTGTTGGAAACGCCGCGAAGAGTGCAGGGGTCGCGCGATTGACCGACACGTCGGTGCATTGCGCGGAGAGAATCGTGGCGATCAAGAGTTCGTGCGGCGCACTCCAGTTGAGTTCGCAGTGCGCATCGGGATAGCGCGCCTTGAGGTCGGCGAGAATGTGGCCCGCGCGCAAACGCTGCGCGGAAGTCTTGCGAGGCAACGCATCAATCACGGCGCGTTCCCCCGATTGTGACCAGCACGACGAGTAAGGCGATGACCTCAACGCTGGCCAATCGCGAGGCGTTGCTGTGCGCGGCATCAACTGCGGGCTTGAGTGCGCGCGCCACCTCGAGTTGACCGTCGCGCGCGGCGTTGCGGTACGCGGTTTCCTCAACCGCAAACTGCGGCTGCGCCCAAAACACCCCAAAAAGCAGGGCAATCAGCGCAATCACGCTGGCACCGAGGCGCAGGTGATCCGTGCGCCTGCAGTCCTTCCGTCGCGCGGACACCATGATGAGGCTGACGGCAACGAGCGCGATCCACAGTCGCGCCTGGGCAGTGAACACGAAGACGCTTTGCACGAGCACGCCTGCGATCAACATCCTTCCTTGCGTTGCATCCGCCTGCACAAACGTCTCGAAGCCTTCGAGCGAGAGTGGCGTCTCTCGCGCAGTCGGAAAGATCGTCGTTGCGGCAATCGCGCCGGCGAGCACGAGTGCCAACCACAGCGCGAGCAGAATGAGTGTGACTGCGGCAACCACGGTGCCAAGTGTGCTGCGCGATGGAGAGCGCGCGTTCGACAAGGGTTGATTGGCGGACAATCGCGCGTGTCGTTCATTCGCTACTGCATCGTGAGCCATCAACGCATCGTACGAATGTCGCTGATGCGCGTACGCATCGGTGCTTGGACGCGCATGCAGAGATTGACTCGTACACTCGATGTCATGTCCACGGCCTCTTCCCATTCTGATCCGAGGCCACGACTTTCGGCGACTGTGATGCCGCTCACCAGCGGCGCGAACGCGATGCCGTTACGCGAAGCATTCGCATGGCTCTCAAGTGCGGGCTACTCGGCCGTTCAACTGAGCGCGACCGATCCGCTCACGCGTCCGCGCGAGCTTTCGCGATCTGCGCGCAGCGATCTCGCCTCGGCGTTGACGCGCTCGGAACTGGTCTGTTCGGGCGTGGACTTCTTCATCCCGCCCGCGCACTTCCTCGACTCAGCGCAGCTCACTCGCGCCATGGAGTCGCTGCTCGCTGCCGTGGAATTCGCGGCGCAACTTTGCCGCGTTCCCGTCGTCGCAGCGATTCCCGTGGAGACCGCTGCCGATGTTGTCGCTGAAATCGCTGCCACCGCCGCGAAACTCGGAAGTGCGGTGCTCATCCCCGTGGCCAGCGCCGACAGTGCGTTGATTCCTGCGGGACTCGGCGCGTGCCTCGACTGCGCCGCCGCGCTTGGACTTGGACAGGAGCCGCACACGGTGGTCGCGACGCTGGGCAACCGTCTTGGAGGAGTGCGCGTGGTCGACCTCTTACGCAGCGGAATGCGCGGACCCATTCACGAACCACGCGAATCACGCCTCGATGCGATGGCACTTCGCGCAGTGCTCGATGTCGCTAGTTTTCGCGGCATTCCCGTGATGGACGCGCGCCAGTGGCCAGACCCGCGCGCGGGATTAGCGCGATCGATCGAACGTTGGTGAGTGCAAAGAGCGAACTCGCGACGACCGACCTCGCAGCACTCGCTGCGTTCTGTGCAGAGAAAGTGCGCGGCGAATTGTCGTCAGTGTGGTCGCTGGCCAAACGCGAAGAGCGCGGGCCCGAGCGAGCTGGGGATGAGACGATGGGCGATGGCGCCAATTCGAAAGAGAACCGAACTGAACGCGAAGTAGTTTGGCTCTGATGTCCAGCCATACACCGCGACGTCAAACCCAGCGCGTCGCGCCGCGCGCTCAATCGCCCACTTGGTGTTGCATCGATACAACGTCGGGAAGACATCTTTGTCTTCGCGGCCGGGCTGCACCCGTGAAATCACTGCGGTGTGAAACCGGTTTGGAATACACGCGGAGATGAGTCCAGGGTATCCCAAGAGATTGGTGGTATTGATCGCGAACATCCCGCCGGGCTTGAGCACTCGGTGCAATTCAGCGAAGAATTCATGGGGATTTGGCACGTGTTCGAGCACCGTGCGCGCCATCGCGACGTCGATTGAGGCCGATTCGATTGGCCACGCCTTTCCCAGTGTGAGCAGGCGAAACTCATCGAGGCTCGGATTCTCCACACCAACCTCGTCGACGTCGATGCCGATGACCTTGCGCGTTGGACCGCGGAGGTCGTGCAAGCGAGCTCGATACGAAGAACCCGTGTCGTCGAATGCAACCCCGCGGCCACACCCGATGTCGAGGCATGTTCCGTGGGTGGGAAGAATGGATTGGACGCGGGCTTGGAACTCCACGCTGCCATCGCAGCGCGAATAGCCGCCGTACATCGCTTCTGGGTACACACTTTGCGTGAGGTTCTTTGGTTTCATTGGGAATCCTGTCGGCCGTTCATCGGTTCGCAGGCGCGCTGTGTCTGAACTGAATCATTCAAATCGTGAGCGAATGCGCAGAGAGGGAGAAAGGCCAATCTGCGCGAAGGCCGCGGATGCGCGTCCTCAGGTACCGATCACGTACTGATCAGGTACTGATGCGACGCGATGGCGATCACGACCTTCGAGGCCGCCCGTGCCCGGCGGCGAGTGGTGCGTGGCGCGCTCAGGCTCGAGGCAATGCTGCGGTAAAGCCTGGTTGCTCGATGGACGGGTGAACGAGAGAACGCAATGAGCGCGATCCCCGAAACAGATTGAATAAATCAGAGCGCAAAGCGTGCGATGTTCGGCGCAACCGATCGCGCAACGCTTGTTACGATTCGCCCTTCACTCCTGAACCCAAAGGTCGAAACTATGGCCCGTCGCGGTGGACCCGCTCTCTATGAATTGCTTGGAAACCGTCGCGATACTGCGACAGGTGGTTCGCTGTCGCAGCGCACCCATGCGCCGCGCGCAGTGCTTGATCCTTCTCAAGTGCGATCGTTGGTGACGTTCATCATCGTGCTTGTTCTCGTGATCGGCGCGTATCTCGTGGGCGTGTCTCGCGGTCAACGACTCGGTCGCGAAGGCATCGCACAAGAGCGCGCGGAGGAAATGCGTTTGCTCGAAGAGGGCCGACCCTCGGGGAGCGGCGTTGGTCAGCCGAACAACACAGTCAGTGCCGACAGTGCCGGCAGTGGCATTTCGCTGCCGATTGCGTCCGAAAACGCGCTCGCTCGCGTGACCAATGACGCGACGACTAGCGCGACGACTGGCGCGCTCGCACCCACCGCCATCGGCGTCGATCCACGGGAAGCGGGGAAGAACTATTTCGTCCTCGGCTCCGTGCTCGCGGAGAACGCATCGCGCCTCGTCGCGTTCTGTCGCGAGCGTGGACTTGACGCATGGGTAGTCCCTGATCACAATGGTCGGCTTCGCGAAATCATCGTGCTCCCCGGCTACGCCTCGGGCGAACGAGAGAGTGTGGTGATCAGCGAACTCGAAGCGCGTATCCGCAAAGTCGGCGTCCTCTTCAAGGCGTCGGGTGGCGGTACTGACTTCGGGGACAAGTATCCCAAGCTGTTCAAAGGTTGAACAACCTCACCAGAGGTTGTTTATGACTGAGGCGAAACAATGCCTCAGCACAATCGACCCGGTGCACGTCTCGCTCTCAACAGCGATGCGCGTGTCGAGTTCACAAGACAAGTTGCAGTCGAGGGCTTCCCAGCTCGTCGCTCGCACGGTGTTTCCATCCGCGTTTCTCTCGAAAGTTTCCACAATGAGCATCCATCCAAGTCTGAAGACCAAGTCCGGCGCCCTCAATCAGCATCGCAACGTGCTCACTCGTGACGAGCGCGTCGCGAAGCTCACCGAGAGCGAGCGCTTCGTCGGTGGCGCATCCTCTCCGCTTGGTTTGCCCAAAGTGTTGAGCATCAAGATCACCGCCGGCAAGAAGCCTAAGAAGGAACCAGGTGCTGAAGCCGCCGACGCGAAGAAGGGCGACGCCAAGAAGGGCGCAGCCAAGCCCGCAGCCAAGGCCGACGCGAAGAAGAAGTAAACCGCGCACTCGGTGCACTCCGCTCGGGTCGAGGGCAACAACAATCCGCTCTCCTTCGAGCGCGGTTGCCGAGGTCCTGCGGCATCGAGACGAGTTTCCACGCGAGGCCTCTCGCGGTCGACTCGACTCGCGTGCATCGCAGTCAGTGCGATGCAGTCACCGCTGTGCATGTTCAACGCATGTTCAACGCATGTTCAACGCATGTTCTGCAATACTGCAACGCCTCCGACATTTGTCGGAGGCGTTTGCATTGGTCAAGCACTCATGAAGGGTGCGTTTCGCGCGCTCGACTGGCACCACGCAGGATTTTTTGATGCACCCCCCGACTTCGACTCATTCTCCATCTGCGACATCGAGTCACACGACAACAGCGGGGGCACCACTTGATGTTGGAAACTTGTTGTCGCGACGCGCGCGATCGATCGACGCGAGTGGGATTCGCAAGGTGTTTGATCTCGCGGCGCATCTGAAGGATCCGATCAATCTCTCGATCGGACAGCCAGACTTTCCGGTGCCCGATGTGCTCAAAGACGCGGCAATTCGCGCGATTCAAGACAACCGCAACGGATACACGCCCACCCAAGGATGTCCCGAACTGCTCGGCGCAATCTGGAAACGCCTCGGCAGCGAAGTGGGTTGGAGTCTCGACGCGCAGCAAGGCACCAGCGCGATTGTGACCAGCGGAACCAGCGGCGGCTTGGTGCTGGGCATGATGTGTTTGCTCGACACGGATGACGAGGCCATCGTGCCTGATCCGTACTTCGTGATGTATCCGCAGCTCGCGGCGCTCACGGGCGGCAAGATCGTCTTGTGCGACACCTATCCTGATTTTCGCATGACGGCCGCGCGCATCGAGCCGCTGATCACGCCGCGCACCAAGGCGGTGTTGATCAACAGTCCCGGCAATCCCACCGGCGTCGTGCTTTCGGATGACGAGTTGCGTGACATCGTCGATCTCTGTCGTGCGCGCAACATCATGTTGATCTCGGATGAGATCTACGACGAATTTACCTTTCGCGCTTTTCGTGAAGAGGGGCGTTTCCCCACACCTGCGCGATTCTCCAAGGATTGTCTGCTCATTCGCGGCTTCGGTAAGACGTATGGCTGCACCGGTTGGCGATTGGGCTACGTCGCGGGGCCGCACGAACTCGTGCAGTCGATCGCGAAGTTGCAGCAGTACACCTACGTATGCGCGCCGAGCATGGCGCAGTACGCCGCGGCGCATGCGTTTGAAATCGACATGCAGCCATGGGTCGATCGATTCGAACAACGACGCGACAGCGTGTTGGCGGCGTTTGACGGACTGACCAAGGTCACTGTTCCCGGCGGCGCGTTCTACGCGTTTGTCGAAGTACCTTCGTCGCTCGGCTTGACCGCGACGCAATTCGTCGAGAAGGCCATCGAGCGAAACGTCCTGATCATTCCCGGCAAAGTGTTCTCCACGCGAGACACGCACTTCCGCCTTTCGTTCGCAGCGAAAGAAGAGACTCTCGCGCGCGGACTCGAGGTCTTGCGCAACATCATGCAAGGCAAGTGAGTCTGCAGAAGTGAGTGCAGAGTTGGTGTCGTGAATTCGCGCGTTGCAGTCCACGCAAGGACGCGCGACGCTCGAGTGTTCACCGCACAAATAAAACCGCCGTCTGAATCAGAGATCCAGAGCGGCGGCGGGTGGATGGCCAGAACTTTGAGGTCTTGGGGATTCGTTTGCGCGAACACTCGCGAACACCAGCGAACACCAGCGAACACCTTTGACACCCTCTCTATCCGTCCAACAATGATCCGAGTTCAGAAGAAGCCCCAAGTTCCGTCAGGATCGACCGCCTTTCTTGCGCGGACTTAGGTTTGGGCGGGCGCGGCTTGGTAACTCAAAGTTGCGAACGTCTGCGCCGTTTGCGATCTCGCGCCGGGCGCATCACCAAAAAAGACGACGCGCCGACCTTGCGGGGCGCGTCGAAATGGTGTGCGTTTGAGAGACGCTCCTCAGTGAATCACAGCCTGAAACACAGCCTGAAACACTGCCTGAAGACCGGGGATTAGTTTCCCGCGGGCTTCGATGGTGGCGGGGGCGCATCGGACTTGTTCGAGCCGAGCTTGATTCCCGAGCCTGGCGGATCGACTGGCTTGGCGTCTGGCTGACGGACCTGATCCGCAGGGATCGTGGTCGTGTCGCCGCCGCCGTCGCAACCAGTGAGGAGCACGCATGCGCTAAGGCATCCGAGTGCGAGGAAAGTCTTCATATGCAGTCCTTTCGAGAGAGTTTCCCAACTGGAGAACCACCTTTACTGGGATGGAGCGCCAACTGGGCGGAATTGATCGAAACACGTTGATCGGAATCATGGACGCTGGAACCTGAAAATCTCAAGCTCCGCACCAGCGTATTGGACGGGACGAGCGCGTCGAGGTCAAGTCGCGCGTAGTCGAGGGCGCCTGTCCGACGCGTCAAAGAGTGCATCTGCCCGTGAGGTCACGGCTTGCCGCTCACGCGCGCGGGCAGAGTTTTCGGCGCAAGCCAACGCCACTGCGTGTGATACGTCTCGTCGTTGTCGGCGACGCCGAGGTTGATCGCGACTCCATCGCCCTCGTCGCCTTTGCCGTTCCAAAGCGCGGAAGCATCGAGCGTCAGGGTCAGTTGCCACTGCGTTTGTGCGCGTTGCAGCACCGCATCAACGCCAACTGCACGCACCAGTTTCTTGCCATCGGCGCTCAGCGTGCGCACAAACGGCGTGAGGTCGCCCATCGAAAACGTGACGAGATACTCGCGCGCGTCATCGCCCTCACCGAGGATCAATCGCACCGAGTCACCAAGAGGATCCGCGAGCGCGCCTTTGCTGCTGGCGAGATTCGCGTCCGTCGCGTCTTTGGTGCTGGGATTTTTTAGCAGCGCGCTATCGCCAGAGAACACGCTGTCGGGAACAGTCACACGAATCTGCACCGAATTCGGGGCGCTTCCCGTAGTGCCACCTTTGGCGAGACGCATCGACGAGTTCGCTTCGGTCGAGTCGTATTCCGACACATCCCACACCGCGATCGGATAGTCGGTCGCGACTTCGAAGGACTCCGCGAGTGCGATTGTGCGAGCGATGGGTCCACGTTGGTGCAGCACGATGGGAACCGTGCGTCCCTTGTTGTCGGCGTATTGCGCGATGATTTCAAACGGCGGTGGTTGCGGCGGAACGATTTGCGCCGGCGCCTGGAAGGGAATCTTCACGCTTTCGCTCGCGCCCGCAGCGACTTGAATCTCGTCTTGCGGAAGTTCAAGCCGAATCGGTGAATCAAGATCCGTCGTCGCTGCATTGAACGTGTCGATGCCGGTGCGGCTCACCCATGAGCGTTGCAACTCTTGTCCATCGACGCGATCGATCACAGGCCACGGCGTCGGTGCACGCGTCGCTTGAAAGCGAAAGGCAACGGGACGATCAAGCGGATTGCGCAGCGTGACTTCAAACGAACCCTTGATCACCGCGTTCGCTGGTTTTCCAAACGGATCGGGAATCGCGCCGGTGATCGTCACTGCATTGCGCGAGCTCTTGAGTTTGTACGCGAGGTCTTGATCTTCCTTGGTCATCCAATCGAGCGGCAGTGTGCAGCCCGCAATCTGGTGATAGGGCGCGATCTTGCCTGACTCTTCGATCACTAAAAAAGTCGTGTGCTGCAACTGTCCCGCGAGTGGATGCTGATCGACCGCGCCTCCGCACGTTCCAAGAATGAGATACGGAATGCCATCACGCGGAGGCAGCCACGAGAGCGCGTGATAGTGACCGGCGATGACATAGTCGACGCCATGACGCACCAACATTGGTTGCACGCGTTCGTCCCACTTCGTTGGCTTGTGATCCCACAGCGGACGGTGGAAGAGCAAGATGATCGGTCGCGCGCGCTGCTCGAGTTGCGTGAGCGTTTCATCGAGCCACGCGAGTTGCTCGTCGGAAAATCCTGGCTGCACGCGACTGTCGCCATCTTCGCTGTTGAGAATCACCACACTCGCGAGATCAAGTTCCACCGCGTAATAGAGCGGTCCAAACATGTGGCGATACTGCTGCGCGAATGTCGCATCAGACGTGTCGCGCGTGCCGCTCACTAGATCGTGATTTCCCGCGGTGGGATAGAAGGGCATTGTGAGTCGGCCGACGATGTCGAGAAAATCTTGTCGCTCTTGCGCGACGTGCTCCTTGTTGCGTGAGTAACCCTGCACGAGATCGCCGACACAAAACACCGCATCGGGCGCGCCGCGATTGAAGTCTTCGACTGCTTCGCGCAAATAGCGCAATCCCCAATCACGGCCCGTGGTGCGATCAGGAATGATGGCGAGGATCTGTTTGCGCGGCCCCGCGGGCTGTGTGATGCGCTGGCCGTTCACGGATCCGCCGTCGGCCTCCTTTTCGAAGGTCGGAGGGACAATGAGCGAGAGTGATGCAATCACAAACAGGGCGGAGGCGATCATTTGCGGAGGGTAACGGTCCTAGCGCGGTAAGGAATTTTCTGCGCGACGCGCAGAAAAATCCGCGTTCTTGCGTGCGCGGAGGCCTCTCTCACGTGATTCACAAAAAAAGTGTGGCGAAGACTTGCGAATCGCCGAACGAAGGAGCAGCACTTGGGATTGTCTTGTGTGAAGTCGAGGTTCAGCCTCGGCGCAATTTCTGCAAAGTCCTGCGTGGCGAGCAATTCGTCGTCGCGATGGAACTCGGTTTGAGCAGCGTTTAGATTTCGGATTTCAGCGCAGCTGCTCACTCTTTCAAACAGTCATCTTTCTCCCCTCCGCCCCGTCCGCTCAGAATCCTGATCGAACGGGGTTTTTCTTTTCTCGTAAGCGTTTTTCGCTACGTTTCCGCGGGTTTCTCGCTGAGGCGAGGATCACTGGGCATCGAGCGTACGCGTCGGTGAACAGGATGGTGAACGCAAGGCATCGCGAATCTCATCACCAATGGCGCAGGCGCGACGCGAGCTGAGATCAACCATCGCCCAACGACTCGAGGCTCGCGCGATGACGCGTTCATCGCATGTGCGCAGCACGGTGGTTGCGCGCGTCAAACTGGTTCGTCCGATCGACTCGACCCACGTCGCGAGGATGATGCTCTCGCCGGCAAATGCTTCCGCGAGGTAATCGATTTCGTGACGAGCCACGAACCACATGCGACCTTGTTGCGCCAACGATTCGCGCGCCGCGCCGACTGCGTCACCGTGCGCACTCGCGACAAGATCAATCCATGAAACGATGGCGATGTTGTTCGCGTGAGGGACCAACGCGCTGGTCTCGGATGGCGTGATGGTGTGGCTCAACGCAAAGATTCCCTCGTGGCTCGAGGCCAGGCAGGTGGGCAACGCAGCGCGAGCAACAACGCGAAAGGAATCCAACTCCATCGCCTCAAAGCGTAGCATGGGCGGATGAATTCGAATCCGCCGCGCGCGTTGCATATCGATCTCGATCGCGAGCGCGGACTCACGATCGAGTGGGACGATGGCGCTGCGTTTTTTCTGGCGGTTCCTGATCTGCGTCGGCTCTCGCCCTCGGCCGATGTGCGTGAATTGCGCGCGGAAATGGCGCGCAATCCCTTCACTGTGCTCCCAAACGCGCCAACCGCGGGACCACTGCGCATCGACGCGATCGAGCCCATCGGTCACTACGCGCTGCGCATTCGTTTTAGTGATGGTCACGACACGGGCATCTACACATGGAGCTACTTGCGCACGCTGTGTTCATCACATGGGAAGCCGCCGGTTGCCTGAGTCGCGCGCGCGGACAAGATTCGTACAATCAACTTTACCGCTATGACTTCCTGCACTTCGCCGATGAGTTCGCCGCACGCCACCAGTTTTCACGCCGCAGATTTCTTGGTGCATCGCATTGAGGTCACCGGCGCGGCGACCTGTGTTGGACTCGATCCCGTCATCGAAAAGTTGCCTCGCGAACTTGTGCCGCGCGACAGCAACAACGCCGCGGAGTGCGCGCAGAGCATCGAAACATTTTCCTGCGCCGTCATCGACGCAGTTGCTGCCGACACCGCGGCGGTGAAGATTCAGGCTGCATGTTTCGAACGCTACGGTCCCCTTGGTTACGCGGCGTTGTGGCGCGTGTTGGCGGCGGCGCGCGCGAGTGGTCTTGCTGTTGTGCTCGACTTCAAGCGTGGTGACATCGGTATCTCCGCCGAGCATTACGCAGCGAGCGCGCGCAGCAGTGGAGCGCACTGGACCACCATCAGTGCCTATCTCGGTGCCGACGGGATTCTGCCGTTTCTCGCGCAAGGCCACGGCGCGTTTGCACTGGTTCGCACCAGCAATCCATCGGGCGACGCGTTGCAAGCGCAAGTGTTGCAAGACGGAAGCACAGTGGCAGAACGCGTTGCCTCATTGGTCGATGAACTCGGTCGCGCATCGATTGGCGCGCGCGGGTTTTCCAATCTCGGCGCAGTCGTTGGCGCAACCAAGCGCGCAGAGATCGCTGCGCTGCGCGAACGAATGCCCGCGACAATTTTCTTGGTCCCAGGCTACGGCGCACAAGGTGGAACCGCTGACGATGTGCGCGCATGTTTCACGGGTAACAGTCAAGGCGCGCTCATCACTGCGAGTCGCTCGGTGATTTATCCCAGTGGCGGTGCGAGTGCTGCGGGCGCCTCGTGGCAACAGCAGATTCGTGACGCCGCGCGCGTCTTCGCAGATGAGATTCGCGCCATCGCCCAAGGCTAAAAAGGCGCTGGGTTTATTCGTCACAGGAGTTCGCTCGTGAGCCTCGGTCGATTCGTGCTTCCATCTCTGTTGATCGTGCTCGCGGCGTTGCCCGTCGTGCTCTCGCGCGGAATCGAGCGGTCGGATGACGCAACCAAACGCGCCATCATCTACACGCCGCACAACGAACAGATTCGCGCTGAGTTCGCTCATGGCTTTCGTGCGTGGCATCAACGCACGTATGGCGAGCCCGCGGAGTTGGTGTGGAATACTCCCGGCGGAACCAGCGAGATTCGCCGCATTCTCGAAGCGAATGCGGAGAGTGCGCTGCGCGAAGGTCGTCCCATCGGTGGCAACGCTGATCTCGTGTTTGGCGGCGGAAGTTACGAGTTTGGCCAACTCAAGCGCGAGATCTCTATCGGTGAAGGCGACGCGAAACGCAGTGGCCGCATTCTCGAGAAGCCATCGTTTGACGCGGCATGGTTAGCGAAGACATACGGCGAAAATCTCGTTGGCGATCAACCGATCTACGACCCCGAGGGCTATTGGTTTGGCGCCGCGCTCTCTGGGTTTGGCATCGTCTACAACCGAGATCTTCTCACGCGCCTTGGCGTGCCCGAGCCACGCGAATGGGCCGACCTCGCCGACGCGCGTCTCGCGGGCGCTGTCACGCTCGTCAATCCCGCGCAATCAGGTTCGGTGACCACGGCGCTCGAAGCGATCTTGCAGCGACTCGGTTGGGATCAAGGTTGGAAGATCATTCGACGCATGGCCGCGAACGCGCGCAGTGTTGCTTCGAGTGCGCCGAAAGTTCCTCTCGATGTCTCTGCGGGCGAGAGTGCGGCGGGACCATGCATCGATTTTTACGGCCGCTATCAAGCGCAAGCGATTCGTGACGCAGGCGATGCCGATCGATTGGGCTACATCGATCCCGTGGGACAAACGGTGATCGATCCTGATCCCGTGGCGCTGCTTTCGAACGCGCCCAATCGCGAAACCGCCGAGCGCTTCATTCGTTTCGTGCTCACTGATGAAGGGCAAGCGTTGTGGCAGTATCGCGCCAACGTTCGCGAGAGCGTTGTGGATGTGATCGACCTCGGGCCCGAGCAGTTTGAACTCCGTCGCATGCCAGTGCTGCGCTCGTTCATCGCCGCGCATCACGACGAGTTCATTGATGACGTCGATCCCTTCGCGCTCGCCAGCGCCGTGGTGAACCCGGACAAGAACGCGCGCGCATTCATCGCGCCGCTTTTCAGCGCAATGTGCGCGGATCGCCGCGATGAACTCGCCGACGCATGGCGCGCGATTCGCACTCATCCGCACTATCCGCGCGCCGACGAGTTGAGCAAAGTGCTCATCACCGCTGATGACGTGAGCGACCCGCAGCTGAAGAGCATGCTGGTGGCGTTCGACGCGTTTCCAGCGGTTGCGGCACCAAACGGCGCGACGCTTGATCTGAATACACGCGAAGGACGTGCTGCGATTCGTGATGGTTGGCTCAAGGGAAAATTCAACGGCGCGGGACTTTGGCCCGACGGCGCATCTGCGAGTGACGAGCTCCGTCGGCAAATCGGCGCGGGCATCGATGAGAACTACGCACGCATCGTGCGCGCAGCGAGTGATGCCAACACAGATGCAGTAGTAACCGAAGCGACTAGCAACACATCGGAGCGTCTGCCGTGAACGGAACGCGCGTGGCCATCCTCTCCGTTGGTGATGAGTTGATCCTCGGCCAAATCGAAGACAGCAATGCCCCGTTCCTCGCGCGCGAATTGCAACGCATCGGCTGCATGCCTGGCGAACGACGAACCATCGCCGATGATCGAGCCGCGCTCGCGCAAGCGTTGCGTGAATTGATCGCCGGCAACGACGCGGTGATCGTCACTGGTGGATTAGGTCCGACACTTGACGACATCACGCGCGAGGCGCTGCTCGATGTGATCGACAGCGGCAAGGAATTGCAGCAAGACCCCGCGGGAATCGCGCATTTGCACTCGTGGTTCGCTGCGCGCGGCCGCGAGATGGCGTTGTCGAATCTGCGTCAAGCATTGCGTCCGCCCTCGGCGCGACTACTGGCTAATCCCAACGGAACTGCGCCAGGACTCGCCGCGACCTTCGCCGCGTGTCACGTCTTTTGCCTTCCAGGACCACCCGCGGAAATGCGGCCGATGTTTACCGCGGCTGTTGCGCCCATGTTGTTTGATGCGCAATCGGTGGTGCTCACTGCCGCGTTGCACACGATTGGTCTGGGTGAGAGCAACATCGCATCACAGCTCAATGAACTCATGGATCGCGCGCGCGAGCCGCTGGTTGGAACAACGGCGAGTGACGGCGTCATCACCATTCGGGTACGCGCGACAGGAACGGCGACCGCTGCGCGCACTGCTTTGGAAGATTCGATTCGCATCATTCGCGAGCGCGTGGGCGACATCGTGTTTGGTCGCGATGAAGAGACGTTGGCGTCGAGCGTTGGCGCGTTGATGTTGGCGCGTTCGCTCACGTTGGCCACCGCGGAAAGTTGCACGGGCGGATTGATCGGCGCGCTGGTGACCGATGTTGCAGGTTCGAGCGCGTGGTATCGCGGTGGATTCATTCCCTATGAAAACGCGCGTAAAGAAGTAGATTTAGCTGTCAACGCGAACACGATCATCGCGCACGGAGCGGTGAGTCACGAGACTGCGATCGAACTTGCTCGCGGCGCTCTTGCACGCACGGGCGCGGACTACGCGCTCTCGACTACCGGTATCGCTGGTCCAAGCGGAGGAAGCGAGAGCAAGCCCGTGGGTACCGTCTTCATCGCGCTCGCGCGGCGCGAAGGCGATGTGCTCTCGCGACGATTTTTGTTTCCGGGAAACCGTGCGGCAGTGCGCTCGCGTGCGGCGCGCATGGCGTTGGCTTGTGCGCGCGTCGCGTTGCTCGATGATGCGTCTCGCGTATTGCTGTGGAGCGAAGCGGAGGCGATTCGTGTCGAGCGATGTTGACGCTCTCGCGCAACCCATCGATGTACGCGAAACGCTCGCGGCGATTGCGCTAGGCGCAAATCTCGGCGACCGCCTAGGCACGCTGCGCGCCGCCGTCGGACAACTTTGTGCGCGCACGGATGTCGCGGTCATCGCGCAGTCGAGCGTGTACGACACTGAGCCGCTGGGATCAGCCGATCAGCCGCGCTATCTCAATGCAGCGGTGTTGTTGCGCACGTCACTTGAGCCCCTCGCGTTGTTGCGTGTACTGCTGGAGATCGAACGCGCGCTCGGTCGCACCCGCGGTGAGGACCGTTGGATGTCCCGTTCCATCGATCTTGATCTCATTCTTATGAGCGATTGCGTGCTCAACGCCGAGGATCTCGTCTTGCCTCATCCGCGTTTTCGCGAACGCGCGTTTGTGCTGCTTCCGCTCTTTGAAATCGCGCCGTCGATGCATGATCCCATCACGGGCAAAAGTGTAGAATCGCTCCTTCGTGCCTGTCCTGGCCGCTCGGATGCGGTGAGGACAGGGCCGCTCGCCGTCGAGACATAGATCTCGAATCGAGCGGGGGGATGGCTTCGCTAGTCATCTCGCACAAGCGGCGCACGGGCGCTACTAGGAGTACCTCATGACGATTTCGAAGAATTTCGCGCGCGTGCTGTTGGCATCGAGCCTTGCGTTCACCGCGCACGCCTTTGCGCAAGATGGTGCACCACCTGCTGCGCCTGCTGGCGACGCGCCTGCTGGAGTTGATCAAGAAATGCCGGCAATGGAATTGCCTAAGGCGCCGGACATCGCGCAAGACTTTGGCGATATGCAGAAGTCACCCGAAGCAATCGCTGCAGGTGAAATCGCGTTGGCGAAAGTCGCGAAGTCGTATCGCGATGCCAAGAGCTTCAGCGACACCATCACCATCGTGGTGGACATGATGGGTCGCAAGCAAGAGCAAGCATTTTCAGTGGCGCGTGACAGCAACGGCGCACGACTTGATCTTGGCGGAATGGCCATCACTTCGATCAACAGCAAGGTCTATCTCGAGAGCAGCGACGCAAAGGGCAAGTACGTCGCGTATCCACTCGATGGCACGCTGATGAACACGCTGGAGAAGACACTCGGCGGACTCGGTTTGCCGATGCCACGTTGGATTCTCGATGTCTCTGAAGACGCAGATCTCGCGGGCGGACTCGCTGGCGCGATCATGCAGGGTGCGAAACTTACGGGTTTCGATGCGGCAGGCAATCGCCTTCTCCTCACTGGCGAAGGAAGCAGCGTGGGCGTGTTCACGGTCGATGCGACTTCAGGTGTGATCTCGAGCGCTTCGATCAACATCGCTCCTCCCGGCGCGCCTCCAGGATTCATGATTCCTCTCAACATCACCTTCAAGCCAGTCATCGCCGATGCGTTGACGACTCCGATCGCGTTCAGCGAAGAGGGCAAGAAGCAAGTTTCGTCGCCCGATGAACTCGCCGCGCAAGCGATCGAAGTCGGCGCGTTGGCACCTGACTTTTCGCTGAAGACCCTCGATGGCAAGACAGTTTCGCTGGCCGACCTCAAGGGTAAGGCAGTGGTCATCGACTTCTGGGCCGAGTGGTGTGGTCCGTGCAAGCGCGGTCTCCCGCACATCAATGAGTTCGCCAAGTTTGCGAAGGAGTCAGGCAAAGCGATTGAAGTTTACGGAATCAATACCCTCGAGCAGAAGAAGGGCGATGAGCGCATCACCAGCGCAGCCGGCTTCTGGACCAAGCAGGGTTTCACGTTCCCTTGCCTCGTCGACATGGATGACTCACTCATCAAGTCGTACGGTTTCAGCGGCATTCCTGCGACGGTCGTGATTGGTCCAGATGGAATCATCGTGGCCATTCACAACGGCATCGATCCTAAGGATCCCGCAAAGATCATCGAGGAGCTCAAGGCCGAGTGTGACAAGGCGCTCGCGCCAGCCGCGGGCTGAGAGCGGGCAAGTTCATCAATGTAGTGTTCAGCCGCGCGCAGACTTCTGCGCGCGGCTGTGTTTTTGCGCGTGACAGGTTGGCGCGTACAGTGCGAGTCACGGAGATTGCTATGAGTCACGCACGAACTTTCATGGTCACGCTCACGGGTTTCATGCTCGCTTGTTCGTTGATGAACGAACCGCTACAGGCGCAAGCCGACAAAGAGCAGGACGCGAGCGCACCCGCTGCTCCCGCGGTCAAAGAAATCGTGGTGCGCGACGCCGCCGCTGATCGAGCGCAAGCCGCTCAGGCGCTCAAGGAAATCATCGCGGCCTATCGCGATGCCAAAGGTGTTGATGTCACCACCACCACCACCGTGAGCACGATCAAAGATGGGGTCGAAGGCAAAGGAGCGCCGTCGTCCGCCCATTTTTTGTTGGCCTCGAATCGGCGGGCGATCGTGTGGGTGAACGACTTCAAACTGCATCTCGCGCAAGGACGCATCAAGGCCACGCACGCGACGTCGACGCTGACTTACCTCGATGTCTCTGATCATGAATCGCCGTATTACGCGCTGTTCAACGCGTTTCAAGCGTTGCCCTATGCGGAACTCGCGCTGGCGCTGGGCGAAGAGGATCCCGACGAAGTGTGCATGCAGTTGTTGCCACAACTTCCCAACGTGTTACCCGTGCGCGTCGAGAGTGCAGAGATCGAAGGACAGGTCTATTCAGTGTTGCTGTTGCTGTCCGACGATGACTCGGAAGAAGTGCGACTCTCGTACGACCCCGACACGAAGTTGGTGGAGTTCGTCCGCGGCGAACTGCGCGGCGGACCGAATGTCGAAGCGGGCGCGCAATTGGTGTGGAGCAGCGCGTCGAGAGTCACTCGTCCTCCATATGTTGTCGACGACGCGACATTCGCGCTCGATGTTTCCACGCGACAAAAAGTTGACGGCATGTCCGCGCTCATCGACAAGGCTGCGGCGCCAGACAAAGAAGTCGAAGGGCTCAAAGCGGGCGATCCAGCGCCGGAACTCGCGCTGCCCAAAGTCGGCGCGCCTGCGGGGGCAGAGTGGTCGCTGGTTGCCGCGCGCAGCAAGCCCGTGGTGATTGACTTCTGGGCCACGTGGTGTGGACCATGCCGCGCCGCGATGCCCGAGTTGGACAAATTGGCGCAAGAGTTTGCGGGACGCGCTGAAGTGATGTTGGTCAACAGCGGCGAGCAAGGCACGCGCGAAGAACGAGAGCAGCGCATCAACCAAGTCCTGCAAGAGCGCGGCAAGAATCTCGCGTGCGTGCTCGATCTCGATGGAGCAGCAGCGCGGCGATGGTTGGTGCGCGCGTTTCCCACGACGTTTCTCATCGGACGTGATGGAAAGATCGCGGGCGCGTGGATCGGCGCGTCGCCATCGTCGCAGCGCGAACTCCGCGAGAAACTCGAAGCGATGTGCGCCCCCGAAGTCGTCGCTCCCGCTCAGCCAGCGTTGCCCGCGACTGACACTCCTATCGCGCCTGCGAAAACACCGCAATGACGCTCGGATTATCCTGCGCTCATGCATGATGGCGTAGCAGCGAGCACAGGGCACTCGGTCAGCCTTCCGCTGATGAAGCGCCCCGACGCACTGGACGCGTTGCGCGCGCGACTCTCGTCAGCATTGCGCGGCGTGGCTCGCGCCGACATTCGTTTTGGCCGTCACGACCGAATGCTCTACGCGACTGATGCGAGCATCTATCAAGTCGAGCCCATCGGCGTCGTGGTCCCACACACGGTGGATGATGGCGCGAAGGTCGTCGCGTTTCTCGCGCAAGAAGGCGTCGCCATTCTTCCTCGCGGCGCAGGAACCGCGCTCGCTGGCCAAAGTGTGAACCGCGCGGTGGTTGTCGATTTCTCGCAGTATTGCCGAGGAATTCGCGCGATTGACCTCGAGGCACGACGCGCAATCGTTGAGCCTGGCGTCACTCTTGATCAACTCAACGAAGCGCTCTCGCCGCATGGACTGATGTTTGGCCCCGATGTCGCGACGAGTTCGCACGCGACCATCGGCGGCATGGTGGGCAACAACTCTGCGGGCGCGCATTCGATTTTGTATGGACGCACGGTGGAGAATTTGCTCGCGCTCGAAGTTGTTTTTGCCGACGGCTCCGTGCATCGACTCGAAGAGGGAAGTTGCGATCGCGATCCGTCACAGCGTGCGCTGATGGAAGCGCTCGCCGCGATTGTGACGCCGATCGCCGATGAGATTCGCGCGCGGTTTCCCAAGCTTTTGCGTCATGTCGATGGATACAACCTCGACCTCTTGCTCGATCAATTGCAACGCTCGAGCGCGGGGACATTCGATCGCGTCAATCTCGCGCATCTCTTGTGCGGCAGTGAAGGAACTCTCGCGGCAACGCTTTCCATCGAAGTGAGTTTGGTGACCAAGCCGCGCGGTCGGGGACTGGCCATTTTGGGTTTCGCCAGTGTGGCGCAATCGCTGTCGCATCTTGCGGCGATTCTGGCGACCAAACCAGCGGCGGTTGAGTTGGTCGATGATGTGGTGATCGATGTCGCGCTGCGCAACACCGAGTATCGCCAGTACGTCGAGTTGATGCCGCAACCACGCGAGGGCTTGCTTGGTGCGGTGCTCTATGTCGAATACTTTTCGCACGCACAGAGTGATGCGGACAACGAACTTGAGTTGTCGCAACGATTCGCGGCCTTGCGCCAAGCGGTTCCCGATGTGGCGATGTCAACGTATCTCGGAGCGACTGAGCGTTTGAAGGCGTGGAAGTTGCGCAAGGCTGGTGAGCCGCTGTTGCACGGTGTGCCCGGTCTGCGCAAGCCCTTCACCTTTGTCGAGGACACCGCAGTCGATCCCGCGCTTTTGCCTGCATTTGTCGAGGAATTCCGCGCCATCGTCACGCGCCACGGCACAACGGCCGCGTACTACGCGCACGCTTCGGTGGGATGTCTGCACATCCGTCCGCTGGTGGCAATTCATGAGAAGAGTGATCGCGCGATCATGGTGAGCATCGCGTGCGACATCGCGGATTTGGTTGCGCGCTACGGCGGCGCGCTCTCTGGTGAACATGGTGATGGCCGCGTGCGCTCGCCGTTGTTGAGTCGCTACTTCGGTCAAACGATTTGCGACGCGTTGCGCGCGGTGAAGCGCGCATTTGACCCCAAGGGCATCTTCAATCCAGGCAACATCGTTGAGACCCAACCTCCCGAGGCGATCATCACCAACTTGCGCGTGGCGCCCGACGGCAACGACGCGCATGTGCCTGTAGGAGAAACATATTTCTCCTACGCGCGCGAAAACGGATTTGGTCATGCAGTCGAAGCGTGCAACGGCGCTGGACTTTGTCGACGCATGTCGGGTGGCACCTCGATGTGTCCTTCGTATCGCGTGTTGCAAGATGAGCGACACGCGACGCGCGGTCGCGCCAACGCTTTGCGACTGGCTACTACGGGACAGCTCGGCGCGCAGGCGTGGAATGATCCCGAAACGATGGAGACGCTTGACCTTTGTCTCTCGTGTAAGGCGTGCAAGACGGAATGTCCTTCGAATGTCGACATCTCAAAGTTGAAGGCCGAGTACACCGCGCAACGCTACGCACGCACAGGGATTCCGTTGGCCGCGCGCGTGTTTGGAAATGTGCGCAAACTCAATCGCATCGGTTCGCGCTTTGCCACGCTGGCAAATCTCTTCAACGCGAGTGGGTTGGGGAAATCGCTGGCAAGTGCGATGCTCGGAGTCGATGCCCGCCGCTCCATTCCAGAGTTTGGTGCCTCACTTTTTAGCTGGTTTGCGCGGCGAGAAGCGCAATCGGCGCAGCGCAGCGTGATTCTCTTTGGCGATTGTTTTGCTGCGTACAACGAACCAGGCATCGGGCGCGCGGCCATCACGTTGCTCGAAGCGTTCGGCTACCGCGTGATCCTCGCCGATGTTGGATGCTGCGGACGAAGTTTGATTTCGACGGGGCTCCTCGCGCAAGCGCGCGACGAGATTGCGCGTGCGTCGGACGCGCTCACTTCGCTGCTCGAGTCGACGCACGCTGATGCAGTGCTCGTGCTTGAGCCTAGTTGCGCGAGCGCGCTGCGCGATGATTGGCTCGAGTTGCTTCCAGCGTTGCGCGATGACGCGATGCTTGCACGAGTTCGCGCACAACGGCAACATCTCGCTGCGCACACGTTTCTCGTCGAAGAGTTTCTCGACAGCCGTTGGGATGCGCACCCATTGCGTCCCGCAATTCCCGCGCAAGCCGATCGCGTGTTGCTGCACGGACATTGTCATCAGAAGGCGCTGTGGGGCAACGAGAGTTCAGCGCGGTTTTTACGGCGATTGTTCGGTGATTCGCTGACCACACTCGACACAGGTTGCTGCGGAATGGCGGGCAGTTTCGGTTATGCCCAACATCGATACGACTTGTCCATGGCCATCGGCGAGGAACGACTTTTCCCCGCAGTGCGCGCTCATCCCAACGCAGTTGTGTGCGCACCCGGAACAAGTTGCCGTCACCAGATTCATGATGGCACGGAGCGCGAGGCGCTTCATCCAGTTGATCTTGCGGTGCGTGCGCTCTCGCTATGACGAGGCGATGAGAGGCGAGTTGAGCCACACTCGCGATGGCCCGAAAGAGTTGCTCGCGCGCGTGAGCCCGGATGCGCACCAGTGATGTGCTAGACTCGCGCGCATGACCGGTGCGACCCAACCCATCATCGATGAGAGCGCGCTCACCGACCTTTCGCAGGCGAGCATCCTGCTGGTTGACGACAATCAGCAAAACCTGGAACTCATGCAGGCGTATCTCGAGTCGCTCCCGTGTCGGCTGCTCACCGCGCGCGATGGTCTCGAGGCGATCGAAGTCATTCAGCGCGAAAGACCTGATCTTGTATTACTCGACGTGATGATGCCCAAGATGTCGGGGTTTGAGGTGTGCCGCAAGGTTAAGAGTGATCCCGCGACGCGCGACATGGTGGTCATCATGGTGACCGCGTTGCATGAGGTTGGCGATCACGAACGCGCCGTCGAGAGCGGCACCGACGACTTCCTTACTAAGCCCGTGAACAAACTCGAACTCTTGACTCGAGTGCGCAGTCTGCTGCGCGTCGCGCTGCTCAAACGCAAACTCACCGAACTGTTGGGGAACTCGCGCGGGACCGACGCGACGCTTTGACCTGCGTCCATCTGCGCCGACTTTCAAGCAATCGCCGCGAACAGCCGATCTGAAACCCACGGAGGCTTACCGTGGCAGAGAAGCATCACCTCATCGTTGAAATTCGCGAGCTCAACCCATCGGCATCGCACGACTGGCTGAGCGCGTTTAGCGCGAGCGAATTGCTCGAGTATCTCGAGCATCTCCACACCTCGTTTGAACCAGCGACGGCAGCTCGTTGGGTACGCCGCAGCGATGCTCCAGCGTTCTCCATGCGCGAGTGCGCGTGAGCGAAGACTGCGCGTGTCAGCTCGCCGCTTAGTTGTTTGATTCGGTATTCGCGGTGGCGAAGGGCGCATCTGGCCCGCGCTCCACTGCAAGCGTGACCTCGATCTGATCATCGAGGTCATCCTGTTTCACATGGATGCGGCCTTGGCGCACCAATTCCAACAGCGCTAAGAAGAGACCGATGCGCTCGCTGTGCGTGCGTCCTTCGAACACCGTGGTCAAGTCCAATCGGTTGTGAGTGACGCGACTCAGTCGATCAACCAAGTCATCTTGATGGAGTGCGATCGGCGTGTCGTCGTACTCGACGCGATGGTCGCCCACGCGCGTGAGATCGATCGAAGCGGCAATCGTTTCAAACGCGGCGTAGAGGTCGCGCAGATCAAGATCTTCCAACTCAAACTCTTGCGCCGTCACTCCATCGACATCAAGGCCATCGTTCGCATTCTCTTGGGCATCAATCGAGCCAGGACGAACACGAGCGGGCGCGCGCTGGGCAAACTCGCGCCGACGCACATCGAGAATCTCCGCAGCGGTGCGAAACTTTTGATAGGCCAAGAGTTGGCGAATGAGTTCGGAGCGGGGATCTTCGCCCGCGTTGGTGTTGGTCGCGTTGTCGGCTTCGTCGCCTGTTGCGGTGGGGGCGAGCGAACGCGATTTGATCTCGACCAACGTCGCGGCCATCACCAGAAACTCGCCGGCGAGATCGATGTCGACAGAGGAGAGTCGACGCACATACTCGAGGTAGTGATCGGTCAACGTGTGAATCGGAATGTCGTGGATGTCGACCTCTGCACGCCTCACGAGGAAGAGCAAAAGATCAAGTGGGCCCTGAAATACGGGCAAACGGACGAGCCAATCGTTCTGCGACATCGCACGCAATCTACCACGCGCCGTTGTCGACAATGTGCGATCAATGTGCGACCGATGCGTGATCGTGGTGCGTGATCGAATGACTGAACTCAGCCTCGACGCGGCTTCGTCGACGCAAGACACCCGCCGTACACTGCCGCGCATGCCTGAGAAACAACACTCGGAACCTGCAACGACGGACCCGCATGACGCCGCGATTGAGCGCGCCTTTTTGCGCGAAGTACTCATCACCGAAGCGGGCGCAGTGAGCGCGTTTGCGCAGCGGGTGGGCAGTGGCGTCGAGACGGGAATTCATCGCGCGATTGACTTGCTCGAAGCGTGTCGCGGTCACGTGGTGGTTTCGGGCATGGGAAAGTCCGGGCTCATCGGTGCCAAGATTTCCGCCACGCTTTCGAGTCTGGGACAGCCTTCGCACTTCGTGCATCCAGCCGAAGCGGTGCATGGCGACCTCGGAAGTATTCGTGCAGATGATGTGGTGCTCTTGCTCAGTTGGTCGGGCGAAACGCAAGAAGTGGTTGCGCTCGCTTCGATTCTCAAGGCCGACAACATTCCTACCGTGGGGCTTTCAAGCAAGGCGAAATCAAGTCTCGCGCGCGCGTGTCGTGCGCATGTGGATCTTGGAGATCTCACCGAAGCGTGCCCGCTCAATCTCGCTCCCACGGCATCGACCACCCTCACTCTGGCAGTGGGCGACGCGCTTGCATTGGGCCTGGCGCAGCGACGCAACTTTGGCAAAGACGATTTCCACAAGCATCATCCCGGCGGCATGCTTGGCGCAGGATTGCGTCCTGTCACTGAAGTGCTGCGGTTTCGCGTGGGAAAAAATCTCGCCGCTGTTTCCGACACCAGCAGTGTGCGCGATGCGTTGCGTGCCGCAGGTGAAGGTCGACGCGCAGGCGCGATCGTGTTGGTTGATGCACTGGGCCGACTCAGCGGAATCTTCACCGATGGAGATTTGCGTCGGCACGTGAACTCTGGATCACTCGCGGTCCTCGATGCATCGATCGCCACCGTCATGACTCGTCATCCCGCGACACTCTCCACAGATTCACTGGTGCGAGACGCGGTGCAGATGATTCAAGAGCGACGACTCGACGAGATTCCCGTGGTCGATCACGATGGCAAGCCAGTTGGGCTCGTCGATGTGCAGGACTTGATCGCGATGCGCATCGTGTGCGAGTGAGCGTTAGCGCAAGAGCGCGCCGCGCTCGCGCAGCAATTCCATGACGCGCTCAACTGCAGTGTGAACCGCCGCGTCTTGCGTGCCCAACGCGTGCAGCGGGAGCACGAGTTCTGCGTCGCTCGGTTCTTCGTAAACGAAGTCGATGCCTGGGACATCGCGCACCACGCCGCGATCAGCATCCGCGTACAACCCGTGCGCATCGCGCAGACGACACTCGACGAGTGGAGTGGAAAGGTGCACTACCGCAAAGCGATCGCGTCCCACGAGTTCGCGGGCGCGCTCGCGCACTGCGGCGTCAGGCGCGGTAAAGCTCGCGAGCACGATGAGTCCGATTTCGTTGAGAGCGCGCGCAACTTCCATGCCGCGACGAAGGTTCTCTGAGCGATCAGCGCGCGTAAAACCAAGATCGCGACTCATTCCGCTGCGCAATTGCGCGCCGTCGATGACCGCGCCAAATCGACCTTGATCAAAGAGTCGGCGCTCCACCGCGCGCGCGACCAAACTCTTGCCCGAGCCAGAAAGTCCTGTGAAAAGCAGGGTAAACGGCTGTTGCCCCAAACGATTGGCGCGCTCTGGCACGGTCACTACTCGCAGCGAGGGCGCGAGATGTCCGCCTTGGGGCGTGTCGCGCCAATGTCCGCTTTCGCTCGGCGCACCATCGAGTGATTGCTGTGGATCAAGCAGCATGCCTGCACCAACGGTCGCGTTGCTAAGGCGATCAATCAGAATGAACGCACCCGTGTCGCGATTGGATTCATACGCGTCGTAGACCAACGGCGAGTTGGTGTGGATGGACAACGCGCCGATGTCGTTGAGCGCGAGCGCGGGCGCATCGACGCGCTGAAGCGTGTTCACATCGACGCGATGAATGATGCTGCTGATGGTGGCGGGCGTGGTGTGTGTGCCATGCTTGAGCAAGTACTCCTTGCCCGGCAGGAGTGGCGCCGTGTCGTCCATCCACACCACCATCGCGCGAACATTCTGCGCGACAAACGGTTCATGTCCGACGTGCACCAACATGTCGCCGCGCGCGCAGTCCACTTCATCGGTGAGCGTGAGCGTCACCGAGAGCGGGGCCGAGGCTTGCGCGAGGTCTCCGTCGAAGGTCACCACTCGTGCGACGGTCGACGTGCGTCGACTCGGCAGCACCAACACGCGGTCACCTGGCTTGACCGTGCCTGCCGCAAGAGTGCCTGTAAACCCGCGAAAATCGAGGGTTGGACGATTGACCCACTGCACCGGAAATCGCAGCGCGCCCACACGATGCCGATCGGGAATGCTCACAACATCGAGGTGTTGCAGCAGCGTCGGGCCGTCGTACCAAGGCATGCTCGTGCTGCGATGGACGACGTTGTCGCCGTTGAGCGCCGACATGGGAATGAACTGCGTGCGCCGCGAAGGAAGCTGCTGCGCGAACGCGGTGTATTCACGCACGATCTCATCAAAGCGTGCCTGCGCGTTGCCCACCAGATCCATCTTGTTGATGGCGACCACAATCTCTCGGATGCCCAGAAGACTGGTGATGTACGCGTGTCGGCGCGTTTGCACTGCGACGCCCGCGCGCGCATCGACGAGCAAAATCGCGAGGTCGCATGTGCTCGCGCCCGTGGCCATGTTGCGCGTGAACTGCTCGTGTCCTGGCGTGTCCGCGATGATGTACTTGCGCGCGGCGGTGGTGAAGTAGCGATAGGCCACATCGATGGTGATGCCTTGTTCGCGCTCACTCTTGAGACCGTCGACCAACAGCGCAAGATCAAGCGCGCCCGCTTGCGTGCCCATCGATTTCGAGTCGCGCTCCGCGGCGGCAAGCGTGTCCTCGTGAATCACATGCGTGTCGTGCAGCAGTCGACCGATGAGTGTGCTCTTGCCATCATCGACCGATCCACAAGTGAGAAAACGCAGCAATTCCTTGGATTCGTGACGCGCGAGATAGCTCTCGACATCGCGCTCAAGCAGTGCGAGTTCGTCTTGCTCGCTGTCGGTAGAAGAGAATTTTTGTGCATCGCTCGGCATCAGAAATATCCCTCCTTCTTCTTCTCTTCCATGCTGCCTGCCGCGTCGTGATCGATGAGTCGCCCTTGGCGCTCACTCTGTCGAGCCTGCAACATCTCTTTGATGATGTCGGGCAGCGTCGCCGCGGTGGACTCAATCGCGCCCGAAAGCGGATAGCAACCGAGTGTGCGAAAGCGAATGACTTTGATCTGTGGTTGCTCGCCCGGCTCAAGCACGAGTCGGTCATCATCGACCATGATCGGCACGCCTTGGCGATAGACCACCGGCCGTGGCGCTGCGAGATAGAGCGGCACGATGCGAATGTTTTCCATCCAGATGTATTGCCACACATCGAGCTCAGTCCAGTTCGACAGCGGAAACACGCGGATCGATTCGCCGCGATTGATCTCGGTGTTGAAGATGCTCCACAACTCGGGGCGCTGTTGCCGCGGTTCCCAGCGGTGGTTGGCGTCGCGGAAACTAAAGATGCGTTCCTTCGCGCGCGACTTTTCTTCATCGCGACGCGCGCCGCCGAACGCGGCGTCAAAGCCATACTTGTCGAGCGCTTGTTTGAGCGCTTGCGTCTTCATCACATCGGTGTGCTTGCGCGAGCCATGTGAAATGGGACCGATTCCCGCGGCCAAGCCCTCTTGATTAATGTGAACCAACAACTCGAGTCCCAGTTCCTTCACCACGTACTCATCGCGCAGCCGGTACATGTCTTTGAACTTCCATGTCGTATCGACATGAAGCAAGGGAAATGGCGGATTCGCCGGAAAAAAGGCCTTGCGCGCGAGGTGCAGCAGCACTGCCGAATCTTTGCCGATCGAATAGAGCATCACCGGCTTTTCAAAGCTCGCCGCGACTTCGCGAAAAATTTGAATGCTCTCTGCTTCGAGTTGGCGCAGATGAGTGAGACGGGGTTGGTTGATGAGCGAAGTCACGGTGGGGCGATAGGGTATCGTTTGCGTCTCGCAGCGCAGGCCACGCAACCGATGCAAACTGACTCTTCCAACAACCCATCTCGTACTGCGCCCAATGTCACCTGGCACGACGGCCAAGTGCTCCGCGTCGATCGTGAACGCTTGCTGCAACAGCGCGGCGCGGTGGTGTGGTTCACCGGGCTTTCCGGCTCGGGCAAGAGCACGATCGCGGTCGCGGTCGAAGTCATGCTCACTCACGCGGGACGCTTGTGTTACCGCATCGACGGCGACAATCTGCGCCATGGACTCAATCGCGATTTGGCGTTTTCCCGCGAAGATCGCAGCGAAAACGTCCGCCGGACTGGTGAGGTGTGTCGCATCGTGGCCGACACGGGCGCGATCGTGCTTGCGAGTTTGGTTAGCCCGTTCGCGGCAGATCGCGACAAGGTGCGCGCCTTGCACGACGAGTGGGGGATTCCGTTTCTTGAGGTGTTCGTCGACGTGCCGCTCGCGGTGGCGCAGACGCGTGATCCCAAGGGTCTTTATCGCAAAGCGGCTGCAGGCGAGATTCGTGATCTGACTGGCGTGCATCAGGCGTATGAAGCGCCACCCGCGCCCGAATTAGTGTTGCACTCGGATCAGTGCAGCGTCGAACAACTCGCGATCACAGTGATCGACGCGTTGCGGGCACGAAGTATTGTGAAGTGAGTCAATCGCGACGCCGTGCGTCGTGCGAACTCCAAAATTGCGATTTGGGCATTGCGATTCACGCGTTGTGATTCACGCGCGCAAACGCGTCGATCAAGCGCGCAACGATGCGCGGATTCCCCGCAAAAATCCCGCGATTGGCGCTGAGTTTGCGTCCTTGCGAGAAGTCGAGCACGCGGCCATCAACATCAGTGATGAGCGCACCCGCTTCGCTTGCGATGAGCGTTCCCGCCGCGTGATCCCAAATGCATTCGCGATAGTCTTTGATGGTGGGCAAGCGCAAGTACACATCGGCACCGCCGCGCGCGACCACAACATATTTCGCTTGGCTATCAAGGCGCGCAGGCGCACCGACAGCACCTAGTTGTGCGAGCAACGCCGCGGACAAATCCTGTTTCGAATGCCCGCTCTCCACCGATTCGCAAGCACGGATGTCCATGCCCTCACTCCACTCACGCATGCGAATGGGTTGCGCAACATCGTCACCACATTGAAGGAACGCGCCACAACCGAGCGCCGCAAACGCTTGGCACCCGACCGCGTCGGCGGTGTCGTAGTTGCCCTCGCCGCGAGCGAGATTGGGGCAGCCAACAACGCCCGCGGTGACACGCCCATCCTCGATGAGACCAAGTGAGATCGCATACTGTTCGCGGCGCAAAAAACCCTTGGTTCCATCGACAGGATCGAGCGTGAGGAATCGCTTCGACGGCTGCGCGCGACCCGAATCAATCGCATCGAGACATTGTTCGAGTGTCACAACTCCAAACCCATTTCCGATCGCGTGCGTGACCGCTTCAAGCACGCGCTCACGCAGCATGGCGTGGCTTGGCGCGCGAAGTTCCGTCGCGTCTTCTTCACCGACGAGCGGAATGTTCGCCGTCGAGGCGTCGCGCGCGAGCAGCAACGCGACCACTGCTTGGCTGGCCCAATCGGCAACCGTGACCGGACTGCGGTCATTTTTTTCGAGACCGCTCAACGCAGTCGAAGCGTGCACAAACTTGGTCGCGCGCGCGGCCCCGCGTACCGCGTTTTGCAACGCCTCAAGCATCGGTGAACTGAAACCATCGGCGTGTTGTTGCGTCATTGGGTGCACAGATTCAAAGTGGTGCGGTCACGGGAAACATCCACGCCAACGCGGCGATGGCTACGAATCCAGTGAGTAGTCCAAGCGGAATACCAATCTTCATGTAATCACTGAAGCGGTATCCACCAGGTGCCTGCACCATGAGATTGGTTTGGTATCCGATGGGCGTTGCGAAACTCGCACTTGCGCCCACCATGACCACCATGGCTGCCGCGCGTGGATCAAGTCCCGCAGCGCTCACCGCCGCGAGCGCGATGGGGAACACGATCGCTGCAGCGGTGGCGTTGGCGAGCAACTCGGTGAGGATGAACGTCGCGAGATAAAGCGCAGCAAGTGTTCCCACGGGGCTCGATGGAGTGAGCGCGATGAGTCCATCCGCGAGCAGCGTGGCCAATCCAGTTTTTTCGAGCGCGAGTCCCAGCGCGAGTGAGCCGGCGATCACAAACATCAATCGCACATTGAGTGCTTTGCGTGCTTGCGTGCCCGTGCAACATCGCGTGGCCACCATCAACGCCGCACCGCCGAGCGCCGCGTGAAACATCGACATCCCCAACGGTTGCAAGGTGGCGACGAGAATCACGCCCAAGAGAATTGCGGCCGCGATCGGTGCGCGCTCATGACGAACCGGTGCGGAATCTTCGATCTTGCGAGCAAGCAAAAAGTCGCGCGATGATTCATACGTCGTGAGGAACGCCTCGCGCGCCTCAAGCAGCAACACATCGCCTTCGCGCAAAGCGATGCTGCCCAGCTTGACATTGCTCAGACGTTCACCGTTGCGCGACACCGCGATGACCACCGCGCCGTAGACGCTGCGAAAGCGCGACTCACGAATGGTCATTCCTAAGAGCGGACTCGAATTGGAAACCACCGCTTCCACCAAAAAACGTCGGTGACGATCTTGCCCGAGTGCGGCCACTTCATCCGTGGCAGGCGCGAGTCCGCGCAACTTCTGAAGCAAGACTACCGACGCGACGTCACCGACGAAAAACAGACGATCGCCCCCGAGCAATCGAGTGGTCGGCTCTACCGGCGCGATGAGTTCGTTGTCGCGTTCGATCTCCGCGAGGTACAGCCCTTCGAGTCCGCGCAAGTTTGCTTGCTCGACGGTCTTGCCGGCGAGCGCCGTTCCTTCCACGCGCATCTCAACCGTGAAACTGCGGGGATCCACGGCGGCGGTGAGCGCTCGTCCGCTCTCAGGAAGCAGGGCGCGGCCCGCGAGCAACACAAACGCGATCCCAGCGAGCGCGACGGGAATGCCCACGGGCGCAATGTCGAACATCGCGAGGCTCGGGTGCCCAGCCTTCATCCACATCTCGTTGACCACAAGATTGGTGCTCGTGCCGATGAGCGTGCACACGCCGCCGAGCGTGGCGGCATAGGTCAGCGGGATGAACAGCTTTCCTGGAGCAATGCGTGAGCGTCGCGAAAAGTCTTCGACTACGGGGATGCACATCGCGACCAGCGGCGTGTTGTTGATGAAGGCTGAGAGCGCCGCGACAGGAAGCATCAGTCGAAACTGCGCGCCCACGACACTCTTGGCGCGACCAAACAACATGGGGCCGATCCATTGGATGAGTCCCGTTTCAATCACGCCTTGCGACACGACGAGCAAGAGTGCGATGGTGATGATCGAAGGACTCGCGAGACCCGAGAGCGCTTCGCGAGGGTCAAGCACGCCCGTGAGCACGAGCAACACCAACGCGCCGGCCATCACAAGATCGTGAGGGAGAGTTCCGCGCACCAGCAAGATCAAAGCGCCCGCCACGGCGGTGATGGCGGCGATGGTGTGAAAATCAAAGTGCATGGCGGCTTGAGGAACGGTGGCTTGAGCAATTCAATGTGTGCGCGTTCAGCCTATCAAACGCCGACGGAAAGGTCGCTCGAACGACTCCGCCGTGTCGCCTCGATGGCACGAGTTTGTGTGTCAGTTCCGAGACTTCGTCGCGGAGTTCGCGTCGGACTTGAGTGGCGTTGGTTCCAGTTCACGCACCAGTTTCCACACGATGTCCTCTTGCAGTTTCTTGGCCTTGCCCACGCCATCGCCAGAGAGGTTGTTGCCCAGAATCGCGAAGAGGAGTTGACGACCGTCTCCGCTATCGACGCGTCCGCACAGGCAACTCACGCCGCGGATGTATCCCGTCTTGCATTGCACCGTCGTGCGGTACTTCTCGAGGCCGTTGAAGCGTTTGCTGACGGTGCCCGTGCTTCCGGCGACGGCGAAACTGTCGAAATAGGTCGCAGCGAATTGCGCATCGATGGCGAACGATCGCAGCCACCGCGCGAGCCCTGCGGCAGTAACGCGGTTCTCTCGCGCGAGTCCGCAGCCGTCAGCGATCACCCATGACTGCGCGGTGTTCGCGTCCACCCTTTGTGCAACGATGTCCCGCAGGGCCTGAGCGCCATTGGCCCAACTTCCCGGGCGGACTGTGGGACTTGGAAGGATCATGTCCGAGTCGAGCGGATGATTTGCGACTGCGCATCCGAGTCGTTTGAACAGACATTCGGCGTACAGATTCTGACTGTCGGTGTTGGCCCGTTTGAGCACCACCGAGATTGGAGTTTGAAAAACTGCTCCGATGATCGTGCCCGCGGGGGACGGATCGTTCGCGTTGGCGACACGCGAACTTTGAACTTCGATGCCCTCAGCGCGCAGTCGCCGTGCCAGCAGTTCGGCGAACAACACAGGCGTGTCATGGACGGTGAGCGCCAACTGGTCCTTCGGATTGGCGACGACGTTCCCGCCGTAACTCAGTGCGTTTGAGCCGGGAGCGCGTCCAACCCAAAACGCTTTGTTGGATTTTTTCCCCGCGCTTGCCGCGGTCGATTGAAGCCAGTCGTAGGGGGGATCCATCGCGCCGATGGTCGCCGACTTTCCGACCACTTTGGGCAGGATGTCCAGTGTGTTCGCGTGGAAGTTCAGGCCCCACACTTCCGCGCAAAATGGCGCGGCGGCTTGCTCAACGGGCCACGAAGGATGAAAGCCTTCGCTCTCGAACATGCGCGCGTCCACGACGACCTCGGTGACGCGCGTGATGCCCGCGCTGCGCACACCGTTAACCCAACTTGCGAGCAACTCGGTCGTGCCCAGGCCCTGATGAACCGTGCCGTTTTCGTCAACCCATGAGCAATTCTTGAGTAACTCAGGATCGCCTAGCGCAGGGTCTCCGCTGCCGACGACGGTGAGGCGAACCGCCGGCGTCGCGCCCTCGCTGACGGCGCTGGCCACGAGACGTGTTTGAAATCTAAATTCACTGCCTAAACGCAGCAGCGCGGCGCCAGTTGTGAGCACTTTCATGTTGCTCGCGGGCGCCATCGGAGCGTCCGCGTTGCGCGCAGCGACGGTCTCGCCCGTGGCAGCGTCGATCACGCAGTAGGCGATTGAGTGACGAGCGAGACCTGAACTTTCTGCAATTTTTGTAATCTCAGTTGAAACATCGAGCGCATTCGCAGTGTTATCAATCCCACCCAAAAAAAATGTTAGAGCGAGGAGTGATAAACATTTCCGACTCGCGGGGAGGCTCGATCGCATGGTCATGATGTGGGTTCTGTGCGTGTCAACGCTGATACCGAGGCGGTGGAGTAGAGGAAGGCTCCTCGATTATCTCGCCTATCGACCGCATCACGCGAGCGACTAGAAGTTCGCATGGGTAAAGAATTGGTGTGTAGAGCGTTCGCGCAGTTGACTTGAGTGAAACAGACGCTAGACTCGAACGTTGTGGGCGTCCGTGGTGGCCGCCTATCGGTTTGGGGTTTGAACAGCATAAATCAGAAGGAAAGAAAGATGAAATTGGCCACGCTTG
>QWPW01000031.1 GCA_003671025.1 Planctomycetota bacterium
GGAAGGTCGCGTTCACTCACGGTGGCGCCCGACCTCGCATCAAGTCGCGCGATCAATCCATTTTTCCATGCGACAGCAACGCACGACGCTGCGGGCGAAATCGCAACCGCGCGCGTTCCGCCATCGCGCGTGCCGGTGCACCAGCGTTCCGTAAGCGTGTGCGTCTTCGCGTCGAAGTCAACGCAACGAATTCGTCCGTCACCATGACCGATGAGCAAAACACTTCCATCGCTGTTGAAGGACACATCTGTCGGCGAGCCGATGCCTGCGATCGATCCGCGCGTTTGATGAGTCGCCGCGTCAAACAACTCAATCGCACCGTCCCAGCCAACCGCACACAAGACCGATCCCAGATGCGCGCACCAACCACGGTCAGAAGCGATGTGATCGACGCGCTTACTCTCGCGATCAATCAACAGCAGCGTGCCCTCTTCGTTCACCGCAACGATCGAGGAGCCATCAGGTGAAGCGTCGATGGAAATGATCGTGCCAGTTCGCTTGGATTGATGCGGGCGCATGTCGATCACATCCAACGGTCGCGTGAGCGTCCGATCGGCGATGGCGATGTATCCCGGTGTGATTCCCGCGATCACTTCGTTGCGCGCGGCACTCTCAGTGACGGTCAAGATCTCCGAGCCGATCGCCGCAAAGAGCTCGAAGTTCATGACGCGTCGCGCGAGGTGTCGCGTCTCCCAACCGCGCTCCTCCGTGGGTACGAGTCGCAAGTGTTCCATCGCATCGGCGGGTTCATCGAGTGCCAACGATGCACTTGCGGCGCGAAGATTAGCGCGTGCGGCTGCTGCGTTTGCGCGTGCAGCTTCACGCGACGCGTGCAGCGCAAACCTAAGACTCGCGGCGCCGCCACCAACGATGGCTAGTGCAGCAATGAGAATCGCCGCAGTAAGCGTGCGATTCTTGCGCACGAATCGACGCAGCGAATCGACAGCCGTTGCAGGCGCGGCGAGCACTGGCTCATCGGCAAGCCATCGACGAAGTTCGTCGGCGAGTTCGAAAGCGGTTCCGTAACGATCATCAGGACGCTTCGCCAACGCCTTGAGTACGACGGCATCAAGCCCGCGTGGCAACGTCGCGCCGACACGATGCGGTTGTGCTGGCATCGACTCGCGCACGATGCGCGCGGCGGAGTCGAGCGCGCGCCCACCCGTTTGGTAGGGCAACTGATGCGTGAGCAACTCGTAGAGAATCAGTCCGAGTGCGTAGACATCGCAACGCGAATCGAGCGCGGATGTGTCGCGCGAAAACTGTTCTGGGCTCATGTACTGCGGCGTGCCCATGCGCGGCGCGTTGCTGGCGGGCGCATCGCTCAACCCCGCGTCATCGCTCGCGCGCGTCCACTGCGCGATGCCATAGTCGATGACATGCACACAACCATCGTTGCCCACGAGCACATTGCCGGGTTTGAGATCGAGGGCCACGATGCCGCGGTGATGTCCACTTCCCACCGCGTCGCAGACGACGGCGAAGGTCTCGATGCGTTGCGCAACAGTGCGATGCTTCGCGGTGGACCACTGCGTGATCGCCTTTCCATCCTCGACCAACTCCATCGCAAAGTAGGGACGCGCCTCGGTGCTGTCGCGCGCAGTCAGCGTGCCAGCAGCGATGACGCGGGCAATACTCGGGTGATCAAGACGCGCAAGGATTTCTGACTCGTGATGAAATCGTTCGAGTGCCGAACTGCGCGTGATGGATGCGGCAAAAACTTTGATGGCCACGCGACGCGAGGGTGAATGTTGATCGGCAAGGAAGACCGCGCCCATGCCGCCAGTTCCGATGACCGAACGAATGGTGAATCCGTCGACGCTCACGCCGATGAGCGCCTCGGGGTCGAACGAGTCCTCTCGGGTGACGCCAAGTGTCTCAGACGCGTCGCTGTCGAAGGTGAGCAAGGAGCGAACCTCCGCACGCACCCAAGGGTCATCGGAGCCCGCATCGATTGCAGCTTCACGGTGTGGCGCCGCAATCTCGCGCACTTCGGTAAACAGTTCTTCCGCGCGTTGTTGTCGAGCGCGCGTGTTGGCGTCACTCATCGACTGCGCCCTCGGCGGCGAGCATCAGTGATCGTGCAACGGTGGGGAAAGTCAATCACGAGGGTTGTTTCGTTCTGCAATCCATCGCTGGGCACGTTCGCGGATCCAAGCCTCGCCGCCTTCGTCACTCAACGTGGGCTCCGCGACATGGAACCGAAGCAGTTCGATTACTTCGCGCTTGGCATCAGTGTCGAGAGGCGCATCGTTGATGAGCGAAAGTCGCGCACGGTGATCAGCGTGAATGGCCTCGTCAAAGAGCTCTTCGATCGCCGCGCGCCGCGCGTGAGCGAGGTCAATTTGGGAAGGCTGATTGGACTCGGGACACGGCATACAAACTCCATGCGTCACGGAGTCTCCGCGATCGCACGGCGAAGCCACGCTCGTGCATAATTCCATCTTTTGCTGACAGTTCGCGGCGCGATCTCCAGCAGAATCGCGGTCTGATCAATGGATAGGCTCGAGATAAAGCGCAAGCGCGCCACTTGAGCACACTCGGGCGACTCGGCTTCGAGCAGGTCCAATGCTTCAATCGCGCGAATCGCCATCGGCGAAATCGCCCGCGTGGGATCCGCGAGTTCACCCGCAACGACTTCGAGTTCGACCCGTTGGCGATCACCGCCTCGGCTGAGCCGACCCTCGGATCGCGCGCGATCAATGAGAAACTGACCCATGGCGCGGCTCACGGAACCCCAGAAATGGCGGCGGTCATCCCAGACCGACTTCGCCGCGCCCTCACCAAACATCTTGAGAAAGAGTTCATTCACGACCAGCGTGGGCTGCACTTGGTTGCGCGCACTCTCATTGGCGCACGCGGCGCGCGCCATGGCATGGACCTCGCCATAGATCTGCTGCCACAACGCATCGAGCGCAGCCTGCTCGCCATCACCTGCGTGATTCAACAGTCGCGTAAGTGTTTGGGCCGACTCTTCCGCTTGCATCAACCCATTGTGAAATGAGCGAGATCGAAATACAAGCAACAACTTTGATGCGCCGAAAAATATCTATGTGCGGACGAGCCTGTTTAGACCGGCGTCTTCACGCCGAGCGCACGCAGCGCGCACCAACCTATGAGCGCTTCGATGATCACCATGATGCCCACGATCCAGACGACGCCCGCGCTCCACATCGTCCACGCAGGTGTGAGCTCCATGAACCAAAGGACGCCTAATAAGAGTCCGATCGCTTCAATGAAAGCGCCGAGAACTAATCGGGCCGTCTTACCGCGTTGGTCAATGTTGCATGTCAGCATGTTGAACTCGGTTGAAAGTGAGAGAGCGCGCGCGGCGCATCGCCTCGCGTTGCTTAGAAGGTCGCCGATTTCGGCGCACGCGGAAAGGGAATGACGTCGCGAATGTTGGCCATACCAGTGGCGTAAATGATCGCCCGTTCGAAACCCAACCCAAAGCCTGCGTGCGGCACGGTTCCGTAGCGGCGCAAATCGCGATACCACCAGTAATCCGCTTTGTGCAGGCCCATTTCGTCGATGCGAGCGTCGAGGCGATCGAGGCGTTCTTCGCGCTGCGAGCCGCCCACGATCTCGCCAATTCCAGGGGCCAAGATGTCCATCGCGGCGACGGTCTTGCCATCATCATTTTGGCGCATATAGAACGCCTTAATGTCCTTCGGATAATTCATAACCGCGACAGGGCGACCAATATAAGTTTCGGTGAGCCAACGCTCGTGTTCGCTTTGCATGTCGATACCCCACTTCACGGGATACTCGAACTTCACACCCTTCTTGACCGCGTCTTCCAATGCCGCAATGGCATCGGTGTAATCCATCTTGGCAAAGTCGGCGGAGACGAATTTTTCGAGGCGCTCAATACAAGTCTTATCAATGCGCTCCGCGAAGAACTTCATGTCGTCCATGCGTTCGGCTAACAGTGCTTTGAACATGTACTTGAGGAGATCCTCAGCACACTTCGCATCGGTCAACAAATCCGCAAACGCGATCTCTGGTTCGATCATCCAGAACTCGGCGAGGTGACGCGAAGTGTTGGAATTCTCCGCGCGAAACGTCGGTCCGAAGGTGTACACCTTGGACAACGCCATGCACCACGTCTCGACATTGAGCTGACCGGAAACAGTGAGATTTGTCTCGCGACCAAAGAAGTCCTGCGCGTAATCAACCTTGCCTTCTGGGGTGCGCGGAATGTTCGCGAGGTCAAGCGTCGAGACGCGAAACATTTGTCCCGCGCCTTCGCAGTCGCTGCCAGTGATGATCGGCGTGTGCACCCATAGGAATCCGCTCTCGCTGAAGAAGCGATGCACCGCCATCGCTAAGCAATGGCGCACGCGCGCGATCGCGCCAAAGGTGTTAGTGCGCGGACGAAGGTGCGCGACTTCGCGCAGGTATTCAAACGAATGTTGCTTAGGGGAGATGGGATAGGTGTCGGGGTCGTCAACGAAACCATGCACAGTGACTTCGGTCGCTTGTAACTCGACCGCTTGCCCCTTGCCTTGGCTCGCGACGACGAGTCCAGTGATTTCCACCGAGCATCCCGCAGTGAGACGGAGAATCTCACTCTCATAGTTTGCAAGAGTGTTAGGAACGACTGCCTGAACGGTGTCAAAGCACGACCCATCCGTCACCGCGACGAAGGAGATTCCCGCCTTGGAGTCGCGGCGCGTGCGCACCCAACCCTGAACTTTGACGGTGGAGCCGAGGTGCGCGGCATGGTTCAGGAAGAGATCGGCGATGCGAACAGGGGAGACAAGAGACATGCACCAAAGGGTATCGCACGAGGGAGTCGCCGGCGGCCACGATTGGTGCCAGGCACATTTCGATCTCGGGATGCGACAGGTGCCAGGCACATTTCGATCTCGGGGGCGACAGGTGCCAGGCACATCGATGCACAGGCGGCGCAGATCTCGACGGCATTTCCGCATGTCAATGCGCCGCGTGGTCGCCTCTCGACCTCGCCTACGTGCCAACTTGGCAGACACCCCGCGTGACTCCCCCCGCGATGGCGTCAAGATGTGGCTATTCGTTGCGTGTTAGCGTCACTGGCTTGGCGCTATGGAGGCCAGCTACACGCCGTGTGGTGGTCGATCATTTCCGCGACCATTACGTCATGTTCTCTGCATAAGTGCATCTTTAGAAACAAGTTGTGTCATCGAGCCATCCACTCGAAGCGCAATGCCACGACTGCGGCTCACGCCCTCGAACCTCTGCTCTATCCAAGCGACCACTCACTCTCTTCTGGCACACTCGTTGCATAGCCGCCGCCCACCCATGCGACTCCGCTTGCACAGCCCCGACCCGAACTCAGAGCCGAATCCAAGCGGCTCGGCGAACAGGGGTGGGCAAGCGCGGACGAGCACGTCTGGTTCGGCGGAGATTCGGAGTGCGAAGCTCGCCGCTGCGACACCCGCGCCGCACACCGCGCCGCACACCGCGCCCAACGGCGACTCTCGGCTCAACCTCCTCCTGACCTACGGCGGTTGGCGTGAAAACGCGTTCGCCGATCAGATTCCCCTCATCCTCAATCGCATCGGTATTCGCTGCTTTCGCGCCGAGAGCGGCGACGAGGCCTCGGACGTGATCCGTCGCGAGCACGTGCATATCGCGGTCATCGACTGGTCGATCCCGATGCATCCCACGCGCGCACAAGTCGGAGGTCGCGCGGCCCCGGCAATCACCGCGGGCCCACGCGTTCTGCAGTTGCTCAGGCGACTCGATCAGCCGCCGCCGACGATCGTCGTGCGTCCTCGACAGTCGGACGCAGCCGAGGACACCCGTACGCTTGCCGACGCGCTGCGGGACGGCGCGTTCACGGTGCTCGACGACCCAGTTCCCATCGAAACAATGTTGCAGGCACTCGAGCGCGTGGTGCGCAGGCATTACCGCGATCACTGGCCCGCAGCGTGAGCAATGAGCCAACCGCATTCAACGAGTGAGTTCCGTCTAGTTCTAGCATCACTCCCGCGCAATCATTCATCAGTAATCGAGATGCTGACCGCGAGCAACATCGCACGCGATCAGCACTCGTCAGACAGTATTCGTCAGACAACATTCGTCATCATTTCCCCGTTTAAAGATTTGAAGGAGCACAGCATGAAGTTCCGTCCCCTCGGCGACAAGATTCTCGTGAAGCGTGATGAAGCCGCCACCAAGACCGAAAGCGGTATTCATCTTCCGGAGTCGAGCAAAGAGAAGCCCAAGCAGGGCAAGATCATCGCGCTCGGCGATGGCCACCGCAGCAAAGACAACGGCAAACTCACGCCGTTCACCGTCAAGAAGGGCGACAGCGTGATCTTCAGTTCTTACGCGGGCACCGAAATCAAGATCGACGGCGATGCGCTCCTCATCATGACTGAGGAAGACATTCTCGGCGTGATCGAGTGATCCCGTCAGGGCACGATTCGACTGCGATCACGGAACCCACCGCATGACTTCAGAAAAGCTCAGACTCGCGTTTGGCGAGCTCAATGGACAGCGCGATCTTCGCGTCGAGTTCGACCATGCGTCGAACTTCATCGTGAAGCGTGCGTTGCTCATTCCTCTTGAGCCCGATGGACTGGTCAAGGTGACCGATGGATCGCACGTTTACATCGTCGATGCCGAGCGAGTCGCGTGGGTCGAGATTGGTTGAGCGCGCATCGCGCAGTGAAGCGAAGTAATTCAAAACGTAACTAATGCGCACAGCGCAGGAATGAGAATCAAATGGCAGCGAAACAAATTGCATACGACAACGATGCGCGCGAGCGAATCCTCCGCGGCGTTCAGAAACTCGCGCGGGCCGTCAAGGTCACGCTCGGCCCTTCGGGTCGCGTGGTCGTGCTCGAGAAATCGTTCGGTTCCCCGACCATCACCAAGGACGGCGTCACCGTCGCCAAGGAGATTGAGCTCGAGGATCCCTACGAGAACATGGGCGCGCAGATGGTCAAGGAAGTCGCCAGCAAAGCATCGAAGGATGCGGGCGATGGAACCACCACTGCAACGGTCTATGCCGAGGCGATCTTCCAAGAAGGTCTGCGCAACATCGCTGCGGGCGCCAACGCGAACTCCGTGAAGCGCGGCATCGACAAGGCTGTGGTTGCGATCATCGCCGAGCTTCATCGCATGTCGAAGAAGGTTTCTGGTTCGAAGGAAATCGCGCAAGTTGGCGCGTGCTCTGCGAATCAAGACATGGACATCGGCAAGATCATCGCTTCGGCGATGGACAAGGTGGGCAAGGACGGCGTGATCACCGTTGAAGAAGGCAAGAGCCTCGACACACAGGTCGAACTTCTCGAAGGCATGCAGTTCGACAAGGGTTACCTCAGCCCACACTTCGTCACCAACGCCGCGAACATGGAGTGCGTGCTCGAAGATTGCTACGTCCTCGCCTACGAGAAGAAGATCTCGAGCGCGAAGGAATTCCTGCCCATCCTCGGCAAGATCGCCGAGAGCGGCAAGCAATTGGTCATCATCGCCGAAGATGTTGACGGCGAAGCGCTCGCGACTCTGGTGGTCAACAAGATGCGCGGCGTACTCAAAGTTTGCGCTGTGAAGGCGCCGGGCTTTGGCGATCGTCGCAAGGAACTGTTGCAAGACATCGCGTGCCTCACCGGCGGTCAGGCGATCATGGAGGAACTGGGCACGAAGCTCGAGAACCTCACGCTCGCAGAACTCGGTCGCGCCAAGAAGATCACTATCGACAAGGACAACACGACCATCGTCGAAGGCGCGGGCAAGACCAAGGACATTCAAGCGCGCATCGAGTTGCTCAAGGGGCAAATCGAAAACACCACCAGCGACTATGACCGTGAGAAGCTGCAAGAGCGTCTCGCGAAGCTCGCGGGCGGCGTGGCGCAGATCAATGTCGGCGCTGCCACTGAAGTTGAGATGAAGGAGAAGAAGGCTCGCGTCGAAGATGCGCTGCACGCTTGTCGCGCAGCCGTCGAAGAGGGCATTCTTCCCGGCGGCGGAACTGCGGTCATTCGTGCGCGCAAGGTGTTGGAGAAGTTGAAGAAGACGCTCACCGCTGACGAAGCCACTGGCTGCGACATCGTGTGGCGCGCGCTTGCGGCTCCTTGCCGTCAGATCGCTGCCAACGGTGGACTCGACGGTTCGGTTGTCGCACAGAAGATCGAGGACTCAGACGATGTGAACTTCGGCTTCAACGCCGCAACACAGAAGTATGAGAATCTCGTTGCCTCGGGAATCATTGTTCCGACCAAGGTGGAGCGCATCGCGCTGCAGAATGCCGCGAGCATCGCGGGACTTCTGCTCACGACCGATTGTGCGATCACCGAGATCAAGGACAAGAAGGCCAAGGCCCCAGCGGGCGGCGGCGGCGGCGACGAAGACTATTGAGTGTGACAGTTGATACGTGATGAGCACTCATCACTGATCAACGACACAACACGCATCCATCTTTGAATAAAAACACCCGAGTCGCGGCAACGCGACTCGGGTTCTTTTTGTGGCGACAGTCTTGCGACTCGAGCGTACAGGCACTCATCACGCGCGAACATTCATCACACCAGCTCGACGCATCGCGCTCGCTTCATCCTCAGTCAACATCACCACTCAACATTTTTCCTTCTGGCCACGAGAGGCGCGTCTTCCACGAAATCACCACTGGCTTTGCATCTTTGCTCGCCGCGCGTGCGGGCAGTGCCAGCGTCCACTTGAGCAAGCCTTGCGGCTTCGAGTCCTTGACGTACTTCTCGTCGGTACTCAGTGCGGGCGTGACGTCGGTGATCGCGACTTTCGCTTCGTCGCTTTGCGAGACGGGAGCGCGATCCCACACTTCAACATCGACCGCGCGCGCAATCGTGTTGGCAAGCACGATGCGATAGTCGCGATCGATGCTCTTGCTCTTGGAGAAGACTCCGCTCTCGGAATCTTTCTTGGCCACGAGTTCGCGTTTCACAGTCACGCGCGGTTCTTTGCCAAACCAAAGTTCGACTTCGCCGCCAACGGGTGTCTCGGTGAGAACGGTTTGTCCGATCGAGTCCGCGCCCAAGTACATGCGCGCGTTACCGAGCAACAGGAGGAATCCACTCTCGTTGAGGAAACGCGCGCGCAGATAGACATCCGCGTCGACGAGCGGTCGCGTGACCAGCGTGTATTTGGGAGCGGCGGTGATATTCGCGACGCGCGTCTTGCGCTCCGCGTTTGCGTCGCTCGCGGCGGAAAACGTTCGCGGCAGCTGATACTCCACTGCGGGTCCGGTGCCACCGACCTGCGCATCGGCGCCGAGCGCGCTGAGACGGCTGCGTTTGGCCGCCTCACCACCGGAGCCGCCAGCATCGCTTGGACTGCTCATCATCGCATCCGCCATCATTGCCGCCACCGGGGGTGCAGACACTGCGCCGCGCGCGTAGGCGCTTTCGGATGCAGGCATCGGTTCGTAGATCGCGACGTAGATCGGATCGATCTGCCGCGGATTCGCTGAACGCGTTGGTTGCGCGGTCGAGAGCAGGAGCGACACGTCGTTCCAATCTTCGCCCGTTGCCTGTTGCACGATCGCGTCAAACTCGAGCACCAAACTCGCACTCTCGGGATCGCCGCGCACGGTGTACGACGGTTGCCATGACGCGTTGGCCACGAGATAGGTCACGCTCAGCGGCACCGGTCCTGCATCAGGAACCACAATGGAAACCAGCGCAAATCGCTCGGTTGGCGGCGCACCACCTGCGGCAGCGAGCGCGTCATTCGCCGCGCGCAAGCGTCCTGCTGCATCTTTCGCTTCGGTCGCAATCGCCTGCGCCGAGGCGGTGAGCCGCTCACGCTCCGCGTCGATGAACGACAACTGCGCGCGCAGTTTTTCTGGATCAAGCGCAACACCGATCGTGAGCGACGCATCAGACGCGACTTTCGCCGCGATCGAATCCAGCGTCTTCTGCGCTGCAACATTGTTGGCATTGCGCCGAGCGATGTCGGTCACGAGCGCTTGCGCCGCATCCACCAACGCCAAAGCCTCGCGCACGCGTGGGTTGTCGCTCGACGGCGCGGGCAGCGTCACCGTTTCGGTTTTGACATCGAGCAACTTCGCGGTGCCACCGAGTCGCGCTTGCACGCTGTCGAGATCTACCGCTTCGGGCAGCGGACCCACGCGCAATTCGTAGAGCCCTTGCGCAAGCTCAGGCGATGCAGAGCGCGTCACCGCAGCGCGACTGCGATAGAGCGTGACGCTGGTGACCGCGAGATCAGCACGCATCATCACGGGTTTGTCGGTGTCATCGCGCGCAGCGCACGTCGGTTCGAGTACGAGCGCGCGCGATGTCTCCGCCGCAAGGATGTTCGAGTTCAGAATGAGTGTGAACAATGTCGCGGCGCAGAGACAGTTGGTGCGAGTGTGCATGAACGCAGCGTAGTCATGGGCTTGAGGCGTGGTTGCGCGATTGCCGGTGATCGCTTTGATTCATGTCGATCGCGCGCCTGATCCTCAATCACGCGAGGCGCGATGCATTCGTCGGCGCGCTCACAACTCAAGCAGCGTCCACAAGACCGCGACGATCGCGAAGATCGCACCACACACGATGATGCCCAATCGCCATTGACGGCGTCGCAGTTGCGCGCGGTCGAGCCAGATGCACCCTTCGGCGTCGCGCAGCACGACGCGCGCGCGGATGAGCGGAGCGAGTGGCGGCTCTAGGAGTCCAAGCGTCTTCGGTTTGCGCGCGCGCTCGGGGGCATCAGCGTTTGCTTTGATGAGTGTGCGCACGGGGCCTGGCTTTTGGATCGCGATCAAGACCATCATCACGGGACCAATCGCGACGCCGAGTGAGCCGAATATTCCACCAAGCCCGTTGGAGTGAGGAGGAATCGGCAGCGGCATGCGCCAACAGTAGCGGCAAAGGTCGCACGCGCGTGGCGCCGATGCGCAGCGCTACAGCAACGAAGGCGATCCTCGCGCCACGCACGATCATGTTTAAAAAAAGCAACGCTCGCGGCGAAGCGAGCGTTGCAGAGACACCCATTGAACTGTTGCGATTGAGCTCTGACATCCGCGCTCGAAACTCACGCGCGGCTCATGTCATTGTCTTGTTGACCGATGTCCCCCTGATCAAACTCCTGATCAAACTCCTGATCAAACTATTGATCAACCTTCCGCGCCGAGGGTGTCGCGTCCATGGATGCCATCCGTGGTCAGGATGTGGAAGCTGGTGTTCACCAAGAAGTCGAAGCTCTGTCCGCCGTAGTAGCCAGCACCACCAAGCGAAGTGTTGCGCGACCACAGTTTGCCCGCGCGATTTTCCGCTTGCTGCGCACGCTGGCAACCCACGATCTCGATGTGTCCGTCAAAGAACAGCGATGCCGGCGCGGAGTTGTAACCATGGTTGAAGAACCATGGCGTCACGCCGCCACCGAAGTTCATATTGATGAGCGAGTCGGGTGGGTTCTGCAACCAGTTGTGCTCGATCATGCGCGTCTTGAGCGTCGGGTACGAGCAGCGCGATACCGGAGGACTGCGGTGCGAACTTGCGCCAGCGAGGGCGCTCGTGGGCGCGGTGAAACCGTTGCCTGACAGCGGAATGTTGCCTTGCGCATCGGGAACTCCGTTGCGCTTCATCACCTTGGGGTCCCACATTGCCGCGGGCGAGAAGCAGTAGGAACTGTCTTCGTAGTTCACGCCGTCGTAGGCAAACTCAGAGGGGCTAGTGAAGTACTTCGAAATGTTGGCCAGCGGGACAACATCCTTGGGTGCATAGAACGTTGGTTCGTAGAATTTTCCGCCGACATAGTCGTGGAACGCCTTGATCGAGGGCATGCGGAAAGCACCGAATGCGTTGCCGCCACCAGGATTTCCCGCGGTGCCAAACTGCATCGGGATGTAGACGATCCAGTTGTAGCAAGCCTCTGGCCAACCAAACTGTGCGCACTTTCCGGTCGAGCCGAGGAAGTAGCCCCAAATCGAACCGCCGTCCCAACCGAGGAACTGCTGTGGTGGACAGGTGATGTTCGCGAGGTAGGTCGTGCAGTTGCCTTGAGCGAGACCGGCATCGTCAGGACAAGTCGTGAATTGTCGATCGTTCCAATCGCCGCCGTAGGTCTCGTTAGCAGTCGCGAGATTCTTGAGGTTGCCGATTGATTGAGTAATGAGCGCTTTGTCGCGCCCCTTCGCCACCGCGGGCAAGAGCAACGCGATGAGTAGTGCGATGATGGAAACCACGACGAGAAGCTCGACGATCGTGAATCCCGTGCGAGAAGAATGTGTTCGATATCCGCGCATTAAAATAGTCTCCTTAGTGTGTGTGAACCCACCGCGCATCATCATCAAGTTTTCGTGGCGCGCCACATCTTTGACTAACCGTTTTATGTGAAAGCATAAATGCCAACCGCCCGCGTTTCCGCGGGCGGTTGGTCATTTCGATGTCTCGCATACGTCTCGCGCATCTGATCGTTCATCCGAGCATGCGCTTGATCGTGCATCAACTCACGACTTGCGTCATCAGTTGAAGTCCATCCAGCGACGTGCTCAGACTGCGCCATCGTTCACCTCTGTTGAAGTGATTTGACAGTGATCAGGCGAGTTGAAACGCAACGCGTTGATCAACCTTCGGAGCCGAGGACGTCGCGTCCTATGATGCCGTCAGTCGTCAACATGTGGAAGCTGGTGCTCACAAGGAAGTCGAAGCTCTGCCCGCCGTAGTAACCGCCTCCGCCGAATGGCGTGTTGCGGGCCCACAGCTTGCCAGCGCGATTCTCTGCCTGCTGCGCGCGTTGGCAGCCGACGAGTTCGATGTGCCCATCGAAGAAGAGGCACGCCGGCGCCGAGTTGTAACCGTGGTTGAAGAACCAAGGAGTTGTGCCGCCGCCGAAGTTCATGTTGATGAGCGAGTCTGGCGGCTGCTGCAGCCAGTTGTGCTCGATCATGCGCGTCTTCAGCGATGGGTATGCGCAACGCGAAACTGGAGGACTGCGGAACGCACCAGCGCCAGCCACGTTAGCCGCGGTGTAGCTGTTGCCCGTGAGCGCGATATTGCCTTGCGCGTTTGGAACGCCGTTGCGCTTGAAGACTTTCACGTCATACATCGCAGCAGGGGAGAAGCAGTACGAACTGTCTTCGTACAGCGCCAATGCTGGCTCGTAGGTGAATTCAGCTGCGCTAGTGAAGTACTTGCTGACGTTGGCCAGAGGAACCACGTCCTTGGGGGCGAACAGCGTTGGATCGTAGAAACGTCCACCGACGTAATCGTGGAACGCCTTGAGACCAGGAGCACGGAATGCGCCGTAGCCGTCAGGCATTCCTATGGGGATGTGGACGACCCAGTTACCGCAGTTGCCAGGGAGACCAGAGCACTTGCCGCCCTGTCCACCGGTGAAGTAGCCCCACATAGCGCCGTTGGTGTCCCAACCGAGCAACTGCTGCGGAGGACAGGCGATGTTCGCGATGTACGTAGGGCAATCGCCAGCGACGATACCGGCATCGTCCGGGCACGCCGTGAACTGACGGTCGCCCCAGTCGCCGCCGTAGGTCTCGTTGGCCGTCGCGAGGTTCTTCAGGTTGGCGATCGAGTTGGAAATGAGGGCCTTGTCGCGACCCTTGGCCACTGCAGGAAGCAGAAGCGCGATGAGGAGAGCGATGATCGAAACGACGACGAGAAGTTCGACGATCGTGAAGCCACTTGCGCGAAGCGCTTTGCGGCTGAGCTGGCGAGTCATGGAAGTCATGGACTCGACCTTTCTGCGGGGAAACCCCGCAAATGAGCGTCTCTCGGCAGTACTGCAACCCGTTTGGTGTGGGTGTTCGCCAAGCTGCACCGTGGTCATCGATCCTCGCGGATCTTGTTGATCACCGGTGTCGTTTACGCGCGCAGTACTGTCCACTCGATGTTGGCAGGCCGAAGACATGCAACGGCGTGGCCTGCCGGGGAAGCGTTCACCGTGAGAGTCGGGTGAAGCCGCCGTCAAGATGAGAGTACCTCGCGCGTTGCATCAACGCCTCATCCGAGTTGTGGAATCGGCGGAAATCCGCGGAAAAATCGCGCGACTGTGTCAGTCGTCAACGAGTCCGATTTCATCCGCGCGAGCCAGCCGGTTATCGGGTGAAAAACGTTGTGGCGCGGTGTTGGACCAACGTGCTCATCAAGGCACGCGGCGCGCTCGCTTGTCTGGCAAACCGAGCCCATGATCAAGCGCAGATGACGCGTGAAGAGCTTGTTTGCAAGCGTTTTTGACGAGTAGGCGTCCCATGGGCGGGCGAAGTGGCGGCTCGCGTCGTCAGGGAGATTTCGCGCCGTCGTCGGTGCGGATCCCTGCGGTCGGCGTGGTGCCCGCGTCGAAGGTCTCGCCTTGCGGAGGCTCGGTCGTGGGAGGATTCGCTGCGTCGACGCAGACTTCTCCGCACTTCTCGCCCCAAACACGGACGACTTTTCCTTCGAGTAACTCGAACCACCAACAGGTGCGCACGATGGTGTTGCTGCTCGATGCGAAAAGCATGAACAGGTACGAGCCTTCTGTCGTGCGCACTTCGCAGTCGTAGCGCATGATTTCGCAGCCCTCGCTGGTGCAGACGCGCTCCGAGGGCTCGCCGAACGTCGCGATCAGCCACTCGGCGGTGGTGACGCCCGGCTGGACCACCGAGACCGCGCCTTCAGAAAGTTGCGGCCCCATCTCACGCACTGTGCGCCCGCCCGCATAGACGCAGCCACTCGCGAAGCCTAAAAGCATCGATGCAATTGTGATCGCGCTGGCACCGACGAGCACGCGACGAAGAGGGGACATGGGTCGTGGCATTGTGATAGGACGAGTATAAGGCGTGTGTGGAACCACTCGCACTGAATCGACGCGCGCGACGCGCGGGCACGGAAAAATCATGAAGCTCTACACGCGCACTGGTGACGATGGAACGACGGGACTCTTTTCGGGCGCGCGCGTGATGAAGGATGATCCGCGCATCGAAGCCTACGGCACGGTCGATGAAGTCAACGCTTGCGTGGGACTGGTGATGGCGGCGTGTCGCGCTGACGATGCGTTTGAGGCTCGATTACTCGCGATTTTCACGCAGATTCAGTCGCGGCTCTTCGATATCGGCGCGGATCTTGCAACGCCTGAAGGCGCGAACAACAGCGCTCGAATCGTGCGCATCGAAGAGCATCACGTGCGCGAGGCCGAGTCGTGGATCGACGAGATGGATGGGGCAAATGTTCCGCTCAAAGCGTTCGTGATGCCGGCAGGTTGCGAACTGGCGGCTCGACTTCATCTTGCGCGCACAGTGTGTCGCCGCGCGGAACGCCTGATGGTCACCCTCAATCAATGCGAGTCGGTGAGTGCAGGCGCGCTGCACTACATGAATCGCTTGAGTGATCTTCTGTTTGCGATGTCGCGCCGCGCCAATCACGCGGCGGGTGTTGGCGATGTGCCGTGGATTCCCGCGCGTCCTGCGCAATGAGTGAACGCGCGCCACACATGGTGCGCATCACTGGGTGCCGAAGATGCGGTCGCCCGCGTCGCCGAGACCAGGCACGATGTAGAAGCGCTCGTTGAGTCGCTCATCAATTGCCGCGACGTGAATAGGCACATCGGGATGCGTCGCATGCAGCGCCGCAATTCCTTCGGGCGCGGCGACGAGTCCGACAAAACGAATATCGCGACAACCTTTCGCGCGCAGAAGATTGATCGCGTGAATCGCGCTGCCGCCCGTGGCCAACATGGGATCAACAATGATCGCAGTGCCTGCGGCGATATCCGGCGGAAGCTTGCAGTAGTACGTGATCGGTTTCGCCGTCGCCTCATCACGGTAGATACCCACATGCCCCACGCGCGCCTCAGGGAAGAGCGCGAGGAACCCATCCATCATCGCCAAGCCTGCGCGCAGAATGGGAACGATGGTGGTCGGTGTCGCGAGTTGCGTGCCCATCGTGCACGCCACGGGCGTCTCAACTTCGATCGCGCGCGAAGGAAGATCGCGACTGACTTCGAAGGCCATCAGTCCCGCGATCTGATTGAGCAGCTGGCGAAAATCTTCGTGTTTTGTGCGTTTGTCCCGCAAAATCGTGAGTTTGTGCTGAATGAGCGGATGGTCGTACACCATCAAGTTCGTCGCGGCGGTGGGCATCGAAGGCATGTGCGAGAGAGTACGAGGACGACGCTCCCCGTGCATCGTTACTCTTGGCGGGCACTGTTCAACTCGCAACGGAGACTATCGATGCACACATGGTTCGTCCTCGAGACGCCGAGCGCAACCGCGGCACGCGGCCCATTCACGTTGGAGACGATGGAACAAATGGGGCGCTCTGGTTTGCTGCGCAGCGATTCGCTGGTGGCGCGCGCGGGCGCAACCGGTTGGACGGTCGCGCGTGATGATGACGCGTTGCGCGCGCTGTTTTTACCTTACGCATCGACTGCGCCTGCGCCTCGTGCGTCGTTGATCGCCGAGGTCGCGTTGCCCGCGTACTCCTTCGGCAACGCGTTCTCACTGGGATGGGCGACATTCAAAGCACACTGGGGTTCACTGGTGTTGATGGTGTTGGTGTACTTGGGTCTGTGCTTGGTGATCAACGTACCCATGATCGCGGGCATGATTCCGCTGCAACTTGATCCTCGAGATCCTTCTCCGGCTGCGGTGCTTGCATTTGTTGTCGGCGCGCTGATCACGATCGCACTCACGATCGCGCTCGGATATGCGGTCGGGGCTGGCGCGTTCTACACCGCAGTGCGCGCAGTGCGAGGCGAAGTGTTGGTCTCTGACATCTTCACTGGCGTTCGTCGCTACGGCGCGGTGTTCGGCACCAGCGTGCTCGTGCTGCTGATCATGCTCGTGGCGTTGGTCATTCCTTACGCGACATTTTTTGGCGGCGTGCTGATTCTGGCCAACGCAAGCGACGCGCCAGTTGCAGCGCTGCTGGGAATCGCGCTCGTGGTGGTGGGCTACATAGCAGCGATCGCGATTACGCTTCCGCTGTCGGTGATTTTAATGATGAGCATCGTGCTCATTGTCGATCCACGCGTGAACGCCGCGGGCGGAATGAGCGCGATCAACCACGCGCGCCGTATGACGCAAGGAAATCTTCCGTCGCTCTCAGGACTGCTCTTGGTCACTGGACTCATCGCCGGCCTTTCGATCTACGTATGTTGCGTCGGCCTGCCGCTGTTTGGCATGCCGTTGACGTTCGCGATCATCGGTGCGTCGTACGAAATGTTGCGCGTTGAGGATGCGCGTAAGCATCCGTCGAACTGAACGCCGTCACACGCTGCCCTGCGATTACATGCGTTCGGGCGCGATGATTCCGTACAGCGAGAGTCCATCCGCGAGCACGACGCGAGTGAGCGCGCACAGACGCAAACGACCAAGACGCAGCGCGGCGTCATCGGCTTTGAGCACGGGACATGATTGATAGAAGCTGTTGAAGCTCGAGGCCAGCTGCGCGAGATACGCGCCGACGCGATTGGTTTCGAGCGTGCGTCCAACATCCATCACCATCTGCGCGTATCGCAACAAGTGCAGTGCGAGCGCGCGCTCAGCGGGTTCTGCGAGAGGAATCGTTGCCGATCCGATGACCGCATCACTCTCGCCACTCTTGGCCAAGATCGACGCGATGCGCGCATGTGCGTATTGGAGATACGGTCCGGTGTCGCCTTCAAACGCGATCATGGCGTCGAGATCGAACACGTAATCTTTGGTGAGATCGCCCGAGAGATCGGCGTACTTCACCGCGGCGATTCCAACGGCGCATCCAATGGCGCTGAGTTGCGCGGGCGAGAGTCCGTGGGTGGGCGCCGACGGATCCGCAGCGCGTCGCGTGACTTCAGCCGTGCCACGATCGCATGCTTCATCGAGCAGATCCTTGAGCGTGAAGTTCTCGCCTGAGCGTGTTTTCAGCGGTTTTTTGTCGGCTCCGAGCACCGCGCCGAAACCCAGATGAACCAACTGCGATTCGCCACCATCCTTGGTGCGATTCCATCCGATCATGCGCGCGGCATCGAAGACGTCTTTGAAGTGATCGCGTTGCCGCGCATCGACGACGTACACCACGAGACTTCCATCGAGCTCAGAAGTGCGAAAGCGCACCGCCGCAAGATCGGTGGTCGCGTAGAGAAATCCGCCATCGGATTTCTGAATCAACAGCGGTCGCTCGCGATCTGCAAAGGGAACCACCATCGCACCCTTGTCGATGCGCGCGAGTCCCGACTTCGCAAATGCATCGATGACGCCCGCGAGCGAATCGCGGAAGAAACTCTCGCCGCGATTGTTGTCGGCGCTCAGTTTCACATTCAACACGCGCGCCGCGTCGTACACCTGATCCATGGTGACCGCGATGATGCGTTCCCACAGGCGAACAATTTCGACGTCGCCTGATTGCAAGCGAATCAGCGTCTTCTTGGCGTTGTCCATCGCCGCGCGTGCGGGCTCGTATTGGATTTCCAGTTCGATGATGCGATGAGGTCCGCAGTGATTTGCAATCGCGGCAGTAAGGTCATCGATGTTCGTTTCTTGCTGCGCACCGCGATAGACGCGATTGAGGTCGTCGAGCGTGAGTCGCGCGAAATCAGCCTTTTCCCGCAGTAATTTCGCCAAAGTCATGGCGATGGGAAGTCCCCAGTCGCCCAGATGATTCTCGCGGCGCACGGTGCGGCCGAGTCGCTCGAACACGCGCGCGAGCGAGTCGCCGATGATGGTGGCGCGCAAATGTCCCACGTGCATTTGCTTGGCGACGTTGACGCCGCATAGATCAATCACCACTGCATGCGTATCGGTTGCGGGCGGAATTCCCAGCGTCTCGCTGGCGCAGAGCGCGTCCATGCACTGGGCGATGAACGCGGTCTCGAGTGTGACATTGACGAAGCCCGGACCTGCGACTTCGCACATCGTGGCCACGCCCGAGAGATCGGTCGCATCGAGAATCTGCTGCGCCAACGCCCGTGGATTGCTCTTGGATTCCTTGGCCAATGCCATCGCCGCGTTCATTTGGAAGTCGCCAAACTTTGCGTTGGTACTCGCGCGCACCTGCGCCGTCGCGGCAGTTCCCGTCACCTTTTCAATCGCGCGCATGAAGCGCACTTCGAGTTCCGTCGCAGGATCGTGGGTGGGGCGAGCGGCGTTGAGCGTGGCGGTAGGATCAGCGGACATCGGGGCGCGAATCGTATCGAAGGCTGCGCACCCTATGAAGCGCGCGCGCATTACCATCCCAAGGCTGTACTGAGGTTGCGCACACTCGCTCGGCGACGCCGCGAAGCGCTTGAGGAACATAGGAATGCCCGTAAAAACTCGCTCAAAAGCTCCAGTGAAGCGCACGACAACCACAACGGCGAAGCCGCGTGCGCGCGGCGCGAAGGCGCAGGCAAACACGCAAGCAATCACTCAGGCGAAGGTGAAAGCACTGTCGAGTGCGCAGCGACGCGCGGCAGAGCGATTCCTGTTGGAGATCACCTCGCTGCCGACTGCCGCTGGGCGCGAAGATCGCGTGATCGAAGCCATCGAGCGTTGGGTCGCGCAACGTCACGCGCGCGTCGTGCTCACGCGCGACAAGTACGGCAACCTCATTGTCGCGTCACACAAGTTTCGTGACGCATGCGCGCACAGCGCCAAGCACGCGACCGCGGTCAAGCCCGTGTTGATCACGGCGCATCTCGATCATCCTGCGTTTGTCGTGCGCGCCGTTCGCACGCAAGGCGCTTCAGCGATGGTTGAGCTGGAGTTTCGCGGCGGCGTGCATGACCCGTATTTCAAGGGCACCGCGATTGAAGTATTCGACGGCGCGACGCAGCGATCGTTCGACGCCAAGATCATTTCGCTCGACAGTGCGATGGATCCCGCGACGAAACCGTTCAAGACGGTGATCGCAAAACTCGCCGACGCGAAATCTGCCAAGCACATCGCCGCCGGATGCATCGCGCGTTGGAAACTGCCCGCAGCGGAAGTGGTCAACGGAATCGCGCACACGCATGCGTGTGATGACCTCGCCGCGGTGGCCGCAGCGCTGCTCGCGTACGACACGATCTCGCGCGATCCATCGTTGGCGCATGTTGCGTTGCTGTTCACGCGCTGCGAAGAAATCGGATTCATCGGCGCCATCGGAGCCGCGCGCGCAGGCACGATTGCGCCAGGCACACGTTTGCTTTGCCTCGAGAATTCCCGCAGTTTTCCCCATGATTCGCCCATCGGCGCGGGACCGATCGTGCGCGTGGGTGATCGGCTAAGCGTCTTCACTCCCGAACTCACAAATCGAGTGAGCACGATTGCCCTCGAGCATCAGAAGGCGCGACCGGCGTTCAAGTTTCAACGCAAACTCATGGCCGGAGGCGCGTGCGAGGCCACCGCGTTTGCGAGTTTCGGACTGAACGCCACTTGCATTTGTCTTCCGCTGGGGAACTATCACAACATGCAAGACATCGATGGTGTGACCACCTCCAACAAGCGCGCGCGCATCGGTCGTGAGTTCATCGCGGTCGCCGACTTTCATGGCTTGGTTGAGTTGCTTGAAATCACCGTGCGTCGATTGGATGACGCGCTCATCAGCAACAGTCATGAAGCGTTGATGGAAAGACTCTGGTCGACGCACAAGCATCACGTAGGAGGATCCGCCGATGGCGTTCGCAAGCATTCCTGAAATCCTCGAGGACCTGCGCGCAGGCAAGACCATCGTGCTTGTCGATGACGAAAACCGCGAAAACGAAGGCGATTTCGTGGTGGCTGCAGAAATGATGACCATCGACTTGGTCAACTTTTTCGCGCGGGTCGCCGCGGGATATCTCTGTGTTGCGATGACGCCAGAAGATTGCGCGCGCCTTGAGCTTGGGCCGCAAACCGGCGTCAACACGAGCATGCGCGGCACCGCGTTCACCGTCTCGGTTGATGGACATCCCAAGCATGGCGTGGGTACGGGCATCAGCGCGCGTGATCGTGCGAAGACGATTCAATTGCTCGCGAGCGCGAATAGTTCGACCGATGATTTCGTGCGCCCTGGTCACATCAATCCGCTGCGCGCGCGTGAGGGCGGAGTGCTCGTTCGCACAGGACAGACCGAAGGCTCGGTGGATCTCTGTCGCTTGGCGGGATTACGACCGGCCGCCGCGATCATCGAAGTGGTGCGCGAAGACGGTGAGATGGCGCGCGTGCCTGACCTCGAACGCTTGTGCGCGCAGCACGGATTGAAGATGTGTTCCGTCGAACAGATCATCGAATATCGACTCGCGCGCGAGACGCTGGTCAAGCGACTCGCTCCCATCCACGGCGCGAAAATCACTACGCCAGAAGGCGATTTCACACTCTTGGCCTACTCGAGCGCGGTCGATCCCGTGCCGCACTTAGTGCTCTCGCATGGTGGCGTTGGTGTTCCCGATGCGCAGGGTCGCGTGCTGCCGTGTCACGAAGCAGTGCTGGTTCGCATGCATCGACGCGATCTGCTTGGCGACATCTTTGGCGTCGCGCCGCAACTAGGCGCGACGAGTTCGAGCGACGATCTGCGCGCGGCGATGCTGGCGATTCAACGCGAAGGCAGAGGCGCGATTGTGTATCTGCGCCCCGAAGGTTCAGGCGAAGATTACTTCGCACGCTTGCAACAGATTCGTCGCACCAGTGACGATGTCAACGCGCCTGACCTCACACGAACGGAAGGTGTCGGCGCACGTGCGATGCCGATGGACAGTCGCGAGTTTGGTGTCGGCGGACAAATCTTGCGCGATCTCGGTTTATCGCACTTGCGCGTGCTCACCAATCATCCGCGGGGCGCGATGCCTGGCTTGAGCGGATTCGGACTTGAGATCGTCGAGCAAGTTGCGTTGCGCTAGATAGTCGTCATGGCGTCGCGGGCGATGAAGGCGCGGTGCTCTTAGGTGTCGAGGGTTCACTCGACGATTCCGACGGCTTCGCATCCGACGTCGTCGTCCACGGACGAACATCGATGGACCACTCTTTGGGATCAGGGGTCCCAATCGTGAGCAGCGCACGATCCGCATCGCTCACCGCTCCATTGACCACCGGCGCATTGATGCGCGCCACCGTGAGGTTGCCGTTTTTCTCGCGCGAAACGACTCCAGTAAGCGCGAGAGTCGTGCGGTCATAGAACAGTTCGACGAAGAGCGTGTCCTTGGCCAAACTCGTGTCTGGCTTGGGAACCAAGCGCAATCCCGCGACATTCTGCAGCGAACCGAGCAGCGGAATGTCTTGCGGAATTTCCTGTTCGCTCACATCAAAGCGCGCCAGCACGTCGGCACGTTTTTGTCCCATCGGAATCGGAATCGGACCTTCTCCTAGCGCAAGCGGATCGAGCGTTTGGCCTGGCGCCACGATCTGTCGCTTGGTGAACGACTTGTTGCGGTAGTCCTGTTCGCACAACCAACCGTCGGAATAAATCCAGTGATCGATGGAGCGATCGCTGCGGCCCGAGCCATCGACAAACTCATCGAAATACAGGGCAAATCGGCGCGCGCCCAATGGAGGAGAGTTGACAGCGGGTTCTCCTGTGGTCGCGGGACTCACGATGGCGTCACTGCGTTCCATCACGAATCGGCCGTAACGCCGCTGGGTTTCTTCGACCAACGCATCGAATGATTCGAGTGCGAGCGCACCGCTCATCGACTTGATGGTGAACGACGTTTGCTCGAGCTCGCCGAGAAACGCATACACACGTGCAGCCGACGCAGCTTTCGCCACTGCGAGCGGATCGTCGCTTGTCGCTGCAGCGGGAGGTGTCACGGGAGTCGCGTCTTGCGACAACGCGTTGAAGACCGTGTTTGCCAGAGTGAGCGTCAGAGTTAGTGCGAGAACTTGCATGCGGCACGGACGGTAGCCGAGCCTCGCGGATTCCGCCCGATCGAATCAACTCGCTGCTACTCTTCAAATCACTCGAGTGCGCAGCGTCCGCGAAGACTTGGTGCGCGAGGAACGTACCGCAACTCCTGCACAAATCATGCTGACACTTCCGGTCTGCACTCCCTCGTTGACTGGTGCGTTGCGGCGCGAGGCGTGCGTCGTTCTGCTCGTTGCCATAGCGCTGTGCGGCGATGGCGCGCGTGCGCAAGACGAACTGGTTCCCGAGTCGATTGCTCCGTCGAGCGCAGTGCTCGAAGCAGCGTCCGCCGAATATCTCACCATCGACGAACGCCGCGAATTTCGCGTGCGGCACGGGCTTTACGACGATTCCGATCTCGATACGCCGACGCGCCGCGCGTTGGTGATGTTGGAGCGCGGTCGATACGGCGATGCGATGTTTGATGATGCGACGGTCGCGCTCGAGTTGCGTGTGCAAGCGTTGGCACGAGCCGGTCGGCATGACGCGGTGTTGAATGCGACCCGTGAAAGCCCAGCACTTCCGGTGTCGCTGCCGTTGCTCGCGTTGCGCGCTGCGTCGCTTGCGGCGCTCGGTTCGCGCGCGGACGCGCTCGCGTTGTGCAACGACGCGCGTGCGCGCAAGGCGTTGATCGATGGCACGACCGTCGAAGATATTCTCGCCGCCGTTGATTTGGGCGCGTTGCGTATTCGTCTCGACTCCAGCGCCGCTGGTGAGTACGGCGCACTGCTCAAGGCGCTCGGTCGCGCGCGTTCAGAAATTGATGCGCTCGATTCGCGCGTGCGCTTACGCGAAGCGCAGTTGCTTTCCGATCGTCATGCCATGGCGCTTTCCGTTCGCGCGCTGAGTGAAGCACTCGCACTTGATCCGCGCGCGAGTGACGCGTGGCGATTGCTCGGCGAAATCGCGTTGGCGCGCTTTGAGTTTGACGCCGTCGCGCGCGCCGTGTCCGCACTGCGTCGCATCGACAGCGCGCATCCATACGCGGCGATTCTCGAGTGCGCGAGCGCATTGGCGCAAGATGATCCAACCACCGCGCTCGCTGCGCTTGAGCCGAGTCTCCGCGACGAGAGCACGCGCGCGTCGGCTTTGCCTTGGCGCGCGGCGTGTGAAGCGTCGCGGTACGACTTCACTGCAATGCGCGCAACGCTCGCGCAATGTGACGCGTTGGAGCCAGCCTCGGCACAAGCTTTGGTGATTGTCGGCGCGCAGTTGGTGCTCGATCGTCAGTACGCAGAGGCGCGCGAGACGCTTGAACTCGCCGCAGCGCGTGAACCCGCATGGGCTCGTCCCCGCGCGGAACTCGGCTTGCTCGCGATGCAAGATGGACTGGAATCGAAAGCGCTCGACGACTTGCGCGCCGCGACCGCGCTTGATCCGCATGACGAGCGCACGCTGTTCACGCTGAAACTCGCGCAAGAGTTGGCTTCGTGGAAACGCATCGAAACCGCGCACTTCATCATTCGTCATCCCGACGGCGACGCCGCGCTTGTCGCCGCACTCTTAGCCAAAACACTTGATGCGATGCACGAAGAAGTCTGCGCGCAACTCGGTCACGAGCCGTCGCAGAAGACGCTCATCGATGTGATGCCTGACCACCGCAGTTTCGCTGTGCGCATCACAGGTCTTCCGCGCATTCACACCATTGCAGTGTGCACTGGTCCCACGATCGCCATCGAGATTCCCAAAGAAGGCGCGCAGACGAAGCATCTCGGATTGTTTGATCCGCTCGCCGTGTTGCGTCACGAGTACACGCACACGGTCACGCTCTCGATGACCAAGAATCGCATTCCTCATTGGCTCACCGAAGCCGTCGCCGTGCAATTGGAAAACACGCCGCGCACGTTTGAGTCGTGTCAGTTGCTTGCGAACGCGTGGCGCCGCGGCGCGCTGTTTGATCTTGACGAGATCAACTGGGCCTTCGTGCGTCCGCGCCTCGCCAACGATCGCGCGCAGGCGTACGCACAAGGACATTGGATGGTCGAGTTTGCGCTGCAACGGTTTGGATGGGACGCGATGCGCACGTTGTTGTTTTCATACGCCGACGGTGTGCGCGAAGATGAAGCGATGCGCGCCGCGTTTGCGGTGACGCGCGCCGAGTTCTTCACTGAGTTTCTGACATGGGCCGCGAAGGAAGTGCGTGCGTGGGGACTTGATCCGCAACCACCGCTGCGCGAACTCTTGCAAGAACTTGTCGAAGGCGATGCGGCTGCGGAAATCGCAATGAAACAAGCGCGTGAGCAACGGCTCACCATGGTTGCGCAAGCGTGGAGCGCTGCCATAGGCGCGCCGGGTTCGCAACGATTCAACTTGCGCGCGCACGACTGGCCCGATGATCCGATGCCGCAAGTCGAACTCGATGACGCGACTGCGCGCGCATTCTTGGCCTTGCATCCTGAGCACGGCGATCTCGCGGAAATCCTGCTGCGTCGCGCGCGTGTTGGTCAGCGCGATGAAACCGAAGCGACGCGCGCGTTGCTCGAGCAGTACGCGCGCGTTCGTCCCGTCGATCCCTTTCCGCATCGCGTGTGGGCGAGACTTACTGGAGTCGCGGGCGATGGTGATCTCGCCGCGCAAGCGGACGATCGCGCGCTCGTTCATCTCGCGCAACTCGATGCACGCGCCGATAAGGACAACGTTTATGCGCTTGCCATCGCACGCAATCGCCGAGCTGCAGGCGACTTGCCCGCTGCGAGCGTCGCGATCGAGCGCGCAGTACGAATGAATCCATTTGATGCATCTGTCCGCGAACTTGCTGCGGCAATCGCCGTAGAGGCGGGTCGACTCGATCTCGCGCAAATTCACGTTGAAGCGTTGGTCGTTCTCGAGCCTGATCGAACTGTACATCTCAAGCGCCTGACCAAACTGCACGAACTTCGCGGGACAACGCCTTAAAGGCTTTGCGCGACTTGCGATTGCAGGACTCCTCGCTGGTACGCGGTTGGAAACCGCCAGACGCGGAGTACATTTCACTACTCATCCCTTCGGGCCTACCCGACCCACGCGACTGCCTCTTGCGAATTCCACACCCATGAAGATCACTGCATCAACGTTCGCGGCACTCGCGATTGCAACCTCCGGCACCACCTTGAGCATGTCGGCGCAATTCGCGCGCGCGAATGAAGTGGTGTTCGCATGTTCCGTGCTCAGTCAGAAGAGCACGATGGTGCAGACCACCGATGCCACCGCGCCGTTTGCGGGCACGTTCATCGGTAACTACGAAGTCACCACCAATCCTCTGGGAACTCGCACGATTCCTGGGTATTTCGGTGGCAGCGGCAACAACGCGATTCCGTACACGGCGTCGTTCGTTCTTGCGGGCGACATCGACACACACCCGATGGGCACGCTCATCGTCGGGGTCGACAGCGAGACGCTGCAGATTCGCGTGAGCAATCTCGCGCTTGATTTGCTCGGCGGCCAACCAGGGGTGCTCGGCGCGACCATCAACATCAACTACACGACTTTCCACACCGTCGCACCGAACGCAATCTACCCCGGTGGCGTGACCATTCCGATTCCCGTGGGCAACGGCTCGGTCTCTACGCTGCGCATGACGCAGACTGGCAACAGCGCACTCGGTTTGCTCGTGCCCAACAAAGACGGCTCATCGACATTCACCATCGCGGTTCCCGTGGACATCGTGTTCGTCGCGGATCTTCTGGGCACGCCCATCAGCGACGGCACGCCCACGCCAGGAATCTTGCCGCTCACGGGAACGCTCGTCGAAGGAAGCGACACGGTTGTGCTCTCACTTCAAGTGCAAGACTCGCAGTCGCAAGTGACGCCGCTCAATCTCGATCCGTTCGTTGATCAGCCACTCGCGCTGCCCACCATCATTCCTACCGGCGGCACAGCAAACTTGTTGCTGTCAGGTGATGTGACCGAACTCGCGCTCGCAACAACGCTCAACGCGACGCTCAAAGTCGCTGGCGAACGACAGGCGATCATCGGCGACCTCAACGGTGATAGTGTGGTCAACGCCGCGGACCTCTCGATTCTGCTTTCGAATTGGGGAACAGCGGGACCTGGTGATCTCGATGGCAGCGGGACCGTCAATGCTCCGGATCTCAGTATTTTGCTGAGCAATTGGAGCTAATCGCGCCGCACACGCGCGGTTGCGGCGTACGAGTGAGTGAACTTGTTCCAAAGGAATCTCACTTGATGCGTTGCGTCACACCATTCATCTTTGCGTGCTTCGGAGGCGGCTTCGTGTTGTGTGTTGGGTCGACGCACGCACATGCAGCGATGCGCGATGAGACGCCGCTCGTCTTCACGCAGCCGACCTACGACTTGTTGCCTGCGCCGTTTTTTCCAACGATGGTGAAGCCGCGCGATCTTGATGGTGACGGCATTGTCGATCTCGTGGTGCCTGGCCGCGATCCTGAGAAACGTCTGTTCACTATGCGTGGCGTAGGCGACGGTCACTTCGTTCCGCTGCAAACATTGGTCGCCGAGAGTTTCGTCGATTGGGTCGACCTCGCCGATATCGACAACGATGGCCACGATGACATCGTCGCCGCGTGGCGCGGAGATTTTCCGCGACTGGTTGCGTATCGCGGACTCGGCGGCGGAGTGTTCGCCGAAGCGACAGTACTCGTCGGGCTTGAGTTGGGAATGGGTCGCGATCCGCAAGGGCTTGCCATCGGCGATTTTGATGGCGATCAAGACATCGACATTGCAGTGACGCAATACGTGGGCGGCGCCATCGAGGTGTTTTCCAATCTCGGAAATCTGCTGTTCGAGCGCACCGATCGTGTGCGCGTCGGTTCATTCCTCGGCGGCTATCAATATCCGCGCATGACTTTCGCGTCTGACATCGATGGCGATAGTGACCTCGACCTTATCGCCAACGAACTCGGTGGAAGTCGCATCGCGGTGAGTCGCAATCACAACGGTCGCTTCGCGCGCGCAGTCGAGTATCGCGTTCCGCAAATCGGCAAAGAGCGACCAGGCATCGCGAGCATGATGATGGCGGACGTCGAAGGTGATGGCGATAGCGACATCGTGGTTGCCGCGCTCCTGCTCGCGCCGGAACAAAAGCTGGTCGCGTTCATCAACGATGGAACGGGCGATTTCTCGCAGCGCATCGTGGGACGAAGCTCGCCCTTTGGTTACGCGTTTTCCCTGGAAATGGCGGACTTTGATGGCGACGGAGATCTTGATGCTGCCACTGGCGTCGCCTTGCCGGGCATGGTCGCGGTAGGACGACGCACTGCGCTCGGTGAGTTTGATTTCTCGATCGACGCATTGTTGCCGTTAGGGCAACTCATTCGCCACATCTCTGCCGTCGATCTTGATGGCGACTGCGATCTTGACATCGTTGGTGTGGATGGACCCTCGCGCGCAGTGTTCAGTTCGATCAACAACACATCAGCCGCAGGTTGCGGAGGCGGCGTCGCTGCGACGACAAATGCGCGCAAGCATGTCGATCAATCAAACGTGACCGCGCTGGTCACGACGCCCGCGCTCAAGCTCATCACGGCAGACAGAAATGGCGACGGAGTGCGCGACGCGATCGATGTCGCAGTGTGGCTCGCATCCCAATCGACCGTGACGCCATCAACGACATCGTCAACATCGCCAACAACAACGCCGTCACGCACGAGTGATCACTCCACATCGGAGAAACGCGAGTGAAGCACACAGCGTTCATCACAGCGTTCATCACCGGTGGAATCGTCGCGTTGAGCGCACTCGTCGCGGGTATCACCGATGCGAGTCATGCACAGTGCCCCGCCGAGGGAGATTGCCGCAAGGTTCACCCAACGCCAGGCTGCGACATGCCCGAATGTTGCACCATCGTGTGCGAGGCCAATCCGTTGTGTTGCGAATTTACGTGGGACCAAGCGTGCGCCGACTTCGCGATTCTTAGTTGCGCCGACATCAATTGTCCTTCCGATGGCTTGTGCACGCAGGTGCATGCCAGTCCTGGTTGCGCCGACTTCGAGTGCTGCGAGTTGGTCACGATTCTTGATGGGTGGTGCAGTTACGCGGCGTGGGATGAAGTCTGCGCGCGCGAAGCGTTGGCGCTCTGCGGCGTGACTCCGTGCGTCATCGCATTGCCCACGCTTCTCGATGAAGACGAACCGTGCTACGAACGATTCAATGACGGCTGCTCGATCACGTTCTCGCTCGGGCGCATCGAACTTCCCTGCGCGACACCGATGAAGGGTCGCATCGTGAGCGGTGGCCCGCGTGACACCGATTGGTTCGCGCTTGATGGCGCGACTCGTCGGCGATATCGCTTCACGCTCGACGCAGAATTTCCCATCGAACTGCAGTTGTTCGAAGGCGATTGCGAAGGCCCGAATCACGTCGAATGGTTGATCGGCGAAGAGCTCTGCGTCGGCGCGCACACGCTGGTGTTTCTTGTTGACTCTGGTGTGCAATCGCTCGTTCTCGGCGCGGGAAACGAAGATCGTGCGTTGCGCTCGGGCCTCGAGTGCGACGACATCGACCCTGAAAATCCGCCCGAACCCGATGATCCACCAGCGTTGCAAGTGTTCGGCGTGCATTGGATTGCGCGCCTCGATTGCCTCGCGCTAGGCGACATCAATGGCGATGGTTTGGTCAACGCGGTTGATATTGGCACACTGCTCAACGCCTGGGGTGAGGTCGATGCCTCATCGGCGCGCGACCCGCGATTGGCCGATGCGGACCTCGACGGGAACGGGCGCGTTGATGCCGCGGATCTCACCGTACTTCTTTCGTCGTGGTGAGTTTCTGGTCGAGTTGGCGAAACTTCGACGGGACGCGTCGGTTGGTGCATCATTGCACGCCCGCGCATGTCCACGCTCACCCAAACATCTTTGCAGTTGACCCTCGATCACGCGCCAGCCGCGACGGAGTGCACGCGCGAGGTGAACGGTCGATCCGATAGTGACGGAACTACTCCGCGCGCGGCGCTTGACCGCCGCGACGACGCTGATGATCACGACGTTCTCGCTGATCTTGCGCACGAACGATTGGTCAGTCGCGCGATTGATGGCGACCGAGATGCTGTCGCGGAAATCTGGCAAAGCAATCGTCGATGGATTGCCTCGGTGGTTGCGGCACACGCGACTCGTGCGTCAGATCTCGACGATGTGTTGCAAGAGGTTGCTTCGATCTTGATCACCAAAGTGCGTCAAGTGAGAGATGCGGGAAGTCTGCGCGGTTGGCTGCGCATGGTGGCGATCAACGCCGCGCGTATGCGTGGACGATCAGTTTCGTCCGAGCGAAAATCATGGCAACGATTGGCACGCGAGAGTGGCTCACGCAGCAGCGACATCGCCGGACGCGTTCATTGCGGCCGCGAGGATTCGCATGCGCGAGCGATCGAAGCGCGTGAAACATTGGCCTTGGTCGCGCGCCTGCCCGCGATCTACGCCGAACCGTTGTTGCTGCAAGCGGGACAAGGAATGTCGCAGCGCGCCATCGCGCACATGCTCGATGTCCCAGAGACAACCATTGAAACGCGTCTCGCGCGAGGCCGCCGCATGTTGCGCACACTCGCTCAAGAGCAGTTGGAGTCTGAGCACACCGCGTCGACGCGAAGTCCGCTGACGCAATGAATTGAGAATGAACACATGACACACGAACACGTTCAAGGTCACGTTGACCAGTGCGAATCGAATCACGCAACCAACGTGCTGTGCAGCGCGAGTGATCTTCTTCTCTCACGCGCGGTGCAAGGCGACCGTGACGCGATGGCCACGATTTGCGCGAGCAGCGCGACGAATCCATCGTTGTTGCAGGAACTCGCTGCGTGGCAGGCTGATGAATTGCGTCTCGCACGCGCCGCGCGCGAACTCGATGTGTATGCCGACAACGCGTCGCTGCCGCAAGCCGATGCGCGCGCATTGCGACGTGATGGATTAGGTTGGCTTGTCGCCGCCATCCTCGTGGTCGCGCTCGCAGGTGATCGGTTTCTTGCGGCACCGACCCATGAACGCGTGAATGTTGCGGGCATCGCTGGGCCAACGATTTCCACGGCCGATCAAGCGTTCGACGCGTATCTCGAGAAGGGACGCGCCGAGGGATTGGTGCTCGGTGATGTCGCGCCACCAACATTCGTTCAATCACGAGAACTCGGCGAAGGCCGCGGTTTCGAAGTCATCGTCATGCGCCAAATCTACGAGCGTCGCACCATGCCGCAGATGTATCGCATGGAACCGACTGGTGAAACGGGACGCATGCGCGCTGTAGTCGTTCGTCCGCGGACGGATCTTTTGCAGTGACGCATCGCACGCAATGTGCAGGTGATCACGCCACACTCATTCCAACTCGAACATGTCACGCGCAGTTCACACGCGCATCACGAAAGTCGCAGGAACACACCATGAACAATCGCATTCTCATTTCCGTTCTGACAACCGGCTTGTTTACGCCCATCGCCTGCGCGCAGGAGAGTGCATCGCAGGCGAAGTCTTCGTCAGTCATTGCGGTGACTCGTGGTCAGGGAGATCCATCGCCTATCGATGTCTCGATCAAGATCAACGACGGCCGCGTCGAATCGGCACAGCTCAACGGCGAGGACATTCCGTCGGACCGCATTCGTCGCGTCGTCGATGGATTTGAGATTTTGGGAGCCGATGGCGCCGTGCTTGAGCACATCGCGGCCACTCATCCCGACGACAAACGGTCATCCGCGAGCGCGGGTTTGCGTAAGGCCATTCGTATCGCTCACGGCAGTGAGGCGAACGCTGCGCAAGACGCGGCTCGAGCGCTTGTGGTGCAAGACTTTGCACTCGCCGTCGCGTCCGAGTCACCAAAGACAATGCTCGGCGCAGGACTTGGCAACGTCGACGCGGCATTGGCACATCACCTTGGCGTCGATGTTGCGAAGTCGACGATGGTCACGGGCCTCGTCGATGGATTGCCTGCGCAGAAGGCGGGCATTGAACAGTTCGATGTGATCGTCTCGGTGAACGGTGACGCTGATGCGTCGAGTGCCGCGCTGCGCAAGACGCTGAAAGATCTCGAGCCGGGCGCGAAGATCACGTTAGGGATTCGTCGCGGCGCAGACACAAAGTCTGTTGAGTTCGAATTGGTTGCGTTTGACGCGGAGAAGCTCAGCGCGATCGAGGCAGAAGATTCGTCCTTCACCTCGGTGGAGGGTTTCGAGATACCAGAGATTGAGCAGATCATCGCGCTTGATGCAGCAGGGCAGCGCGCCGCCGGTGGCGCAGGAACATCGATGTTTTTCATGGGCCCTGATGGACGCAAGCAACAAATTTTGTTGCCCAACATGTCGCACAACATGGGCGGCGGCGCATGGTCGCAATCACCTGGACCTTCGCGCGACGCGATGAGAATGTTGGAGCAACGGCTGATGGAGTTGACGCAGCGACTCGAAGAGCAGGGGCAACGGCGTAGCGGCGGCGCGATGAACGGTCGCGACGGTGCGCGTGAAGCGTTCGAGTTTGAGATTGAGGGCATGAACGAAGACGAAGCGGGCGCGCGCGAGTTGAATCGTCAGCCGAACCGCTCCATGCAGCCGCGGCGCAACGGTGATTCCGGAGCACCGACGGATCGATCGCACGCGATGGGCGAGGATCGTCTTGCGCGTCTCGAGGCTCAGATGGAGCGCGTGTTGCGCGAGTTGGAACGAGTGAATTCGCGGCCTCGCGATGGCGGCGATCGCGTGAATGATGGAGCAATGCGTGGACCAGGGCTCGCGCCGGACTCCCGCGCCCCACGCAACGCCGATGCGCCGTAACCAGACGAAATCGGTGTGCTTCCGTTGTGACGACGGTCGCACGAAACTCAACTCTCAAGCGCTGGCGCATTCGGTTGCGCCAGCGTTTGTCTTTGGAATCGGCGTTCATCAATCGAACGGCAACGCAGCGAGATCAACATTGCCGCCGCAGAGAATCACGCCGACATCCGCGAGGTCGTGCTGTTGACGCATCCACGCGCTGCAGGCCACAGCAACGGCGACGGCCGCACTTGGTTCGATAGTGATCTTCATGCGCTCCCACACCAAGCGCATGTGCAGCGCGATGTCATCCTCTGACACCAATACGATTTCATCGACGAGATCACGCACGACGGGAAACGTGAGCGGACCAAGCGCGGTGCGCAATCCGTCGGCGATGGTGAGCGGTGTCATTGCCGGTTGAATGGAACCTTCGCGCTTGGAGGCGGCCGCGTCGCCCGCGAGTTCTGGTTCCGCACCAATGATCTTGATCGAAGGCTTGAGTGCTTTAGCCGCGATGGCAATGCCGGAGATGAGACCGCCGCCACCGAGAGGCACGATGATGCAATCGAGTTGCGGACATTCATCGAGCAGCTCGAGCGCGATCGTTCCTTGTCCCGCGATTACGTTGGGATGATTGAACGGAGGAATCATCGTGCCGCCCGTTTGCGCGAGCACGCGCGCGGCGGTGGACTCGCGCGCTTCGAGCGTCGCCTCGCACTCGATGATGGTCGCGCCATATCCGCGCACCGCGTCCTTCTTGATTTGCGCCGAGTTCGAAGGCATCACCACATGCGCCGAGATTCCACGCATGCGCGCTGCGAGTGCTAAGGCTTGCGCGTGATTGCCCGACGAATGCGTGACCACTCCGCGCGCGGCCGATTCATCATCAATCATGCGAATGGCGTTGGTCGCGCCGCGAAACTTGAACGACCCTGTGCGTTGAAAGATCTCGCACTTGAACGCGAGACGGCGACCACTGATCTCATCCAGTGTCGCGCTGGTGAGCACGGGCGTGCGCAGCGCAAACGGTTCGATGCGTCGACGCGCGGCGCGAATCGAATCAAGATCGGCGGCGTAACACATGGGAGCAACAGCAGCGTCATGGCGAGGAGTCATGCGAGTAGCCTACTCGCGTGAGCACCACGCCTTCGCCGGCAATTCGCATCTATCGCCGCGTGAGCGCGCGCTTCGATCCCTTGCGCGAATCGTTGGTGGCCGCGGACTTTCATCAAGTCGTGCCTCCCGACGCCGGCGCGCAGTGGGAATACGTCGATGATTTCACAACGCGTGTGCGCTACGACAACCGCGTGTTGCTTGTCGAGGCGATCAACGATGCGACTGCCGATGCGTTCGATCGCGCGCATCGCATCGCGTTGCCTTCGGATTCAAACTTGCTTGATGGCGGCCAAGCGCCTCAGGTCGTGACGCTGATTGCTGGCAGTGACGAGTCGGGTAAGGGCGAGCCCACACACGCGCTCGCGGTCGTCGCGGTGCTGGTTTCGGTGCACGCTGAGAGTGCTTGCATCGCGCGCGGAATACGCGATTCGAAAGGGTGCACTGCGGCGGAGATCACCGAGAACGCGCAATGGATCGCCGCGAATCTGCTCCACGAAATCAGCGTGATTGCCCCGCAAGATCGTGCCAACGCGCTGCGTGCGCATGGTGACAATGATTCGCGTTTGCTCGCGTTCATGCACAGCGAATGTCTGCGCCGACTGCATGCGCGCAACGCATTTGCGTTGGCGCGCGTGGATCGCTTCGCGCCCAATCGTCCCGTGGCGAATGCGTTGGCCAAGTCGCTTCCGCTGACGATCATCGACGAGTGCGTGCGCGGTGAACGACACGTTGCGGTTGCTGCTGCGTCAATCGTCGCGCGAGCGTGTGCGCTGGGCATTTCGCTTCGGTGATCGTTACGCGATGGTTAACGTGCCGCGTCGATGCGTCGTGTGGTAACTCGGGGCGATGCGCGCGATGCATATTCATTCGCAACGCGCCGCTCGCAACGCGCGAAGCATCATCGTCATCCGCTACAGTGTCGCTTCGCTCGGGGCGCCCTTCGCATTGCGAAGAGCTGAGAAGCACCCGTTGAACCTGATCCGGTTTGTACCGGCGTAGGAAAGCGAGCCCCGCGCGCGTGTGCGTGCGATCGGCTTCCTTTCACGCTCGTCGTCGGAAACGGTTCACCTTAGAAGGAACCGCGATGACTACTGCAACAACACTTCACACTCACGGCCACACCACACTCGACTACGACCTTCCGCTGCACGGCGCGTTCAATCCGTCGACCACTGCGCAAGGAACGACTCCAGGATCGTTTGCCAAACGCGCCGATGTTGGTGGCCCGTATGCATTCGCTTCACCTGACACGCCGGGAATGCCCGCGCCTAGCGATAAGACTGCGTGGGACTTTCTTCCCGCCGATTGGTCATGCACGCGATTGTCGGCCGCGCCGGTTACGCCATGCACGAAAGCGACGCACGACGACACGCACGCCAGCATCGAGTTTCAGAGCGCGCGCGGACAGTGGATGCGCGTGAGCTATCCCAAGAACTTCGCCGCGATCACGCAGCTCGAACACGCGCGCATCGGCTTCATCACGCCCGAGATGATCCGCGTCGCGCAACGCGAGCCGCATCTCACCGCCATCGAAGTGCGTGATGAGATTGCCGCGGGACGCATGGTGATTCCAGCCAATCGCGTGCACCTCGCGCACAAGTTGGATCCGATGGCCATCGGTCGCGCGTCGAAGACGAAGATCAACGCCAACATGGGCGCGTCACCGATTTCCTCGGGCACGCATGAAGAGGTCGAGAAATTGCAGTGGGCGGAGAAGTGGGGCGCGGACACGGTCATGGATCTCTCGACCGGTGGCAACCTCGATGAGTGCCGTGAAGCGCTCTGCCTCAACTCGACTGTTCCCATCGGTACCGTGCCGATTTACTCGATGATCATCGGGAAGAAACTCGAAGACCTCAACGAAGAAATCA
>QWPW01000032.1:0-15736 GCA_003671025.1 Planctomycetota bacterium
CAACGGACCGTTGGCGCAGTTGGCTAGCGCGTCTCCATGACACGGAGAAGGTCACTGGTTCAAGTCCAGTACGGTTCACTTCTGAGAGACGACGAGCTGCGCGCAGCTCGTCGTTTCTGTTTTTTGGGTTTTTCTTTTCGGCCGAGCGTTCTCAGGCGTGAGCATGACTTCACTGCGTGAGGTTGCGAGCAACGATTCCGTTAGGCTCTCGCGACATGACGCTTCCTCCGTTTGCGACGTTTGATGAAGCTCCCATCCTTGATGTGGAGCGAGCGCTCGAACGGCTCATCGCCGACGGCACGCTCGCGGTGGAAGTTGCGTCCATCGATGATCTCGCGCAGGCGCGGATTCCCCAACACGCCGGCCCGCAATTTCGCGCTCTTGCGCGGCGATTTCGCTCGATTCGACTGGCAGAAGTCGACGTCGCGTTTCATTTGCACGAGGGATCAATCGCCGACGACGCGCTCGGCGGTTGGCGGCTGCGCGCGGAGCCTCCCGAAATCGATGTGCGTCTCGCGCCCATGAACGGTTCCGTTGCGAACAGCACGGGAGATGTGATTGTCGACGCGACTTGGTCGCCGCGAGCGACGCATGAGGTTGCGCAACACTCGACGTTTGTGCACTTCATCGTGCGCGCGGCGGTGGGCGATCGCGCCTGATCGAAGCGTCGAGCGCAACGGTCACATCTCACCGATCAAAGACGCTACGCGCCCGCGCCTGCCGCAATGCAATGATGCGCGATGAGCGCGCATGCTCGAGCATCGCTCAGCGCGTCGTGATGTTGCAGCGCGATCCGAAGGTGCGATGCCACGGTCGCGAGGTTGTGTCGGCCAAGAGTGGGAAACGCGCGACGCGACATTGCCACAGTGCATGCCACGCGAAAGGGCAGTGGTGAGGCGAGCGCGTGTTCGATCTGCAATCGATCGAACGCCGCGTTGTGCGCGACATAGAGCGGTGCGGGATGTTCGACGCCTGCGATGGGGACGTCGAGGTTGAGCGACGAAAACAACGTTTGCTCGCGCGTCTGTGCGACGGCATCGTCGATGAAGTCAAGCAACGAACGCCACATCTGCGCCAGTCGCGGCTCGCCCGCAACACGCGCGGGTGTGATGCCGTGAATTCCGATGAAGCGCGGATCGAAGCGCGTTCCAGGATCGAGAAACCACTGACGCTCGCGCAATACCGAGCCGCGCACAACGATAGAGACGCCGATCGAACACACTGCTCCGTGTTCCGAGCACGCCGTCTCGACATCAATGCCGACAATCGGACCGCCGTGAGGCGCAGCGATGCGAGGGACGCGGGGCGCTCGTGCCATGAACTCAGGGACCTTGCGTTTCTTTTGGCTCGGTTGCTACGACTGGTTGCGCACCCGAGAGAATCGTGTGCAGCTCACTGCGTGGATGCGCGCCCACCACGGCGCACTCGACGACTCCGTCACGATTCAAGACCACAAGCGTCGGCAACGCGGCAACAGAACCGAGCGGTTCGGGCAGCAGCGTTTCGCTGGCGAGCACGGGAAAATCAGCGCCGTGGAGCAACGCGAATGCGCGGGTTGTGGCCGCCGAATTGTCGCGGTCAACTAAGAGCACCGAGCAGGTGGGGTGATCAGGTGCGACCGCGGCGAGGTCTTGCAACGCCTGTCCGCACGCATCGATTCCCGAGGAAACAAACACAATCACCAGACGATCCATTGGCGGCGCGGGATGAAGCGAACTCACGCGCACGCCGTCAGCGCTGAGCATGCTGCACTCAACTGCCGCGACGCGTTGTCCGCGCCAACGTTCTGTTTCACGGAGCACATCTCGACTGAGTAACACGCTCGCAAGCACCGAACCCCACAGCACGGCGCACATGACGCTGACCACAACTCCCACGAATGAAAGCGCAACGCCGAGGATCACCGACCAACGCCGATTTCCTGCGCGCCACAAGTCGATGCCTGCACGCATTCCCAGTGCGCCAAAGAGCATTCCCAACATCAACACACTGGTGACAATCGCGACCACGCCAAGAATGAGCGGCGCCGCGGCGGTGCGCCGTTGCAACCACGCTTGATCGATCCCATCCGAATCGTCATTGCTCTCTGGTTGTCCAACATTTGTCTCGTGCATGCATCAACTCTACCGCGACGATGGCGTTGGCGGAGTTGGCGGCGTCGCTGAGTTTTTCTTTGACGCGCGCGCGTGTCGGCGCATCACTCTTCGCAGCAACACGCGCATCCAACGCGGCAACCATCGCTCGCTCTTGTTGAGTAGGTTGCGCGCGCGCGAACTCGAGCTCGCGAGCAACAACACTCCAGCGATGGTCAGCGGAAACCCTGGCAATATCGGTGCAGGCATCAACGCGAGACCAGCGGCCACGAGCAGAAGTCCCAACGCGATCGAAACGCCGCGCGCAATCACCGATCGCTTCGAGCTTGGCGCGGCAAACAGCGCCGCATCGAGATCAACGCTGATTGGTGCACGTGCGTTAGCCATCGCGTTCGCCGGCGACGGAGTTGCTGCGCGCGTTGGCCGAGGAGTCGAGGGTGAAGAATCGTTGCGAGGCAGTTGAAGTTCCTTCGCCGTCCGCGAACCAACGTTGGTCGTGAGGATCATTGCACAACCACGACTACCGATGAGGATTTCGCAACAGTTGGCAGTAGAGTTGCTCGTGACGCGTGTCGATGGCTCGAGGTTCGGGTTCCCATCCGTTCGAGGCTTCACGCGGTCCGTCCCAACACAGGCACCTCATTTGGATTCATTGATGTCGATCACGTATTCGTCCCTTGTTCGTACTTCTTCAGTCATTGCCGCACTCAGCGTTTTTGCGACCTCGCCCTGCGAAGCCGCAGTGCGCTATGTGAACGCGAATCTCGCAGCGGGAGCGAACAACGGCACAACTTGGGCGGATGCTTATCAAGGCGTTGGCGGACTTGCTGCCGCACTCACCGCCAGCATTTCGGGCGATCAAATTTGGGTTGCGCAAGGGACCTACAAGCCGACCACCACGACTTCGCGCACGGTGTTTCTCACGCTCAAGTCTGGCGTGGGAATCTACGGAGGGTTCGCGGGCGGCGAAGGCAAACTCGCACAACGCGATTTCGTCGCCTATCCCACCATCGTCACTGGCGATCTGTTGGGCAATGACAACGGCACGCTCAATCTCACCGACAACAGCTATCACTGCTTCGTCGGAAGCGGCGCTGCTGCCACGGCGATTCTTGATGGATTCACCATCAAGGGCGGTTACGCCAACGGAGCAACGGCGAGCAACTACGACAAGGGCGGCGGCATTCTGATCGTGAGCGGTGGTAGCCCGACTGTGCGCAATTGCAATTTCACGGGCAATCGCTGCACGTTCGGCGGCGGTGCGGGATACATCTTCTCCGCGGCCGCGACCTTCACCGGCTGTCGCTTCGAGAACAACGTCGGCGGCAGCTATGGCGGAGCGTTTGATATGAACGCGGTCACGGGAACATTTGATCGCTGCACGTTCATCGGCAACACGGCCAGTCGCGCGGGCGCGTGCGAGAGTTACGGCAGCTCGGTGACGAAGTACACCAACTGCATCTTCAGCGGAAACTCGGCGACGGGAAGCAACGGCGGTGGTGCGTTGTGGATCGGCGTGTCGAGTGCGGTCACGATGCGCGACTCTTCGTTTGTCGCCAACAGCGCGACCAGTCTCGCGGGCGGCATCATCAACACCAGCGGCACTTCCACCGCAGTGAATTGCATCTTTTGGGCCAACACTGGTCCTGGCGGAATGACCGCGGCGAATCAGATCACGAACTCCGGCGGCACCACTGCTGTCACCTACTGCATTGTGCAAGGAACATTCGCGGGTACGGGAAACACCGCCGGCGATCCGTTGTTCGTGAATCAAGCCGCACGCAATTTCAGGCTCACCGCAACATCACCCGCGATTGACTCGGGCGCGAATGCGTCGGTGCCGGTTGGAACCACCGTCGATGCTGATGGCCTGCCGCGCTTCATCGATGATCCTAATGTCGTCGATACCGGAGTCGGCTCTGCGCCGATTGTCGATCGCGGTGCATACGAGCGTCAGCTTCCGCCACCACCAGTCTGTCCTGCGGACTTTGATCACAACGGCGCCGTGGATGCCGCGGATCTCGCGACGTTGCTCAACGCATGGGGAAGTGCCGGCTCGGTGTCGGACCTCAACAACGATGGCACTGTGGATGCTGCGGATCTCGCCGCGTTGCTCAATGCGTGGGGCGCGTGCTGAGCGCGATTGCTCGACGCGACGCACGAGCGAGACGGTGTTTCATCGTTGTTCCATCGTTGTTCCATCGTTGAGATCAACGCGCGATGAACTCCGTTCAAATCGCGTGACTCGAACGCCTCACAACGATGCAAGTTTCTGTATACTTCTCGCCCGCGTGCGACCGTAGCTCAATTGGATAGAGCACGAGCCTACGAAGCTCGGGGTTGAAGGTTCGATTCCTTCCGGTCGCGCTTGAAGCGAAATCGCCCTTTGCCAATCATGTTGAATGATCGGCAAAGGGCGATTTGTTTTTTGGGGCGCGCATCCGTCAGCAGGTGCGCGGCAGCCGTTTCATCGATGTCTTAACGATGTCTTACTGAGCCGACGCGCGCGCTGCTGCCTCGACACTCGCGGACGCTTCGCCCTTCGCGGAGGTGGGCGCCTTTCCTGACGCAGCGGCCGCGCTGTAGATCCTTTCGGCCACGAAGGGCAGGATCAGAATGCTCGCTGCGCAGAAGAGGGCGGCGCGGCGCGGCCACGGGTCGGGCACGAGTTGCACCGCCTGTGTGCGCGCGTTGGGCTGGCCCAACATGGGTACGCCGACCAATTGCAAGTAGTAGTACGCGCTGATGGCGGTGTTGACTGCGGCGATGACGACCAGCGCCATTTGGCTGTTCTCGATGGCGGCGCCAAAGAGCGCGAGCTTTCCGAAGAATCCCACCAACGGCGGAATACCGATGAGGCTGATCGCACAGATCGCCATAGACCACGCGAGCCATGGGTGGCGCACGCGCAAACCTGCAAGATCCTCGAGTGTTTCCACTTCTTCGCCGTGACGCTCAAGCGACGCGAGCACCGCGAGCAGTCCCGTGTTCATCAGCCCGTATCCCAGCAGGTAGAAGAGCAACGATTCAAAACCGGCAGGTGGCCCCGCGATGATTCCGATCAACAAGTAGCCCGACTGCGCAATCGAGCTGTACGCCAGCATGCGCTTGACATTGCGCTGCAGAATCGCGCCCACGTTGCCCAGGGTCATAGTGAGGACGGCGACCATCCACAGCACTGCGGTGATTGGCGCGGGCAATCCTGCCGAACTCACGAGTTGACCATCGACCTGAATCGAGTGACCCGACCAACCGAAGATGCTCAGCAGCAAGATGAGTGCGAGCACGCCGGCGATCTTGGGAATGAATCCAAGAAATGCAGTGGTGGCCACGCCCGCACCTTCATAGACATCAGGCGCGTAGAAATGCATGGGCACCGCCGCCAGTTTGAAACAGATGCCCAGAATCGCCATGACTCCGCCAACGATCGCGAGCGTAGAGACTCCACCAGTCGCCGCTTGCATCGCGAGCACGTCGCGCATTTCTGAAAACACCAGCGTGCCCGTCGCGCCGTAGAGCAACGCGAAGCCGTAAAGAAACGTCGCCGCGGACAACGCACCGAGGAAGAAATACTTCATCGACGCTTCTTGCGCTTTGCGCTTGCCGCGGCTCACCGCGACCATCACATAGGTGGGGAGACTTGAGAGTTCCAGCGCGAGAAACAGCCAAATGAGATCACTGGCGTTGGACACCAGCATCGTGCCTGCGAGCGAGAGCAAGAAGAACGCGAAGAACTCGCCGCGCATGACGCGGATGGGATCAAACTCGGCGCGACCAGATTCAAATGCCTCTTCGAGTCTGCGGTCGATGCTTGAGCCCGCAACCATCACCAACAAGATGCCGATTCCCGCAATCATCAATTTCGCATAGCCACCCAACATCGGCAGCATGAGTCCGCTACTCGCGGTGGCATCGCTGCGATAGACCCATGCGGTCACCACCATCGACGCCGCGAGAAACAGCGCGGTGACCAGAGGCACGGCGTGACGCAGCGATGCACGGCGCGAGATGCCCAGAAGCGCCACCGCGACCGCGCCTGCGAACAGCAGGATTTCGGGCGCAATGAGCGTCAGTTTGGACGACATGTCGGAAGGGATTGCAGAGGCGAGTGCAAGCATGGGTTCGTTCATCGAAGCAAGAGTCATCATTGGGTTCATCGGTCTCACACGCACGGCACACGGTCACAGCACGCGGCTCGTGCAATCACTGTCCAACGCTCTCGCGCACGGTGGTCACGGTCGCAAGTGGCGGCTCGCTGTTTGCGTGCAGCGTGCTTTGTCCTTGCACTGGAGTGATCGACGCCATGCCGCCGCCATCGTCGTCGCGCGGCATGAGCGTGCCCTTGGCGACATATTCCGCAACTAAGCTTGGGTAAGGCGCGAGCAGACGCTCGACGCTGGGCGCGATGACATCGAGCATTGGCTTGGGATAGAAACCAACCGCAAGGCAGAACACCGCGAGCGGCACCAGAATTCCGATTTCGCGGGCGTTCAAATCGGCGGGCAGCGCGGAGTGCGATTGTGCAGACGACTCCGTCACCGAAGCGTGCTGCGCGGCGGAACCACCCGACGAATGCGTTGTCGCGCCGGGGTTGGCACCCGAATGACCGTGGTCACCACCATGATGGGCGGCGCTGGCGGGCTCACGCAAAGGCCCCCAAACCAGCTTGCCCAACATCATCAACAAGTACATCGCGCAGAGCACAAGTCCAAGTCCCGCAACAATCGCGTACCAAGGACCAAGCACGCCGGGATATCCCGCGACTGATTGTGGTTCTGCGGTGAAGCAACCCATCAGACACAAGAACTCGCCGATGAAGCCGTTGAGACCAGGAAGTCCAAGGCTCGCGAGGGTAAAGAACACCATGAAGAACGACCAAATGGGCATGCGACGAAAGAGTCCGCCCAGCTGGTCCATGTCCTTGGTGTGGTAGCGCTCATAGATCATGCCAATGCAAAGAAACAGCGCGCCCGTCGAAAGACCGTGGTTGATCATGTACATGATCGAACCCGTCACACCGATGGCGTTGAGCGAGAACATGCCCAACATGCAAAATCCAAGATGGCTCACCGAGCTGTAGGCGATCAATTTCTTGGCGTCGTTTTGCACCCAACAGATGAGCGCGGCGTTGAGGATGCCGACGATGCACAAGATCGCGAAGATCTGATCAAGCTCAACGCCGCCGATGGGCGCCGCAGGAAGCGCGATGCGATAGACGCCCCACGAACCGAGTTTGAGCAGCGAGGCTGCAAGGATGACTGAACCCGCCGTCGGTGCCTGATCATGCACCAAGGGCAACCATGTATGCACTGGGAAGAAGCTCGCGACCTTCACTGCGAAGCCGGCCATCAGCAAGATGAACACCCAGTACTGCTGCGGCGCGGACATCTTGGTGGAGCAGAAGTCGGTGAGCGTGCTGAGATCAAAGCTCCACATTCCGTTGGCAATCTTGTATTGCGCGGCGATGTAGATCACGCCCGAAAGCGTGAGAATCGAGCCGAAAAACGTATACAAGAAGAACTTGATGGAGGCAACGCGCTTGTTGTCGCCACCGTAGATGGCGATCAAGAAGTACATGGGGATGAGTGTGAATTCATACCCCGTGTAAAAGACGATTGCGTCCTTGGCGATAAACACAGTGAGCATCGCCGCTTCGAGCGCCATGAACCACGCGAAGTATTCTTTGGTGCGCTCGGTCACCGCGGTGAACGACCCGATCATGCACAAGGGCATGAGGAACGCGGTCATCAGAACCAGCAGCAAGCCCACACTGTCTGTACCAAACGAAAGCGAGATGCCAAGCGAAGGCAACAACGGAATCGTTGCGTCCGTCGGCGCAAAGGTGCCGTCGGTCCACGCGGGAAACATCCACGCGAAGCCGATCGCGACAAAGAATGTCGCCAGCGAACCAATGGTCGCGATCCATTTCGCCAAGCTCGAGGGCGCGCACAAGATCGCCACCGTGGCAATCATCGGAATCAGGAGAAGGAGATAAGAGAGAGTTGGAAGCATCGTCGGGTCCGTGACCACATGACTTGTCGGTTGGTGCTGTCAGTTGAGAGGGTCGTGTCTGAAGTTGGTTGCGTTGCGGAATTCAGCCTGCCTGAAGCCAAATCCAGAACACCCACGCGGAGATGAGCGCGACTCCGCCGGCCATCGTCGATGCGTAGCCTTGCAGCGCTCCGTTGTAGAGCGGTTGAAACACGCGTGCGACATGGAGCGGAATTCGAGCGGTGCCGTTCACCAGGAAGCCGTCGATGACGTGGGCGTCGCTGAAGTGCAGCACATGACCGATTGCCCACGCGGGAAGGCGCAAGACAACGTGATAGATCTCATCGACGTACCACTTGTTCTCCATCGCGAGCGGCAACCAACGAGTGAGTGCGTTGGAGAGCAAGGCGTGACGCAGGCGATCGGCGGCCTTGCGGTTTGTGAGATGAAAGAAGGCCGCGATGCAGATGCCGAGAATTCCCACCGCGCTCGCGACCACGCTGGTGGCCGTATGAATGTCGCTGATGCCGGTGAAGGAGAGCGCGTGATTCGCGTGCTCAGCATGCGCATCGTGCGCTGAGCTGCCTGCGCCCGCGACGGCAGATGAGTCCGTGACCATCGACTGAATCCAGTTCTGTTGATGGGCGAACTCCGCGAGATAGGAAGGCAGCGCTGCGAGAATCGCTCCCACCGCGATCACCAACAACACACCGTTGATGGCGAAGCGTGGGCCGTGGGGATGGAAGTCGTGCGCTGCGTGCCCGCCCTGCGAATTCGCACTGTCATGCGGGGCAACGTGCCCATGCGCGTCATTCGCAGTTGGTGCCGCATGCGCTGCGAGATCAGGCTCGTAGAGCACCTCGCCGCAGCACACTCGAAACCACACACGAAACGCGTAATACGCGGTCATCCCCGCGGTCACGATCGCAACCCAACCGAGAAAGATAAACAGCGGATCATCAGAGGCGAAGGCCGCGCCGATGATCGTGTCTTTCGAATAGAAACCAGAGCTGAAGGGGAATCCCGAGAGGCAGATGCAGCCGATGAGCAGCGTCCAACTGGTGACGCGAAATCCCTTCACGTGGCGCAATCCCGAGAGTTTGCGCAGGTCGAGTTGTCCGCCCATGCCGTGCATGATCGCGCCGCAACAGAGGAAGAGCAGCGCCTTGAAGAACGCGTGGGTGAACACGTGATACGACGCGCCGAATGTGCTGCCGACTCCCAGACCTAAGAACATGTAACCCAATTGAGAAATCGTCGAGTACGCCATCACGCGTTTGATGTCGTATTGCGCCATACCAATCGACGCGGCGAGCAGTGCGCTGAAACATCCGATGCAGGCCACGACGGGCAGCGCCAATGGCTGCAGCTCAAACAACGGATAGGTTCGTGCGATGAGATAGACGCCCGCCGTCACCATGGTCGCGGCGTGGATGAGCGCGGAGACGGGCGTTGGTCCTTCCATCGCATCAGGTAGCCACACATGCAATGGGAACTGCGCGCTCTTACCAAACGCGCCGAGCATCAGCAGATACGGGATCGCAGCCTTGGACCATTCGCTGGCATTCGCCGCAGTGGTGCCCGCGCTGCTGGTGGTATCGGCGAGTGCTTGGAACAGCGCGTCGTACTCGATCGTGCCGTAGTTCAGCCAGATCAAGAAGATGCCAAACGCAAGTCCAAGGTCGCCGACGCGGTTGACGATGAACGCCTTCTTCGCGGCAGCAACGGCGCTAGGACGATCGTAGTTGTAGCCCACGAGCAAGTAACTCGCGAGGCCAACGCCTTCCCAACCGAGGTAGAGCAAGAGCAAGTTTCCGCCGAGCACCAGCGTGCCCATCGCGAAGAGAAACACGCTGATTCCGCCGAAGAACCGCACATATCCCTTGCCTTGATCTTCTTCCATGTACTCGGTGGCGTAGATGGTGATCAACGAACCAAGTCCAGTGACGAAGAGCATCCACAGCAGCGTGAGCGAGTCAACATAGAGCGTGAACGGCGCGAGGAAATTGGTCCAGTCTCCGCTCTCGCCTCTCCATGCGAACGTGATCCAATCGAAAAGATGAATCGTGCGCGCGGTGGTCGTCGCGCCATCGTGGCAAGTCAGATAGAGCGAGAGCGTGGTGACGAAGGCAGCGATCAGCGCGATTGCGGTGATCATTCCCGGCAGTTTGCTCTTCACGCGCATCGCGCCGCACACCGCGCAGAGAACTGCAGCGAGCGCGGGGAAGCACAGAATCAGGCCCGCCCACGCGAGTTCGGGCGACGCGATGGCCGGCTTGATCAGCGTGGCAACGGCGATTGGATCCGCTGATGAACTGCTCAAGACGGCAGAAGTAATGGCGGCACTAGCGATGCTTAGGATCATGTCGTTGGCTCGGAAGTCGCGGGCGAGGAGAGGGGTCCTCGCGGCGGCGTGGACAAGAAAGTCGCGGAGAAGTTAATCACTGGTGTTGAGCGCCGAGGGAACCGTTGCGCGCAATACACGCGAACAGTTGCGTTCGAAGGCTCATGCTTCTTTGAGTTCGTTCCACGCTTGAGAATCAAGCGTTTCGCGGCGGCGATAGAGAAGCACAACAAGTCCCAGCGCCAACGCAGCTTCGGCAGCAGCGACGGTAAGGATGAAGATCACAAAGACTTGTCCAGATGCATCGTGGTGCACATTGCCAAACGCGATCATCGCGAGTGCTGCGCCTTGGAACATCAGTTCAGTGCACAGAAACATGATGATCATGTTGCGTCGCGTGAGGAAACCCACCAATCCGCACACGAAGAGCAACGCGCTCACTAAGAGTGCGGCGTTGACGGTGGCGGGATCGGACGCGGTACTCGCGAGTGTGAGCGTGGGCATTGGTTGCATCAACATCGTGGTGCTTGCATTGATCGTCGTGAGTGCGAAACAACTCATCGCTGCGCTCCCGTGCCGCCGGATTCACCTTCAATGGTGAATCGTCGCATGCCTGCGAGTTCGCGACGTTCGTCTTCGCCGAGCTCGATTTGCTTGCGCGCCAAGATCACCGCGCCAAAGAGCGCCATGAGCAGCACCACGCCTGCGATCTCGAGTCCCGCTGGAAACTTCGAGACCAACTCAACGCCAACGTGTCGACTGTTGGTAGGGAGAGCGCTCACCGGAAGCGCGAGTTCAATCGTGGTTCCATCAGCAAACTGAGCCATCACAAACGCGTCCGCGCCACGCGTTCGCACGCGGTTGCCTTGCGCGTCTGGAACGAGTGCGACGATCTTCGCGGCTGTCGTGGCACTCGTCGTTGCGCCGTCGTTTGATGACTTGAGTGACTTGAGTGATTCGACGTACGCAGCTTGTGCGCTGGCCAACGCGAGCTTGGGCATCGCGTCGAGCGTTTGCCACGCATTGACCGTGCCACTCAACTCGGTGCGCTCGAAGGTGTCCGCGCGATCGGATTGTGCTTGCGGCGAAAAGAAGGCGTTCGAAAGCGTGGCCAGAATGACAAATCCAACCACGATGGCACTGAGTGCTTCGCGCGGCAGTCGGTCGTACCACGCGTCACCGACTCCAGCGACAGGAGATTGCTGCGCCAACATGAGCACGAACATGTAGGTGATGAGGATCGCGCCCGCGTAGACGATGATCAACGAAAACGCCATGAATTCGGCACCGAGCAGCAAAAACAGTCCCGCCGTCGCAATGACCACCAAGACGAAATAGAGCGCGGCGAACACTGGTTTCGGATGGGTGATCATGCGCACCGCGCCGAACAGCGTGATGAAACCGAACACCACGGGAAAGACCGGCGGCATCGATCCGTCGCTGCCATGCGGCGTCGCGCGTGCGAGCACCTCGACCATGAGCATCGCGAAACCTGCGAGCGCGAGCACAGTTCCCGCGGTGCGAATTCCTTGGCGCCCCGGCTGCATGATCAGCGCGAGTCCCGCAGCGGAGATCGCGCAGGCGATGGTGAGAGCGGCGGCGGGAGAAGTCATCACGCCGGTGTCATCCGCGGCTAGCAAAAATGCAGCGGGAATCGACGAGGCATGGGAGAGGGTGGCGAAATCCATACCGCGATCTCGAAAGTTCTCGGCCTCGGCGCCGTGCGAAGGCGCGTCGAGTCGAACAGGTGTCGCACTATGTTTGCACACAGACGCGCACCTAGAAAAGGACGCCCGACACTCGGGCGTGAGGCTTGGGAATGTATGGCTCAGCGTCGATTCCCGCAACCAAGCAACGCGTGTGCAAGCAGCGCAGCGGTAGCATCCGCGCCAATGTCACTCACGTTGCGCGCAAGTATTCCCAACGCGATCACACTCGCTCGGCTCCTGCTTGCCATTGTCTTCTTTGTCATGGTGCAACGCATTGATCGTCATGGCGATCTTGCAGTCGCCGCTTCGCAAGGGTTTTGGGCGGGAATTCTCTTCGGTGTTGCGGCTGCCAGCGACATTCTCGACGGCTATCTCGCACGCCGCTGGTCGGTGCTCAGCGTCTTCGGACGACTGATGGATCCGCTGGTCGACAAGATTTTGGTGCTCGGCGGATTTGTCTATCTCGCATCCGATGCGTTTACGCCAATGCCCGAACGCGCGCTCGTCGGCTCGGGCGTGGCGGCTTGGATGGTGGTGGTGGTGTTGCTGCGCGAGTTGATGGTCACCGGAATTCGTTCGTATGCCGAGTCGCGGGGCATTGCGTTTGGTGCCGACATTGGAGGCAAGATCAAGATGGTGATCCAATCGTTCTGTGTTCCGTGGTGCGTGTTTGTAGCGACGCAACCAGAACCCTCGAGGTTTCTCGTGCAATCACGCGATGTCACGCTGGTGATCACGATGTTGATCACGGTGGGCAGCGCTGTTTCCTATGTGCGGCGCGCACTACGACTGCCGCCAGAGCGCACCCATGAATCGCAACGATCACCTGGAGCCACATCATGAGTCCGCGCGGTGGATTTGGCATGTGGGTCGCGACGGGAATGGGCTTAGGACACATGCGCCCCGCGCCCGGAACGTGGGGATCGACGCCACCAGTCTTGCTCGCGATGGCGCTGGCGTTTCTGTCGGTTGATCCGCGCGGAATCGACATGGCGCTCGCGCTGCTAGGTCTCGCGTTTGGAATCGGCTGCATTGCCTTCGGTGACGCGGCAGAAAAACGACTTGGCAAAAAGGATCCTGGCGCGGTGGTCGCGGATGAAATCGCGGGCCAATCGCTCACGTTGCTCTGGCTTCCCTGGGATCACAATCCTGCGCACATCATCGCAACCTGTGCCGTGGCGTTCTTCATGTTTCGTTTGTTCGATGTCATCAAGCCACCGCCAGCTCACGGCTGGCAGCGATTCGGTGGCGGGTTTGGCATCTTGATCGATGACGTGGTGGCTGGCATGTACGCGCTTATTGCGACGCAGCTGTGCGTGCGCATGCTCTGGTGAATCGATGCATGAGTTCACCATGCTCGAACGCATTTACGCGCTGAACCCGCAGCTTCCTGCGTCGGTGGTGCTTCCGCCTGGTGATGACATGGCGATGGTTTCGTGCAACCAATCGGGTGAAATCCTCGTCGCCGCGGATAGTGCCATCGAAGGTCGCCACACGCCGATGGGATGCGATCCGTATCTCATCGGTCGCAAGGCGGTGCTGCGCAATCTCAGTGATGTTGCGGCGATGGGCAACGCACGACCCATTGCAATCGTTGCGTGCGCGACGCTTCCTGCGAGTATCGACTCGGCGCGCGCGTGGCGGCTGTTCGAAGGTTTGCGCGAGACCGCCGCGCTGTGGAACGCGCCGCTCGTCGGTGGTGATACGGCGATGCTTTCGAGCAACGTATTGCATGCACCGATCATGGTTAGCGTCACGATTCTTGCGGTGAAACAAGTGCTTTCCCACGCAGTGATCACACGCGCGGGTGCATGCATTGGCGACGGCGTGTACGTCACCGGCACCATCGGTGGTGCGTGGGACGCGGCGACGGGACTTGGGCGTCATCTCGATTTCACACCACGAATCGAAGCGGCGCATGCGTTGTGCGCTGCGTTGAACACGCGCCTGCACGCGATGATCGATGTGAGCGATGGACTCGGACGCGACCTCGGTCATATCGCACGCGCCTCGCACTGTGATCTCGAAATCGATTTGGCGCGCGTGCCCGTGAGTGTTGGCGTTTCTCCGCTCGAGGCGATTGCGCACGGCGAAGATTACGAGCTTGCATTTACCGCAATCGGCGAGGTGCCGACATCCATCGCGGGTGTTGCGGTGACGCGCATCGGAACCGTGGTCGCAGGCAATGGAAGAGTCATGATGCGTGACGGACCAGCAAGTTTCGACGCGTCACGCATGGGATACGAACATGCATCGCCGACCAATGATGATCCTCAAGCGCGAGCCAAGTCATGAGCGATCTTCGTTGTTTTCATCTGCGTGACAGCGTGGATACCGAGCAGTTGGGCGAAGTGTTAGGTGATCTCCTGAGCAGCATCGACGCGCACCCCGGCGCGATCACGCTTCTCCTGTCTGGTGATTTGGGCGCCGGCAAGACCACGCTGGTGCGCGGCATCGCACGCGGCATGGGCGCCGATGACACGGCAGTGGCGAGTCCAACATTCACCCTGCGCATGGATCATCGCGGTGAAACGAGAACGCTTGCACACATCGACGCGTGGCGCATCGGTGCGCATGATCTCGAGTCCATCGGCATGGATGAGTTGCTCGCGCAGTCGGGGGTCATCGCGGTGGAATGGCCCGAAAAACTCGGCGCACAATTGCCGTCGCGACATCTGCGCGTCACGCTGGACTACACGCAATCGACGCATGTCGACGGTGAAGCGCATGAACTCGGGCGCATCATCACTGTCGACGCGACTGCATTGGGAGCGCGTGAATCACGCCGCATCGCCCAAGGGCTTGATCTGTTGGTGCGCTCGCCGAGCATCGCACCGTTGCTCTGTCCTGTGTGCGGCGCATCAACCACGCGCAGCGCTCAAGACAACAGCGGGGGAGTGCTCCCCTTCTGTTCGCGCCGCTGTCGCATGGCGGATCTCGGTGATTGGCTCGCGATGCGCCATCGCATTGCTGGCTCGTCGACGCCAGAATTTGACGAGTCTTAACTTGATGCTCGATGCGCGACGAGTTAAGCCTCGTGTGGAGATTCGTGTTGTGATTCGTGTTGTGACTCGACTCGCGGCGCGATGGCGAAGATCTGGAATCGATGTCCCACCGACTGCCAACCCAATTCGCGGCAGATTCGGTCGCGCAATTCGATGAGCTCTCGACTGCGAAACTCGACGCGTCGACCAGTCTTCATACACACCATGCAATCGCGCGGCTCTTTGCCGTAGAGCAACTCGTACTGTGACTGCTTCGCGTCAAACAGTGACTGCGTGATGATGCCCGCGTCTATGAGGAGTCGCAGCGTGCGATAGACCGTGGCTTTGGAAACCTCATGTCCGCGCGTGCGCAAATCGAGGAGCAACTCCTCGGCTTCAAACGCATCATCGCGCGCAATGATCGCGTCGAGCACATCCGCGCGCTCTTGGGTGTACTTCAGATCTTGACTCTTCAGAAAGCGACGAAACACCGCGCACAGCGGCGCGAACGCTTGGAAGGTCGGCACCTGAATCGGCGCGGGTAATGAAGACGAATCGTCACTCAAGATCGCGATCGTACCCAACGAGGTTCCGCCGATGACTCCCGTCGGCGAC
>QWPW01000032.1:16006-29047 GCA_003671025.1 Planctomycetota bacterium
AAGGTGAACCCCTTTCTGAAACCTTTAAGTCCTATAATATGTATTATGTTAAGTGGAGACGAGCAAGTCTCTGAGGCCGTCGGGGGCTTCGCAGGTCCCGCCGTGAGCCCCGCTCAGTCTCAATCGCCAACTGAGGTCTTATGACGGGAAAGGCGCTGTGCCTCTAATCCCACACCGGTGCGTCAGATGTCTTCCGGTGACTTCGCAAGGATCGCCTTGAGTCGATCTGCGCGCGCGCGATCGCCCAGTGCTGTTGCGGCCTCGGCTGCGGTTTCGACGCAGCACCGCGTGATCGCATCGAGCCTGCGGATGCCGGCGCTGTTGGCGCCGCCGACTTGGGTTTGCACGATTGCCTCAATCTCCGCGAGCGCGTCGAGCGCGCGTTGCGGTTGACCAAGGCCAAGACGCGCGCGGGCCAAGGTCGTGCGGGCAGCGAGACACTGCTGGTGCGCGCGGCCGAGTTCGTGCTCGATGAGCGGAACTGCGCGTTCCAGCAAAACCACAGCCTCAGCGTAGCGCGCCGCATCCGTCAACAAGACTGCGTAGTTTGCATCATTCGCGAGTGTGACGCGATGGGTGGGCCCGAGCGCGCGCAGCGCCGTCGACGCGGTGTCACGAAACACATCCTCAGCCTCGACGGTTCGATGCATCGCGTTCAGACAATGGGCCAAGTTTGCGCCGGCGAGAATGGTGCGTGCATCACTCGCGCCCCGCGTTAATGTGAATGCGATGCGGTTTGTTTGATAAAGATCCGTTGCTTCAGTGAGCGAACCAGTGGCCCGCAACGCGCCGGCATAATTGTTGCGCGCCGACAGCGTGTCTGGATGCATGTCGCCTAACACCGTCACCATGATCGGAACACAACCAGCAAGGAGTTCACGTGCTTCTTCTTGCTCATTGAGTGCGAGCAGTGCTTCGGCAAGATTGTTCGCCGCGCGCAGCGAGTCGGGATGTTTCGCGCCGAGCGTCGCGAGTTTTTCGCGATGGACTTTGCGCGCGAGCGCTTCGCTTTCGATGTAGCGCCCTTGTGCTGCCATCACCAACGCGAGCTCTTGTTCGCTCGCAAGGATTGAAGAGCGCGACGACAACCGCTGTTGAGTTTGCAGCGCGGCCTTCATCGCGAGTGCTTCGCGCAGCAGCGCTTCTGCATGCGGCAACGCTCCACGGACGCGTGCAAGCGAAGCCAGATTATGTCGTGCGTTGGCCGCGGTTTCGTCGTCCCCCGTGGCCGCGTCAATCAAGCGAGGTTCTGCTTCGTCAAGACGACCCGAGGCAGTGAGTGCCGCACCAATCGCATTATCCACTTCGCGAATCGCGGTCTCGTCCACAGTCGCGCCGGCGTTCATGCGCAGCGTGCGCACGCGATTGAAGTGCTCGAGCGCTGCCTCGAAATCACCAGTCGCCGCAAGTCCTGCACCGACAGAGAATCGAATCTCGCCCTCGACGATAGGGTCGCGCGGTGTACGGTCGAGTTCGGCGATGGCCTCGTCTAGCACGAGATGAGTCAATCTCGCGTCGAGTCCTTGCGCGACAGCGGGGTCAATCGCGGTGAGCATCGCGCGGTTGAGCGCGGCAATCTCCCGCCAACGATCGACTTGGCGACTGCTTTCGACATAGCCCGCGACAAGTCCTCCCACCCCCACTGCAAACGCGAGTGCCACGATCGAAGTTGCAACGATTGCACTCTTGTTGCGCCGCACAAACTTGCGCAATCGATATGTGCGACTCGGCGGTCGTGCGGACACCGCGTCACCAGCGAGCCATCGCTCGAGATCGTCGGCCAGTTCGTCGGGCGTGAGGTAGCGACGCGCGGGTTCTTTCTCGAGTGCGCGCAGAGCGATCCAATCGAGATCATCCTCGAGCGCGATGCGCAGTGCGGATCATCCTCGAGCGCGATGCGCAGTGCGCGAGGAGCACTCGGCGCGAGCGCGTCGCTGGGACGTTTCGCGCGCAGCTCAGTGATTTGCCGCTGCAGATCGAGCGCCCCCGCCATTCCTGAGCGTTCAGTGTGAAACGGTCGCGAACCCACAAGCGCTTCGAACAACATCACGCCGAGCGACCACACGTCGACGCGACCGTCAATCTCCGCGCTTCCCACCGCGACCTCAGGCGACATGTACGCAGGCGTCGCCGCAGTCGGGCGCTGCATGGTCTCGGTGCGCAGCGCGTCAAAGCCGATGAGTTTGGCCACGCCGAAGTCGATGATCTTCGGCTCTTCGATTGCGCCCGACTCGCCGATTCCGCCCGCGGCACGCACAAGCACGTTTGCAGGCTTGAGATCGCGGTGAAGAATTCCTTGACGATGCGCGTAGGCGATGGCCCGGCAAATCAACACCAGCATGCGAATGCGCGTGGGCAGCGAGTCGCGATGCCGATGACACCACGCGTCAAACGCAGTGCCTTCGACGAACTCCATTACGAGAAACGGTGAACCATCGCTGGCAGTTCCTGCGTCGAGAATGTGTGCGATGTGCGGATGTTCAAGGCGAGCGAGCGCGGTCTTCTCCGCCTCAAAACGCCGCATGCCGTGGGCGCCGAGCGAAGAGACTCTGAGGATCTTGACCGCGACGGGGCGCACCACCGGGTCGAATTGTTCGCCCAGCCACACGACGCCAAACGCGCCCTCACCAATGGTGCGATCCAAACGAACACCACGGATCCGCGGCACTGGGCGCTGCGCGCCGTCGTCCGCCGTTCCGAATAGGAAATCCGTCGCGAGTTGTTGCTCGCTGCTATCCACGTTGCTTTCTACCTTGCGTACACGGCTCAGTGACTCGCCAATCAATGATGACTCAACGACTTGGCTATGAGCGAACATAACTCACGTCCGCGAGGATCCAAATGCAATGTCGCGCATTTGCGGTTTACCTCGAGTAAATTCGAGTTTGCGGGCGATTTCCCCACCGAGGCGTGGTGAGGATCAAAGTCTCGGACGCGCGCGCGAGCGTCGTTGGTCGCGCCAAGAGTTCAACCCGCAGCCTCAGTACCACGAACATCGCGCCGTGCTGACCGGCGGCTTCATGCCTTCGTCGGTTGTTCTACATCGGACGCGATTGAACCGCTGATGGCCGCATTCGCCGTCGCCGCAAGTTGCGCCGCGCCAAGACGCTCCAATCCGAATGTCTCATGGACAATGCTCAGCGCCTGATGCGCGTGCTCTTTGCCCACGATGCACGAGATCTTGATCTCCGAGGTCGTGATGTTGTGAATGGAAATACCCGCGTTGCCCAGCGCGGTGAACATCTTGCCCGCAACACCGACATGACTCTTCATACCTGTGCCCACCACGGAAATCTTCGCCAGCCCAATCTCGATCGCGAGTTCACCGGTGCCGACGCGATCAAGCACTTTGCTCGCCGCGATCTTGACGTCCGCCAGTTCGCTGTGATCGACGGTGAACGAAATCGACGCGATCTCGCCGAACTCCGTTTGCACAATGTCGTCAACCAAGATGCCCGCCTTTGCGACGGCTTCAAACAGCAAGCCTTGAACGCCGGGGTTGTTGGGAATACGACGAAGACTGACGCGACCAAGATCATTCTTGAGTGCGGCACCGACGACCATGACATCTTCCATGTCGGGAGTCTCCCTGCAAATGAGCGTGCCTTCATTGGGCCGCTGGCTGTGACGTACATGAATCGGAACACCATATCGCTCGCCGAAAAGCACCGCGCGCGGATGCATGACTTGCGCACCGAGCAACGCGAGCTCAAGCATTTCTTCGTAACTGATGCGCTGCAACTTCGACGCATTAGCGACGAGTCGCGGGTCCGCCGTGTAGACGCCGTCGACATCGGTAAAGATCTCACACTGGCCGCCATGCTCAGCGACTTGCAACGCGGCGGCCAACGCGACCGCGGTTGTGTCGGAACCTCCGCGGCCGAGAGTGGTGATCTCGCCATCCTTGGAAAGGCCTTGAAAACCGCAGACAACGGGCACTTTGCCTTCGTCGAGTTCTTGCTCGAGGCGATCACGCGAAACCTTGGTCACACGCGCGCGGCCGTACACGCCGTCGGTGACAATGCCCGCCTGACCGCCGGTCAAACTCGTCGCAGGAACGCCGATGCGTTGCAATGCCAGCGCCAACAGCGCCACCGAGACTTGTTCGCCCGTCGCCATAAGCATGTCGAGCTCGCGTCGTGATGCTTGATCGTTGATCTCCTTCGCGAGGCTGATCAGTTCATCGGTCGTGTGCCCCATCGCGCTCACGACCACGACAACACGATGACCCTCGTCAACGCGTTGCTTGATGCGCGCAGCACAACGCCCGATGCGCTCAACATCGCCGACCGAGGTGCCACCAAACTTCTGGACGAACGTTGCCATGTACGCGTTCCTACTCGCAGCGAGAGTTCAACGCCGCGTGAGGATCACGCGAGTTTCGCAAGCGTCATCGCCGCGCGCTGAACTCGCGCAGAATCTACACGCTTTTCAACGGCATGGCATCGCACGATGATCGCTTTCGAGCACTCACGCATCAGCCGCGGCCATGCGATCACGGCCACTACGCTCGGATCGCTTGCGCGCTGCTTCGTCGAGAATGCGCTTGCGCATACGAATCGAGCCAGGGGTGATCTCCACCAATTCGTCGGACTCGATGTACTCAAGCGCGGCTTCGAGCGAGTACTCGCGCGCAGTACGCAACACCACCGTGACCTCTTTGCTGGTCTCACGAAAGTTGGTGAGCGCCTTGGGGCGAGTGATATTGATGACGAGATCGTTGTCGCGATTGTGTTCGCCAACGATTTGTCCGGCATACACCTGCTCGCCGGGCTTCACGCAAAATGCGCCGCGATCCGAGAGATTTTCCAGGGAGTACGCGGTGATGCGTCCAGTCTCGAGCGACATCATCACGCCGTTCTTTCGCGTCGGCATCGCGCCGCGCGCAGGCTTGTACGACGCGAAAGTGTGATGCATCACGGCCTCGCCGCCGCTGGCGTTGAGAATTCTCGTGCGCATACCAATGAGGCCGCGCGCAGGAATCAACGCTTCAACATGCATGCGTCCCGCACGCTCTTCCATCTTCTGAATCTCGCCGCCGCGCGAACCAATGAGTTCGAGCGATGCGCCCAAGCCAGACGCGTTCACATCGAGCGAGAGTTGCTCGTAAGGCTCGCACTTCACGCCATCGATTTCGCGCTCGATCACTTCGGGCTTGCCCACAGTGAGTTCGAAGCCTTCGCGGCGCATGTTCTCGAGCAACACGCCAAGGTGAAGCAAGCCACGACCAGAGACGCGGAATTCGTCCGCGGAGTCGCCCGGCGAAACGCGCAGCGCGACGTTGGTTTCCAACTCGCGCTCGAGCCGCTCAGCGATCTGTCGGCTGGTGACAAACTTGCCTTCTTTGCCGCCGAACGGTCCGTCGTTGATACGGAAGACCATGTGCAGCGTTGGTTCATCGACGCTCACGCGCGCCATCGGACGCGGATGATCGATGTCGCAAATGGTGTCGCCCAAGTCGAGCTTGCCGAGACCTTCAACGGCACACAGATCGCCCGCCAAAATTTCTTGTGCTTCGCGACGCGCTAATCCTTCGAAGCGATTGACTTTGAGCACGCGCGATAATGGTGTCGCCCAAGTCGAGCTTGCCGAGACCTTCAACGGCACACAGATCGCCCGCCAAAATTTCTTGTGCTTCGCGACGCGCTAATCCTTCGAAGCGATTGACTTTGAGCACGCGCGATTTGCGCACCGAACCATCAGCGCAGCAAATCGAAACTTGCATGCCGCCCTTGAGCACACCCGAGTACACGCGGCCAATGCCCACGCGACCGACGTAATCGCTCCACGTGAGATTCGTCACCAGCATTTGCAGCGGCGCGGATTCATCGCCCACCGGAGATGGCACGCGCTCGACGATTTCTTGGAACAGTTCGTCGACACCCTTGTCGCGCGTGTCGATGTGGCGCGCGGCCCATCCATCGCGCCCCGAGGCGTAAATGATGGGGAAATCAAGCGCGTGATCATCGGCGCCGAGATCGACGAGAAGGTCGAAGACTTCGTTCACAACCGCTTGGACGCGCGCTTCAGGACGGTCGCATTTGTTGATGACGACGATTGGCTTCAGACCGAGTTCAAGTGCTTTCGAAAGCACGAAGCGCGTCTGCGGCATCGCGCCTTCCATCGCATCGACAAGCAAGAGACATCCATCAGCCATGCGCAACACGCGCTCTACTTCGCCACCGAAATCGGCGTGGCCCGGCGTGTCAAGAATGTTGACGCGGAACACTTCGCCGCGATGCTTGCCTTCACGAATGGTGTAGGTGACCGCGCAGTTCTTCGCGAGAATCGTGATGCCACGCTCGCGTTCGAGCGGATTGGAATCCATCACGCACACGCCGTCGGGGCCATCGAGTTGAACGATGCCAGATTGGGAAAGCATCGCGTCAACCAATGTGGTTTTGCCGTGGTCGACGTGAGCGATGATTGCGATGTTGCGGAGGTTTTTGTCAGCCATAGGAAAATTTCGGGGAAACGACCAATGCTATCACATCCCGCGCGCGGATAGCGCACAAGAAGTCGCTCCCCGACAAACCGTCGAAATGACAGGGAAAGCCGCAGCAAAAGTGCGGTGAGGCGCAATGCCTATCGGTGCATGCACGCACGCGAATCAGATGCCGTACAGCGGCCGCAACTTTCCTTCAAGGTGACGCATCAGCGGCTCCGCGCCCAAGGGTTGTCCCGTGACGCGCTGCACAAGTTCACGCGGTGGGTAACGTCGGCCGTGCGAGTGAATGTTGCTGTTGAGCCATGATTTCAGGCCCGTGAACTCGCCTCGTGCGAATCCGTTCACGAGGCCAGGCATCTGCTCACACGCGGTTTCAAACAGCTGCGACGCGTAGAGATTTCCCAGTGTGTAGGTCGGGAAATAGCCCATCGCTCCCATCGACCAGTGGATGTCTTGCAAGCATCCCCGTCGATCATCAGGCACGCTGAGCCCCAACAATTCTTTGTAAAGACGATTCCACACCGAGGGAATCCCCGCGACCTCAAGTGAACCGCCGATGACTGCGCGCTCGATTTCGAAACGCACCATCACATGCAAGTTGTAAGTCGCCTCATCGGCATCGACGCGGATGAAACCGGGCTCGACCACGTTGGCCGCACCGTAGAAATCATCAAGCGAAAAACCACCTGCGTCGTTGCCCACGATTTCGATCAACCGCGGTCGCAGCCACGCCCAAAACGGACGACTGCGCCCCACTTGGTTTTCCCACATGCGGCTCTGGCTCTCGTGAATTCCGAGCGAAACTGCTTCGCCCAGCGGCGTACCGATCCTCGCGAAGGAAAGACCTTGCTCGTAAATGCCGTGACCAGACTCATGCAACGTGCTTCCCAGCGCATCGTTCACGCAGGTTTCGTTGTAGCGCGTAGTCATGCGCACATCGTTGCAATGCGTTCCACCACAAAACGGATGCGTGGAACGATCGAGTCGTCCGCGATTGAAATCAAATCCGATTTCACGCGCGACCAACTTCGAGAGCTCCTCTTGCTTCTCGATGGAAACATGAAACTCGTTGAAGCCGTTGGGCGGCGGAGTCTTCGAACCAGCGAGATCGCTGATCAGTGCCTGCAGTCGTGGACGAAGCGGATCAAACACGCTCGACACATACTTCGCCGTGCAGCCTGGTTCGTACAGATCAGCGAGTGCATCCCAGCGTTCGCCTCCTTCAGGCACGCCGTAGCAATCGGCTTGCGTGCGCAGCAGTCCCACGATCTTGGTCAGCCACGGCGCGAAGCGTGCGAAATCACTGGCCGCGCGAGCTTGCGCCCATTCATGTTTAGCCAGACTGGAGACGCGTGCCATCTCTTCTACCAATGAGGCGGGAAGCTTGGTTGCCTTGGTGTAATCGCGACGCGACTCGCGCACGAGCGCCGCGGTTTCGCTGTCGCTCATTGCGTGAGCGTCGGCTTCGACTGCATCGAGCAAATCACTGCGCTCGAGCGAACTCGCTCGCTCATGCACCATGCGCGCGATGAGCGCTTGCTGACGCGCGCGCCACTCCAAGCCACCAGCGGGCATGGTGGTTTCTTGATCCCAATCGAGCAAGTTGTTCGACGTGGAAAGCAACGCCGTTTCTTGCAGATGGGTGATGAGAGCGTCAAGAGGCGTTGCGTCAGCGATCGTTGCAGTCATAGTTGGCTCCAAGAATGAGTGGCGCTCAGTGTAGGAATGTCGTCGCTGTCGTTGCGTGTGAAAAGACAACGGCGCGCGGAGTATCCGCGCGCCGTTGAAGAACTTCAATCATTGCACTCTCTTGATCACTTCGCCACAGGCGCGATGACCTTCGGTGCAGGGCTCACAGGCTTGAGCACTTCGAGCAACTTCGCCTTGTCACCAGTGGTGCGATTCATCGCGTGATCAATCGGCGCCCAACCCTTGTCGTCGAGCGCGTTGGGATCAGCTCCCGCTGCCAAGAGAATCGTCAGTTTTTCAGGCGATCCGCTCGCAGCAGACAAGTGCAGCGCAGTCTGGCCGAGCTTGTTTTTGGCCTTCATATCGGCGCCCGCTTCAATGAGCATGGTCAAGCTTTCTGGCTTGCCCGTACGTGCGCCGCGGAGAAGCGGCGTGTCGCCCATCTGCACATCGGCGACGGTGAGATCGCCGCCAGCCTTGATGAGCAACAGCACGGTTTGCGGCTGTCCCAAGCCCGCAGCCCAGATGAGCGGCGTCCATCCGTTGTCGTCGATCGCCTTCACATCGGCGCCCTTAGTAAGGAGGAAGCCGACCGTCTCTGGCTTGCCAAAGCCTGCCGCCCACAGCAGCGGGCTCGAGCGAATTTGGTCACGCGCGTTCACATCCGCACCGTTGTCGACGAGGTACTTCACCACGTCGAGTTCGGTCTCGACCGCGCCCCAAAGTGGCGTGCGTCCTTGACGATCTTTGATGTTGACGTCGGCCTTCGCAGCGACGAGCGCTTCGAGCACGGCCTTGTTGCCCGCCTTCGCAGCCCAGTGCATCGCGGTGCGCTGACCAGCGCGATCGCGCTCGTTCACATCAACACCCGCAGCGATTTCGGCGCTGATCTTGGCCAAGTCGCTTGCGCGCACGGCGTTGATCAGTGCGGTCGAGCCCGGCCCAACAGGCGCCGTCTTGGGGAGCGTTGGTTCGTTCGGCGAATTGCCGTTGAACGAGCGCTTGACCAACAGCGTCATCGAAGGCGCTTTAGGGTTGTCGGTCTTGATCATGATCTTTGGGCTGCTGCCCGACTCAGTCCACGTCGCCCAATCAATGGGAAGCACATGCTTAGTGCTGGCTTCGACCGGAACATTCTTGACCACGGGAGGAATGACTTCCGTGATCTTGAACGCGACGCCTTCCGTGGATTCCACGGTGATTTCAGTCGCCGGAGTTGCCGCGTTGGTGTCGGCAGGTGAATCAATCAGATCAGGGGTCATGGTCACGTAGGCGACAACTGTTCCTTCGACGGTCAGCGTGACTGGTGCGTGATTCTCGATTTGGAAGGTGACCTTCTTCGAGAGCTTGAGGCCCTGCTTGCCACCAGGACGCAGCGTGATTTCGCAATCACCCGAGCCGCCTGGCGGAATCGGATCCTTAGGCCACGTTGGAGTCGTGCAACCACAACCAGGAATCGCCTTTGTAATGCGAATCGGTTGATCAGTGATGTTGCGCATCTTGACCACCACAGTCTTCGCGACGTCAGCAATCATTTCACCCATGTCCGCAATCGGTGGGTCGAACTCGATGACCGGCGGCTCGTTGGGGATCATTGCGTTCGCTGCAGTCGGAACTCCCTCCTCCTTTATCGTCTGGTTGGTGATCACGTCACTCGTGTTCGAAACGCCGTCGCCCGGCGTGACCACGCGGCGCGACGCGAGCGGATTGTCCTTCGCGCGATTCACTGGCGCGGCGATCGGACCACCTGGCTTGATGTTTGGCTTTTCCGAAGGAGGTGTGAGCGGCGGCGCAGTTGGAGCGGCAGGCTTGAGTGCAGGTGGAGCCGCCGGCGGAGTCGCTGGTGGTGCCTGCGCAGATGCCGCAGAAGCGAGCACAACAGCGGCGATTGTCGAGGAGCAAATACCAATCAGGTTCCAACTAGTCCGATGCATATCAATGGTCCTATTGTGTCGGTGCAATCAAGTGTGCGAAGCATTTGGCCCGCGGTGTGTGTTCTGCGTCACCCGTCGTCACGGCGAAGGGTCGGTCAGTATCGGGCTTCTTACCCGTGGAGTTTGAATCGCGTTGAAGCGAATCTGATTCTAACGGCGACTTTCGCCGATTCGTCGGGCACGCGATGTTCACCTCGATACAATGGCGCGCTTTCTCCGAGACACCTGATGACTACTGAACTTCTTCCCGAGCATCTCAACCGTCCCGCACTCCGTCGCATTCATCCCGTGCCGCTGCAAAAGGACAATCAGATGTTCCTGGGATTACAGGACCCCTGCCAACTGAGCACGCAGATGATGGTCATCCCGCCGCAAGCATTTCAGGTGATGCAACACTTCAATGGTGAGCGCAGCGTGGATGAACTCGCCGCGGCGATGAAGCTCGAAGACAAGACGCCACTGCTTGAATTGATCGGAAAGCTCGATGAATTCGGCCTTTTGTGGGGTCCAACCGCCGACGCTTTGGAGGACAAGAAGAAGGCCGCACTCGAAGCCGAGGGCGCGTTCCCTGCCATGGCCACGCGCGCGTTGGGCGAAGATCCGACCGCGATCCGCGCCAAGCTTGAGTCATGGCTTGACGAAGCGGAAGACGCGGAAATCGATGAACCCATCGTGGGCATCGTTGCCACTCATCTCGACTTTGCGCGCGGGCATCCCGTCTATGCAGCGAGCTATCGCACGATTTCGAAGCAACCGAAGCCCGATCGTGTGGTGATTCTCGCTCCTAACCGATTTGGCATGGGCGATGGCGTCGTCGTCTCGTACTTGGGCTTCGGCTCTCCGCTAGGAACAGTCCGCGTGGACAGCGCGATCATCGATCGTCTGCGCGCAGCGACGGGCGAGAAGTTGTTCAAAGACATTCTCGATCATCTGCCCGAGCACGCGGTGCAAGTGCAACTGCCGTGGATCCAGCATCTCTTTGGCGATGTGCCAGTCATCGCGGCATTGATTCCTGATCCCAACGCACCGTTCAACGATGACGGCGAGCGCGTGGGCATCGACGAGTTTGTCGCAGTGATGAGCGCCGCACTCGACGCGCAAGGCGGAACGACGCTGTTTGTCGCGAGCGCGGATCTGTCGCACGCGGGTCCAGCCTTTGGCGAGCAGACGCCAGTGAACGATCAACGTCGGCGTGAAGTCGAGCAGCAGGATCGGTCGCTGATGAAAGAGTTCATCGCGGATGCTTCGACGTTCGCTGCGAAAATCAAAGCGGTGCAGAATTCAACGCGTTGGAGTTCGGTCGGCGCGATGGTGGTCGCGGCGCGTTTGGCCAAGCCTTCGTCGATTGAATTGGTTGACTACCGACAGTCGATCGACGAAGAAGGCAAAGCCCTCGTCTCGAGTGCGTCGATGGCGCTGCTCGCCTGATGATTGCGGTCGTCCAACGATGCACGCGCGGTGAAGTGCGCGTTGAAGGTAAGTCCGTGGGCGCACTCAACGCGCACGGCGGTCTTGTGGTGTTACTCGGTGTTGACTCGAGTGATGACTCAACTCACGCGCGCAAGATGGCGGAAAAAATAGCCAAACTACGCGTGTTCGATGATGCGCAAGGCACGATGAATCTTTGCGCGAGTGAAGTCGGCGCTTCCATCCTGATCATCAGCCAGTTCACGCTGCTAGGAGATTGCTCGAGCGGCAATCGGCCGAGCTACATCAAGGCGGCGCGACCCGAAGCGGCGCAACCGCTTGTCGATGAAGTGGTGTTGGCGATTCGCGCCACGGGGCTTGCGGTAGAGACGGGCAAGTTTCGTACCCAGATGCAAGTCGAACTGGTGAACGATGGCCCGGTCACGCTCATCGTGCGCGTGTAGGCCGTCTCGGGATCAACTCTTCGGTTGATTGATCAACTCCCCTGTTGAGTGATCAACTCTTTTTCGTGGGGATCTCGCGACCGAGCATTTGCAGTACTTGCTTGAGGTCGCCCCACATCTCGCCGCGCGTTTGCGGCGTGTAATTGCGCAGCAAGTAACTCGGGTGATAGGTAGGCATCACGGCGACTGTGAGTGGTGCCGCGCTGGACTGGCCGAGTTGCAACTGTGCGAATGTGCCGCGCAATCGAGTGATTCCCAGCGGGCTCGCGAGCAGCAACTTCGACACCGCGCCGCCGAGTGTGACGATTGCAGTTGGCCGAATGATCAACAACTGCGCCAACAGAAACGGCGCGCACGCCGCGAGTGCTTCGGGCGTCGGCGCTTGATCTCCCGGCGGGCAACACTTGAGTGCGTGCGCGAGGTAGACCTCGCTTCGAGCGAATCCCATCGCCGAAATCATCTCATCGAGTTTCTGTCCCGACGCTCCCGTGAACGGCCGACCAGCGTCTTCATCACTTTCGCTCGGTGCTTCGCCGATGAACACGAGTTGCGCATTGACGTCGCCCTCGCCAAAGACGAGTCGCGCGCGGCTTGCGGCTGACTTGCATTGTGTGCAAGTGGCCGCATGCAACTCTTCCAACGCGGCGAGTTGACGCTGTCGATCGGGATCGTTCGAGATGGGAACTGATTCGATGAGCGCAATCACAGGGCTCGCGTTGAGCGCCGCGACGCTCGCACCACTTTCGGAAGTCCGCTCACGTTCGCGCACGAATTCGTTGCGAGGCGTATCGCTTGAAGTCGCGACATTCACCGCCCTCACATTCGTGCGCGATACTGAAGCCGCGCTACTCGATCCGGGCGACGCGCCAAACAACGCCGCTTCAAAGCCTCGAGCGCGCTGCTGCGGCGCATGCGCAGTCGGCGGCGTCGCGAGCGATGCGTTCGTTGCAACACTGTTGGAAACAACGCGTGTTCCTGGCAAAAGCAACACCTCCTCCACGCCGAGGAGGAGGTCCATTTCGACCTCAAGCCTGCCGCGTTGGAGGAGGTGTGACATTGCGTGGGAATCGCTGATGATGCGCTGACGACGAGCGTGCGA
>QWPW01000032.1:29416-34775 GCA_003671025.1 Planctomycetota bacterium
TGCGCCATCATCTCTTTGTACGTGCCTAGGTAGAGGTGATCCGAGAGCGTTTCGGTTTGCATCGTGGTCATGTACACGATGTTTTCGACGATCTTCTCTTCGAAGTCGCGCTCGCCCGCGCATGGAAGCGCCGCAATGAGTCCGCGATCAGGAATCTGATCGATGTGCTCAACCACAACTTCAGTCATGCAGAAACCGTTGAGTTGAAAGCGAAGGCTATGTCCGCCGCGAAAGATCCACGCTTCGGTTTCGTAGTCTGCGTGCTGCACGCGCTGGCGGCCTTCGATCCCGAAAAACTCAGGATGAATCGCTTTGCGAAATGCAAGCATGTGATAGTTCTGCAGACTTGTCGCTTTGGACACGGTGCCTCCGACTCCTGAGAGTCCGTTGTGCGCACCTGCGCCAGTGAAATTCTGAGAATGAAGATTGTTGTCGTCCGCGCCGAGGTCGGCGTCGCGCGCATCGCTTGCGCGACGAGACGAACTACGCGATGAAGACCGAGATGACCCCCGCGACGAACCACGCGGTGCGCGCGCGTTGCTGGGCTTGTTCTCTGACGAATTCTCTGGAGTAGAGTCGTCTTTCATCGGGTCTCGCATGGGGTCTTGCATAGGTTCCTGCAATTGTTGTGCACGGTCGAGCGCCGTGGTGGACTCTGAGGGTTGGTGCCTGTGCTCGATTCACGACGCTTACATGCGAGTGAACCATCACGAAACGCTCGTGTGGCACCCAACTTCAACATGCTTATGCATGTTTCTGCATACACGCGTCGTGCGGGCTCGTTGCCCAACGCGTGCTTGTGAATGCGCAATTTTTCGCGCAATCTCGCAAGCACGAACGCACCACTCGTGCGTTCTGCTCACGTCTCAACCATGTGTCGCACCGCATGTGCGATTCGTACTTCTTCGCACCGCATGTGCGATTCCTACTGCTTCGCACTGCATGTGCGATTCCGACTATTTGCGGCGAACCGTCGCGGAGCTTTCGCGCGCGACCATCGCCGAAAAATTTGTGCTCAGGTAGATCAACCAGAGTCGGTCTCGTCGTGGCTGAGCGCTGCACGCTCCGGACCACTTCAGACGAACACCCAATTCCCGACCTCTTGCGACTTCCATGCGAGGGACGAACCTCGGATGAAGTGGCGTATCTTGCCGAGTTCAAAGCAAAAGACAAGAACAAACTATGAACTTCGCTGATGAATCATGGTTTCGCGAGCGCGGGCATATCGGCGCGCGCGCAGCCAACGAGCTCGCACGTGCAAGCATTCCTTCCTGCGAATTGTTCATCACGCGTGTGAAAAAGGCGAGTGGCCTGTCCTCATCGGACAGGCCACTCATTGCTGCAATGCGTCGATAAGCCGAGTTCTGTGCGGACCGTTTGAGGCGCTCCGCTGGCAGCCATTTCTCTGGGCCGATGGTTGCCCATCGGCTCTAGCGCGCGACCCGTTCCCAAGCCCACGGACCGCGGGCGTTCGGCGAACCGAACAGGAACTGCTTGCGTTTGCACGAGGTGGGGTTTGCCGTGCCCCTGATGTCACCATCAGAGCGGTGCGCTCTTACCGCACCGTTTCACCCTTACCAGCCTTCGGAAATCCGAAACTGGCGGTTTATTTTCTGTGGCACTTTCCCTGACCCTGCAGCGGGTCGGTGGGCGTTACCCACCACCTTTGTCCTACCGTGCTCGGACTTTCCTCCCGAAGTGCGATCTTGCGATCACGCTCCGAGCGACTGCCTTGACACGCGACAAGTGTACGGCGTAAAAGTCGAACGCAACACGCTCGGCCCCTTGAGAATTCGCGGGCATTTGCTACTCTTGCCGCTTCCCCAAAAGGCGAACCGCGAGGCTGACTCACGTCCGTTCTCAGGTTTCAATCGTTTCGCAGACGTCAAGCAAGTTCGAAGGACACAGACTCCATGTACGCGATCATCGAAGACAGCGGCACTCAGATCAAGCTCAAGCAGGGCGACCTCATTGACATCGACTTGCGCGACGCAGACGACGGCGCCGTCATCACCTTTGATCGCGTGCTCGCGATCGGTGACGCGAGCGGAACCACCGCCGCGAAGATTGGCCGCCCCTACCTCTCCGGCGCGACAGTCACCGCCAAAGTTCTTGGCGAAGCGGACGGACCGAAAGTTCTCGTCGGCAAGTACAAGCGCCGCAAGGGCTACCGCAAGACGATCGGCCACCGCCAGCACTACATCCGCGTCGAAATTCTTTCGATCGCGGGTTGAAGTTCGCGAGCTGAGCGAATCATCCAACAAACAAAACAGAAGCGCGCCTCGTGCGCGCTTCTGCTTTTTTGTCGTTGCATGTCGCGTTTGTCGCGCGCGACTAACGCGGTGCGAGTTCAACCGGATCGACATCGAAACTGCGCAGCATCGCTTCGACACTCTCGCTGTGACCGGTACGCGCGGAGAGCCGAATCGTGTCGGCGAGCGCCGCAATGCGCACGCGGAGTCGTCGCTGCGCCGCGTCTTTCACACTGCTGCGCGCCGACGCTCCCGCGGGCTTCTCCGCCTCGAGAATAGTCTGGATGATCGGCTCATCGCCATCGCTGAGAAGTTTGGTTTCTTCGATCCACGAGCCGTCGCCACGGCGCCACGCAACGAGCCCTGACGCGATCGTCGCGAGTCCGCCATCGCCGATGAGCGCAAACGACGCGGCGTCCGCGCCGATGCCCACTGCAAGCGTGCCAAAACCTCGACGTCCCACCACCGTCGCGGTCATCGTGCCCGCGCGCGCGCCCAGCGCTGTGACTTCGTCGATGGGGCCGAGCACCGTGAGCGCCGAGGCCGCCGCAACGCGCAAGCCTTCACCGAGATGATCTTCAGAGGCGACCGCGAGCGCCGCTTGAAACACCTCGACGCGCCCGAACGCTTCAGCGACTCCAATCAACGCGCGACCAACGTGGGTGCGCCGAAAGCTGGGCGCGGTTTCGACTTGCGGAATCGCGAGAAGAAACGGCAACGCGCACGCGCCTGCGACGATCGCGATGTCTTCGCAGTCGAGCGCTTCTCGATCAGGTTCAGCGAGTGGTTCACTGCGATCGATCCACAGCGTCGTTGCCGTTGCCACCGCGAGCTGGCGCAGATCATCAAACGGTTCCGCCCCGAAGTGTTCTTGCAACATGCGTCGTGTGCGCGGATCGTCACTGCCAACGCGTGTGGGGCGAAGGCGTGGGTCAGAGAGCACGCGCGTTGCACGGACAGCGCGTGACGCACTCACCCACGCGCTCACCTCGAGCGTCTCAAAGGGATGGCGCATGTCCCGCCTTCTCCACGGAGGTTGCGGGTGTGAGCGAGGCGAACTCGCCATTGAGTACACGTTCGCGATAGATACTCAGTCGCGTCAACGCCGCATCGAGCGTCGCGTCTTTCTTGCAGAACGCGAATCGCACCAAGTGCTTCGCCTTCGCTTTGTTGACATAGAACGCACTCGGAGGAATCGATGCAATGCCGCCGTGCTCGACGAGATGGCGACAGAATGCGACGTCATCGGCGAATCCAAATGCAGAGTGATCCGCGAGCACGAAGTAACTTCCTTCTGGTGAAGCGCAGGTGAAACCGCACGCGCGCACGCCGTTGATCATTCGATCGCGACGCGCGCGATACTCAGCGCGGAAATCTTCGAAGTACTTGGCAGGCGCGGCGAGCGCGGTGGCCGCCGCAATCTGCAGCGGCGTTGGCGCACAAAACGAGGCAAATTGATGGGCACTACGCACGGCAGCGGCAAGTGGCGCGCTCGCGATGGCCCAACCAACTTTCCATCCCGTGAACGAAAAGCTCTTGCCCACGCTGCCGAGAACGATCGTGCGTTCACGCATGCCTGGCTCAGTCATCAAGGTGCGATGCGGCGTTTCGTACCACAGCTCTTCGTACACCTCATCGCTGATGACGATGAGATCAAACTCGTTGGCGACACGCACGATGGCCGCGCGTTCTGCATCATCGAGAATGCGTCCGCTGGGATTGTGCGGACTGTTCACCAGCATCACTCGAGTCTTCGGCGTGATCGCCGCGCGCATGGTGTTCTCATCGATGCGAAACTCTGGCGCTTCGAGAGTGACGACTTTCGCCACTCCGCCCGCCATCGCGACCGAGGCGAGATACGAATCGTAAAACGGCTCGAAGAGCAGCACTTCGTCGCCTGGCTCGAGCAACGCCAACATGCAATCGAGGATCGCTTCGGTTGCGCCGCACGTGACCACGATCTCGCGTTCGGGATCAACTGACACGCCGCTGGTGTGCATGAAGCGTTGCGCAATGGCGCTGGTCAGTTCGGGCAAGCCGGTCATACGTGCGTACTGACCACGACCATCGCGAATGGCTTTGATCGCGGCTTCTTTGAGAAACTCGGGACCATCAAAATCGGGCGCGCCTTGGCCGAGATTGACCGCGTCGTGTTTGACGGCGAGCGCCGTCATCTGCGCAAAGATCGTTGCTCCGAATGGTTGCAGTCGCGAGTTGACACCAAGTGTTCGCATCAACGAATCGTACCGACACATGCTGCGCGCGGTAGAGTTCGGCGGTGGCGCAACCCAAGCCGAACACTCGCATCCGTCTTGAGATCGTGCATGAAGACGCTTCGATTGTTGTGGTCAACAAGAGTCCCGGCGTCGTCACTGAGCCTGGGAAATCGCATCGCGACGACAGCTTGCTCAACGCGCTCATCGCTCGTTTTGGCGGGAAAATGCTGCAAATGGGCGAGCGCCGCGATTACGGATTGCTTCATCGGCTCGATCGTCAAACCAGCGGCTGCGTCGCTTCCGCGCTCAATCACGATGCCTATGACGCAGTGCGCGCACAGTTCGAAGCGCGCACGGTGGACAAGCGCTACCTCGCCATCGTGCGTGGGCGGATGCACACAGGAACGCAATCGGTGGAACTGAATCTTGAAGAGCAGCGCGTCGCGACATCCGAAGGAACGCGCCTTATCAGCGTGGTAGCACGCGCAGGCAAGCCCGCACGCACCGACATCAACGTGTTGGCCACGAGCACGACTCACACAATCATCGAATGCACTCCCCACAGCGGTCGGCTCCATCAAATCCGTGTTCATTTGGCGCACTTAGGATTTCCACTTGAGGGCGATCCCATTTACACCGTGGGCGCGCGGGTACTTCCCGCGACCAAAGCGAAGGAACGAACGCTCGCGCTGCACGCGTGGAAACTTTCGTTTGATCATCCTGCGGGAGGACGCGTCGATGCAACGGCTCCGATCAGCCGCAAGTTTCACGAGGCTCTACGCAGCGCCGCCATCGCGTGGACGCCTTAGCCAAGGCGCAAAGCGCAGCGCATACACAATGAAACAGGCCGCCCCGTGAAGGGCGGCCTGTGGTGTTGAGTGCAGAGAGATG
>QWPW01000033.1 GCA_003671025.1 Planctomycetota bacterium
GCCGCGTGTTTGGGTGTCGCGCGCGCGTTGCTCCACTCGAGCGGCGCAGCAACGCGTCCTTCCGCGTGGGTCAACGAAGGACTCGCGCGCACGATGGCGGATGTGAGCGTGCCCAACGCCGCGCAAGACAAAGAGTGGCGAGCGGTAGGACTCGCGTGGTTGCGCAACGGCGGTTCGTTCGCGCCGATTGTGGGTGCTGGTTACGACAATGAGGTGTGGAGCGGTGAAGCGCAGTTGGCGCGTTCGCTCTCGTACATGTTGGTGCGTTGGTTGTATGAATCAGCGCCCGACGCGACGTTGCGCTTTGCGCGCAAGTTTGAAGAGCCATCGCCTGGACAACCGCCGCTCGACGAAGCAGCGCGTTTTCGCAGCGCGTTTGGAGTTTCACTCGAACAGCGCGTGAGCGATGCGCAGCGATGGTTTCGCACCAACGACTAACCGCGTCGCGTGAAACACACGCACCTCACACCACGCGGCCATCGACGATGCGCACTTGTCGTTGCGCCCGCGCCGCGATGGTCGCGTCATGCGTCACCATCACCAACGTGAGTCCGGCCGCGTGACGTTCCGCAAGCAAATCAAGAATGCCGCGACCCGTTTCTGCGTCGAGATTTCCCGTGGGTTCATCGGCGAGAAGAATGCGTGGATGATTGATGAGCGCGCGCGCGATGGCGACGCGTTGACGTTCGCCGCCCGAGAGTTCACTCGGTCGATGAGTCAATCGATGCGCGAGTCCGCACGTCGTCAGCAACTCGGTGGTGCGTGCACGCAGCGCGCTTTTCTCGCGATGCCAACGCAAGCGTGAGAGTCCGACCAACGCGGGAAGCATCGCGTTCTCCAGCACGTTGAGTTCGGGCAACAAGTGATAGAACTGAAAGACAAATCCGACATCACGATTGCGATAGTGATTCTCGCGACGCGGTGAAAACTTGCGCAGGTCTTCGTCGCCAAACTGAATCGGTCCCGAGTTGCTGTCGCCGCGATCGAGTCCGCCCAGCAAATGTAAGAGCGTGCTCTTGCCCGAACCAGAGCTGCCCAGAATCGCTACCCACTCGCCTTCTTCGATGCTGATGGAAGCATCGCGCAACACGGGCACATCGACGCGGCCGAGGCGATAGGTCTTGCGGACATTGCTCGCGTTGAGAAGCGTGGTCATTCGAAACGAAGGCTCTGCACGGGGTCGGTGTCGGCGGCGTATGCGGCGGGAATCGCGGCACCAACCACACTGAAGAGAATGCCGCCCACCATGGTGGTGCTCGCAGTGACCCAATCGAGTTGGCTGGGAATGCGGCTGAAGTAATAGACGCTGGGGTCCCACACCATGAAGCCTTGGTGCAGCACGAGCGCGATGGCAATGACGCTCAGGGCAAGTGTCGCGAAGGTCCACAACACCACCCGTAACGCCGACGCGCGCATCGCGCCGCGCACCAACATGAATACTGACGCAGCGACGGCGACGCAGACAATGATGCGCAGCCACAGCGGCGCAGGCGAGCCGAGCGCACCGTGAATTTCGTTGAGTCGCGCCACGATGATCCACGCGAGTGCCACGCCCGCGATCGAACCCACGAGACCGATGAGTAATCCGTAACGCAGGAAAATCCACAGGATTCCCGCACGGCTCGCGCCCACCGCGCGCAGGATTCCGATGTCGCGCGTCTTCTCTTGCACGATGGCCCAGAAGATCGCGAGCACCAATGCGGCCGACACGATGTAGACAATCGAGAACAGCGTGCGCATGAGTTCGCGCTCTTTCTCGACGGGACCGATGAGGTCGGCGAGCCGCTCTTCCCAGGTCATCACGCTCAACTGGTTGGGCATGGTGAACGCGACCGTCGCGGTGGCGGGGTCGTTGCGCAAGCGATCGACGAGCGTGGCGTATGCCTCGCGCACCGCCTTGGCCAATGCTTGCGGAGTCACACCTTCGGCCGCACGAATCACGATGGTGGTGGCGCGCGCAGGACTTTCGCCGATCACTTTGGGCCGACCGTTTGCTTCGAACTCGGTCGTGCTCACGATGGGCGCGGGGTCGAGACGCAACATCTCTTGCACGATGTTCAGCGGCGCGAGCACTCTTTGTGCATCGATTTGATAGACGCCGCTTTGAAACTCGTTGACCACTGCGAAGCGTCGTTTCTTCTCGCCACCGAGTGAACCGCGATCACTCACTGGCACCAGCGTGAGCGTGACACCCGAAGTGTCGGGCATGAACACAGGAAGAATGTCGTTGACCGGCGTCTCGAGTTGATAGCTGCCGTCTGGTTGACGCTCGTTGAACGCAGAGATTTCGATGCCCAGCACCACGCCCGCTTCGCCGCTGAGGTTGGTGAGCGACATGCCTTGCGCGAGGCGATCAAACGCGGGATCAAGTCGCGGGTCCGTGGGCAGCAACGTCGCTGCGAGCGCCGCGTCAGGCGCGCGCCAATAGAGTTTGTCGCGGTAATTCGCGACGCGATCGAGCGACTCTGGTTCGATGCCCCACACTTGCACCGTCTCGAGTTGTCGCGCGCCTGCGCCCGGACCGTAAGGCATCTGCAGCAGTCCGAACGTCTCGATGATCGGGCTCGCGGCGACAGCTTCAGGCAGCGCTTCGATGGCGCGGATGAACTCTTGGTAGTAGGAAATTCCCGTGACATCGTGGGTCGCAACGACATCACCGATGAGCGTCTTGCCCGACGTGCGCACCATGTCGAGAAAGCCCGTCATCACGCTCACCACGATGATGACCAGCGCGACGCACAGCGCCACGGCGGTCGCCGCGATCATCGGAATGATGCGCGAAGTGAGATAGCGATTGGCGAGAAGCGGGGCGTACATCAGTCTTTGATCAAAGGAGATCGGCGGGTGTCCATCACGTGCGCATCGATGCGCCGCATGCAGCAAATCACCAGCGACGAAGAGTAACAGGAGACGCGCCGCGAGTTCGTTCACGTCTGCCGCGTCGATCGTCGCTACGAGAGATTGCGGCCGTTGGCGGTGCGAGGTTGCAGCACATATTCGCGACCGCCCCAACGCACGGGCACTCGTCGTTGCAGCATGCGCGCTCCATCGAACAACCACATCGCCACGATCGCTGCGGCGATCGGGTGAATCAGTACTGTGAGCAACGGCGCGCGTTGCCGCTGGTGAATGAGCGCGACGGCGGAAAAGCCCAGTGCTAATCCCATGACTCCCATCATGGTGAGCGTGACTGCGCCGCCGTCGCCGCGCAGTGCGCCGAGCGCACCCACGATCGTCGCAGCGAGCGAAGCCAACGGAAGCACGACCGAAAGCAGCAACAGCTCGATGGCTGAACGTTGCAAGCGCCAAGGGACGCGGCAGCAACTCTCGATGTAGATGCGCGTCCATCCCGAACGCATCGCGGGGACGGAGTCGTACATCGCAACTTCCATGCGCCGAGTCGCGTCGACCACGCCGATTTCCCAGCCGCGCGCGTGCACTTCACGCGCGAAGGCGAGATCTTCAAGCAGGTCATCTTTCACGGCGGCGTGACCACCGAGCGCATCGTATTTTTCGCGGCGAAACAGCAGGAATTGGCCGTTGGCGAAGGGCCAGCGCTTGCGTGTGCGATTGGCTTTGTCCAGCGGAAAGATGCGCAACAACACGGCCGCTGCGACCGGTTGCAGCACGCGTTCGAAGCGATGCACAAACGTGAGTCGTCCCAGCGCCGAGAGCAGCGCGGTTTGCCGGGAGTGCGCGATGGAGATCATCGAGTCGATCAACTCGGGAGCGAAACGGCAGTCGGCATCGGTGAAGAGAATCCATTCGCCGGTCGCGGTTTCGGCGCCGATGCGACAGGCATTGCACTTGCCCGCCCAATCCGCAGGACACGAATCGTTGTCGATGATGCGAATGCGCGCGTCGCCTTCGATCGCGCCGGTGAGCCGCGCGCGCGTGCGGTCGCTGCAGCGATCAAGCACGTAAATCGCCTCGAAATTGCGCCGCGTTTGCGCGCGCAGTCCGCGCACGCTCGCTTCGATCACGCGCTCTTCGTTGTGTGCAGGAATCACAATCGAGAGCAATCCCGGCGCAGGCGGCATCGTGTCACCCGAGCGCGCGCGCGGAATTGCGCTGTTGGCCAACACGATGCGCAAGATCACCACAATCGCCGCAAGCGCCGTCATTCCGCTGAGGATGCCAAGAATGATGCCGAGTGCAGTCACTCATGCATCGTACGAAACATGTGCGATGGCGGAGCGGTCACTCGAGCGTGAACCGCAGCGGCGATACCAGACCGCGAAAGCGTTGGCAGCGGACTTGCTTTTTTAAATCGCGAGTGGAACTGTTTCGGCGCGACGTCAAACGTTGCGCTATCGAAGCGCCCACGGTCGCGCAGGCGCAGGCTGAAGCGCAAGATGTTGCGCAGATGGCTCAGCCCGCAGACCGCGCGGATGGGTGGTTGGAGTGGCGATGCTCGACTCGCTTCGCGTGCGCATCGAACTTGAGGCGGATGATGATGTAACCCTGCAATTCAAAGCGTTTTTGCAGGCACGCGGTGCCGTGAGTGGAACGTGTCCCACGACTGTGGCCGCACTTTGGGAGTCGCTAACAGTCCTCGCACGACTCGCAATGCGCGCGGGGAAGACGAAGGTCGCGGTGGACAATGCTCAGCAATATCGCGACGCATTCGCGCGCTCGACGTCGCAGCCGATTGTGCAGTTTGGAATTCAGCGGAGTTCATCGCGAGTCCAATTGCTTGTGATCATCACACGCGCTCAACCCTCAACACCCCTCTATACTGAAAATCCAATGCGCATCTTGCTCACCAACGACGACGGTATTCACGCTCCTGGAATTGCGGCGCTGCACGCGGCGATTCATGACATGGGCGAGGTGGTCACTATCGCGCCTGCCGATGCGCAGAGCGCCGCGGGACACGGGATTACCTTTCACACGCCGCTGATGGTGGCTGAGGTTTCGCCTAACGCGCATATGAAGGGTTTCGCCGTTGATGGTCGTCCCGCGGATTGCGTGAAGGTTGGCTTGCGCCGCATTTGGCCTGATCTTTTCGGCGATGGCGCGCTTCCGGACATTGTCATTTCGGGCATGAATTCAGGCGCGAATGTTGGCATCAACGTCATCTACTCAGGCACGGTCGCGGCGGCAGTTGAGAGCGCGTTTCTCGGCGTTCCAGCGATTGCGGTGAGTTTGCACATTGGCGGTGGTGCGCCGCACTGGCGCCGCGCGGCGGAGATCGCGCGTCACGCGATCAACCAAGTGATGAAGCACCGCATCGAACCGCACAGCGTGATCAACATCAATATTCCGCGCACACACACTGCCGAATGCGCGCTGCCGCCGATGAAAGTGGTGACCATGAACACGGCGGCCGGCATCGACAATTACGAGCGCCGCGTCTCGCCCGCAGGACAGGTGTACTACTGGCCTTCTGGCGACGGCATGAAGTTCTTTCACACCAAGGCGGGCACCGATGTCGAAGCGCTCAACGAGCGATTCATCACCATCACTCCGCTGCAGTACGACCTCACCAACTATGAATCGTTGGCGCCGTGGCGTGATCGATTGGCGTGAGTGATTGGCGCGGTTGCTTCACGCGTCAATCAGCGCGACGCATCAATCAACCAACATGATGATGCGCAGCCGCACCGTGATGGTCTTCCCCGGCTGCAGTCGCTCGAGTTGTTTGCCACTGGCGCGCCACTTGTACAGCGCGGTACGAATGGCTTCGTCGACGCCGGAGTTTCCCGTTGAACGAATCAAGCGCGCTTGCTGGGGAACGCCGTCGCGTCCAAACACCATCTCGCCGATGGGATTGCGTCCCACACCGTCGACATAGTTGAGTGTCGAAAAGCGCGGACGCACGGGCTTGAGCACGATGCCGCGCGCGGCAAGTGGTCTTCCGCTTTGCCAATTGATCATCGGCACATCGATGACTGAAGTGGGATCGCTCTCGCGGTCGGAGAGGTCGCCGCTCTTGGACATGCTGTCGCCGGGAGCTCCCGCGGGCGAGGGCGGAGTGGGTTGACTTTGCGCGCCGTCGGCGGCCGTCGGCGCGTTGATGCCACCACCTTGAACGCCTGAAACTGCCGCGTTTTCTGCACTTTGCGCCGAAGTCGCGGCGGGCTGGTCCGTCGGCGGCTTCGCTGCGATTGGATCCTGTGTTGCCAGCGGCGCTTCGTTGAGCGGCGTGATTTCGGTTGCGGTTGGATCTGCAGGATTGCGCGCCGGCGCCTGCGGTGTCGCGCCCGAAGGCGTTGGGTCGAGCGACTTGAGCGGCTCGACTTGCGATGGATCGGCGTTCTCATTGGGATCGGTGCGCGGCTGTGCGCGAGGATCGGTGAGCGCGGTCGAAGGCGGCGTGGGCGCGATGCCAGTGGCGGGATTTTGCGGAGCCAACGGCGAGGGAACTTCGATGTTCGGCGTCGCTGGCGTCTCTTGCGCGGGCGTTGGTTGCGGAAGCGCGTTGCCACCCTCAGGCGAAATCGGATTGAGCGCCGTCGCGGGAATCGGGAGCTCTTGCTCTGCCGGCGTTGGCAGTTCACTCGGCGAATCTGCAGGGTCGCTCGGAGGCAACGTTTCCGCAGGCATCTCTGGCGGAGGCAGCGGTCGCGCCTGTTCCGCATCAGCGCCGCGCGTGGTTGTCGTTTCAGTCGGAAGCGTCGCCGCGAGCGTCGCAGATGGTTCCGCAGAAGCGATCTCGACCAAGTTGGTCTTCGGATTGGGTTCGAGTGGATTCGTTGGTGGCGAAGCTTCGTTCGCGGCGACAACAACGGTGGGCGCGCTCGTCGCAGCTGAAGGCAATGGCAGCGAACTCGGATTTACTGACGCAGCGACGCTCGGCGTTGGCTCTGCCGGAGGAAGGTTGGACGCGGCAGTGCCGTTTGAACCGCTCGCGAGTTCAATGCGAAACGCGGCTTGCTCAACTTCGGCCAACTCCGCGAGATGACGCTCGTATTCCTCGTATCCAATCCAGTTCATCGTCGCAGCGTTCGACTCATCGATGCCGAGATGGACTTCCTCTTCACGCGCTTCGGGTGGCAACGCGCGATCGCGCTCGCGACGCTCTTGCAAGACACGGCGCGCAGCGATGGCGCCGCGTTCCATCGCGGCGTGATCACGCGTGTTAGATCGCGATGGATCGCTCGCGTCGTGGAGTTCGGTGTCGTCTGCGTCGTCAATTGCCGATTCGACTGCGGCGTCAATTCCGGCGTCGAGCAGGTTGCCTTTCGCACCCAACTCAAACAGGCCTAACGCAGGAAACAACACAAACGCATGCAGCAACACGGAGAGCGTGAACGCGAGTGCGAGCGGAAGGTTGCGGTGGAGCCACTGCATTGTGCGGTTCAACTCATGCGAAGAAAAAATCACTCGTTACTACTTGGGTGCTAGTCAGCGGCGGGGTGCTAGTCAGCGGCGACAGAAGTCGCGTTCTCTGCGGTTGAGTTTGGCGACGAGACGCCAACTGAAGGAGGCGCAATCGTGGGGAGATTAGGAACGGTAGGACCAGTCGCAGCAGGGGTCGATGGTTTCACGGGTTCATCACGAATCACTGGCCCGCGTCGACGATGTCCCACCACATTCACGTTGAATTTCGCCGGTTGCAGTCGATCCCAAATGTCGAGGAAGAGTGCTGAGCGATCCACCTTGGCGCTGCCATCGGCGAGCGCGAGGTAGACGACGAGATCAGGCGCGGCCGTGCGCGCGCTTTCCAATCGCGACGTGAGTTCGTCGAGCGCGACAGGCACGCGATCGAGATAGAGATTGCCATCGAGATCAATGGAGATTGTGGCTGCAGGAGCGGGTTTTGCGGCCTTTCCTGATTGATAGGTGGTGAGCTCCATCGGCACCAGATCCACGCGCTCCATCATCATCACGCTGTAGATGAAAAACGCGAGCAAGAACATCATCACATCGATGAGCGGCGCGAGTTCAATGCTCGGATTATGCGACTTGCGGCGGAGTTTGAAGGGGGAGCTCGTGGACACGGTAGACATGGTGGGCGTTTGCTTGGACTTGCGAAGTGAGCAATTCTGCGGTCAATTTTGCGATCAACTCTGCGATCAACTCTGCGATCAACTCTGCGATCAAATCTGCGATCCAATCTGCGATCCATTTATGAATCAGGTTCGGTCATAGGCTTCGCATCGGAGGTCGTGTCGGGCTGCGTGGAATCGCTCGTCGCGAGGTCGGTCGTTTCGGCAGTCGCGTTTGCCAACGCAGCGAGTTCAGCTTCGTCCATTCGCGCCGACGCGACACCAACCACCGAATCGCCATCCTTGAGCCGCGTCACGCGAACGCCTTGCGTGTTGCGTCCCACTTCACGAATCTCTGAAGCAGGAATGCGCACCAACATGCCGGTACTGCTGACGATCACCACCGAATCACTCTCGCTGATCGGAAGCACGGCGACCACGAGGCCGTTCTTGTCGGTGGTTTGGATATCGATGCGGCCTTTGCCTCCGCGCGATTGCGCGCGCGTCGATCCATCTTCGGATTGCACGAGATACTCGCGCAGCGACGTGCGCTTTCCGTAGCCCTTGCTGGTCACGGTGAGCAGCGCGCACGATTCATCGCAACGGATCAGTCCGACCACTGCGTCAGTGTCGGCGAGTTCGATGCCTTTCACACCCGCCGCGGCGCGACCCATGACGCGCGCATCGTCTTCCTCAAAGCGAATCGCCATGCCTTCGCGCGTCGCGAGCAGCACATGATCCGTGCCCGAGGTTGAGATCACGCCGATGAGATTGTCGTCGTCGTTGAGCCCGATGGCGATGATGCCGCTGCGATTGACGTTGCTGTAATCCTTCAAACTTGTGCGCTTCACGCGACCCTTCGAAGTGGCGAAGAAGAGGTAGTCCTCCTTCTTCTCGAAGTCTTCGATGGGCAGGAACGTCTTGATCTTTTCGCCTTCGCGCAGTTCGAGCACGTTCACGATTGCGCGCCCCTTCGCGGTGCGCGCCATCTCGGGAATCTGCCACACCTTGATGCGGAACACGCGCCCGGTGTCAGTGAAACACAGCAAATCATCGTGCGATCCGCACACCAACACTTGTTCGACGTAATCATCTTCGCGCGCTTCGGAGCCCTTGATGCCCGTGCCGCCGCGTCCTTGCGTGCGATAGGTGTCAAGCGGCAAACGCTTGACATAGCCCGCGTGACTCACGGTCAATACGGCCGTGTGCGGCGGAACCATCGATCCCAGTTCGAAGTCTTCGGCTTCATTGGTTTCGATCGCAGTGCGACGCTCGTCGCCAAAGCGCTCGCCCATTTCCACGGTGTCGGCGCGAACGATGGCGAGAATGAAACGCTCATCGGAGAGGATCAATTCCAGCGCGTCGATCTTGCTTAGCAACGCCGCGAGTTCGCTGGCGAGCTTTTCGATTTCGAGTCCGACCAACTGAATCAAGCGCAACGCGCCGATGGCATCCGCTTGCACGCGGGTGAGATGCACGCCGCCTTTGCCCTGCGTGAACGCCAACTCCGCGCGCTCAACCAATCGCGCGGGAACGATGTCGATGCGCGCATAGTCAGACGAGATACGGAACGCGCGCTCCATCAATCGCGTGATGGCTTCGTCGCGGGTACGGCTCGAACGAATGAGACGAATGACTTCGTCGATGTCGCACACCGCGTAAATCAAACCTTCCAACTTGTGCGCCGCTTGGCGCGCTTGACGGAGTTCAAACTCAGTGCGCCGACGAATCACACTGCAGCGGTGATCGACGTAGCACTGAATCAACTGACGCAGCGACAGCGTGCGCGGCTGGTGATTGATCAGCGCGATGTTCTGAATCGAATACGACGATTGCAGCGGAGTAAATTCGTAGAGCTGCTTCTCGACTGTCGCAGGGTCAGCGCTCTTCTTGAGGATGACTTGAATGCGCGTGCGCGCGTCGCGGCCGGAGTGATTGCGCACATCAGAGATTTCGGTGATGCGATCAGGATCTTTGGCAGCTTCAACGATCTTCTCGATGAGCGCGCTTTGCGAAATCTGAAAGGGAATCTCGTCGATCACAATCGCGTCGCGTCCATTGACTTTCTCGTGACGCACGCGGCCGCGCACGATGATGCGCCCGCGTCCTGCGGAGTACGCCTCGAGAATTCCGCGCCGACCCATGATGATGCCGCCCGTAGGGAAATCAGGGCCAGGAACGATGTCCATCAAGCGCTCGACGCCGATGAGCGGGTCATCGATGGTGGCCACGATGGCCGTGCAAATCTCGCGCACATTGTGGGGAGGCATCGTGCTCGACATTCCCACCGCGATCCCGCTCGAACCATTCACCAACAGATTGGGGAACTTCGCCGGGAGCACCATCGGCTCCATCAATCGATCGTCGTAGTTGGGTTTGAAGTCGACAGTTTCTTTGTCGAGATCTTCCATCAACGCCATGGCGTGCGCAGTCATGCGCGCTTCGGTGTAACGCATCGCTGCCGGTGGATCGCCTTCGATGGAACCGAAGTTGCCTTGCTTGTCGACGAGCATGTAGCGCGTCTTCCAATCTTGTCCGAGGTTCACCATCGTGGGATAGATCACGCTCTCGCCGTGCGGGTGATAGTTACCACTGGTATCGCCGCAGATCTTGGCGCACTTGATGTGCTTCTTGCCCGGTGCGAGACGGAGATCATTCATCGCCACCAAGATGCGTCGCTGTGAAGGCTTGAGTCCATCACGCGCATCAGGCAGCGCGCGATCCATGATCGTGCTCATGGCGTAGGTGAGATAGCTCTCGTGCAACTCGCGATCGATGTCGAGGTCGATCACGCGATCCATAATTTGTTCAGTGACTGTCTCAACAATCGCAGCGACGACCTCGCCCTTTTTCGGCGTGCTCTTTGCAGTCGGCTGCGGTGGTGGAGTGGAATCGTCTGCTGGAGTTGCGCCGTCGGTCATGAGTGGATTCCTTCAAACTTGACCGCCCAGAGAGGCCGTACAAGTGAAACCGAATCCTAGCAGAAATGGCTTATTTTTACCTGCGTGACGCGTGTTTGAGCGGTGAGGATTCGCGCTCAAAAAACCGCGACCGCAACGCATGCTCGCACGACGCGTTCGATCACTCGTCGACGATGCCAACGATGGCGATACCCGCGCGTTCCGCTTCTGCGATGACCGCAGGGCGATCCACAAAAATCACCCGACCAGCACCAAGCGCGAGGCATCCTCCGCCCGCAGCACGCATGCGTTGAATGGTGGACACGCCGATGGTGGGAACATCCGCGCGCATGTCGTGGCCCGCGCGCGCGGTCTTGAGCAACGTCCAACCTTTGCGGCGACAGAGCATGCCTGCGCGTTGAATCATCGCGTCGGTTCCTTCCACGGCTTCGACCGCGATCACGTCGCGTTCGCGCACGACCATGCCTTGGCCAATGTCGAGCGCGCCGATCTGTTGCAACAACGGCCAACCGAAGGCGATGTCCGCGACCTGCGCTGCATTGGGAGTGCAACGGGTCATGATTCCCGCCACGCTCATGTGATTTTGAATGTAAGTGGTTGAGTCAATCAAGGTGAGTCCCTCAAGAGCGAGGTTGTCGGCGAGAGTGGTGAGTAAGGTTGCCGAGCGGTGGTCGTGACGCAGAGTTCCGTACCAAAGTTTGATGGCACGCCAATCGGGAAGTTGTCGCAGCACGCGCAGCGGATCGTGCATGCGCGCTTTGGAGACGCGGCCCACCATCACGCATTCACGAATGCCAAATCGTCGCGCGAGGCGAATCCATTTTCCGATTTGCACAACGCCTGCCGAGGCGAATTCATCACAAAACGAGGGCAATTCAGGGGTAAACTGATCGTGCAGTCCAATGCATGCGACGCGTCTGCCCGCCGCATGAATGCCTCGAGCCACCAACAACGGAAGCTCGCCTTCGCCCGCGATCAAGCCGATCGGAGGCTGTGCAACGGTTGCCGCCGCCACGTGCTGCGCCGGCGATTTCGACGAACCGTGTGTTGAACATAGATCAACACTCGACACGCAATCGTGCGTCACGACAGCGCTCATCAACCCTTCGGACCCATGGGCAGAAATCGCTCAGGGTCTGCATGCACTGGTGTATGCGCGTGCACTTGCAGCCACTCCAAGAGCGGCTCTAATTCGGTGCCAAACTGCACGATTTCGCGCACGGCGCTGCGCACGAAGCGCTCGCGAATCGCGTGCTCGATGAGCGATTGCAGCGGGAGGTAGTAGCCGTGATCGTCGAGCACCGCGATGGGCTTGTCGTGATCGCCGATCTGTCGCCCCACCAATGTTTCGAAGAATTCTTCGAACGTTCCCATGCCGCCGGGCAACACCAAAAACGCATCGGCGCGTTCGATGAGCAGCCGCTTGCGTTCGCGCATGGTGTCGACCACTACGAGTTCATCGCAGCCGTCCCAACCTTGCTCGAGATTGAGAAACTTGCGCGTGATGATTCCCTCGACGCGGCCACCCGCGGCCTTGCATGCGCGCGCGGCCTCGCCCATGAGGCCGAGCCCGCCGCCGCCGTAGACCAAGGTGATGTTGTGCCGCGCGAGCAACTCGCCCGCCGCACGAGCGGCCACCGAAAAGTGTGGATCGAGACTTCTCGAACTCGAGCAATAGATGGTCACGGATCGCAGAGTGGACATCGCGTGTACCTTATCGAGAGTCATGCTCGGCATCGTCCTCGGACTTCTCCTTCTCGGCTTCACGATTTCGGCAGCGGCCAGCGGGGTTCTCGCGCGCGTCGGTCGCTCCATCGGCGCACTCGACAGCCAAGGGTCCAACGGCCACGTCAAAGTGCTGCGAAGTGTGCCCAATATCGGGGGAATCGCCATCTTTTGGTCGGCCGTCGGTCCGCTTGCCGGCGGAATCGCGCTGGTGCTTCTCGCGCCCGAGCGTCTCCAAGAATGGGCGCCCTCGCTCGAGCCGCACCTCACGCACGCGCAAGCAACGGCGAACGATTGGATCGTCATCGTCGCCGGCGCGTTGGTGTTGCACGTGATGGGATTGGTCGATGATCGCCGCGCTATCGCTGCGTGGCCCAAACTGGGATTGCAGTTGTCGGTGGCGATCGCCACGGTGCTGCTCTCCGATGTGCGCCTGTTGCACGCGGTCACCGCTGACTACGCGTGGGGCGAGATCGCCAGCATCGCGCTCACCGTCGCGTGGATTGTGGTCGTGGTCAACGCGGTCAACTTCATCGACAACATGGACGGACTTGCGGGCGGCGTTGCGATGATCGCGGCGTTGTGCTTCATGGTCGCCACGATCTTGAATGGGCAGTGGTTCATCGCTTCAGCACTCGCGCTCTTGGCTGGATCACTCGCAGGATTCTTGGTGTGGAACGTCCCGCCCGCGACGATTTTCATGGGCGACGGCGGCTCGCTGTTCATCGGATACATCTTGGCCACGTTGGCGGCGCGCACGACGTTTGTTGATGCCGCGCATCCCGACTTCGCGCTGGGAACTGCGTGGTACGGCGTGTTCATGCCGCTGCTTGTGCTCGCGATTCCACTCTACGACGGCGTGTATGTCACGGTGTGGCGATTGCGCCGAGGCAAGAGTCCGTTCGTCGGCGGACACGAACACATCTCGCATCGTTTGGTGCAGTTGGGTTTGTCCAAGCGTCGCGCCGTGTTCGTGCTGTGGCTGCTCACCGCGGTCACCGCGTCGAGTGGCATTGGTCTTGGATTGATGAAGCCGTGGCAAGCAGCGCTCGTGGGAATCCAGTTGATGGGAATTTTTCTGGTGATGCTCGTGCTCGAAACCAGCGTGGCGCGCATCGAAGATCCACTGCCTGAGCAGGATCGACGGTGAACGCGTTTCGATCCAGCGCGCACGGGTTGCGCTTGGCTGGATTCGCTGGAATTCTCGGGGTTTGCGCGCTGCGCGCGTTGCTGCCGATTCAACCGCAACTGTGGTTTGATGTCGATCCCGCGCTCGATGCCATGCCCATGTTGGCGATGGGGCCGACGGGTTCGCATGTGCTCGATGTGTTGCTCATTCTCGCGGCGACGCTCGCCATCGCCGGCGAACATCGTGCGGGCCTGGGTGTGCACTGGAGCATGGTGTTGTTGGCGTTGGCGCCGCTGCCTGCGCTTGCGTATTGGGGACAAAACAGCATTGACGCGTTTCGCGGTGATACGTGGCTTGCGGCAGCATTGGCGTTTGTCGCGCTCGCGCATCTGGTGCGCGAACGATCGTTGCGCGTGATGGCCATCGCGATTGTGGTTGCGCTTACCGCAGCATTCGCGCTTCGTGGCATCGTGCAAGTGACCACCGAGCATGACGCGACAGTCGCGCTGTTTCGCGAGACACGAGCAACGTTTTTCGCGGAGCGCGGTTGGAGTGCGGACTCAAGTGCCGCGCGCACCTACGAGCGTCGATTGATGCAAGCGGAAGCGACGGGGTGGTTTGGATTTTCCAATGTCTTCTCGACGTTCATGGGTGTCGGCGCGTTGGTGTTGGGCGCGACGGCGGTGATGTCGTGGCGTCGCGTGAAATCCACGCTCACGATGAGCTTGACCATCGCCGCGCTCGCCTGCGCCGCGTTGTTAGTGATCAACGGAGGCAAGGGCGCACTGGGCGCGACCGCACTCGCGGCGTTGCTGCTGCTGTGGATCGTGCGCAGCAAGTCTGCTCCGCGCGCAAGCATCGTGTTCGTGCTCGTTGCGGTGATGCTCGCGGCCGTCGCAGTGCGCGGCTTGGTGGGTACCCAACTGGGCGAATTGAGTCTGCTCTTTCGCGCCTATTACCTCGAGGCCGCGGCGCGCATGTATGGGCAAATGCCCGTGCAAATGCTGGTTTTTGGCGTCGGACCTGCTGGGGTGCAGGAGGTGTTCAACGCGATGAAACCCGCGCAGTGCCCTGAGGATGTTGCCAGTTTGCATTCGATGTTTGTCGATTGGATGGCGAGCATCGGGGCAATCTCTGCGTTGGCGTGGAGCGTGATGATCGCGCTCGCGTTTCGCGGGCGCGTCGCCGTTGCGAAGAGGGAAGAGAGCGATGAGCGGAGCAACATTTCGACGATGACGGTGCGCCTCGCGACGATCATCGGCGCAGTGGTGCTCATCGCGCAAGCGTCTGTGGAACAAGCAGCGCTCGATGCATTAGGTCTCATGCTGCGCGGCATAGGACTGCTGGCATTCGCGCTCATCGCGTCGATGTTGGCGCAGGCGCTGAACACGCTCAACGCGCGCGCGCTTGCGGCGATCGCGCTTGCGATGGCGGCGTTGGTGATGATTCACGCGCAAATCGAAATGACCGCCTGGCTGCCCACATCGTGCGTGTTGGCCTTGGTCTGTGTCGCGTGCGGAAGCAACTGCGCGGCGACGAACAGCGAACACGCGCGCAGTTCATCACGCACGCACTTTGCCATGATTGCCAGTGGCGCACTCGTGCTAGCGGCACTGTTGATGTGCACACGCGACGCACTCGACGCATTCACACGCGACCGCGCGTTGGAGAACGCCGCGCAACAACTCGCGCCATTGGCACACGCGCGCAGCGAAGGAAAGCCACTCGCGCGCGAGATCGAGTTAGCGACGCGCCTCAGTGTGGCGCAGCAACTCATCGACATCGACGCGACGCGCAGCAGCGTTCCAATGGAAGCAGCGGTGCGCCAACTCGTAGCCGCCGCGCAATTCGAAACGCAGCGCGATTCAACGCAACCACGTGGAGCCTTGGATGGAGCCGTCGATGGAGCCGCGTTCACGCGTGCGTTGAACGTCGCGCGCGAAAGATTGACTGCGCATCCCGCGCGAGCAATCGCGTTGCTGGCGGGATTATCGATGGAAAAATTGCGCTACTCGCACACGCTCGATGACGCGCAGCAGCAGGAATTGCTGGGATTTGTCGCGGTTGGAGCGCAACGACAACCGGCGAGCGCGCGTCGTCGCGGCGATCTGGCGCAAGCGTATGCATCCATCGGACGCATCGATGATGCTCGTCGCGTTGCGCGCGAAGCTCTGACCCTCGACGATCAGTTGTCACTCGATCCGCTCGCGCAATTCTCAGAGCGCGAACGTGCGCGCATGACTACTCTCGCGCAGTGAACGCACGCGCTCGTACTGAGACGCTGCGTCGCTCTCGTATTACTACTCGCCCGATGCGGGCGCGGCATTGCGCGCGGTATTGCGCGCGGCGTCGATCGCGTCGATCACTTGTTGCGGCGTGTAATCACTTGCGTTGAGTATCAGCGAGCCGTCGCGTCCATAGACCAACAACAGCGGAATGGTCACACGATGCGATGCCTTGAGCAGCGCGTTGCCCTCGCTGTTGTTTCCCGTGAGATCCACTTTGATCGAGGCGACATCGTCGGCATTGAGTTCGCGCGCGACACGCGGAAGATTGAGTACCAGCGCTTCAAACGTCTTGCAATTCGCGCACCACTCTGCAGTGAAATCGACGACGACGACTTTGCCTTCGCTCTGCGCCGACGCCAATCGCTGCGGTGTGTAGTAGATCCAATCGACGGGCCCTTTGGCCGTTTGCGAGATTCCAATGAGCAGGCTGATCGCGAGCATCACCAGCGCAAATCCGCCGAAAACTACGCGATTCAGCGACTTTTGGGTGATGATCATGGTGCGCAGCAGCAACCAAGCGCCCGCCGCGAATCCAAACGCAGCAACGCTCCACCAATACATCTTGCTCGGCGGAGTCGGTGGCTCGACCATCACGCCCGACAGTCCAGCGCCAATGAAATACGCGCTCGCAGCGAGCAGCAACAGTCCCATCACTTGCTTGATGAGATCGCTCGCCTTTCCCGTGCGTGGCATCGATTCGACGAGCGAAGGAAACGCGGAGAGCACGAGGTACGGAAGCGCCATTCCTGCACCGACCGCGCCGAACACCGTGAGAATTGTGCCCGCGCCTTCCGTCGTTGACCATGCGACGGCCGTGCCCATGAGCGGCGCAGTGCACGGCGTCGAGAGCACTGCGGTCATCACACCAAACGAAAACGAACCGAGGTACGAATCATGATTTGGTTGCGGGTGATACACCCAGTTGGGCAGCGAGATGGTGAACATGCCCGCCATGCCGATGGCCATCGCGCCGATGATGACGCCCACGAGAATGGTGAACCAGGGCATCTGAAACAGTTGATTTGCGCTGGAAAACCCTTGCACAAACGCCATCAGCGATCCCAGCACCATCCAAAACGCGACCACGCCCAACGACATCACGACGCCCAATGCGAAGCAACGCGCGCGACTACCTTGCGCTGCTTGCGCTAGTCCCATGATCTTGAGTGGGATGACGGGCAAGACGCATGGAGTGAAGTTCAACAACGCGCCACCGAGCGCGGCGATGAGTAGGAGCGCGACGAATCCCCAACCGGTGGGATCGATGGAGAACTTGTACGAGAGCAGATTGAACTCAATCACTTTGCTCGTGGTCGCGCCACTGCGAATCGCGCGGTACACCGTCGGATCAAACGCTTGAAACATCGCGCTCGGCGCCGCAGTTGTGGTGGCCGCGGCGATCTCAATGCGCACCATCAGTTCAACGTCCGCAGGCGCGCTGCAGCCGCTGTCATTGCACGCTTGAAAACTCACCAACAACGGAATCTCCACGGTGCCAGGCGCGGCGTCGCTGGCAATCGAGGCAGGAATGAATGCGGCGACCTGACCTTCGTAGACGCCGAATTGCTTTGGTCCATCGCCAAGATCCGCCGTGGCTGCGTGCAATGCTGGCCACCGAATGAACGTGAGATTAAGTTGAACGCGCGGGTCGATCACCGCGCCTGGCTTCACTGTGATCTCAGTGCGAATCGCGCCGTCAAACTCCGCGAGTTCCTCAGCGTTTGGCCCAAGCTTCGACACGCCCTCCGCGGGCCAAATGTGCCAACCCTTGAGCAACTCAAACTCGATTGCGATCGGAACATCGCCTCCTGGCGCGACGTTCGCGTGCGCGATCTGCGCCCGCACTTCGACCTGATCGCGCGAGTCGGCGAAGACGACTTCCGCAGCAGCCGCGGGCTTGCCGAACACGGGAAGACCAGGGATTTTCGGGGGAATTTGCGCGGAAACTGGCGTGATCGACGCGCTCGCCGTCGCGAGCAACACGATGCAAGTCGCAAGCAACGCGTGGCGGTTCAGTAGGGTTCCAGTGAGGGCGCCTCCGCCGCGAAGAGAAGCGGCGAGGACCGAGCAAAGCCACGACACAATCGAATTGGCAAGAAAGGTCGCACGCAACTCGGTGGTTCTCATGGCGCGCATCCTACGGCTCGTGGCCGACGCGGTTGCTGCGCATCGAGTGAGCGCGTTGATGTGCGGCGCTCGAGTGATCACTTCAACTTATGCGTTTCATTCAGCACCACGCGTTCAAGCACGTGTTCAACTCATGCGTTCAAGCAACGCGCATCGGTCCGCCGATGACACACACAGCGGGCAGTTCGTCCGCCGCGGCGGAGCCGTGTATCTCGCCAGTGAGACCAAACTATGGGCACTGAGGTTCTCAATCAGTCTGATATCGACGCCTTGCTCAATGCAGTAAGCGACCCCGCGCCCGTCGTCGAAGCGCCGCCGACGCAGATCTTTTCTCGCGTACGTCGCGACCGAGACAAGATCGAAATTCGCCCCTACGACTTCAAACGTCCCGAGCGGATTTCCAAGGACCAAATGCGCGCGTTGGAGATGTTGCACGAGACCTTCGCGCGCAACTTCGGTGCGTCATTGTCGGGCTATCTGCGCACTATTGTCGAAGTGCGCGTTTCGCATGCGGCGCAGATGACCTACTCCGAATTCATCGGAAGTCTGCCCAATCCCACGAGTTTCAATCTGGTGCGCTGCGCGCCGCTCGAAGGACAAATGTGCCTCGAGGTCTCGCCGTTGGTGATCTATCCCATCATCGATCGACTGCTCGGCGGATCGAATAAAGAGTTGTTTGTTCCGCAGCGCCCGATGACGCTCATCGAAGTCAAGCTCATCCAAAAGATTCTCCAGCGCGGCCTGTTTGCGCTGTCCGAGGCATGGCAGAGCATCCGCAAGATCGACTTCACGCTGGGCGAAATGGAATCCAACCCGCAACTGGTGCAGATCGTTCCACCCAACGAAGTCGTGGTGGTGATTGGCTTTGAAGTCAAGCTCACCAATCGCGCGGGGCCGATGACTCTGTGCATTCCCTATAACTCCATCGAGCCGCTGGTTGAGGATCTTTCCGCGCAAAGTTGGTTTGTCACGGGCAAGGCCAAGGGCGGCTCTGGCACCGCCGACATGATCGCGGGCGGGCTCTCGGGCGCGCCCATTGATATGGAAGCGACGCTCGCGACCACCAGCATGTCCATTCACGAATTGCGCCATCTGCAAGTGGGCGACCTCATCGTCACCACGCGCTCCGCCGACTCGCCCGCGGTGCTCTCGGTGGGGGGACGGCACAAGTTTCTCGCCAAGGTCGGCCAAATGCGGGGAAATCGTGCCCTGCGCATCGAGCGCTCGATCACGCCCAACGAACGGGTCGATCTCGGTGGTTTCGGCGGCGCTGGCTGAAGCGTTGTTGCAGCGTTGTTGAAGCGCGTGCTGCGCGGTTCACCCGGCGCGCGAGCGTCACATTGCAGGGAAATCACGCCCAAATCCGACGTGAAATGAGCGCGCCATCCGCGCCGACCCGACCGTCGCATGCGCAGACGCGGTCCGCGCGCCTCCTCGTTGCGCCCTCGATGATCCTTTCCCCAAATCGCCGCTGACCACGAGTCCATGGCCTCCTCCGGACTTGGGGCGCATTGACGGTTTGGCCTCGAAAGGCTATGTTTCCCCCTCCTTGAGCGGGGTTTGTGCGCTCGAGGTGTGTTGCCGGTCGTGTGTTTTTGTCTAGTCTGCGACAAGGCGGGATGTCCAATGCTTCGAATCTCTGGTGTGTCACAACTTGTGGTGTCACAGTCCTCTGATCCGTCAGGCGGTTGGATTATTCGCGTCGGAATCGACCGATGAAGGCTGTTTGCCTTCATCCTCGAGTTCGGCCGAATGCGTTGTGTGGCTTTGGGCCTGTTTCAGTCAACCGTGATCTTGCCACTCGTTTGAGCGGCGTCACGCGCGACGGTGCGAGTTCAACAATCATGCGTGATTCCGCTTCAACTTGGCCTTCGGAGGCACTTCTGATCTCATAGTCGTTCACACGACACGAGTCTCTCAGGGGTTTGCCGCAACGCCAACCGCCGACTAGCCACGAGTGCACTGCATTCGTGGCTTGTGTGTTTACAAATGTCTGTAGCGCCGTGCTTTCGCAGCCATTGCGCAAACGCATGGCCGTCAAGTAGATCTCGAAATCAGTCACATCCCGAAATCAGTCACATCCCGAAATCAGTCACATCTCAACGGCCGTCGCAGGACTTACACGCGGCGCCGACAACCCAGCGCGTCGTAAAGAAAAAGGCCACTCGTCATGAATTCTGAAACTCTCCGCATCCTCGACTCCATCGCCCGCGATCGAAACATCGATCGGGAGCATCTCATTCGCGATCTCGAGATGGCGATGATTAGCGCTGCGCGCCGACACTTTGATTCGCTTGACCCCGATGAATTCGGCTGCGAGATGGATCGTCTCAGCGGACGCATCGTCATTTGGCGTAACAACGAAGAGGGCGGCCGCGACGATGTGCCTATCGAGAGCCTCGGCCGCATTCCCGCGCAAACCGCCAAGCAAGTAATGATTCAGAAGTTCCGTGAAGACGAGCGCAACTCGCTCATGGAAGAATTCGCGAAGAAACAAGGCGAAATCGTCACCGGCACCGTCACCCGTCAAGAAGGTCCCGCACTCATCGTGCAGGTCGACCGCGCCGAAGCGTTCATGCCCAAGAGCGAGCAGATTCCTGGCGAGATGTTCAAGCCTGGTGACCGCATTCGTTGTCTCGTGCTTGATGTGCGCGACGGCGGAAGCCAAATCAAAGTGATTCTCTCGCGCGGTTCGCCGGACTTCATTCGCCGCCTCTTCGAAGCAGAAGTTCCTGAAGTTGCTGAGCGCGTCATTGAAATCAAAGCGCTCGCGCGTGAGCCGGGCCAGCGTTGCAAGGTTGCCGTGGCCAGCGTTGATTCGAAGGTTGATGCCAAGGGCGCATGCATTGGCGTGCGCGGCAGTCGTATTCGCAACATCGTCGACGAAGTGAACGGCGAGAAGATCGACATCGTCTTGTGGAACGAGTCGAGCCAAGTGCTCATCTCCAACGCAGTGCGTCCTGCAGCGGTGGAAGAAGTCAGCCTCTGCTTTGAACTCGGTCGCGCCACCATCATCGTGCGCGAAGATCAGCTCTCGTTGGCGATTGGAAAGCGCGGACAAAACGTGCGCCTCGCCGCGCGACTCACTGGTTGGGACATTGACATCCTGACGCCGGTGGAGTTTGCCAAGGGCTTGGAAATTCTCGGCGAAACGCTGCGTCCAATTGACGGAGTGAACGACGAGATGCTCGACAAGATCGGCGCGCTGGGAATGATCAGCGTGTTCGACATCGAAGAGATCGGCGCAGAAATGTTGGTCGAAGAACTCGGCATCAGCGACGACCTCGCCGACACGTTGTGCGCGGCCTCGAGCAATCGTGCGCGTGAAGTCGAGATCGAGCGCGAGCGCGATGCGGCTGCTGCGGCAACGCGCGCTGCGGAAGACGCATCGGCGACCGATGCGATTCTCGGTGGCGGCGGCGGAGATGGCGTCGCGGTCGGCGGCGAGGCGAGTGCTGCGCCAGTGACCGATGTCGATGCGGAGAGCGCGGCGGACTCGATCCTCGGCTTCGGTCGTGCGGGTCGCGTGAACAGTTGATTGATGTTTGTCTAATCGGTGTGTGTCAAATCTTGCGTGTCTAAAGTCAGTGTGAGCAATCGTGTGGTGGTGCGAAAAGTTCGTGTGTTGCTGCGATGGTCGCAGCGAAATGCGTGAAGTACTCAGGAGGAACGTTTGTCGAAGAAACCCGTGTCGCAGAAGGTGCATCAACTTGCCAAGGAACTCGGTTTGAGTTCCAAAGACATCATTACGCGCTGTCAGAGCGAAGACATTCCTGACATCACTACGCACCTCTCGCCGGTTTCGGTGGGCCTTGCGCTGACCATTCGTGAATGGTTCGCAGGCTCTCTCGGCGGCGTCGCGACCGCGACCGCGCCTGACACGGCGTCGGCATCGGAGTCAGTCGCTGCACCTTCCTCGAGCGCAAAGATTGGCGCGTTCAAGTCGCCAACCAGCGGCACTGATTCGACTCGTCGCGCAAGCACCGCCGGCAGCGAAGGCGCAGAAGGCGCGGAAGGCACTGAAGCGCCACGTGCTGTGGCCAAGCGCGCCACCAAGAAACCAACTCCAGCCGACGCGCCGACAGAGGTCACGCCCGCAGGAAAGACGCCGCTGGGCGTCCGACGATTTGTGAGCGGCAGCGGTGATGCCCCGACTCAGACGCCACTCACGCCCGCGCAGACGAGCGGACGTGGCTCGACCGAGGCGGGGATTGCAGAGCGCGCCACGGATGCTCCGCACGCGACGCCCGCGCCGCGGCCCTCTATCGCAGCTTCTACGCCGACGATTTCAGAGGCAGCATCATCAGTCGCCGCAACCGCTCAAGCGGCCGCCGCGCCAACCTCCAGTGCAACTGCGCATGCTCCGACGAGCTCCGTCGCGGCAGCGCGTCCACCGCACGGCGGCACCACCAATCCTCCGCAGCGCGTGCCGTTTCGCGTTCCTGCGGGATTGACCGCGAAGCAGCAGCCACGCACCGATCTTCCGCCAGTGTCGGCGCGCATCGAAGCGCCACAAACTGCGCCTCGACGCGTCATCACCGCACCACCGCCGTCCACCATCGGGGACGGTTCGGGCGCGCCACCAGTGATGAACGTGCCTACACGTCCTACGCAAACCGGCCCCGTCGGACCACAACTCGCGTTGCGCGAGAAGACGCGCCTCGCGGGTCCGCAAGTCATTCGCGTTGAGCAAGCTGACAATCTGCCGACGCCGCCACCGATGCGTCGCCTTGGTACCGCAGGCGGTCCTGGGACCGCAGCAGGGCGCACAGGGACTGGCCGAGTCGATCCGCGTGCGCGCGGAGGAATCGGTGCTTCGCGCACAGGTCGCGCGGGCGACACCGCGCGTCAAGCGTTTGGCGCACAGGATCTGAAGGATCGGCAAGCACGCATCGACGGCGCGCGCGGATTCATGACCTCGCATCGCAACCAACCCACGCGCGGCGCGGGTCCGGGGTTCAGCGGCGGCGGTCAACGCACCGAGCGCAAAGCAGGCGAAATTGCCCAGATCCATGTTGCTGAGCCGCTCACGATCAAAGAGCTCTCCGCGGCAACTGGCATCAAGGTGAGCGACATTCTCAAGAAGCTCTTCCTCGGCGGAACGATGGCGACGATCAACAGCGCCATCGACAGCGAGAAGGCGATGGAGATCATGATCGACTTCGACATCGACCTCGTCGTCGATGAAGCGAAGTCTGCCGCGGACATCATCGAAGAGCGCTTCAAGGGTCGCGAGCGCACCGACGAGCGTCGTCGCGCGCCGATCGTGACCATCCTCGGACACGTCGATCACGGCAAGACCAGCTTGCTCGACAAGATTCGCAGCACCAAGATTGCTGCGGGCGAAGCGGGCGGCATCACCCAATCGACGCGAGCGTTCAGCGTGCCTGTGAAGGCCGGCGATGTCGATCGAATGGTCACCTTCATCGATACGCCTGGACACGAAGCGTTTAGCGCGATGCGTTCGCGCGGCGCGAAGGTCACCGACATCGTGGTGCTGGTGGTTTCGGCTGTCGACGGCGTGATGCCGCAGACGATCGAATCGATCAACCATGCGAAAGCAGCGGGCGTTCCTATCGTGGTCGCGCTCAACAAGATCGATCGACCTGACGCCAACGAAGCGACCATTCGTCGCGTGCTCGGCGAGCTCGCGCAACATGAGCTCAATCCGGTGGAGTGGGGCGGCACGACGGAAATCATTCGCACCAGCGCAACGCGCGGCGATGGCATTCAACAGTTGCTGGAAATCCTCGACTACCAGGCGGAACTGCTGGAACTCAAGGCCGACTTCGGCGGCTTCGCGCGCGGAACCGTGCTCGAAGCGTCCATCGAAGAGGGTCGCGGTCCGGTCGCGCGCATCATGGTGCAAGAAGGCCGACTCAAGAAGGGCGACTTCATCGTCATCGGACGCGGCTACGGCCGTGTGCGTGACATCATCAACGACAACGGCGCGCGCATCACCGAGGCGTATCCCTCGACTCCGGTGGCGATCTCCGGTCTCGACACACTTCCCGATGCGGGCGACAAGGCCTACGTGGTCGAGTCGATTCACGCGGCAGAAGAAGCTGCGGACGAGCGTCGTCGCATCGATCGTGAGCGCGAGCTGGCCACGCCGAAGATCACCCTCGACAACATCTTCTCGCATCTCGAGAAGGCCGGCCGCAAGGAACTTGCGCTGGTGGTCAAGGGCGATGTGCAAGGTTCGGTCGAAGCACTCAAGGGCATGCTGGTCAAGTTGCCGACCGAAGAAGTTGTGGTCTCGGTCAAGAGCGCGGCGGTCGGTGGAATCAACGAGAGCGATGTCTCTCTTGCCGAAGCGACCAAGGCGATCATCGTTGGTTTCAACGTCACTTCCAGCAGCAAAGCGCGACAATTGGCCGACTCCAAGGGCGTCGAGATTCGACTGTACGAAGTCATCTACGACCTCATCGACGACGTCACCAAAGCCGCGCGCGGCATGTTGGCCCCCGAACTCAAACTCGAAGTGCTCGGCCATGCCGAAGTGCGTCAAGTGTTCAAGGTCACCAAGGTTGGTGCGATTGCTGGTTGCTACATCACCGATGGCGTGGTGGAACGCAACGCGCAAATCCGCGTGACCCGCAACGGCATCGTGATCGAGAAGGATCGCCGGCTGGAACAGCTCAAGCGATTCAAGGACGACGCGAAGGAAGTGCGCTTTGGTCAAGAGTGCGGCATGAAGATCGTGGGCTACGACGACATCAAGGTCGGCGATGTGCTTGAGTGCTACAAGACCGTTTCGGTGCAGAGGAGTTGACACGGCTCATGCGTCATCCAAAGCCATCGAACGACAACTCTGATTCGGGACGCGATCCATCACGCGATGATCGGCGCTCGCGCGACAGCGCGCAGGGTCGTCCCACGTCGCGTCCCACGTCGCGTCCAGAAGGACGAGCAGACGGTCGACCAGAAGGTCGTCGCAACACTCGTCCGGAAGGACGACCCGCGGGTCGACTTGGTCCACCGGTTTTTTCGGCTGCTTCGCCGAGCGATCGACCTGCGCAAATGGGCGGAGAGATCCGTCGCGCAGTGCAGGCGGAGTTGGCGCGCGGGCTCAATGATCCGCGCGTGCAAGGAATGATTTCCATCACCGAAGTTGTGGTGACCCCTGACTTGCAAGAAGCCAAGCTGATGGTGTCGGTTCTTCCTGAAGAACGCGCCTCACTCACGCTGTCGGGCCTGCGCGCGGCCGCGGGATTCTTGCGTCGCAAGGTGATGGAAGAAACCCGCATTGGCCGCGTACCCAAGATTGTTTTTGAACTCGACGTGCGCCTTAAGCGCCAAGCCGCGCTCGACTCGCTCATTCGTGAAGGCGAGTCGAAACACGCGAGTGGTGCGATAGAACCCGCGTCCGAAACCGATGCGCAGCCCGAAGATTCTGTTGAGCCCACGACGCACAAGCAAACTCGTCGCGGCGAAACAAACGCATTGGAGAACGACTCACGATGAAGGTCGAAGCTGTCCGTGGTCCTAAATTCCTGGCAATTCTGCGCAAGTACGGCAGCAACGCTCCATTGGCGCCAACGCCGGTATTGGTGCATCACGAACCCAACGACCCGCTGGCCATTCTTCTGACCAACTTTTTATTGTGGGAAAGCACGCCGGAACTCGCGGACGAAGCGCTCGCGCGATTGAGCCGGGTCATCGTCGATGTCAATGAACTGCGCGTGATGTTGGAGCGCGAACTCGCTGAGACCATCGGATCGAAGTATCCGTTCATCGAAGAACGTGCGCTGCGCCTGCGCGCCGCACTCAACGACGTCTTTCGTCGCCAGCATCGCACTTCGCTTGATCACTTGCGCAACGCGTCGCGCAAAGATCAGCGCGGGTATCTCGAAGGACTCCCCGAGATTCCACCGTTCGTCTCTGGTCGAACATTGTTGGCGGCCTTCGAGCATCCTGCGGCCGTTGTCGATGACACGACGGTTGAAGTGTTGCTGCAGCACGGTGCGGTTGAGCCGACGAGTACGACTGCGGATGTCGTCGCGTGGATCAGCAAGCATCATCGCGCTGACGAGATGGTGAAGATTCACAACGCGTTGACCGCGCTCAAGTACGAAGCGTGTGCGGCGGCGGGAAAGCAATTCACCAAGATTCGCGCGGCATACTTGGCGCGTCATGCGGGGTATCTCGCGGTCGAAAATGCGGCGCGCCAGAAGATCGAAGATGAGAAGCAGGCGAAGATCGCCGCCGCCGAGCGCGTCATCGAAGACAAGCGTCTGGCGGAGATCGCGAAGGAAGAGGATCGCGTGCGACTCAAGCGCGAGGCCGAAGAAGCGCGCGTTGCCGCGAAGATTGAGCGCGACGCTCAGCGCGTGTTGCGTGAGCGCGAACGCGTTGCCCACGAAATCGCGCGCGAGAAGGCGCTCAAGAAAGCCGCACACGCGAAGCAAGTGGCGGCGGTGCGTGAAGAAGCGCGACGCGTGCGCGACGCCGCGCGCAACAAGATTCGCGAGGCCGCGGCAGCGAAGAAAGCCGCTGCACGCCAGATTGAACAAGATCGCAAAGTGGCGCTGAAGGCCTCGGCGGCGAAAAAGATTGCGGCCGCGAAAGCGATCGTGGACGCGAAGAAGGCTGCAGCGGCGAAGAAGATCGTCGCTGCCAAGGCTGCGGTTGCGGCGAAGAAATTGGCCGCGGCGCAGAAGGTCGTCGCGAAGAAGGAAGCGGTTGCCGCCAAGAAACTTGCCGCCGCGCAAAAGGTCGCTGCGAAAAAGGCAGCGGTTGCCGCCAAGAAACTTGCCGCCGCGAAAAAGGTCGCTGCGGTAAAGGCCTCGGCGACAGCAAAGAAAACCGCGGCCAAGAAGAAGATCGCGGCCAAGAAGGCGCCAGCGAAAAAATCATCGCCGTCGAAGTCGTCGATCAAAAAGTCTGCAAGCAAGAAGTCATCGTCGAAGTCATCGGCGAAGTCGTCTTCGAAGTCGTCGTCGAAATCTGCAGCATCCAAGCCTGCGCCTAAGCGCTCGAACAAAGCTGCGCGCAAGGCTGCGAAGAAAACTTCGCGCGCCGCGTCATCGTCGAAATCCGCGAAATCGGCAAAGCGTGGACGTCGGCGGTGAGTCGTGGTTTGCGGGTTGATTGGGCCATTTGATGTTTGCACGACTGGCGAAACTGATCTCTGCGCGCATCGAGCATGTCTGCACGGGTTCATCCACGGGCATTGCGCGGTTTGCTCGTTGTGAAGCTCGCTGCGCACTTCCAGAGCATGAACGCTCTCGCGCGCGACCTCGGACGTCGTTCCTTTCAACCGCTTCGCCCGCGACTTCATTCACTTCGCTCATGGCTTCGGTTCAATCGTTCTTCGTTTCACATCAACGTCGCGCGAAAGCATCGGTTGGACCACACGGTTGGTCAGATGTTCAACATGCACCGCGCGCGACGCATCGCGGTATTGACGCGTGCTCCGTGTTGGTGCTCTGCGCGCTCACCTGCTCGTTGTGGAGTTGTCGCAGCGACACGCGGAGGCCAGGGATGGACAGTGCGAGGGCGGCGCGCGCGGGCGGCTCAACTGCACCGTCGTTGTTGTTTTGCGCGGCGTCTCCACCTGTCGCAACCGGTGCGAGGGCACCTGATCCTCTCGCGAGCATCGTGACCTTTCGCGAAAGTCTCGCTCCCGCCGCCGCGCTGACACCAGTTGAAGCCGAAGCGAATCGACAACTCGCGCGTGCCGCTGAGGCACTCTCCAAGAACGATGTCGCGCAGGCACTTGACGCCGCAACTCTCGCTGCGCAACTGGCACCCGATCGGCTCGAGCCGCTTGAAGTGTTGCTCCTGGTTCGACTCGCGCGCGCTGAAAGCAGCGAAGTACGCGAAGTCATGGCGCGCATCGTTGCCGCTGATCCTTGCAACGCAATCGCACTCGCATTTGGCGGGCTCGAAGCGATGCAGCGACGTGATCCCGCACGCGCGCTGGCCAAGTTGTCATGGTTTGTTGGGCCTGACGCGATGGTGCGGCGCGGTGCGGCCATCCCGCTTCCCACTGCTCCTGGAGAACTCGAAGAAACAGCGGCAATGAGCGCGTTGCAATTGGGTGCGTATCAAGCAGCGATCGACGCGATTGATGCAGCGCTGTTGGTTCGAGCACACGATGTCATGCGCACGCGCGCGCTCGCGTTACTGCGGGCCGATGCGTTGAGCGAACTTGGTCGCGACGATGAAGCGTTGAGCGCGCTGATGCAATTGCGCGTGGCCATCGATGCCAGTGATGCGATTCCCATGCTCGTGGCATTGCGCATAGATCGCATTCATTCGAGGCAGAACGATCGCACCTTCGCGCTGGTTGATGCCGCGGAGCAACTGGCGCTTGCGCCCGCAAATGATTTCGCGTTTTGGCGATTACTCGGTCATGGCGTGCAAGACTCGCGCGACGGTTCGCGCAACGCGCGGCGCGTCGCACTGCGGCAACTCGAACAGGTCCCTGCTGCAGCGAGCTCGTCGTTGCGCATGGAAGTTGTGCGCGCGTGTTTACGCGACAAGGATGCGTTGCAAGCGTTGCCCGAAGCACTTGTGCGCGACGCGTCCGATCGTGTGGCCATGAACGGGGCATGCCGCGTGCTGTGGAGCCTCGCGTCCAATGAATTACTCCCTGCAGTGTGCGCGGTCATTGCGCACCATCCCAACGAGTTGGACAGCGCAACGTTGGCGTTGCTCGCAAGTGGAATCCCCGTCGACGAGGCGCTCGCGCAGATTGCGCAGCGCGATCTTGGCGTCGTCAGCGATGCGCTGAAGAGCCGAATCTACGCGCAGTTTGGCTTCTTCGAAGAAGCGTTCCTCATCGCCGATGCGGCGCGCGCGCGCGACCGCGCCTCGCAATGCGCACTCGCGGCATGCGCGTTAGCCGCTGCGGAACTCAGCGATGAGACGTTGCTGATCGACATTGATGACGACGCGATGCCGTTGCGCGCAGTTGCTGGCGACAGCGCGGAAGTGCGTCCCACCATCGCACGAACACTTGCGGCATCGTGGTTTGCCGTTGAGCGTTTTGATTTGGCGCGCGACCGCGCCAGCGAGGCTCTGCGCGAGTCATCCGAGGATGGACGCGCGCGTCTCATCGAGTCGTTAGCGGCGTTGCGTGACCCAAGTCTCATGGACAAGTCGCTGCTCGCGCATGCTTGCGCAACGATTGAGTCGCTCGCGCAAAGCGATGACTCAGCCGCAGCGGATGCGTGGACGCGCCTTGATGATGTGGCGCGCGCGCGTGCGAAGCAGAGTGCGGGTGATGACCAAGTCTCGTTGGCGACCAAGTTGCTTCCACCACAACGCGCCTCCGTGCTCACGCTGCTGCGTGCCGCGCGCATCTACAGCGACGCGCGTTTGCCACTCGCCGCAGAATGTGTCGCTCTCGCGCAGGAGATGGACGCCTCACTCGCGCGGCAAGCAACGCCCGCACTGTTGGAGTCGCAACTCAACTATCTCGCGTGGTGTGAGCGCATGTGCGATGACGCGCCCGCGCTTCCTACGCGCCGACGCATGGCGATTCGCGCGTCGCCGCCTGTGGATGTAACGGCGATTCCCGCCCAACCACTCTCTGCTCGATTCGATGCGCGTGTGCGCGCGCTTGAGCAATCGCTGGTGACGAACAACTCGGCGCAAGATGTTGCATTGGAAGAAGTCTTCGCGCGCGATGCGCTCGCGCAGTCAAAGCTGCGCCCCACAACGCCCGCATCGATTGCGGCGGTGATGGGCTCCATGCTTGCGTTAGGAATGAACGTGCAAGCGCGCGCGCAGTTGGCGTCCGTCGCGTCGACGCACGCACTCACCATGCCTGTGCGTGCCGCGCAATCGTTACTCGCGCATGCCGCGGAGTTGGCACGGCGCGATGGGTCCTTTGCGCAGACGTTGAGACTCGACGCAGAGGTGCTCATCACGCGATTGGTGCGCGCGCGTGCGGAAGACATGCTTGCGGCGATGCGCGTCGCGATCGACACGCAGGCCGACTCGGCGACGATGCAACAATTCGCGACGCTGCTTGCGCGCGCAGCACGACCGATGACCATCGAAGAGTTGCCCGAGTTTGGTCGTCTCTTTGGACTGGTGATGGCGATTGATTCGGATCCCTATCCAGCAGCGCTTCTCGCCGCGGCGCTCTCTGCAGAACAACGATTTCCCAACCCCGTGCGCAGTTGGTTTGGCAACGCGACCGTGGCGTTGTTGGCCGCATCGGGCGCGAGTGAATCCGAAACCGTGGCCACAGTGGTGCGATTGTTCGAGGCGGGAACTCCCGCGTGCCTCAAGCCTGGCGAGTCAACAATCTCGCGCGCGGAAGCGTTGCTGCGTGCGGCGAACATCGCGAGCATGATCGGCGACGAACGCGGAAGTGAAGCGCTGCTGCGCGCCGCTGTCGCCGCGGATCCGCAGCTTCCTGAAGCGTTAAACAATCTCGCCTTCGCAGCGATTGGTCGCGGTGACCTTTCCGCGATCACGATTGATCTTGCGCAGCGGGCCGCGCAGGCATCGCCCGATGAGCCGTCGATCTTGGACACGCTTGGATGGGTGCGTTACCACCAAGGTCGATTTCGCGATGACGCCAATGGAGCGGGCGCGATTTCGCTGTTTCGTTCGGCGCTGCGCATTCGTCCCAACGATCCATCGTTGGCCACGCTCGATCATCTCGGTGATGCTTTGTGGCGTGATGGTGATCAACAAGGCGCGATTCGTGTGTGGCAACAAGTTCCCACGCTGGCCAATCTGCGCTATCCCCCGGCGGCGCTCGCGCGCAATCTGGAGGAGTTTCAACAGCGCGAGTTTGGACTTGAGTTGGTGATGGCCAGCGATTTGATTCGTCGCATGTACGGTGATGTGGTCACGCGCGTCGAACTCAAGTTGCAAGAAGTTGCCCGTGGCCAAACACCTTCTCTCGCGCCATGTCTTGCCGCGCGTGAACGCACTGCCGAGAATCCGTAATCTCTCCTTCATCGCGCAAACTCATCGCGCCCCCGTCGGCGCAATACTCAAAGCGAACGAGCCATGGCTGGACATAGCGTTTGGAAAAACATCAAGCACCGCAAAGCAGCGGTCGACAAAAAACGCGGCAAAGCGTGGAGCAAATGCTCACGCGCGCTGATCGTTGCCGCGCAGAAGGGCGGCGGTGATGTGCATTTCAATCCGTCACTGCGCATCGCCGTTGACGCGGCGCGCTTCGCCAACATGCCGCGCGAGACGATTGAGAAAGCGATCAAGAAGGGCACCGGCGAAGGTAGCGAAGAGCGGTACGACCACGCGCGCTACGAAGGCTACGGCCCCGGCGGTGTCGCGCTCATTCTTGAGTGTCTCATCGCCAACGCCAACAAAGCCGCGGCGGACATCCGCGTGATCCTCGACAAGAACGGCGGCAAGATCGGCGTGCCTGGATCGGTGTCGTTTAGTTTTGCGCAGCGCGGTCAACTGCTGGTTGAGCGCACCACCGAAGAGCGGTTGATGGAAGTCGCACTCGATGCGGGCGCCGAGGAAATCCTCGGTGAAATCGAGGAAGGCGTGGAGACGGGATCGTTCGAGGTGCTCACCGCACCGAGCAATCTCATCGCCGTGCGCGCCGCGATCGAAGGCGCGGGGATTTCTGTGCACAGCGCGGAGATCGTGTGGGTTCCTTCGCAGCACATCGAAGCGACGCCCGAAGTGCACGCGCAAGTCGAGAAGTTGGTCGACTTGCTTGAAGACCTCGATGACGTGCAGCGCGTGTTTACGAATCTCGCGTGATGCATGTGAGCGCATCAACTGATCATCACGCGATGATCACTCCGGCAACGGTTCCATCGCGGGCTCTGGCATTGGTTCTGCCGCAGGCTCAGGCATCGGCTCTGCGACAGGAGCGGGTGCGACTGGCGCAACGGTCGGCTCTTCATCAAGCGGCGGCGGCATGGGAACGACATCAACTTCGATAAGAATCACTTCAGTCGGCGCGCGCGCGGGACCAAGCAGCAACCGCATCTGCGCGAAGTAGCGATCGGCTTCGTTCCACACGTGCGCGGGAACCTCGATCTGCCGCGCAGTGAAATCAACCATCGGCTCGTTGAGTTTTTCGTCGCGCGCGAGCATGATCTGAAAGCGCCACTCCTCTTCTTCCTTGCGCGGATCCGAAAACGGTGAGACATAGGTGCGCCGGAGCACGCGATAAATTTCGATGCGTCGCGACGCATCGTCAACGTAAACCTCGTTCTCGTAAACTTTCCAATCGTCGTAACTGGGCGCGCGCGCGGTGGCGACCATCGCGGTCCACAGCTGATCATCGGAGTGACCGTCGAACACCTGCGTGCGCGTGGTGCAACCGCTCGTTGCCGCAAGCACGATCGAGGCCAGTGGAAGGGCGAGCATGAAACGCAGGCAGGAGGTGTGGAGGGGAGAGTTCATGGGAAGTGCTGTGGTAGGCCGCGACGGAATCTGCATCGACAGCGGAGGCGAGCGAACGCGTGAGTCAGACATTCAAGTATCGGCACGCGGGCGCGGTGTCGGCCAGAACGCGTCGTGTGTGCGAAGCGAACGATCCGCCACCGTCGAGAGAGATTCTCGTACTCTGCCGCAATGGATCAACCGACCGTCGCAACTGAGCCCGCTCCGCGAAAGGACCCGCGTCTCGTTGCGAGCATGGTGCTGGGTTTGCTTTGGGTGACCGCGCCGCCCTTGGCCGGGACCTACTTGTTGGTCGAACTCGGTTCGATCAGCAGCCTGCTGCAAAAAGATCTGACTCTGGGTTTTTGGGCGTACGTCGCGGTCTTTGCCGTCAGCGCCGGCCTCGGAATTCTTCCGACCTACGCGCAGGCGATTCTCGGCGGATGGGTCTTCGGGATGTGGATGGGATTGGCCGGCGCGCTGATGGGGTTCACCGGTGGCGCGGCGATTGGAATGCTCTTCGCGCGTGCCGTTGCCGGCGCGAGTATCGAGCAGCGAATCGCCAACCACCCGCGTGCAGCAGCGATTCGCCGCGCGTTAGTGGGCGGAAGTCCCGCGAAGACATTCGCCATCGTGGCACTGGTTCGATTGCCGCCCAACTCTCCCTTTGCGATCACCAATCTCGCGCTAGGCACCACGGGAATCTCGTTCTGGCTTGCACTCGCCGCCACCACTGTGGGCATGCTTCCGCGCACCGCAATCGCTTGTTTTGTCGCGAGTTCCGCAGCGGCGACGGGCGCGGATGACCTCAAACAACTGGTCATGGAACAGGGATGGACGATCGTGATCGTGGGCTTGGTCACCATGGGGATCGTCATCGCCATCATCGGCCGAGTCGCCAAAAAGACCCTCGACCGAATGACCGCGACAGAGAGTGCCTGAACCCAGCGAAGTGGCGCACTCATCTGCATCAAGCCAAAAAAAACGCGAGCCCTCTGGATTTCCAGAGGGCTCGCTTTGTTCAAAAAGTTGATCGACTCAGGCGCGGCTGCGATAGGCGCCGTCGGCAGTGCCGACGATGATTTTTTCGCCGAGCGTGATGAACGGCGGAACGCGGGTCTTGAGCCCAGTCTCGCAGGTCGCTTCCTTGAGTTGATTGGTTGCGGTCGCGCCCTTGATGCCAGGAGAGGTGTCGGTGATCTGCAAGGTCACGGTCATTGGGAGTTCGACGGAGATCGGCCTGCCGTCGCACCAGAGCACGAGGATTTGGGTGTTGGGGAGCGCGTAGAGCGCGAGGTCGCCCACGACATCTTTGGTGAGCTCGATTTGTTCGAAGCTCTCGAGATCCATAAACACGGCCATCGGGCCTTGGGTGTAGAGGAACTCCATGATGCGGCGGTCGAGTTCGACCTGCTCGACATCTTCACCCGAGCGCAATCGCTTTTCAATAATCGAACCAGACTTGAGGTCGCGCAATTTCGCTTGCACAAAGGCGCGCAGGTTGCCCGGCGTGCGGTGCTCCACGCCCGTCACCAGAAACAGTTTGCCGTCCATTTTGAGGGCCATGCCAGGGCTGAGATCGTTGCTATTCAATGGAAAACCTCAAAGGGTGCATTTCGCGCGGACAAGGTGGGAGGGGAATGTAGCAGGATCGCGCGCGGAGTCGACGCAACGAGCGATGGCTCGTGTGCATCTGCGGGTGAATCGCGTTCTGCATATTCCTTGAACCGTCCACCAACTCACGCTTCACGCCCATGTGAAAGTCAGTTGAGTGCTCCGAGTTTGAGCATCATCTAAAGCGCGACGAGACATCGCTTTCGTCGCGACACTCGCCACGAACCGCGCCCGTCCGCGCGAGCGAGCGGAGACATGAGGTCACCGCCGAAATAATCGCGAACACCCGTGAACGCCCCGAACAAAAAACAACCCCCGACCGAAGTCGGGGGCGGAGGGAGGGAAAAGGGCTTTTTGGGAGTCAAGCATTTCTACTTGGCTCGACATCAATTTGCCACGGAACACGAGCGATGCAAATACG
>QWPW01000034.1 GCA_003671025.1 Planctomycetota bacterium
GGCTTCAGCGGAATCTGCCACGCATTCGCGCCCGTGTACTTCTGCGGAAGTGGGACCTGTTGCTGCCAGGCACGAATGCCTTTCATCATCGTGAAGTCAAGCGGCGCGTGCGGCATGCCGTCGCTTTCAACATAGAGCCATCGCTCGTCGCTGCGAGTGCGGACAAAGGGCGCGAAAAGTGCAAAGAAGTCGGCAGTAGTGGATGAGCGCGACGACGCGTCCATCACACGCGTTTCGTTTGCGGCGCGAATCACCGCAGCACGTTGCGCGACTTCGACTTGGTCATCATTCGAAAGCTCGTCGAGTTCAACTGTGACCAATTCGCCCCCAGCCGTCGAAAGTCCAACGGTTCCGCCGCGGACAAACAAAAAGGTGCCCATGACCGGCGATTCAGTGCCTCGCAGCTTCCATGGTCTCGGCGCGACATCTACGGACGACTCTGGCGGATGCGCGCAGACCCCAGCACAAAGTTGAAGCGCGGCAGCGAGAGAAAGTCCAAGCGTGGGAAATCGAGTCATGTGAAGAGATCAAGAAAAAGTGCGAGAGATGTCGTGGCTCAAACGGCCCACGCGGCAAGTCATTGCGTCAAGAAGCGCGAAGCCTCAAGCAGGCGCGCAAGCAAGGAGTGGACAGGCGAGAATTTTGGGGCGACGCAATTGCGTGCTGTGTGCAGAAGCGTCGCATGCCTCGACGCGCATTGCGTGAGCCCATTGCGGTTCCCTTTCTAGACTGCCGCCAGGCGATCACGCCGCGGTGCGCGCAACAATGAAGTTCAGATAGCCCGCCGTGACCTCCGCACTCTCAAGGGTGGAAACCCACGGACTTCAGTCCATCGCAGCGGTTGACGACATGACCACCAAAAACGCGAAACGGAAGGCAGTTACGCCTTCCGTTTCGTCTTAAGCGGGCGAAGGGATTCGAACCCTCTCCCGGAGCCTGACGTGAAAAACGCGAAACGGGAGGCTATTAGGCCTCCCGTTTCGTTAAAAGCGGGCGAAGGGATTCGAACCCTCGACATTCACCTTGGCAAGGTGACACTCTACCACTGAGCTACGCCCGCAATTCCCTGCGCGGGTGATGCGCGGGGTTGGGAAACATAGCAGATCTTTGCGCGTGAGCAAGTGGGGGATGTGAAGTGTGGACGAGTGTTGTTTGCGGCGGCGGAGCAACCGAACTAACCCGCACAAACAGCCACATCGTCAGACGATCGATCGACCCAAACTGTTTGATGAGATCGGCCGCGGCAAAGTTATTACAGCGCGCACACCGTGTCACAGGTCCGATGCGACGCGCTACCAATTGCGCACAACTGCAGCGCCCGCGACCACACCCGCCACAATCTTTGCCCCGGAAAACAAGTCACCCAGTGCCAACGGATAGAGCGGATTGAGCACCACCGCCAAAGCGGCGCAGAGGCCGCACCACACGGCGCTTCCTGACGCGCCAAAGAGCACGGCGCTCACGACGAAGACTGCGCAACTGGCCCAGCGCACGATCTCGTCGTTGACTGTCGTGGGCAGCAATCCGAATGTTTGGCAGAAGAGAAATGCGCACAGCAGCGCGAGCGGAATGAGAACGCCTTTGTTGGTCGAAGCAGCTTTGGACGCCATGACTTCTCTATCGGCGTCGCATCGAGTGGGCGCTGCAATACCCATCAAAAAAAAGTCGGGGTCGCGGCGCGATGGCCACAACCCCGACTTCATTTGCACTCGCGCTGTGCGACGCGAGGCCGATGATTTACTTGTCGCTGTCAGGCAAACCCATGCCGGAACGATTCGGATACTTCGGCTTTGGCGTGGGCTTGTAGCCATTCGCTGCGATTTCTGCGAGCAGAACTTCGACGGCCTTCTCCAATTGTGGATCGCCGCCGTTCTTCATTTTCGCTGGGTCATCGACCACGCGAATGTCGGGATCGATGCCGTGGCCTTCAACGCCCCACGTTCCGTCGGTCTCGTAGAAACCAAACGTCGGCGCGCTGATCGAACCACCGTCCATCATGCGTGGATTGCCTGAAATTCCCACCAATCCGCCCCATGTGCGCATGCCGATGATTGGCCCGAGTTGGCTTTGCTTGAACAACCACGGGAACATGTCGCCGCCTGAACCTGCGAGTCCGTTGATGAGCATCGCCTTCGGTCCGCGATGACCGTCTGGTGGCCATGTCTGATCGCGCGCATCACGACGCGCCCAGTAGTTGGTGACGGGACGATTGAGCAACTCGATGAAGCGGGTGGGGATCTGTCCGCCGCCGTTCCAACGATCATCGATCAACAGCGCGGGCTTGAGTCGCTGTCCAAAGAACTGACGCACCAATTCAGTCTGGCCATCGACGCCGGTGTTGGGCACATAGATGTAACCAATCTTGCCGCCGGAAAGTTTGTCGACGAGTTGACGTTTGGCTTCGACCCAATCGCGATAGTGCAACGCGTCTTCGCTGGTGATGGTGTTGACCACGATCTCTTTCGCAGAGTCATCCATCACCGTCTTCTTGGAGACGGTGAGCACCACGCTCTTGCCCGCAAGTCCGATGAACGGCGCCCAAGGGTCAACGCTCGCATCAACGGGTTCGCCGTTGACTGCGAGGAGATAGTCGCCCTCGCTCACGCCGAGTCCTTGCGCAGAGAGTGGGCTGCGCGCATCGCTATCGAATGTGCCGCCACCGACAAAACGTGCCAATTTCCAGGCGTTTGCGACGGTTCCGTCGGCGTTGATCGCAGGAGCAAAGTCCACGCCGAGCATGCCCACGGTGCGCGAAGAAACTTCTTCGACATCGCCTTGGCCTTGCAGATACGCGTGACCGACGTTGAGTTCGGAAATCATTTCCGCGATAAGGAAGTTGAGATCCTCGCGCGTGACCACCGCAGGAAGCATCGCTTCGTACTTGGCGCGAATCGCGATCCAATCGACGCCGTGCATTCCGGGGTCATAGAAGTAATCACGCATGATGCGCCACGCATCGGCGAGAATTTGGGCGCGCTCGTGACGTGGATGAACTTCAACCAACATCGGAGAAGTCACCACGGGCTTAGCCGTTCCACCCGCTGATGAAGACGCGATCGACGCGCCGCGTCCGCCGAGCAACAACTTCTTGCCATCGGCGGAAACATCGAAGCTTGAACCTGTCGCACCAGTCTTCTCGGTGAGAGTCTTTTCGGAAAGATCGAGGATGCGCACCGAGCCTTCGCGTCCGTAGAGCAATTCGTTGCGATCGTTGAAGCCGAGCGAACCGAAGCCGCCCGCAGCCGCAGGCAATTGCACTGCGCGCGCTTCGAAGCCGGCGATGTCGATGACGACTTCCTTCTTCTTGTCGTCTTTCTTCGCGCTGTCGCCACCGTTCTTGCTCGCCTCGCTCTTCACGCGCGTTCCACTCATCGCAGTGGTGACGGGACCTTCTTCGCCTTGAGCCGTCGCGGTGCCTGACATCGAATCACCAGTGATGGTGAGTTCGAGATCGAAGTTCATGTCGTTCACAGTGCCGTTGAGTTTGAGCGCGCCGGTGGCTGCATCAAACGTTCCCGTGACTGTGCCGGTTCCCATCTTCGACGAGACATTTCCTTTGACCACGCCGTCGCTGAACGTGAGTTCCATGGTGACCTCGAGGGGTTCCGCGCCGAATTGCACGGTGCACTTCCAAGTACCCACGACGCCTGTTGCAGGCGCTGCGTCGCTTGGCTTCGCGTCTTGCGCAATCTCGTCGCTGATGAACGACGCGTTGGTGACAGCATCAAACTCGCCACCAGGACGACGACGACGTCCACCCGCAGGTGGGCCGCCAGCTCCGGGAGGACCACCCGCGCCCGGCATTACCGAGGGCGCATCGCCACCGCTTGCAGGCTTGCCTTCTTCTTTCTGTCCCTCTTCATCACTCGTGGGAAGCCATGGCAATTTGAAGTCGCTCTTGAGCGGCACCGCCATCAACACAGTCGACGTGTCGTAGATCCACGTCGAATCAAATTCGCCGTATTTCGGCTGGAAATTGCGCTGACTGGTGAACGCGAGCCACTCGCCTTTGCGATCGAATGTTGGATTCGAATCGCTGAACATTCCGCTCGTGACTTGCGTGACCGCCTTGGTGGCATCCGCTTCTTTGCTGTCGTAGAGATAGATCGCATCGAGTTCGCTGGTGTCGCATGAACGACTCCAGGTGATCCAACGCGAGTCATGCGAGAACGAAATGCTCGGGCTGCGCGACTCGGGATCTTGATCGAGATGCGTGACTGAGCCATCGACGAGTTTCACCAGATCGATGTTGCCCGCTTTGTCCTGAATCACAATCGACTTGGAGTCGGGACTCCACGTGATCGCGGTGCGGAACGCGTGGCCGTCCTTGGTGACTTGACGCGGACTTGGATGAACGATCGCGGCCGCAGCGTCTGCAGGTTTCGCGTCTGGCTTCGCATCCTGCTTGTTTTCACTTGTGTCTGCGGGCGCGGCGTCGCTCTTCGCATCAGTCTTCGCATCAGTCTTCGCGTCAACTTTGACTTCCGGCTTCTTCGCGTCGGAGTTCATCGTGTACAGCTCGTATTCGCCGGTGGCGTCAGAGAAGTAGGCGATGAGTTTTCCATCGGGACTCCATGATGCGTTGCGCTCGAAGATTTGATCGGTGCGCGTCATGTTGCGCGGCGTGCCGTTCTCCGCAGGCGCCGACCAAATGTCGCCGCGCGCAACCACCGCCACGCGCTTGCCCGTGGGAGAAATCGACGAGCCTTGCAATTGTTCCGCGGCATCGACGATGGCCACACGCAATGTGTCGCGATCACCAGGCACCGTGATGTTCACCGCGCGCGAACTGTTGTTGCCCAAGTCGAGCACATACATCTGATCGCCATGCTGCAGCACCATCTCGCCCGAACCACCGTTTTCTGGGCCGATTGCGGGCCATTTCACGTCGTGGGTGGTGAAGCGTGTGATTTGCTTTGACTCACCCGAATCAATGTCGTAGCTCCACACGTTGAGCGTGTTGCCTTCCGCGGCGCTGCGATCAGAGAGGAAGTACACCTTGCGACCGTGCCACATCGGCAGCGTGTCGGTGCCCTCCCAATCGGTGATTTGTTTCGACTCGCCGGTCTTCAAGTTGGACAGCCAAATGTCGGTGGCCATACCGCCGCGATAGCGCTTCCACGTGCGCGTGTCGGTGGAGTGCGGCGTGTACACCAGCCACTCGCCGGTCGAATCGATCGAACCGTTGGCGCCGTAGGGCACACCAAGTTTGCTAGGAAGTCCACCAGTGACGGGCACGGTGTAGAGCTTCTGCGCGCGGGCCAAACCTTCGAGCGCGCTGGTCATGAAGATCAGACCAGTGCCATCGGGAGTCCAATCGCACAAGCCTTCGGGAGCGGGGTGATGGGTGACGCGCTGGGGAATTCCGCCTTCGGTCGCGAGGGTGTAGAGATCAACTCCACCGTCGTAGTTCGCGCGGAATGCGATGGTCTTTCCATCGGGCGAAAATCGCGGCGAGCCTTCAAAGCCCAGCGGACTGGCCACCGGTTGCGCGACGCCGCCATCTTTGTCCACCATCCACAGATCGTTGCCGTAACTAAAGACGATCGAGTCTTTGGAGATGTCGGGATAGCGGCAGAGGCCGTGGGTTTTCTCGGTGTCACTCTCGCCTGCAGCACTCCACGCAACACTGCTGACAGCGAGGGTGGTGAGGATGCAGGTTGTGGTGGCAAGAGCGGCGCGGCGCGATGATCGCGTACGAACGTGAGGCAGGCTTTGCATAGGGCGAGATAGTAAGAACTCGCTCTGTGGCGGTTTCAGCATCGGAGACATCAATTGTCTTTTTTCCGCAAATGACAACCAGAGTGAGGACGCACCTAAGGCGCGTCCTCACTCTGGTGGTCATGTTCAGTTGCGGCGAATGCCGCGCGCTAGCGAGGCTTGGGCACAGACTCCGCATCGACCGCTGATGGCGTCGCGGAAAGCGCGGGCACGACCGCATCAACCTTCGCGCGCACGCAGCGAAACCCCAGATGCGCGAGCGAGGTGTCCGGCGGTGTCGACATGCGCGCGCTCGGTCGGTAGCTCGCGCAATACGAGTCGTTGCACAAGAATGATCCGCCGCGATGGACGCGCAACTCAGGCGCACCGGGATGACGCGGGTCAAAGCTGGTGGTTGGACCAGTTGGATTGACCGTCACTCCTTTCGCGCCCAATTGAAACTCGCGCTGCGCGTAGAGATCAATGAGATAGCGGTCGCTGCACCACTCCCACACATTTCCCGCCATGTCATACAAGCCGTAACCGTTGGCGGCGAAACTCTTCGCTGGCGCCGCGCCGACGAATCCATCTTGCGCAGTGTTGTTCGTAGGAAATGAACCTTGCCACGTGTTGCATCGCGTGGCATCGACGGGCTCATCGCCCCACACATTTGCTTTGTCTGCGAGTCCACCGCGCGCAGCGAACTCCCACTCTGCTTCGGTGGGCAGACGCTTGTTGGCCCACTTCGCATAGGCGAGTGCATCTTCGTAGGCGATTTGCACCACCGGAAAATTCTCTTTGCCCACGAGGTCACTCTGTGGACCAGCGGGATGACGCCATGACGCGCCGGTGGTCCATGCCCACCATTGCGATGCGTCATGCAGCGGGACGGTAATGCTCGGCGGAGCAAACACCAACGAGCCGGGCAGAAGCATTTCCTCTGGAGGTTTCGGCGTGCCCGGAGGGACTTGCTTCTTGAGTTCTTCCCAATCCACTGGGCGTTCGGCCACGGTTTTGTAGTTCGTCGCATTGGCGAACTGCGCGAATTGCGCGTTGGTGACTTCGGTGATGTCCATCCAAAATCCATCGACGCGCACGCGATGACGAGGGAGTTCATCGGGTCGCGCGAGTGCGCCGACTCCGCCCATCATGAACTCGCCGCCTGGAATCCACACCATTCCTGCGGGAGTTGTCGTCGTCGCATCAGGAGTAGTAGTTGCTGGCGTCGTAACTGCGAGCGGTGGAGCAACTCCACACACGAGTGATGCGATTGTGATCGCGCTCATTTGCGCGAGGACATGCACGCGCGCGCAAGTGCCACACAGAAACCGAGTGAGGTCGTCATGCATGAAACGGTGGGGGAGGGATTCGAACCCTCGAGACCCTAGAAAGGGTCTGCCGGTTTTCAAGACCGGTACATTCAACCACTCTGCCACCCCACCAACGGGTGCCGCATTGGCGGGGGCGCAGTCTAGCGAAGTCCGCCTGTGCCTTCGATCGCGTCTGCCCTCTTCAATAGAAGTTTCGGTCGGCGAGAAGACTCGAACGCGGCGTCATCAATTTCGCCACGGCCGAAGTCCATCCCGTTTGATGCGATGCGCCGCAACCGCGACCAGTGTCGCCATCGAAGTACTCGTAGAAGTTGAGCAGCTCCTTGAAGGTCGGGTCATTCGCGTATCTCGGATGCATCGCCATCGATGGACGCACGCCCTTGGCATCGGCGAGGAAGAGCCGACCGACGCGTCGCGCGATCTCATCACCCGCTTGCTGCAGCGTGACTTTCTTGGCGCTGCCCACAGGGCACTCGATGAGAAAGTCATCTCCGTAGTAGTGATGAAACTTTTGCAAGCTCTCGATGATGAGCATGTTCATGGGCATCCAGATGGGTCCGCGCCAGTTGGAGTTTCCGCCGAACAATCCGCTGCGGCTTTCCGACGGCTCGTAGCGCACGGTGTACGGCTTGCCCTCGATGTTGATCGTGTAGGGATTGTCCTTGAGATCACGGGAAATGCTGCGAACTCCGAAGGGCGAGAGAAAGTGCTTTTCATCGAGCGCCTTCGTGAGCAGGCATTTCATGCGATGTCCGCGCAAAAGCGAAAGCAATCGTCGTTCGCCGCGACCGGGTTCTTCCCAACGCGAAACGAGCTTGGCCATTTCGGGACGCGCGTGAAGGAACCACTCCAGTCGCTCGCGAAAGATCGGAAGTGCGGCCAGTGATTCGGGCTCGATGGTTTCGACAGCGAAGAGCGGGATGAGTCCGACCACCGAAAGAATCTTGATCGGTTCGGTGCGCCCATCAGGCATGTGCATCATGTCGTAATAGAAACCGTCGTTGGCGTCCCACAATCCATCGCGTCCGTTGCCCATCGAACTCATCGCTTCAGCGATCTGCAGGAAGTGCTCGAAGAACTTGGCGGCCATGTCTTGATAGAGCGGACGTTCATGCGCGAGCTCGATGGCCATGCGCATCATGGTGAGTGCGAACATCGCCATCCAACTGGTGCCGTCTGCTTGTTGCAGCGTTCCGCCACCAGGCAATGGTTGCGAGCGATCAAACACGCCCACGTTGTCGAGTCCGAGGAATCCGCCTTCGAAGATGTTGTGACCTGACGAGTCTTTGCGATTGACCCACCACGTGAAATTCAGCAGCAGACGATTGAAGATCGACGCGAGAAAGTCCATGTCGGCGCGACCAGTGCGGCGACGATCAATTTGAAAGACACGCCATGCGGCCCACGCATGAATCGGTGGATTGACATCACTGAAACTCCACTCATACGCGGGGATTTCGCCCGCAGGATGCATGTAGTGATCGGTGAGCAACTTCGAGAGTTGCCCTTTGGCGAACTCCGCATCGATGTTGGCGATGGTGACGCAATGGAACGCCAAATCCCACGCCGCAAACCACGGGTACTCCCACGTGTCGGGCATGGAGAGCACGCTTGACGCGGCGAGATGACGCCACTGCGCGTTGCGTCCTCGCTTGCGTTCTTTCGGAGGAGCAGGTTGCAGCGGATCGCCGTCGAGCCAGCGACGCACATCAAACTCGTAGTACTGCTTGCTCCACAACAAACCCGCGTAGGCCTGTCGTTGCACTGCGCGTTCATCGTCAGTTTCGAGTCCGCGTTGAATCTGCGCCCAGTAGGCATCGGCGTCTGCTTTGCGCGCTGCGAGAACCGTCTCGACATCCGTGACCGCGAGCGTGCTCGACGCAGGCACGAGCACGAGGTCAATGATCTGACGCGCGCCCGCAGCGATTTCGAGCTGATGCCACGCGCCCATCTTGGTTCCGCTCGACGACGCGTTGCATGCCGCGAGATCACCATGAATGATGCGTTGATGAAACGCATCCTTGGCACCGTTCTCGCCGCGCGGTAAACCAAAGTGCCGCTGGGGATTGGTGTCGTTCTCGGTGAAGAGCATGGTTGGCCCCGAGGCATGCTTGGCCATACGCAATTCCATGTCGACGCACGATCCACCGATCGCCATGCAATGCGCATTCACTGTGTGATTGCCCGCGAGCCCGAGCGCAGGCTTGGACACATCGGCGCGCCATGACCACGTGTTGCGAAAGAACAACTGCGGAATCACATGAATCGTCGCGGCTTCTGGCCCGCGGTTGAGCACCTCGATGCGCATGACGGTTTCATCTTCGCCCTGCTTGGCGTAGGTGACCCACACTTCGAAGAATCGATCCGCATCGAGCGCGGCGGTGTCGAGCAATTCGTATTCATCGTCATGCGCGTGACGACGACCGTTCTCGCGCACCAGCGTTTCATAGGGAAACGCGCCCTGCGGATAGACATACATCATGCGATTGAACGCATGCGAGGGCAGCGCATCTTGATGAAACCAAATCTCTTTCGCGTCCTCGCCGTGATTGCCTTCGCTGTTGGTCAAGCCAAACAGGCGCTCTTTGAGAATCGCATCCTTGCCGTTCCACAGCGCAACCGAGAGACAAATGTTTTGATCCTTGTCGCACCAACCCGCGAGTCCGTCTTCGCCCCAGCGATAGGCGCGACTGCGCGCGTCATCGTGCGGAAACGAATTCCACGCGTTGCCATCCGCTGAGTAATCCTCGCGCACCGTGCCCCATTGACGACACGAAACATAGGGACCCCAACGACGCCAGTTGGCCAGCTCGGCATAGTCGTCACGCATGCGATGGACTTCGGCACCGACGAGGCGTTGTGATTTGGCCAATGCGGACTCGACGGCGGGAGCTGCTGGTGTTTCACTCATGCGTTGTTTCCTACCCCTGGCGTTTCACGCGTGGCTGCGTGAACATCGAGCGCCGCAGTCAAGCCCTCCAACAAACATCCGACGCTCCACGCTTGCATTGGACAACCACGTGATTCATGCGGAGCATCGCCGTCGACGATTTCGCTCAGCGAGCCGAGCCCGCCATCGCGCAGATGGGTTTCGAGTTCGGTCAAAATCTTTCGCGCGTGTTGCGCCGCGAGCTCGGGTGCATGCAGTCGCTCCGCTTTCAAGAGCAAGCCCGTAAGAAACGGCCACGCGGTTCCCATGTGATACGCGCCGTCACGCGTGCGTTGATCGCCTTCGTAGCGACCGCGATAGCCCGCGGCATCAGGACCGAGTGTGCGCACGGCGAGAGGCAGCGCTAAGTTTTTGGTGACGCGCGCCAACGCGCGTGCGCGCCACTCTTGCGGAAGTGGCGAGTTTTGAGCCGCAAGAGCCCACAATTGGTTTGGTCGCACCGACGCATCATCACCGTCAGGACCATCAAGTACATCATAGAGGCACTCGGTGCTCGGATTCCAAAAGCGCGCGAAGCTCGACTCCGCGCGCGCGGCGATGGCGATCAACTCTGCCGCATCATTCGCTTGCGCAAGTGTTGGTGCGATCACCGCCATGCGCCGCAGCGCATCGATCCACATCGCCGAAAGTTCCACGGGCTTGCCCATGCGCGGCGTGATCACCGCGTCGCCGACCTTCGCATCCATCCATGTCAGTTGCCGACCAACTTCGCCTGCACGCACGAGTCCATCGCTGTCGATGCCAATGCCGTGACGGGTGCCACGCATGTACCCATCGATGACTGCGCGCATCGACGGCCACAGCTGGCGCATCCACGCGACATCGTTCGTGGCATCAAACGTTTGACAGGCCGCGACCAGAAAGCACAACGGCGCATCGGCGCTGTGATACTCGGGCTCTTCACTCTCATCAGGAAAGCGATTGGGCAACAAGCCATCGCGCATGTGCTCGGCGAATGTGTTGAGCACCGACTGCGCCTCGCGCGCGCGTCCCGTGCACAGCAACAATCCCGGCAGCGAAATCATCGCGTCGCGTCCCCAATCTTCGAACCAGGGATAGCCCGCGATGATGGTGCGTCCATCGGAGCCATCACGGCGCATGCGCGCGACTACGAACGCATCCGCCGCAAGCATGAGCCAGCGCAGCGCATCGGAACTTGCTGCTATTCCCGAGCACGCGACGAGTGCACGATGACGCTCGCGCGTTTCCGACAACAGCGTCGCTCCATCGGGCGCGTGTGCGAGTCCTTCATCAATGGTGATGACCAACGCACGCGTCTCCCCCGGCGCAATGGTGAACACGGCGTTGAGCGCGTGATACGCCGAACTCGAAAAGTCGTAGCCGCGCGCGCGCTCTTGCGCGAGTTGGTGCCGACGCCACCATGTGCCCGCGACACTGAGCGTTGCATGCTCGCCCGCAATGAGCAGCGTGCACTTGCTGTTCGCCTGTGCGTTGATCGGCAGCTCGACACACGCATCGCTCGGATGCAGCGCATCGATGGCGATCGTGGGAGTCCACTGCGCATCGGGGTCGAGATGATGATGATCGCGATGTTCGACAAACACACGCGCAGAAAGCGTGATGGGCTCAGGCGCATCGACGACAGTCCAAATCACCGCGACGCCGCGCGGCTCACGCAACATCACCACTCGTCGCTCGAGGCGCACGACGGATCCTTGACTCTCGCACTCGAACATCCACGTAGGAATGCCTTCATCGAGCGCGAATGAAGCAATGTGGCGATGACCCTCGGGATCGATCGAGCCATCGCTCCAACGGCGCGTCGCCAGTGACATACTCACGCGCGCGCCGCTGATTTCTTCATCAATGAAGGGCACCAACACCCGTCGCGCCACCGGTGGTCGCGCAGCGGCGATGAGCAATCCGTGATAGCGGCGCGTTGCCAGCAAACACGCGGTGCCGAGCCCGTAGTCGCCGTGACCGTTGGCGATCAGCCACTCGCGTTTCGCGCCTTCAACCACGTCGCTCGCTTGATGTCGATCAAGCACGAGTGAAGGCAATGGCGTCGCGAGATGCTGAGGCGGGGGCGACGTTTGATCCATGGACTGACAACCATACTTGAAGTGCTCACGATCGCTCACCTCACACGCTCAAGCGAGGCGCATTCCTGGCCACGGCCCCGCGAAAAGATGAACGTCCCGCTCATGGACATGAAAGCGCGTGATCGCATGCATCGGCAGATCTTGCGCCTCATGAGCATCAACGCGCGCGCGCAGCACTCGGCCATCGGCGCGTTGTGCGATGAGGTCGGTGAAGATGCCCGCTCCTTCGCGCGCGATGAGTTTTGCGTCGAGGACAATCGATGGTTCACGCGGCGCGCCCACGCGAATGTGCCACGGACGAATGCCGAGCAACACCGTTCCATCGTGATTCATCCCATCCATTGCTCCATGGATCCGCTCTGTGAATGCCGGCGCAAACCAACATTGCGTGGTCGCGAGATCGGATGCGTCATCCACGGTACTTCGCGTCAATTGCTCGTCCGTGAGGGTGATGACATGCATGCCAAGGTCATCGACAAGTTGCGCGACTTCGAGATCAATCGGTCGCGACGCGACTTCCGCCGCAGGACCAAACGCACGCACGCGGCCGTTGATCAACACCAACAGATCATCGGCGATGGCCAACGCGTCGGTGGGATCATGGGTGACCACGATCGTGGTCGCACCGCTTGAACGCTGCACGTCGCGCACCAAGGCGCGCACGGTGTATCGATTGCCGCGATCGAGATTGGCCAGCGGCTCATCCAACAACGCCAAGCGCGGCGAGCGAATGAACACGCGCGCCACCGCAATGCGCCGTCGCTCACCCGCGGAGAGCGTCACGGGAGCGCGTGGTAAGAGATGGGTCACGCCAAGCGACTGCGCCAAACTGGCGACACGCGCGCGTTGCACTTCGCGCGAATCTCCCCGTGAAACCGCGGCAGAATCGAGGTTTTGCGCGACCGTGAGATGTTCATGCAGCGCGCCATCGTCGAAGCTCATCCCGATGCCGCGCTCGACCGGTGACTGCTGCTTCCAATCGATGTCGTCGAACAGAATGCGTCCCGCATGCGCCGTCTCGAACCCGGCGAGCAACGCAAGCAGCGTGCTCTTGCCTGCGCCCGAAGGACCGACGATTGCTAACAGTCGGCCTTCTTCGAGCGTGAAATTCACATCGTCGAGTACGACCTCGCCCGCACGCGCAAAGCACAAGCCTTCGACGCGCAGTGACGCGCGCGAACGTTGACCTAAGGGAACGACCTCGCGCGGCGCGTCGACGCGAACGCCCTCATGTGGCGCGCGCGGAGACATCGCTCAGCCACGCTCCGCGCGTCGGCGCTTGAGTTCGGAATCGATGAACGGCGAGACCGCACCATCAAGCACGCTCTGCGGATTGCCCACTTCGTGTCCCGAGCGATGATCCTTCACGCGGTTGTCGTAGAAGACGTAACTGCGAATCTGATTTCCCCAGTCGCGCGAAACTTTTCCGCCGGTGGCGGTGGCAATTTCCGCGGCGCGTCGCTCCTCTTCGAGCAACTCCAACTTCGCGCGCAGCACTTGCATCGCTTGCTTGCGATTCTGCGGTTGATCGCGATAGGTGCTCGCGACCACTTGAATTCCCGTAGGAATATGCGTGACACGCACCGCGCTGGCGACCTTGTTCACGTTCTGTCCGCCAGGGCCACTCGCGCGCACGAACGGGCAGATGTCGAGATCTTTGTCGGGGATGACGAGATCGTTGTCTTCAAACTCTGGGGTCACATCGACGGTGGCGAAACTAGTTTGTCGCTTGCCTTCCGCGTTGAAGGGCGAGACGCGCGCGAGGCGATGAGTGCCGCGCTCACAACTCATGTAGCCGTAGGCAAACGGCCCCGACACGCGATACGCAACTTCGCTGACGCCTGCTTCGGCGCCCATAGTGCGATTGATTTCTTCGATCTTGAAGCCCATCTCTTCGAAGTAGTACAGGTACATGCGTTCGAGCATGCCCGCCCAATCTTCGGCCTCGGTGCCACCCGCGCCCGCTTGAATGGCCACGAAGCAACTGCGATGGTCGTGCAGACCAGAGAGCAGTGACTGCTGCTCGACTTTTTCCATCGTGTGCTTGAGCGCCCACAGTGTGTCGTCGACTTCCTGCAACAGCGCGGCATCATTCGCTTCGCGCGAGAGTTCGTAACCGATCTTCGCGTCCTCGATCATGTTGACCGCGACTTCGAGCGGCTCAATCTGCGCGCGGATGACCTTGCTCTCTTCGATGGTTTTTTGCGCGGCTTTGGGGTTGTTCCAAAACTCAGGCGCGTTCATGCGGTCGGTGAACGCAGCGCGTTCGGCGATTTTTTGATCGTAGTTAAAGAGAGTCGCGGAGCGTCAAAATCCGCGCCTCTAACTCGTCGATCACTGGCTGATGAGCGTCGTAATGCATAGGGTCGACGAGTGTAGCGAACAGTCGTTGATGCGTTCTGCACGTAGAGCGTGAACCACTACGATCCCGCGCATGTTCGTTTCGACTCGCATCGCATCCATGTCTGAATCCGCCACGCTCGCCGTGGGAGCGAAGGCCGCCGCGGCGCGCGCGCGAGGTCACGATGTCATCGCCTTTGCTACGGGCGAGCCTGACTTTGATACTCCAGACAACATCAAGCGTGTCGCAATTCATGCTCTCGAGAAAGGCATGACCAAGTACGCGCCCACACCGGGCGACAAGAGTGCGCGTCTGGCCATCGCGCACAAACTCACGCAGGAAAACGGAATCGAAACATCGTTCGAGCAAGTCACGGTGACCGCCGGCGCCAAGCACGCGATCTACATGGCGTTGCAAGCAATCGTGGAACCAGGTCGGATGGATGAAGTGTTGTTGCCTACGCCCGCGTGGGTTTCGTACAAGCCGCTCATCGAACTCGCAGGTGCGAAGTGCGTTGAGATTGCCGGCGCGCGCGAGAACGGATTTCGCATCACCAGCGCACAACTCGCGGCCGCGATCACTCCCAAGACGGTGGGCATCGTGTGGAACTCACCCTCGAACCCGTGCGGCATCGCGTACCCCGCGAGCGAAGTGCGCGCGCTGTGCGACGTGCTCATCAAGCACGAACGGATCACCATCATCAGCGACGAGATTTACGAGAAGCTCATTTACCCCGAGATTTCCCCAGGATTAGCCCACCTTTCGCCGGGCTCGCTCGCGGCGCTTGCGTCGCGCACCATCACCGTCAACGGATTGAGCAAGAGCTACGCGATGACCGGTTGGCGTGTGGGCTATCTCGCGGCGCCGTTGGCGATGGCCAAAGAGATCATCAAGTTGCAGGGACAGATGACCAACTCGATTCCGAGTTTTTTCTATCCCGCGATCGTCGAAGCACTGAGCAACAGCGCCGCCAGCGTTGAAGCGATGCGCATCACGTTCGCCGCGCGAGCGCAACTCATGCATCGGGAACTTTCGAGTGTTCCGAAGTTTCACACCGTGGCACCCAACGCAGCGTTCTATGCATTTCCCGATGTGAGCGGGTACTTCGGCACCGTGAGTCCCGCGGGGGTAACCATCAACAGCGCGCAAAGTTTCGCTGATGCGCTGCTCAACGAGGCGCACGTTGCCGTCGTCCCCGGCGAGGACTTCGGCGCGTGCGCGCGCGGAAACATTCGTTTGTCGTTTGCGTGCAGCGACGAAAACATTATCAATGGCATCGGACGCATTCGTACGTGGGTCGCGCAATTGAAATGATCGGCGGGCGATGTGCGCGCAACCCACGCGCGTTCTGAAAAATTTGCTTCGCGCTGGGCACGATGGAGAATTATCCGAACCAGTGTCCGTGAGCATCGGAGTGGCACCGAGCGTGACAAGTGAACATTCGTTACTGCATCGCGAGCAGCCGCTGCGCTCGAGTCAATCCCTTTGCACCAGCGCCTCTCGCGCGCTCATGCCACCGAGTCGACGAACTTAGTCCCACTGTCTCGCCCGTCGAAGGCGGTCCCGACCGCGCTTGATCAGAGGCGCTACCAAAGACGCTCGTTTGGTTCACGCGGTCATGGAGCGGGATCGATAGAGGGCTCCGCGATCGGTCGAGCTAGTCGTTGCATTTTTCGTCCGAACAACAATCAACCGCGAGGCCGGGGGATTGCACTATGGTTCACTCCATGCGATCTGGACGACTGTCAACCGCCTTGCTCTGGTTCACCGCCTGCTCCGCCGTGAGTGCTCTTTTGCTGGCGATTGCGCTTCTCGCACAGATCGGGGTTGATGGGGGAGAGGCTGTCGGCCCCAATGAGGTCGTGGTCTACGAGGCAACCAAGTCAAATGAACGGGATCACGTGCGCGCGATCGCGGGCATCACCCGCGCGCGCATCATGCAAGAGGTTCGCCCGGCGATGGCGCGCGCGCAGCTGATCGCTGCCGATCCGCGAGTCATCGCTGCGGCTCGCACCTGTAAGCGCGAAGAAATTGATCGCCTCGCCAATGAGCTCATTCGTGGCTCGACCGAAGTGGATTTGATCGCCATCTTCGATGCCAAGGGAATGTTGTGCGGATTCAATTCCATTCGCAACGACGGCGAGCCCTATCCCGAGCAGGGCGTGGCCAGCCTATTTGAGAAGAGTTTTTCGTCGCGCGAGGTTGTGACCAATTGCCTGCGCGATTCTTCGACCGCGGCGTCGCTGGAATTCCAGCACCAGTGTGATTTCTCTCCCGCGCTCGTCGGAAGCAAGGGGCTCGCGGTTGCGTACAGCGTCCCGCTGCGCGACCCGACGTCCAACGCGATTCTTGGCGTGGTCAGTGTGCGACTGTGGTTCGATCGCCTGATGGAACTCTTGCCGCAGAACGAGCCCTCCGCGAACGTCGCGTTTGTTTCCGACGACGGCGAGCTCTTCAGCGAAACTCTCACCCAAGGCGGCGCCGAGTTCCCCATTCCTTTGGACAGCGTGAAGCAAATGGTCGCGGCGCTGAGCAGTTCGGGAAACCCCGACGCAACCTTTGCGTGGAATGATCTCATCGTTGAACTCGCGGAGGTCACTGATGTTCAATCGCTGAAAGCGGCTGCCGCCAAGGTGCACTCCAACAAGTTGACTTCACTGGGGATCAAGTCGTTCGATGTCAACGCGCTGAAGGGCGGCAAGATTTTCGTACTCGCCTACGCGGATCGAACATGGATCACTGGCGATCAAACGCGCGCTCGCACGGCCACCGCGATGGGCGTGCTCATGATCGCACTGTGTGTGTTGGCCGCGTTTCTGTTTCTGCTCACGATGCACCATCGTGCGCTCGCGCTGCAACTCGCGGTCGCGGGGAAGGCGGCCGACGCTGCCTCGCGTTCCAAGAGCGGCTTCCTCGCGCACATGAGCCATGAGATTCGAACTCCCATGACAGCGGTGCTGGGTTACCTCGAACTTTTGGGTGGCCCCGAACCTGCCGCGAATTCGAAGCAGCCCTCACGAGCAGAACTCATTGCCATCGCTCGCCGCAACGCGAAGCACATGCTGGCGATCTTGGACGACATCCTCGACCTCTCACGCATCGAATCGAATGAAACCCCGCTGCAATTCGCGTGGATTCGACCGCTCGACATCGCGCGCGAATGCGTTGCGGCGGCCGCGCCCGCTGCTGCAGGACGGGGCATCACGGTGCGGTTGCAGAGCGCACTCGGCGAAGGTGCGAATGAAATCGGCTCAATGGGAACCGACCCCAATCGGTTGTGGCAAATCCTCACCAATCTCATCGGCAACGCCGTGAAGTTCACCGATCGCGGCGAAGTGGTGGTCACCGTCGAGCCGTGCGAGGGAGACATATTTGAGTTTCGCGTGCGCGATTGCGGAATCGGTATCGACCCAAGCAAGCAGTCGCAGTTGTTCAAGCCCTTCTCGCAGATCGACTCGGGCATGAGCCGTCGCCACGGCGGCACAGGACTGGGCTTGGTGATCACGAAGCATTACGTCGAATTGCTCGGTGGCACCATCGAACTTCAGTCTGCGCTTGGCGTGGGCACGACGGTGATCGTTCGACTGCCATCGCGCCTGTCGGTCGAGCCGCGCTCGAGCGCCGCGGCAAACACGAGCGCAGCGGCAAACACGAGTGCAGCAGCAAACACAAGCGCGCCTGCGAACACGAGTGCAGCGGGCGGTCGAGCGGTGGACGCTCCAGTTCAACTCGACACAACACCGCTCGCGGGTGCGCGTGTGCTAGTCGCAGAAGACCATGAGGACAATCAGGCGCTCATGCGTTACTACCTCGAGGCTGCAGGCGCGATTGTGCTGGGTGCGAACAATGGACAAGAGGCGATCGCGCAGATTGAGGCGGCCACGGAGCCATTTGATGTCGTCTTCATGGATATGCAGATGCCGGTGATGGACGGATACACCGCCAGCAAACAGCTGCGCAAATCGGGCTATCGCGGCATCATCGTCGCGCTCACGGGGCACGCGATGGAAGGCGAGCGAGAACGCTGCATGGAATCTGGTTGCTCAGATTACCTCAGCAAGCCCGCGACTCGTGAGGACGTGGTGCGCAAGGTGCTTCGCTACGTGCCGGTTCGGGTCACCCAAGCGAGTGCCGCGCACGGTGGTGCATGATTGATCGCGTGTGGATGATCGACGACGAACCGCGCGTGCGCAGTTCATGATCCTTTGACCCAACGCGTGGGCATGCAAACGAGTCTTGTTGATTCGGGAGCACGAAGCCGGCGGCGGTCCTTCGGTGCGCGAGAGCATCTTGTTTGCATCTTTCGCGACCGACTATTTCGTCACTGACTTTTTTGGAACGGGCTTCGCGGCGTTGTCGTTCGCACTTCGACTCTGCGCGAACATCCAATCAAGCACGCCGTCATCGCCGAAGCGATACGCGCTGGTCCACGAGTCATGTCCGACGCCGTCGTATTCGCGATACATCGGATTCGGCGCGCGCTTAGGCATCGGACGCGCGAGGCTCGGATCGAGTTTGCCTTTCGCGCTGCGGTCATTCGTGTGTTTCGCATCGCGACTGAGATTGGCGCTCGCGCCGGCGATGGCTTCGCGCATGGTGCGACTCAACTCGACGGGCACAACGGGATCGTCACTGCCGTGCACGATGTAGAAAGGGATACGCGCCAATGTCGCCGCAGTCGATGGATCGCCGCCGCCGCAAATGGGAACCACCGCCGCGAACAGCTCTGGTCGACGCATCGCCAAATCAAACGAACCGAATCCGCCCAGCGAAAGTCCCGTGAGATACACGCGCGTTGGATCGATGGGCTTGGTCGCCATCACCTCGTCGATGGCTTGCATGAGTGCGCGCATCGCGTTGGTTGGTGTGCGGTTGAAGGTGGGCAATTCGTCGCGCTCGCGAATGCCTTTGATGTCCAAGGGTGACCACACATCGTCGACGGGACATTGCATGGCCAACACGAAGCAAGGAGCCTTCGCTTGAAACGCATCACTCGCGCACGCGGCTGCGAAGTGCACCAACTGCGCGTTGTTGTCGTTGCCTCGTTCGCCTGAGCCGTGGAGAAAGACCACCAGCGGAACGCGCGCGTGGGGATCGGCGAGCGCAGTCGCGCGCGGCTCGATGAGTCGGTAGCGATAGGTCGTCGCAACCGCATCGTCCGCGCGACGCAGCACTGTTTCGCCTGACGCGATGTTGGGATACTTGTTGACGACGGGCGCGATTTGCGTCGGCGCATCGACGGGTTTCGCTGCTGCGTCTTTCGCTTTGTTCTGCGCGTGAGCAGCGCTCGCCAGAGTAAGCACGCACAGCGGCGCGAGAACAAAAACATTGAGAGTGGATTGCAGTTTCGCGCGCGCGTTGATCATGCGCTCAGGGTAACGCTGCACACATGAGTGCAGCGCCTCATCGAATGCATCACCTCAACCGCGAAGTGGCATACCCAGCGACACGGGCTGCGGGCGGACTTCGTAGTTGGGCGTGAGCGCGATGTTGAGCGGAAGACGCTTGCCCGTGGGATCACGCGGGATATTGTCCTCATCGATGATGCGCTGAATCGCCATGATTCCTTCGATGAGCATCTCCGGGCGCGGCGGACATCCTGGGACATACACATCAACAGGGATGTATTGGTCGACGCCTTGCACGACCGCATAGGTATCGAACACGCCACCAGTCGAAGCGCACGCGCCCATGGAGATGACCCACTTCGGTTCGGCCATCTGCATGTAAATGCGCTGCAGAACTGGGAGCGTCTTCACACTCACACGGCCCGCGACGATGAGCAAGTCCGCTTGACGCGGCGAGAAACGCATGACCTCAGCGCCAAAGCGCGCGAGATCAAAGCGCGAACACGCGGTCGCCATGAGTTCGATTCCGCAGCATGCGGTGGCGAAGGGAAGCGGCCACACACTCGATCGACGCGCCCAATTGACGACGCGATTGAGTTGGGTGGTGACGACGCTGTCGGTGGGGAGTGCTGCTTCGATGCCCATAGGGATTCACATACTAGCGAGCCCATGCAGAACGCGGACGCAGCGTATGTGCGCATTATTCGAGCGACGCGCTCGCATCAGGAGAGACAAATTTCGTGGGACGCAGCAAGCGTGCTCGAGCGTCGCTGACTCAGCCGAGAATGTTGCCGAGCTCATCACGACCGTGGACCACCGTGTAAAGGCGGTCGATGCGCATCATGCGGAAGAGGTCGAGCAGACTGCGGCTCGTTCCCGTCATGTACGGCTTCATCTTTGCGGCTTCGGCGCGATTGCGCAGATCGACGCACATTCCAAGACCCATGCTCGAGAGCATGGTCACGCCGGAAAATTCGAGCACAAACGAGCTGCCTTTGGGCATGTTTGCCGCCGCCAGCGCCTCGGTCACCTCGGAGGAGATGATCGGCGCTTCGCGCTGCCCAATCGACGGACAAACCACGCGAGCGAGCAACCCCTTGGGGAAGCGCTCGATCGCGACGAACTGGGACAAATTGGTCTCGCGGTTGTTCGTCGTCAGCGTGTACGGGGTCATGCCCCTGATTTCGGCAGTCGCAAGGAGCGACTTCTGCCCAAGCCATCCGAGAAGCGAAAACCGCCCCGAAAATTTCGGGGCGGTTGCAATCGGTGCGCATTGGGGGAGTTGCGCGCGCATTTCGCGGCGCGCTCGCTCAGAAATTCCCCGAGTGGCCACTGGAGGATTGAGCGGAGTGATGCAGTTCGTCGCCGCGGTCTTCGTTGTCGTGGTCTCGCACGCGGTTGCCAGCGATGTCCAGCTCGAGCGCGCGATTGACCGCGATGCTCGGGAGTTGCAGCGCATCACCAGCGTTGCTGTGGGCGTGACGTGAAAGATCGAGACGCGAAATTTCGGTGGCAAAGGTGCGCGCGAGTTCGCGTGGATCGGCCGTGAGATTAGGCGCATCGATACGAATGTTGGCAAACGCGCCGTCCGCGCGCGCCGCCAATTGGCGCAGCGCCGAAGAGAACCCGCGCATGTCCGCCGAGAGTTCGTCGCGCACGCCCGCGCTGATGGCATCGGTAAGCGGACGAATGCGCGCGCGGTCGGATCCGTTGAGCAGTGGCGCCCATGTCGAGAGTTCGGCGATGAGCGGAGCGGCAACATTGCTGGCGTTGCACAGCGTGGCGGTGGTGATCACCGCGTGATCCGCGCGTTCCACCAATTCGCCCGTGAGTCGCTCGCTCTTCTCAACCAACCAACCGAGGTCATCGCGCATGCGTCGCATCTCGCCTTGCACCACTTCGCGCGAAGCGGCAACCTCGTGCACCAGTGTGCTCAGCGCTTCGCGAAGCGCGCCCGCGTCACTGGTTCGCTGTGCGAGGGTTTCGATGTGCCGTTCGCCTTCGGCAGAAAGTCCTGCGAGCGCGGCGGTCGCGCGTTCGGCGCGATCGACGGTGGCCGTGATCGAATCGACGCGGTTCATCACAGTCTCGGTGTGCGCAGAAACCATTTCGGCTTGCGACACCGCGAGACCGAGTCGGCCCAATCGCTGCTCGATCTCGTTGTCGAGCCACGCAAGTTTGCTGTTGGCGGCCTGTTCGATGCGCGCTTCGACTTCTTGCACGCGCTCGAAGCGCCAGTTGAGTTCACGCTCGAGCCATTGGAATTTCTCTTGCGCCAATCGTTCGATCGAGGCATGCAGCGCGGATTCGGATTCCTGATTGCGCACGCGCAGCGTCTCGTCGGCTTGCGCGATCGCTTCGTTTGCCCGCGTGGCCGCGCCTTCACCGCGCTCGACTTGCACATCAAACGCTTGCAGCATGCGCACACCTAAACGCAAGCGCTCGTCGATGTCGGCACTGGCGCGAGCGGCGCGCTCGGCAGCGGCGCGTTCATCGGCGAGGCGATTTTCGAGGTGGCCGACGATGCTCTCTGCGCGATGAACCAACTCGACGAGTCGCGCGGGACCAGTGCTCGGTGTGAGGCTTGCGCGCGGCGCGAGCGAGATCGTCGGAGTGATCTCGCAGGTCGTCGTCGGGGTGTTGATTTCGTGCGCGGGCGCGCTGGTTTGGGCGCAGGGGAGCGGCGCTGGGTGACCATTCAAGCCCTGCCCGTTCGACGCGTGCGTGTTGGGAAACCCCGTGTTTGAAAGCGCCGGGCCCGACAACGAGAACGTCGCGATCAGCGGCAGTTCCGGATTCTTCGTTTGCTCTCCGAGCATTCCATTATTCGCTTTCTGGCATCCATGCCTGAGCGGTCATCATTGCGCAACCCACACACATACACACGCTGTCGTGATGGCGCGGCGAACCGATGCCGCTCACACGCGAGGCCTCAAGAGGCTCTCATACAAGCCGCCACGGTAGCGAACTATTTCGGCACGCACGACCGAGAAGCACCAATGTTGTCGTGAATCTCTGCGTGTGGGGTGTTCGCCAAGCGTTCGCGGTCGACGCGTGACATCACATGAGGCCGCATCAGCAGCGGATTCAACCGACATCACCTCGAAGTACTTGCGATCCATAGTGGGGCCAACCATGCGTGGGGTGTACTCACGACATCCCTTTCACTGCGACAATCGACCATCAACTCCAATGACCCAAACTCCTGAAGCCAATCGCGACAGCGCGCCAAGGTGGTTCGTCGGTGCATGGAAGCGCGAGTGGATGCGCCTGCGCGGCGAGCTCGCGGGCGAGACATTGATCGTGCGCGATCTGCAGACGCCGACGATCTTTGGCTCATGTCGAATCGCGCTCGATCGCCCGACGTTTGTCGGCGCGCACTCATTCGCCGATCTCGATGACGCGCAACTCGCGGCACTTCTTACCCAACGCGGCGGATTCGCGGGCACGGCGTCGTTCGTCGGAGAGGTTGCGCCAGTGCCGCCAGTTTCGGCCGTTGCGACGTGGGATCACGAGATCGACTTTCAACCGCGCAACAGCGTCGACACCGCGCGCCTTACGCAGACAAGCGCGACGACGGTGCTCGAAGAATCGCTCGACGAAACCTTCGATGAGTTGTGGTGCTCGATGTCACCACACGAGGGTCGATGCCTAGGACTGAAGATCACGCGTGCCAATCGACTCGAGCGCATGCTGATCGTCGTGGACGATCACTTTGTCTACGCGCGTAATCGCACCCACGATCTCCCTCACGCGCACTCGCTCACCGAACTCGTCGCCAGAACTCGGGCGACGCGCGCGCAAATCATCGAGCTGCTCGACTGCGAGTTTTCCTACGGGCTCGTGCGCGGCGGACAAGTTGGGTGGCAAGTACGCCACTCGACGTTGCCATGGCGCGAGGGCAGGGCGCTTGAGTTCGCGAATGAAGTCGCGACCGATGACCGCGGTGCACCGCGCGCGCGTGTTGCAGTCGACGGCGAAGCGTGGACGGTTCCAATCAACACGATGACGCGCGAGGATTTGGTGGAGATGTTTCGTGCGCCGCGGTGAGGAGCGGCCATCTGGGGCAGGCACATTTTTTCGTTTTGCTCGCACCTGCGCAACGTGACTTGCGGGCGTTGCGTGTCCCAGAGTTCTCAGCGAGACACATGTTCTGTCCACGAAAGTGTTGCGAGGTCATACACCGCGCGTGCCTCAAGGCGCCGGCGTCGAATTCGCATCCACAAACACGCTGTCGTGATTCGCCAGTTCGGTCCCTGTGCTTTCGTCGCTGAACTCGATGCGGTTGTTGAAGCGCGTCAGCGGATAGCAGTCGAGTCCTGCGAGGTCGAAGAAGATCGCCAGCGATCCGAGTTTCGTTGCGGCGTAGTGATAGTCATTCGTGCTCGCTGCGCCCAAGGTGGTCGGTGGAGTTTTCGTGAGCGGCATTTGTGACAACTGACTCACGTAACTTTGGTCTGGCGAGATTCCCAGCACCGCCATCGCGTTGTTGGTGACGCGATAGATGTCTGCGCCGCTGCGATCAACAGCAATACCCAACGCTTGTTGCGCGGCTGCGCCGAGCGAGAGCGCGTCGACGCGGTACGAATCATCGCCGCCTTCGTCGACGAAGATCGCGATCGATTCGTCCCACGCGCCGCCGATTTGCGCGGCGGTGCGCGCGATGTAGGTGTCGTTGCCTGCGAGGTCGAGCGCGACTCCCGCGGCTTGATGCGCGGCCGATCCGATGCCGTATCGATCGCTGATGGAAACGTCATCGCCCGACTCGTCGAGCAGAATGCCGAGTCCCAAAAAGTAGCCGCATCCCTGGGAAAACTCGCCTGATCGACGAATGTCGCGGCCGGCGAAATCGATGTATGCGCCCACGCCTCCCGCGGCGGCGAGTCGAAAGCCGACACCCAATCCCATGCCAAAGCCTGAGTGTTCTCCTGCGACTCCGTACACCGAATCGCGATGACCGAGCGTCGCCGTGTCATCGCCTGCGACATCGATCACCGCGCCGATTCCGAGCGGTCCGCCGACTCCCAGCGCCATGCCTTCGCCGTCGTACGTGTCGCGTCCGTTGAGGTCGAGCAGAATCGCCGCGCCGCCTGCGGATGCGCCGAGACTCCACGCGCCGCCGTGATAGACATCGTCGCCCGCGCGGTCGAGCAGCATCGAGATGCCGAGCACCGAACCGACCGTGAGCGCGCCGCCGTTGTAAATGTCGTTGCCCGCGTGGTCATCGATGATCGAGACGGCGCCGATCGAACCTGCGGGTCCAACGACACCGTCGCCGTTGTGCACATCGTTGCCCGCGAGATCGACGACGAGACGATGTGATTTCGCTGCGGCATTCCACTGGTAGTGATCGTCGCCGCCGAAGTCGAAGACTGCAGCAACGACTCCGAGGTCGTAACGATTGTTGCCTGTGCCGCCGATGACGACCCAACCGAGCTCTGCGATTTCGCTCGCGGCAAGAATGGTTCCATCAACAGCGCCCACGAGTGCGGCGGGAAGTTCTGCTGCGGGACTCGACGCAACCGTGGGCGCAATGTTTGGTGTGACTTCGAAGTGGGCGATGATCGCGGCAGCGTCGATCGGTGTGAACGCAGGCAACTGCGCCAGCGCGCGCATCGACTCGCGCGAGTTCACTCCGCTCACGATCAAACGATCGAGTCGCTCGACGACCAGTGGACGAAGACCGGGCATCTGCGCAATCTCATCGGTGACGTGCGCGCGAAACTGCGCGCGCGCTTCGTTGAGCAAGAAGTCGAGGTACCACACCGCGGCATCGGTGTGTTCGATCGCGAACTTGCCGTGCGCGATGGGCAATGCGCAATCGCGATTTCCCGCGAGGCCTGCGATGAGTTGCGCGGTCGTATGAAACGGCGCAGTGGTGAACGCCTCTTTCGCGGGAACCGCCGCGCGAATGAGTGCAGGAGATTTTTGAGGTTGCGCGAAGATCGCGCGCAAGAGCGGTGGAGTAGTCGAGTCTTGTTCGCGAGACGGAAGATCTGCGAGCCACGTCAAGAGTTTCTCTGAGCGACTGCGTGCGGCGGGACCGAGCAGGATGAGCGCAGCATCCGTCGCGCTGCCGTCAACGCCTTCTTGCAGGGGAAATTCTGCAAGCGGAGCGAGTGGCGCATGTCCCGCAATGCCCGCGCGTTTCCATGAACCCGACCAAACGTTCGCGTCATCAAGGATGAACTTGATTGTGCGTTGTGCGCCTTGGGTGTTGGGCTTGCCGCTGACGCGATCGATTCCTTCGCGATAGCCGAGCGTGACTTCGCTGCCCACCGCGCGCGTGATCAGTGCATCCCACGTCGCACGGGTGGCGGGTGCGCCGTCGATGAGTTCGATGAGGTCGCCGCGCGCGAGTGTGCTCGACGAAATCATCTCGCCGTCAAGCGGCCCCGGACCGACGCGCCACACCATGAGTCCCTCGTTGCGCTCGACGATGTGGATTCCGTGAAACGCTTCGCTCCTCGTGGGGATCGGTTCGCTCGAGACGACGAGGCTTGGCGCGGCGGAATCTTGCGCAGCATCAGCTTCAGAAATGTCGCGCGTGTGAGCGAGTGCGATCAGCGACGCACACGCGAACAGCGCGACAGTCATCGGCTGCGTCCCTTGGGCGATGAGGACTTGCCGCCAAACGGCTTACTGCTGAAACTCTTGCCGCCGGACTTGCCTCCCGATTTGGGGAACGATTTCGGCTCGCGTTCGCGCGTGTCTTCCCGTGATTCAGCGCGCGAATCCGCGCGACGCTTCGTGATGGGAACAACGCGTGTTGCGCGCACAGGTGCGCTCGCTCCGCGCTCTGTTGCCTGCGAACGCGTCGCGCCTGATGCGCCGTGTTTGGAGTTGAAGCGCTGCGCATGACCGCCATCGTTGCGCGGCGCGCGTTTGCTGTCCTTGCGCGCCGCTGGTTCGGCACGCGGCGCACGCTCGGCCGCCGGCTTGCGCGAGGCAGCGCGCGGCGATTGCGATGGACTGCGCGGCGGACGCTTGCTTGCGCGTGCGTCTGCGCGCGGAGCTTTCGATTCGGCGCGAGGCGCATCGCGTTTCGAAGGATGAATCTCGCGCGGCGGTTCGGCCGACTCGTATCGATCTTCGCGTGGCGCACGTGGCGCTTTGAAATCACCGCGCGGCGCACGCGTATCTGCACGCGGCGCTTTCGAATCGAAGCGCGGCGCGCGCGTATCTGCACGCGGAGCTTTCGAATCGAAGCGCGGCGCGCGCGTATCTGCACGCGGCGCTTTCGAATCGAAGCGTGGTTCGCGCGTATCTGCACGTGGCGCTTTGGAATCGAAGCGTGGCGCACGCGTGTCTGCGCGCGGAGCTTTCGCTTCGAAGCGTGGCGCACGCGTATCTGCGCGTGGCTCCTCGCGTGTGTCTTCTCGATCATCTGTGCGCAGTCTCGGCGTATCGACATTCAACGGACGCGCACCTTCACGCGAAGGTCGCGGCGCAGTGCTCGGACCGCTGCGATCCATGCGTCCCAGGCGCGGCGCGTGCAACTTCTTCGACTTCATCACCTTGAGTGATTTCAGCGGATTGAACGGTTGCACCGACTTGTCGCGCGCGGCGGTTTCGTTGCGCGAAGGTGCCGCGGCCATGCGCGTGCTCTTGCCTCCGGTCGTTCCCTTACTCACTGTGGCCGTGCTCGCATTCGCCTCTTCATTGCGCGAGGCGCGCTTGAGTTGTTGAATCTCGCGCGCAGTCAACTCACGCCACTCGCCCACCGCAAGTCCCTTGAGTTTGAGCGGACCAAAGCTCGTGCGCCGCATCTTCTTCACGGGATATCCCAGCGAAAGCATGAGCGGTTTGAGTTGGAGATTGCGATGCTCGCACAGTTCCATGTGCACCGTCGTCGCATCGCGATCGCGCTTGAGCATGCGCAGCGAACTCTTCGCAGGACCGCCACCTTCGGCTTTGAAGATCGCATGTTCGATCTTGGCGATGGTGTACTCATCGATGCTTCCATCGAGCGTGACGTCGTATCCCTTGAACACTTCGTAGCGTGGATGCGTGAGTCGATTGGCGAACTCACCGTCGTTGGTGAGGATGAGCAAACCCGACGCATCAAGATCAAGTCGACCGACGCAATAGAGGCGCGGCCGCGAAGGATGATCAACCAAGTCAATCGCGCGCGGACGTCCTTCGGGATCGCTGTTGGTGCACACGGTTCCGCGCGGCTTGAAGAGCATGATCGAGACATGCTTCTCCGCTTTGCGCAACGGGCGTCCGTAAACCTCGATGCGATCCTCGTCGGGATTCACCCACGCGGGCAGCATGTCCACCGTCTTGCCGTTCACGGTGACCGCACCGTTACGCACCAATTCTTCGCACTCGCGCCGCGCCGCAACGCCTGCGTCGGCCAACACCTTTTGCAGGCGTGTTCCGCGATTTTTGTCGGTGTAATCGTGCGTTCTAATTTCGCTTGCGCGCGTCGGGCGTTCACTGGTCATGGTCGCAGTGTACGAGTCGATCGCATGAGTGCGAGCGAGCAATCATCGAGCCGCTATCCTGTCGCGATGCCCATTTACGAATACGAAGCTGTTGAAGATGGAGAAGTGATCGAGCTCATGCGCTCGATGAAGGACGCGGATGTTCCGGTGGAAGATCCCCAGCAGCGCGGACGAATCTTTCGACGACGGCTTTCGGTGTTTGGCGTCGCGGGCAGCGCGAGCGCGAGTGCTCCACAAACTGCCTCAACGGGACATGTGCACTCGTCAGGCTGCGGCTGCGGACGACCAATGGGAAGTTGCGGAAACTCGTGAGTACATCTGCTTCGTCTCGTCCCGCTGCTGAGCGCGGCCTCATCCTGCACGGTGTTGACTTTGGTGGTTGTGACAGCGCGGGCTCTGCGAAGATTCGCATTGCCGAGCGCGTGCTCGCGCCTAAGAGTGCGGTGACGGTGCGCAATCGCATCGATCGTCACGCGCTGCGCCGAGCAATTCTCGAAACTATGAACGATGGCGGCGAACACTTGTGGCGCATCAACGCGCCCTTTGGTTTGCCCATCGAGTGCTTTGCAGAAGCGCGTCCCGAAGGACTCGCTGCGGGCGAACTCACATGGCAGAGCATCGCGCAGTGGATGAGCGGCTTCGCATCGGCGCGCGAGTGGCGTGCGGCGATGCGCGAGTTCACGCGACGCGAGCCCAAGCGCGCCTGCGATCGCGCACTTCATGCGCCGCTGGCACCGATGAATCTGCGCATGTTCAAGCAGACATTCGTGGTGATCACGGAGATTCTCGTCCCGCTGGTCAACGAGGGTGTGCCCATCATGCCCGTGTCGATGCCGCACGGCCGAACTGCTTCGGCGACGCGCGTGTGCGAGAGTTGTCCCGCGAGTGTGCTCGCGAGCTATCGCTGGCCCGCGAAGGGATACAAGGGCGTCGGCGAGCCACCGCGCAAACTGCGCGAAGACATCATTCGACTGCTGCGCAAAGAGGGCATCGACATCCCCTCGGCGTTTGCCGTCGAAGCGATTCATGATGTCGAAGGCGGACTGCTCGACGCGCTCATCATGCTCACGCCTCCCATCAGCAGCGAGCTTTCACATGAAGCCGCGGTTGAGGGTTGGATCTATTGACGGAGCGGTGTTGATGGAACCAGCGCATGACATCCTGACCTCGACGCTGCGGATCAACGAAACATTTTTTTCGATCCAAGGCGAGTCCACGTGGGCGGGATGCCCGTGCTTTTTTGTGCGCCTCACCGGTTGTCCGTTGCGTTGCCACTACTGCGACACCGAGTACGCGTTTCGCGAAGGCGCGCCGCGCACGTTGCAGATGATTCTCGATGAAGTGCGCGCGTCGGGCGCCACGCTGGTGCAACTCACCGGCGGCGAACCGTTGGCGCAGAAGCGCGCGTTCGACTTGATCGCGCTGCTGTGCGACGCGGGCTACACCGTGCTCATCGAGACCTCGGGCTCGATCGACATTCGCCCCTGTCACCCGCAGGCCATTCGAATCCTCGACATCAAGACGCCAGGATCGGGCGAAGTCGAACGCAATCGCTGGGAAAACCTCGATGATCTTCGCCCGCACGACGAGATCAAATTCGTACTCGTCGACCGCGCCGATTACGAATGGGCCCGCGCGTGCATCCGCGAGCATCACCTCGAAACTCGCTGCCGCGCCGTGTTGCTCAGCCCCGCGTTTGCGCAGAAGAAGGGCCTCGAGATTCAGGGATGTCCCGGGCTCGACCCGCGCGCGTTGGCCGAGTGGATCCTCGAAGATCGCTTGCCCGTGCGTCAGCAAACCCAGTTGCACAAGTTGATTTGGGATCCAGGCATGCGCGGGGTGTGAGCGCGTCGTTGCGACGGACCGTTGCTCGAAAAAGACAACGACCCGCGCTGAATTTCTTCAGCGCGGGTCGTGTCATTAGTGCCCACGAGAGGGCTCGAACCTCCAAGGTTTTTACACCACCAGCACCTCAAGCTGGCGCGTCTGCCAATTCCGCCACATGGGCATACGTGGTCCTCGCATGTAATGAGATCGAGGGATGGAAACCTTAGCCGAAAGCACTGTGCGCGGCAACCGTGCGAGAAACAAATGCTTGATGCAGATTCGGGCCGCAACTGCTCGACGAAGCTTCTCGCCTCAATCGCGCGCCGCAAAAACAAAGCGGAGGTCCCGAGTGTCGGGACCTCCGCGGAGATGTTGGTGATTGTAACTGTCGTGTCTTACGCGGTCGCGCTTAGCCGTTCCACGCGTTGAGCAGGATGGTGAGGTCAGCGCCGTTGATGAATCCGTCGCCATCGATGTCACCCAGGCCCGAGCCGCCCCAACCGTTGAGCAGGATGGTGAGGTCAGCACCGTTGATGAATCCGTCGCCGTTGAGGTCAGCAGGAACTGCGCAGGTCACGCTGCTGATGCTGATCTCGTCCACCGCCGCTTCGATGACCGAGCCCGTGCCCGCGTCGTCTGCGATGAAGCGGACCTTCACTTGCGCCGATGGCGTAACGAAGTCAGAGACGCGGAAAGACTTGGCAACCCAGCCGCCGCTGGTTTCTGGTCCGGTTGGACCGACGGTTTCCAACGCAACCCATGTCGTGCCGTTGTTGCCAGAGATTTGCACGCGGAAGGTGTCCGCGTTCGGCGAACCGCCGCCGGTGTTGGAGTACCAACGTGCGTAGGAGACGGTCGAACCAGCTGCGAGCGCATTCATCGCGGGGGAGGTCAACGTGGTGAAGCCACCATCGACATCATTCGTGCCCACTGCACCGCCAGCGGCGCCTTGGCCGGTGAAGTAGCAGTTGACGCCTGGATTTGAGTAATCATTTTCTGGTTGCACTTCGAGGCCGTTCGCCGTGCTCGCGACGGGATCTCCACGCACCCAGATTCCGGTGGTGGCGGTGTCGCCCGCAGTGGTCGTGGTCCAAGCCAATGCTGTCTCAACGGTGTCGTTGAACGTGGTCGCGGTGCCGGTGGCCGACAATGCCGAGTAGAGCGCAGTCGGCGCAGTCGCTGGTGAATACGCGAGCGCTCCACCAGGAGTCGACGCCGAGAAGTAGTACTGCAAGGTTGAGCCACATGCCGAAGCGGGCAGCGTCGCCGTGTACGAGTTCGCCGCGCCTTCGGTCATGCTGCCCTGCGTGAAGGCGCCCGAGGTTCCGACGCGGTAGAAGATCTTGCCCGAGCCCGAGAGCGGAACGCTCGCGATGCCCACCACATTCACCGGGAATTGCGTTCCACCAGCAGGGCTGGCCAACGCGGGACGGCCAGCAGGGAAATCGAATCCGATCAGTTGCAGCGCAGGACCCGCGAGTCCGTGCGCGGAAAACGCCATGTTGATCGGCGAGTAGTTTGGCGTGCCGTTGGCGATGTTGCCGTCGTTGTCATCGAGCGTCAAGAAGTCGATGGTGATCGAATTGGTGATGCTCGTGCCCGAGTGCAACAGCACCGAGTCGCAGCAGAGGTTCGAGAGAATCGAACGGTAGGTTGATGGATAGAGCGCGAGGAGGTTGTTGCGCAGGCTCCACACGCAGCCGCTGAGGAGCGTGCCGCACGCATGGATTGCAGAACCCGCAGATGAGCAACCCGTCGCCGAATACTGCACGGTGTTGTTCGCATCGCGAAGACCAGTCGCGCACGTCTGGAAGCCGACGGCGAGACGCGACTCGTCGACGACGAGCACGCCCATGACGTCGCCAAAGCCTTCGCCGTACGCGCCTTGGCCGGAGCCGGCTGTCGCGACGATGTGGTGTCCATACTCGTGATGAACGATGGGGCCAAACGCCGTGTTGTTGCAACCACCACCAGCGGGATAAAAGTTGATCGAACTGCCGTCATAGAACGCGTTGCACGTTCCTGAGACTTGCACATTGATCGGCCACGACAACTGCGTGCCCAAGGTGGGGAACGATGGGTTGTGGGTGAGCAAGAGGTCGCGCACCATGTTCGCTTGGACGTACGCGTTCACTTCGGCGCGGTCGGATTCATCCGTGTTCAAGCTGTTGTGCAGGAACGAGAGCAATCCACCGGTGCTCGATTGCGACTGCGTGCTTTCCGCGCCAACGATATCGTTGACATTGAAGTAACGACCCGCGGTCAACATCGTCGAGACGATGGTGAGGTTCGCTCCCGCAGCGTTGGGGATGACCACGTTGCCCGCCGCGTTGGCGTAGTAGCTGGTCGCGCCCACAGCAACACGCGCGTACGGCAGCGGCGTCGAAGCTTCGGGATTGCACGCGTCGGCGGCAGAGCCCGTGGTGGCGATGCCGTTGACGGTGACGTTGATGTCCGCGTGGGAGATCTGATCCTCTTGGAACAAGATCTTGCCGCTCGCCGCATCAACGACGTAGAGCATGCGCTGATAGAGCTCGCGGTCAAACACGCCCGTACCAGTCACGATGAACTTGATCGCGAGACGTGGAGTGGTCGCGGTGGCCTCTTCGTAGCCCGCCCAGATGACTTGTTCTTGATTGGAGATAGTCGCGCCTGGACCGAACTGATTGAGCGGCGAACGCGAAGCCTTGCTCACATTGACTTTCGAAGGCGAGATCGGCCGTCCAGTAAACGTCGCAGGGAAATCTCCAAGGTTCTTGAGCGCGTTGGCGACGAGCACCAGCGGCGAGCCCGGCTCATTGCGCACGAGGCATCGCACATCGCCGCGGAAGACAGGCACGCCGTTGACGTGTTGGCTGTATCCGACCAGCGAGAAGCGGTAGGTTTCGGTGGCGGGGTCGTAGCCCATCGGCACGACGTGGGTGCCTTCGGAGTTTGGACCGACGGCCATCAGATGATTGAAATCGCTTGAGAGCACCGCGGCGTTCGCGCGCAGGAAGCTGTCGGCGCTGGCAACGGGGTTGGCTCCGTGCGAGAACGCAGCGCCGTAAATGCGGGCAATTGCGCCGTTTTCTTCGATGAATCCAGTGCCAGGATTGTTCTCAAGGAACGAAGCGCCGATGGGGCTCGCCGAGATTTCGCCGACATTCTGGATAGGGCTGACTTGCGCACTCAGGGTGGTTGATGCCACACCAACGGCAGCGACAAGTGAAAAAGCGAACGTGAGAGGGAGCGTGGCGGCGATTGCCGTCTTACGCGAATTGCTTACTGACATCGAGACTCCTTCGAAATTTTTGATGAGACTACAGCGGCGCTCGCGCTGCCTATCGCGCGATGCCCTATCTTGGATCACTTTCGCTGAACTGCCTACAGCGATCCATAAAAAACAGGAAGATTGTGATAGTCGATGTTCGAGTGGATGGTTCGCTCGATCAAACAACGACGAGTGATTTGGATCGTGTCGCACATGAGTAAGCGCAAAAAAGATTCCGAGGCTGATCACTCCCCTGTGATCGAGAACCGCAAGGCTCGGTTCGACTACGCCATCACCGACACGCTCGAATGCGGCCTCAAACTCGTGGGAACCGAGGTGAAGAGCCTGCGACTGGGACAGGCAAGCCTCGCCGAAGGTTGGATCCGCGCGCAGGTCGAGCCGCCCGAATTCGCGCTCCTCAACGTCACCATCGCCGAATATCCGCCCGCGGGAATGCACCGCCAGCATGACCCGATAAGGGTGCGCCGACTTCTCGCCCACAGCCGCGAAATCGTCAAGATGGCCACCGCCGCACGCGCCATCGGAGCAACGCTCGTGCCCCTCAAAATCTATTGGGTGAAGGGGCGAGCAAAGATCCTCATCGGCATCGGTCTGGGCAAGAAGCAACACGACAAACGACAGGATCTGGCCAAGCGCGAGGACCGGCGGGATATGGATCGCGCGACGAGCCGGCGGCGGTAGGGCCCATGCGTAACCGCACGGAGGTGGTGCGTTCCGAGTGGGGCAGTTCCGCGAGTGTGGATCCGTGAACGGCATCCGCGCGTTCGGTGTCACGCATTCCCGCGCGGCTTCGAGTGCTCAATCTTTCTGCAGTCGATTGACCACTCTCCTTTGACCTCGCTCTGTTGCGTGATAAGTTTCATCTGTCTCAACTCAACGGTAATGAATGGGAATGGATGCACCTATGACCAATCGATCGGCTCTCGCGGCATTCACCTACGCAACTCTTTGCACGCTGCTGTGCGCAGCTCCCGTCTACGCGCAAGATGGCGACGGCGATGGCGTGCGCGATGCGAGCGACAACTGTCCGCTCATCGCCAATCCCACGCAGTCGGATTGCGATAGCAACGGAGTGGGGGATGCGTGCCAGACTTCGGTCACGCGAACAA